>CAVVUJ010000009.1:0-26568 GCA_963751405.1 uncultured beta proteobacterium | reverse complement strand
CGTCCGGATGGCCGCGGTGAGCGCTCTCGCGACCTGCTTCGCCCGGATCCGGGGCCGCGGACTGCGCGTGGTGTTCCCGGAGTGCGCGGATGACCGGATCGTGGCCGCGGCGCAGCGCCTGCGCGACCTCGACCTCGCGGTGCCGGTCCTGCCGACGAATCCGGAGTCGAGCGAACGCCTCGACGCGTATGCGGCTGCCTACCTTGCCGGCCGACCCGACGCGAACCCGAAGGTGGCGCGCCGACTCGCCGCGAAGCCGCTGTTCCACGCCGGCCTGATGGTCAGGACGGGCGACGCCGACGCCATGGTGGCCGGCGCCGCAAACCCGACGGCGCGCGTGATCGAGGCCGCCATGCTCACGATCGGCCTCGCGCCCGGAATCGCGACGCCGTCGAGCTTTTTCCTGATGACGTTCGGAGAACGCGTCCTGGTCTTCGCGGATTGCGCGGTGAACGCCGACCCGACGAGCGACGAGCTGGCCGACATCGCGCTGGCGTCGGCGGCAAGCGCCCGCAGGCTTCTCGCCGCAGAGCCGCGCGTCGCGCTGCTGTCGTTCTCGACCAAGGGCAGTGCGAAGCACGCGCACGTCGACAAGGTGGTGCGGGCGCTCGAGATCGCGCGGCAACGTGCACCAGCGCTAGCGATCGACGGCGAACTGCAGGCCGACGCGGCGCTCTGCCCGGCCGTCGCCGCGAAGAAGCTCAAGGATGCGGGCGCTGTCGCCGGGCGCGCGAACGTGCTCGTCTTCCCGGACCTCGATGCCGGCAACATCGCCTACAAGCTCGCCCAGCACCTCGGCGGCGCGAGCGCCGTCGGTCCGATCCTGCAGGGGTTCGCGCGGCCGGTGAGCGACCTCTCGCGCGGCGCCTGCGTCGAGGACATCGTCGCGACCACGGCCGTCGTGCTCGCGCAGTGCGGCGAGCCGGATCAGCGCGCGTCGATCGGCACGTAGTCGCGCAGCGCGGGACCGTTGTAGAGCGTCAGCGGCCGGATCAGGATGTTGTTCTCCATCTGCTCTTGCACCTGCACCGTCCAGCCCGGAACCCGGCCGACGGCGAACACCGGAACGAACAGGTCCTCGGCGATGCCGTTCAGGAAGTAGACGACGCCGGCGTAGAAGTCCACGTTGACGTTCACGCCGTGGCGCGCGTAGGGCTTCATCACCTCGACCAGCGCCTCGAGGATCTGGTACCACTTTGGCTGGCCCATCTCGCGCGAGAGCTTCTCGACGCCGGCACGCATGTGGCGCGCGCGCGGGTCCTCGGCGCGGTACACGCGATGCCCGAAGCCCATCACCGCCTCCTTGTTCGCGCGCTTCTTCTTGACGTAATCGGCGGCCATCGCGGCTTCCCCGATCTCCTGCGCCATCCGGATCACGTTCTCCGCCGCGCCGCCGTGGGACGGCCCGGACAGCGCGGCAATCGCCGCCGTGATCGCAGCGTGCAGGTTCGCCTGGGTCCCGGCGACGACGCGCGCCGTGAACGCCGAGGCGTTCGAGCCGTGCTCGGCGTGCAGGATCATGTCGACATCCATGAGCCGCGCCGCATCCGCGCTCGGCGCCGTTCCCTTCAGCATGTAGAGGAAGTTGGCGGCGTGCCCGAGGCGCGGATCGGGCGCGACAGGCGCGCGCCCGTTGCGGATGGCGTCGTGCGCGGCGACGAGCATCGGCACCTGCGACGTGAGGCGGATGCCCTTGCGCAGCGTCGCCGCGGCCGAATTGTCCGCGGCGTCGGGATCGAACGCCGCGAGTGCCGAAACCGCGGTGCGAAGCACGTCCATCGGGTGCGCGCCCTGCACCGTGCGGATGATGTCGTGAACGCCCGCCGGCAGCGCGCGCGCGGCTTTCAGCTCCGCGTCGAACGCCTCGAGCTCGGCCCGCGTGGGCAACTCGCCCTTCAACAGCAGATAACAGGTTTCCTCGAAAGTCGAGTGTTCGGCCAGGTCGTGGATCGAATAGCCGCGATACAGGAGCTCGCCCGCCCGTCCGTCGATGAAGCACACGCGCGAGCGGTCGAAATAGACGCCCTGGAGGCCGCGGTGGACGTCGATCTTCACTTCGGAGTCAGTCATCGTTGGTTCCTTTGTGCGGGGCCGCGCCGGATGTGCAACAGAGGGATCGCCCCCCGGCACCCGAAACGCGAGGCTCAGCCCTTGTCCTTGTATTTCGCGGCGAGGGCTTCGGCGCCGCGGGCGAGGATCCCCGCATCCGCGCCGACGGCCGTGAACAGCGAGCCGGCCGCCATGTAACGGCGGAGGTCGGACTCCGGGAAGGCGAGCACGCCCGGCGCCTTGCCGCACTTCGCGATGCGGCGGATCGCGTCCTCGATGACCGGCACGACCTTCGGGTGGCTGGTTTCGCCGGTATAGCCCATCGACGCGTGCAGGTCGGCCGGGCCGATGAAGACGCCGTCGACCCCCTCGACGGCGCAAATGCCTTCGAGCTCTTCGAGCGCGTCCCGTGTCTCCACCTGCACCAGCACGCAGAGCTCCTCGTGCGCGCGCCGGGCGTAATCCGCGACGCGCCCGAAACGGGTCGCGCGCGTCGAGCCCGCGACACCGCGCATGCCGGCCGGCGGATAACGCGTATAGGCGACCGCGTCCTTCGCTTCCTGCACCGTGCACACATACGGGATCAGCAGCGTCTGTATTCCTATGTCCAGAAAGCGCTTGATCGTGACCATGTCGTTCCACGGCACCCGCGCGATCGTGCTGGTCGGGTAGGCCGCGGCTGCCTGCGCCTGCGTCAGCACCGATTCGAGATCGTTGGGCGAGTGCTCGGTGTCGAGCAGGATCCAGTCGAACCCGGCCCCGGCGATCAGTTCCACCGTGTAATTCGACGACAGGCTCGACCACAGCCCGATCTGCTGCCGGCCTTCGCGAATGGCTTGCTTGAATGCGTTGTGCGGCAGTTCCATGGGCGTCCTCCTTGGTGCCCGGCGCGCGGCGCCGGTTCGCACTGCTAGATTACGGGATCCTTTTCCTGCCCGAACGGGGTCGCGCCGGATTTCATCAACGTGTGACCATTGGACGCGGTCCCGTCATGGATATCCATCATGCTCGAGGTCCGGGTCGCGATGTCGATCGTCAGAACGTGCCCGGGTAGGCGCCGCCGTCCTGGAGGATGTTCTGGCCGACGATGTAGCCGGCATGGGCGCTGCAGAGAAACGCGCAGACGGCACCGAACTCGTCGCGCTGGCCGAAGCGCCCGGCCGGAACGGCAGCGGCTCCGGCGTGCATCACCTCGGCCAGCGACTTGCCGGCGGCCTTGGCGCGCCCCTCCATCGTCGTCCGCAGGCGGTCGGTGTCGAAAGAGCCGGGCAGCAGATTGTTGATCGTGACGTTGTGGGAAGCGACCTTGCGCGCGAGCCCGGCGACGAAACCGGTGAGCCCCGAGCGTGCGCCGTTGGAGAGCCCGAGGATGTCGATGGGCGCCTTCACCGCCGACGACGTGATGTTCACGATGCGGCCGAACTTCCGCGCGATCATCGCGTCGACCGTCGCCTTGATGAGCTCGATCGGCGTCAGCATATTGGCGTCGAGCGCGCGAATCCACGCCGCGCGATCCCAGTCGCGGAAATCGCCCGGCGGCGGTCCGCCGGCATTGTTGATGAGTATGTCGGGCTCCGCGCAGGCCGCGAGCGCCGCGGCCCTCCCCTCCGGCGTCGTGATGTCGCACGCGACCCAGTGCACCGGCCGGCCGGTGCGGGCACCGATTTCCCCGGCCGTGCGCCGCAGCACATCCTCGGTGCGGGCGACGATCGTCACGTCGCAGCCGGCCTCCGCGAGCGCCTGCGCGCACCCGCGCCCGAGGCCGCGACTCGCAGCGCAGACCAGTGCACGCTTTCCGGCGATTCCGAGATCCATGGCTTCAGGGCACCTTGTGGTTCAGGTAACTTGACGGGCCAACGCCGCTCGACCCGATGCGGCGCGCCGCACGCGAAACACGGTGCCGATGCCCACCACGTAGCACGCTGCGACAGCGTAGAACACCTCCCGCGGGTGACCGTGATCGAGCAGAACGCCCAAGGCCACGGGTCCGATGATGCCGCCGAGGTCCAGCCCCGAATAGACGAAGCCGTAGACACGCCCCGCGGCACCCTTGGGCGTCGCGCCGCGGACGATCAGGTCACGCGACGGACCGGTGGAGCCGAGTGCAAATCCGATGAGCGCGAACACCGGCAGCAGCAGCGCCGGCGCAATTCCCGCAGCCGCGACGACGGCAAGCACCGCCGCGCCCAGCGCCATCCCGGTGGCCGCGACCCGATCGTGCCGCGCGGTCCGCGCCGCCAGGAATCCGCCGGCGAGGATTCCTGCGGTGCCGCCCAGCAGGTACGCCGTCAGCGCGGAGGTCGCCAGCGCCAGGCCGATGTCGAAGCCGAGTTCGAGCACGGTCGGGATGAATGTCTGCAGGCCCAGCCCCCCAATCGTGTTGAACACGAAGTAGAGGAAGCACAGCACGATGGGCAGTTGCAGGAACAGCGCGGCGCTTCCTTTCAGCGTCTGCAGATGCGCGTCGACCGCCCGGTGCGAGACCAGCAGCGCGCGCTGCGTGACGATGGCGCCGAGCGCGACCAGCCCCAGCGCTCCCATCGCCGCCAGCGCGAAGCGCCAGCCGAATGCCGAGCCGAGCGCGAAGCTGACCACCGGCGCCAAGGCATAGCCAAGGTTGCCGCCGATGCCGTGCGAGCTGTACGCATGGCCCAGCCGCCGCGGCGCGACGTTGGCGTTGAGGATCGCAAAATCGGCGGGATGAAAGACGCCGTTGCCGATGCCCATCAGCACGGCAACGGGAAAGAGCCAGCCGATGCCGGGGACGAGGCTCGCTAGCATCGTCCCACCCGCGGCAAGCGCCAACCCCGCCAGCAGCACCGGACGCGCGCCGACGCGATCGACGGCGAACCCCGACACGAACTGCGTGATGCCGCTCGCGGCGTAGTAGACGCCGACCAGCGTGCCGAGGACGGCGTAGCTCGTGCCGAACTCCGCCCGCAGCAGCGGAAAGAGCGGCGGCAGCGCCAGCTGGAAGAAGTGCGAGACGAGGTGCGCGAAGCCGACGACGCCGATCACTCTGGCGTCGCGGCGCAACGACTCGGGACGGAAGGTATCCAACGCGGGCAGCCTTCGGGAAAGCCTCAACTATACTGGATGGCCCGGCATCGACGAGGCCCGCTGGACCGTGAGGCGACGGCAGCCCGGCGCGACTGTCCGGCAGGTCATTGCATCGAGGAGGCAGCGGACATGGTCGACAAGGTCAGGAAATCGGACGCCGAGTGGCGCGCCCAGTTGACGGCGGAACAATTCAAGGTGACCCGCCGCAAGGGCACCGAGCGCGCATTCAGCGGCAAGGACTGGGACAACCACGCCGCAGGCACCTACCACTGTGTCTGCTGCGGCATGCCGCTGTTCGACGCCGGGACGAAATTCGACTCCGGCACCGGCTGGCCCAGCTTCTATGCGCCGATCGACCCGGCGAACGTCTGCAGCGTCGACGACACGAGCTGGTTCATGCGCCGCACCGAGGTTGTCTGCGCCGCCTGTGACGCGCATCTCGGCCACGTGTTCGACGACGGGCCGGACCCGACCGGCCTGCGCTACTGCATGAACTCGGCGTCGCTCAAGTTCGAGTCGAAAGGCTGACCGCGGGCAGCCTGCCGGGAGGCAGGCTCGTCACCCGCGCACCCACCCGGTCTGTCCGTCGTCCAGCGACTCGATTGGCGCCCCCAGCCACCCGTTCGCACTCGCGAAACCGGTGTGCACCGGTCGTGGCTCGCCTTCTGCACGCGCTGCCCCGGCCCGGGGCCGCGCGCCGCCCTGCCCGCAGCAAGCGCTTGACAGCAGATGATATTTTCATGATATCATTTTGCTATAAGCCGCGACGCACCGTGCGTCCGGCAGATGCCCATGGAGGCCTGGCCATGAACACACTCGCGCGGAACGGCGGATTCTGGATCGCGGCGGGCACCGCCGCGGGCACCGCGATCGGCATGGCGCTGGGTGTCGCTTCGGTGGGACTGGCGCTCGGTCTCGCGCTCGGCATACTCGGCGGCTGCCTGACGCGGCGCTGATCGCGCCCGTGCCGACAGGGCGCGCCCGCGCCGGCGGGCCCCTATTTTTCCGTTCCGCAACCGTCCATGGCCGACAAGAAGGCGTTCCTGCTGCGCGTCGACCCCGGCGTATGGGCGGCCATCGAGCGCCTGGCGCAGGCCGAGCTGCGCAGCGTGAATGCCGAAATCGAGTTCCTGCTGCGCGATGCGCTCGAGCGCCGCGGCATCGCGCCCAAGCGCGGGCCGCCGAAGCCGAAACCGGGCCGGTGAAATCGGAACAACGGGGACCGACCCCTGTTTCCCGATTTCACTGCTGCCCCGCCTTGAACGGAGAATTGGGGTCCGCCCCTGTTGTCAGGCCAGCACGCGCGCGAGGAACGCGCTGACGGCCTCGATTTCCTCCCACACGACCGAGTGCGGCATCGCGTAGGTGTGCCATTCGACGCGGTAGCCGGCAGCGACGAGCGCGCGGTGCCCTGCTTCACCCCATTCGAGGCGCACCATCGGATCGGCCGTGCCGTGGGCCATGAAGACCGGCACGTCGCGGTTAGCGGGGCTTGCCTCGCCGGCGAGCAGATCCGGCAGCACGACGTAGGTCGACAGCGCCACGATGCCGGCCAGCCGTTCGGCATGACGCAAACCGGTGTGCAAGGCGATGACACCACCCTGCGAAAACCCGGCCAGGACGATCCGCCGTGCCGCGATGCCGCGCGCCATTTCCCGCGCGATCAGCGCCTCGACCTGCGCCTGCGATGCGCGCACGCCGGAGATGTCGGCGCGATTGGTGATGTCGCCCGGCGCGATGTCGTACCACGCGCGCATCCGGAATCCGTTGTTCAGCGTCACCGGACGCACCGGCGCGTGCGGGAACACGAACCGGATCGACAGCGACGACGGCAGCCGCATCTCCTCGACGATCGGGACGAAATCGTTGCCGTCGGCGCCGAGGCCGTGCAACCAGATGACGGCGGCGTCGGGATGGGGCCCAACCTCGAGTTCGATGGACGGCAGGAGTTCGGCATGCATGAGCGGCTTTCCGCGACGTCGGGCCGCGCATTCTACCGGTGCGGCCGGCCGTCGCCGCATACGACTGTGGGAGAATGCCGGCTCGGCGCGGACCAAAGGCCGCCGCCGCGGAGGATGCCCCTTGCGCAAGACCACCCGCCTGAAGCAGCTGATCGCCGCGCCCGAGATCCTCGTGCTCCCCGGTGTCCACGACGCGCTGGGCGTGCGCCTGGCGGAAGCGGCGGGCTTCGCCGCGCTGACCGCCGGCGGCTATGGCGCGACGGCGACGCTGCTCGGGCGCCCTGACTCCTCCCAGCTGTCGCTCACGGAGCTCGCCGAGATGTACTCGCGCTTCTGCGACGCGACCGCGCTGCCGATGCTCGCCGATGCCGACACGGGCTTCGGCAACGTGACCAACGTCGCCCGCGCGGTGCGCCTCTACGAGAAGGCCGGCGTGGCCGGCCTCTTCATCGAGGACCAGGTGTTTCCCAAGCGCTGCGGGCACATGACCGGCAAGGCCGTCGTGCCGCCGGTCGAATGGATCGCGAAGATCAAGGCGGCGCTCGACGCGCGCGAGGATCCCGATTTCGTCATCATGGCGCGCACCGACGCGCTCGCGGTGAACGGCGTCGACGACGCGATCGCCGCGCGCGCAGCTCGCCTGCGACGCGGGCGCCGACCTGCTGTTCGTCGAGGCCCCCACGACGATCGGCGAGATGCGCCGCATCTGCGCCGAAGTGCCGGGTCCGTGCCTTGCCAACAACGTCGAAACCGGGCGCTCGCCACTGCTGCCGGCGGCCGAACTGCAGGCGCTCGGCTACGCGGCGGTCGTGTTCCCGGTGGCCGCGACCTACGCCGTCGCGCACGCGCTCGCCGAACTGTTCGCGACGATCAGGCGCACCGGCACGACGGAGGCGTTCCTGCCGCGCCTCTTCGCCTTCGACGCGTTCAACGATCTCGTCGGACTGCCGGCGCAGAGGCAGCGCGAGGCGGCGCTGCAGGAGTACGCCGAAGCCCTCGTCGCGCGCCACAAGCCCCGCTGAGCATCGACTTTCAGAAAAATCGATTCCCCATCGCCAGGAGAAACGCCATGCCGCTCTCGTCCATCCGCAATCTGCTCGCCATCGCCACGCTTGCCGTCGGCGTGCATGCCACGGCGCAGCAACCGGTCGTCATGCGCATCTCGCACCAGGTGCCGCCGGCGCACCACATGACCAAACTGCTCGAAGGCTTCGCGGCCGACGTCAAGCAGCGCACGAACGGCCAGGTCGAGGTCCAGCTCTATGGCTCCGAGCAGCTCGCCAAGGCGGCCGAGAATTTCCCGCAGGTCGCGCGCGGGACGATCGAGGCAGCGATGAGCGTCAACTTCCAGTGGGGTACGACGATCCCCGAGATGAGCGCAACGCTCATCCCCTACGCAATGGGCGATCTCGAGCGGATCAAGCGCTTCCCCGCCTCGGAGGCGCGCCGCTACCTCGACGACAAGCTCGCGCAGCGCGGCGTGAAAAGCGTGGCCTGGCTCTACATCACCCGCGAGACGATCGTCACGTCGGGCAAGAAGCCGATCGTCGCGCTCGAGGACTTCAAAGGCGTCAAGATCCGTGGCCTCAATACGCTGACCGACAACGCATTGACGGCCGTCGGCGCATCGCCGTCCGCCATGCCCGGCTCCGAGGTCTACCAGGCGCTGCAGTCGGGCGTGCTCGACGCCGGGCTCACCGATCTTTCGGCCGCCTACAGCCGCAAGTACTACGAGGTCCAGAAGTTCGGCACCGTCGGCCCGATCTTCACGATCTACTTCCACATGTTCGCCAACCCCGCGTGGTGGAACAAGCTCTCGCCCGCGCACCGGCAGGCGATCGAGGCGGCCGCGGCCAAGGTCGAGCAGGACGCGATCGGCGTGACGGAGCAGACGGCGGCGGATGCGCTGAAGGACCTCGGCGGCAAGGGGATGACGATGCACGTGCAGACGCCGCAGGAGCAGGCGACGTGGCGCGCCGCGATGGAAAAGCCGGTGGTCGACGCGTTCGTCAAGTCCGCGCCGGAAGGCGGGCCGAAGATCATCGAGCTGATGAAGAAGATCTGAATCTGCGGGTGGCACGGGGGCGACGGAAAATGATTCCCTCGTTGGTGCCGCTGCGCGCGGACGAGGTCCTCCAGTGACCGACGTGTTCGATCGCGTCGTTCGCCGGCTCGCCATGCTGGGCATCGCCTTGGCGGCGATCTCGCTGCTCGGGTCGCTCGCGCTGGTCGTGTATTCGGTCGTCATGCGGTATTTCCTGAACCAGCCCGCCGCGTGGGTCGACGAGTTGGTCGGCTATCTGCTGGTCGCGTGCGTCATGTTGGCCGCTGCCGATGCGCTGCTCGAAGGCGAGCATCTTGCCGTGGATCTCGTCACCGAGCGCCTGGGTGCACGCGGCAAGCGGCTGACGCTGCTCGCCGGGCTCGCAGCCGTCGCGCTCTCTGCACTGCTGCTCGCGATCGAAGGCTACGACATGGTTGCGTTTTCGCGGATGGTGGGGCTCATGTCCAACGGTTACATGGCAACGCCGAT
The DNA here is from genome assembly GCA_963751405.1 of uncultured beta proteobacterium. Classification (GTDB taxonomy): domain Bacteria; phylum Pseudomonadota; class Gammaproteobacteria; order Burkholderiales; family Casimicrobiaceae; genus CAIWHR01. Next base: position 16,965 of record CAVVUJ010000009.1, on the reverse strand, counting down.
GTGGATCCCGCAACTGCTGATCCCGATCGGCGCCGCGCTGATGCTGCTGGCGGCGCTCGTCGCCATTGCCTCGGCTCTGCGCAATCCCGAAGCGCCGCCACCCGACGGCAGCCATCCGCCTGCCGGGATCGAGTAGCGCATGGTCTTCGGACTGATCCTGCTCGGCCTCGTTCTCGTGCTGCTCACCGGTGTCCCGGTGTTCGCCGGATTGATGCTGTTCTCGACGGCGCTCCTCGTCGGGGTCGAAGGCAACCTCGGCGGCATCGGCGATCTCGTGTTCGGCAAGCTCGACACGTACCTGCTGGTGTCGATCCCGCTGTTCACGCTGATGGCGCATTTCATGATACGCGGCAAAGTGGTCGACGATCTGTTCGGCGCCGCGCACACGCTGCTGCGGCACCTGCCTGGCGGGATCGGGGTCGCCACGGTGGCCGCGTGCACGGTGTTCGCGGCCATCTCCGGCTCGAGCGTCGCGACCGCACTTACGATCGGCTCCGCGGCGATCCCGCTGATGATCCGGTATGGGTACAGCCCGCGCGTCGCCTATGGGGTCGTCGGCGGCGGCGGCACGCTGGGCATCCTGATCCCGCCGTCGGGGCCGATGGTGCTCTTCGGCGTCGTTTCGGACACGTCGATCGGCGCGCTGTTCATGGCCGGCGTCGTGCCGGGACTCATGCTTGCGGCAATCTTCGCGCTGTACTGCATGACGTCGATGAAATTTGCCCGCCATCCAGTGGCGACCGAGCCGCGGGCAACCTTTCCCGAAGTGCTGGCCGCGCTGCGCCAGTCGTTCTGGTCGCTGACCTTGCCGGCGCTGGTACTGGGCGGGATGTACTTCGGCGTATTCACCGCCACCGAAGCGGCGGCGGCGGGTGCGCTGGGCGCGCTGGTGATCGCGGCGTTCGTCTACCGCAATTTCGGCTGGCAAGACCTGTGGCGCTCCGCGGTCGACGCTTCCCGCAACTCCGCCATGCTGTTTCTGATTCTCGCCGCCGCGGCCCTGCTCGGAAACGTCCTGACCAAGCTGCGGATTCCCAATCAGATGGTCGATCTCGTCACCCAGTACGGCGTGTCGCAGCTCGGCTTCCTGGCGGCGGTGATGGTCCTCATCTTCGTGCTCGGCATGTTCCTCGAGACGATCTCGATCATCCTCATCACCACGCCGGTCGTATTGCCGGTGCTGGCAGCGCTCAAGATCAACCCGGTCTGGTACGGCATCCTGCTGACGATCAACCTGGAGCTGGCGCTGATCACCCCGCCCGTCGGGATGAACCTCTTCGCCATCAAGGCCATCACGCGGGCGCCGATCCGCGACATCATCGCCGGCGTGACACCCTACGTCGGTCTTCTGCTCTTCGGCCTCGCGCTGGTGATGTTCTTCCCGCAGATCGCGCTGTGGCTGCCCGGCACCATGCAGTACAAGTGATCGGACTGCGCGTCGCGCGGGCCGCGCCGGTCCCGCAATGACCCTGCTCGGCGCACGGTAAATTGCCGGGATCGGAGTGCAGGCGTAAACTGCGCGCCCGAACCAACCCGAACGCGCCGGGGACACGATTCCCGCCGCGTGCGTCGCGAGCCCTACCGGGTCATCGCGCGTTCCCAGGACACGCTTTGTGGAGCATCCGTCATGGCCGCTGCCGCCCCTGCCCTGCGTGAAGTCTCGCTGGACGACAAATACACGCTGGAGTCAGGCCGCGTCTATCTGACCGGTGCGCAGGCGTTCGTCCGCCTGCTGATCCTGCAGCGCCAGCGTGACGCGCTGGCCGGCCTCAACACCGCCGGCTTCGTCTCGGGGTATCGCGGCTCGCCGCTGGGCGCCCTCGACCAGTCGCTGTGGAAGGCGCAGAAGTTCCTGGAGCGCGCGCACATCACGTTCCAGCCCGGCCTGAACGAGGATCTCGCGGCGACGGCGTTGTGGGGATCCCAGCAGGTCAACCTGTATCCGCGCGCGAAATACGACGGCGTGTTCGGGATGTGGTACGGCAAGGGACCCGGCGTGGACCGTTGCGGCGACGTGTTCAAGCACGCGAATCACGCCGGCGCGTCGAAGCATGGCGGCGTGCTGGTGCTGGCCGGCGACGACCACGGCGCGAAGTCGTCCACGCTGCCGCACCAGTCGGACCACCAGTTCTCCGCGGCGATGATGCCCGTGCTCTACCCGTCGTCGGTGCAGGAGATTCTCGACCTCGGCCTGCACGGCTGGGCGATGTCGCGCTATTCCGGTTGCTGGGTGGGCTTCAAATGCGTCGCCGACACCGTCGAGACCTCGTCGTCCGTGGACATCGGTCCGGACCGCACGCCGATCATCGTCCCGGACGATTTTGCGCTGCCGCCGGACGGCCTCTCGATCCGCTGGCCCGACCCGTTCCTCGCCACCGAGGCGCGGATGCAGAACTACAAGGTCTACGCCGCGCTGCACTACTGCCGCGTGAACAAGCTCAACCGGATCGTCATCGATTCGCCCAAGCCGCGGCTCGGGATCATCACCAGCGGCAAGAGCTACCTCGACGTGCGGCAGGCGCTCGCCGACCTCGGCATCACCGACGCCGATGCGGCGGAGATCGGCCTTCGCGTCTACAAGATCGCGATGCCGTGGCCGCTCGAGCCCGAGGGGGTCCGGCAGTTCGCGGAAGGGCTGGAGGAGATCCTCGTCGTCGAGGAAAAGCGGCAGGTCGTCGAGTACCAGCTGAAGGAGCAGCTCTACAACTGGCGCGACGACGTGCGGCCCCACGTGGTCGGCAAGTTCGACGAGAAGGGCGAATGGGTGCGCCCGCACGGCGACTGGCTGCTGCCCGCGCTGGCGGAGCTCACGCCGGCGATGATCGCGCGGGTGATCGCGCAGCGGATCCGGCGGCTCGACCTCAGCCCGCGCGCCGTGGAGAAGCTCAACGCGCGCGTCGACTGGATCAACGCCAAGGAGGCGGCGCTCGCCAAACCCAAGATCGCGCTCGAGCGCATTCCCTACTTCTGCTCGGGCTGCCCGCACAACACGTCGACCAACGTCCCCGAAGGCAGCCGCGCCACGGCCGGCATCGGCTGTCACGTGATGGCGATCTGGATGGACCGCAAGACGTCGACGTTCACGCACATGGGCGGCGAAGGCGTGCCGTGGATCGGCCAGGCGCCGTTCACCGACGAGAAGCACATCTTCGCGAACCTCGGCGACGGCACGTACTACCACAGCGGCAGCCTCGCGCTGCGCGCCGCGATCGCCGCGAAGGTCAACATCACCTACAAGATCCTCTACAACGATGCGGTCGCGATGACCGGCGGCCAGCCGTTCGACGGTCCGCTCACGCCGGCCGCCATCGCGAGCCAGGTCGCGGCCGAGGGGTGGCCAAGATCGTCGTCGTCTCCGACGATCCGGGCAAGTACCCGGCGGGCTATTTTGCCGCCGGGATCGCGATCCACCATCGCGACGAGCTCGACGCCGTCCAGCGCATGCTGCGCGACACGCCCGGCTGCACGGTGCTGCTCTACGACCAGACGTGCGCCGCCGAGAAGCGCCGGAGGAGGAAGCGCGGCAAGTTCCCGGATCCGCCCAGGCGCGTGGTCATCAACGAGCTCGTCTGCGAGGGCTGCGGCGACTGCGGCATCCAGTCGAACTGCGTGTCGGTCGCACCGGTCGAGACCGAGTTCGGCCGCAAGCGCACCATCGACCAGAGCTCGTGCAACAAGGATTTCTCGTGCGTGAAGGGGTTCTGTCCGAGCTTCGTCACCGTCGAGGGCGGCGCGCTGCGCAAGCCCGCGGAAGGCCGAGGCCGGCGCCTTTCCCGATCTGCCGGATCCCGTGCGTGCCGGCGACGGCCGAGCCCTACGGCATCCTGGTCACCGGCATCGGCGGCACCGGCGTCGTCACGATCGGCGCGCTCATCGGGATGGCGGCGCACCTCGAAGGCAAGGGCGTGAGCGTGCTCGACATGACGGGACTCGCGCAGAAGAACGGCGCGGTCGTCTCGCACGTCCGGATCGCGGACGCACCGGAGCAGCTGCACTCGACCCGGATCGCCGCGGGCGACGCGAAGCTCGTGCTGGCCTGCGACATCCTGACCGGCGTCGGCTACGAGCAGCTGGCCAAGATGCAGAAGGGCGTCACCAAGGCGCTCGTCAACACCGCGCTGGTGATGCCGGCGGGTTTCACGCGCGATCCGGATCTCGCGTTTCCGCGCGGCTCGATGGAGCGCGAGATCGAGGACGCAGTCGCGCCGGGCGACGCCGAGTTCCTCGACGCGACCAGGCTCGCGACCGGTCTCATGGGCGATTCGATCGCGACCAACCTGTTCATGGTCGGCTTCGCCTTCCAGCGCGGGCTGCTTCCGGTCAGCGAGCAGGCGCTCATGCGCGCGATCGAGCTCAACGCCACGGCCATCGAGTCGAACAAGCAGAGTTTCGTCTGGGGAAGGCGCGCCGCCATCGATCCCGCGCACGTCACGGCCGCGGCGATTCCTTCGGCGAGACCCGAGTCGCAACGGCTGTCGGCGTCGCTCGAAGAAACCGTCGCCCGCCGCGCGGATTATCTGACCGCCTACCAGGACGCCGCCTACGCCAGGCGCTACACCGATGTCGTTGCCCGGGTGCGCGACGCCGAGCAGGCGAAGCTGCCCGGGGCGACGGCGCTTGCGGAAGCCGTGGCGCGCTACTACTTCAAGCTGCTCGCGGTGAAGGACGAATACGAGGTGGCGCGCCTCTACGCCGAGACCGATTTCGCGGCGCGCGTCGCGGCGCAGTTCGAGGGCGACTACAAGCTGACGTTCCACCTTGCGCCGCCGGTGTTCAACAAGCCCGACCCGACGACCGGCGAGGCGAAGAAGAGCGTGTACGGCCCGTGGATGATGCGCGCGTTCGGCGTGCTCGCGAAGCTGCGCCGGTTCCGCGGCACGGCGCTCGACGTTTTCGGCCGGACGGCCGAGCGCAGGACGGAGCGCGCGCTGATCGGCCAGTACGAAACGCTCATCGCCGAACTGCTGGCCGCGCTCGCGCCGCACAACCATGCGCTCGCCGTCGAGCTGGCGCAGATTCCCGAGCACATCCGCGGCTTCGGCCACGTCAAGGAGCGCCACCTCGCGGCGGCAAGGGCGAAGGAGGCCGAGCTCAAGGCCGCCTTCCGGGCGGCGCAGCCGGCCGGGGCGAAAGCGATCGCGCTGGCGGCGGACTGACCCGCGTTACGCGGAGCTGCCGGCGCGCCTGTCGGGAGGCGGCGCCAGCCAGTCCGTCTGCGTGTCCTGGCTCAGGCCGGATGACTGCGAACCAGCGGGCGGCCGGAGCGGACGTCGCGCCGTCCGCCGGGGGCTCGGCGACGGCTGCACAATCGGCCGCCGGCCGAGGACTTCGTAGGGCAGCCAGATGAAGTCGTCCTGTTCCTCGATCGGCTCCTTCAGTCGCACCGAGTATTCCGCCGTCGTCGACCGCAAGGTCAGGGACCGGGCGCCCCTGGGGCCGCGGGCGCAAGGATGAGCGACTTGAATGGCATCACCGGCTGTTTCGTGCTCTCGCGCAGATAAAGGGCCGTAAAGCGATCGCTCCGGTCCGCTGCCGGTGCCCCGGGCGACGCAGGATCGCCCCCGGCGATTGCCATCGTGACACCCCGCGGACTTTGCCCGACGTACTCGGCCCCGATGTCGACCCGGTCGCCGATGCGGGTCTTGACCCGGCGCACGACCACCAGCGACCACCGCATCGTCTCGTCGTCGAGAATCGCCGCCAGCGCCCCCGGATGCACGCGGCCGACGTCTCCGACCGGCGCGCGCAGCCGGCAACCCGACGCGCTGCGGTCCTTGATCTGCCAGACCTGATGGGGCACGCCGAATTCGTACGTCGAAGGAGGCTCGTGCGACCCATCGACGGCGGCGCGCGTGTCTCCGTCCTGCGGTTCCGTGTATCCACCCTGGACAGTGATCGTGATCTCCTCGACTTCGGGCACAGGCCGTCGGCAGGCTGGCGAACTTCCTCTTTTCCTCGTAACGCAGCATGCGCATGATGGGTCCGAGGCCGACGATGACCTTCACGGTCGACGTCAAGGGCTTCCGCTCGCCGCGGCGGCTCACCCGCTCCGGTCTGGGCGTGTAGTTCGCCGCGACCTTGCGCAGCAACCTCATCTGCCGGGCGCGGCCGAACGAAGACGGCACGCTCGCCTGGCCGCCGGGGATCGCGCAAGGACTCGATTTCCGCCTCGATCAGCGCCAGCAGCGGCGACGGGATCGAGTGCGAGCGCATTTTCCGGATCGGCGGTCGGTTGCGCGCTTCAATCCTTCCGCGCTGTCCAGGTCCACGACGAAATAGCCGCTGTCGCCCTCGCCGGCGGAAGCGCATCCGCGCGCAGCGACACGGCCTCGCACCACTGCGGCATGAAACGGCTGAGCCAGAAGGCGTCGTACGGCGAGAACTGCCCGTCGTTCAACGCATCGAGCAGCAGGACCCGGATGTACTGGCTCTCGAGCGTGCCCCCCGGGGCGGACTCTTCGCCGCTGCGCGGGACCATTATGGGCTGGCGCAGAAAGCCCGCGATCTGCGCGTAGCGGTACGCTTCGTGGAGCTCGCCCCATCCCTCGGGATTCGCCGAGCAGTTCATGAGCGGGCGCAGCAGGAATTCGACCTGCCGATGCTTGAACAGGCGCAGCGTTGCCCGCGGCGCATACTCCCGCCAGGCGCGCGGAGTTGGGCTCGTTGCGGATCTGGCGCAGGAAGTGCTCGAACGCCATGGCGAAGGACTGGCTCAGGTCGACGGCAGAGCGCCAGTACCTCTTCTCGAGCGGCCGCAACTGCGCGTTGCGCATCGCGTAGTTGACCAGCAGCGTGTTGCGCAGCGGGCGCGCACCGCTGGTCGAGCGTCGAGCAACGCGCCCAGCTGGTCGCGTCCCGGTATCCCGCAGCACGACGAGGTCGGCGAGCGCCTCGGAGATCGCTCGCTGCGCCGCAACCGGATCGCTGCGCGGCAGCAATTGCCAATATTTGTCCGCCGCGGCGGCATTGGCCAGCGGACCCGGGTCACCCCGATGGGCGGGTGTCAGGAATCCAAACATTGAGACGGGTACCTTGGCAGGTTCAGACCTGCGACGCACAAGTCGTGCCAACGCCGCCGCCTCGCCGCCACGTCCCGGCGCGCCTGCTGCGGCCGGGGCGGGCGCTCCCCCCGTGATGCCGCAGTCCCACCGCCAGCCGTAGAATACCGCCGGACCCGCCATCGCCGGGCGTCCGGCCCACGCCTTAGACGACCCGCTGGCGCCGGCACGCGAGTGGTTTGCCGCGCAGGGGTGGACGCCGTTCGGGTTCCAGGAAGAGGTCTGGGCCGCGTACGCCCGCGGCACGTCGGGACTCGTCCACGCGCCCACTGGCATGGGCAAGACCTATGCCGCGGCGCTGCCCCCCATGCTGCTCGGCCCCGCCGGCTCGCGCTGACGCCCCGCCGCCGCTCACCCTCCTCTGGATCACGCCGCTGCGCGCGCTGGCCGGGGACACCGGGCTCGCCCTTGCGCGGGCGGCGACCGCTCTGGCGCCGCACTGGACCATCGACGTGCGCACCGGCGACACCGGACCCGCCGCGCGTGCGCGCCAGGGAAAGCGGCTGCCGACGGCGCTCGTCACGACGCCGGAGAGTCTCACCCTCTTCCTCGCCCGCGCCGACTGGCGCGAGCGCTTCGCGCACCTCGGGGCGATCGTCGTCGACGAGTGGCACGAGCTGATGGGGACCAAGCGCGGCGTGCAGACCGAGCTGGCACTCGCGCGGCTGCGCGGCCTCGACCCGCGACTGCGCGTATGGGGGCTGTCGGCGACGCTCGCCAACCTCGACGACGCGCTCGCCTGTCTCGTCGGGCCTGCGGCGATCGGGTGCGCCGCCATCGTCAAGGGGCTCGATGCGAAGGAGATCGTGATCGACAGCCTGCGGCCGCGCGGAATCGAGCGCTTTCCGTGGGCGGGCCACATCGGATTGAAACTGCTGCCGCAGGTGATCCGCGCGATCGAAGGCGCGAAGTCGACGCTGGTCTTCACCAACGTGCGCTCGCAGACCGAAATCTGGTACCAGGCGCTCCTCGAGGCGCGGCCCGATTGGGCCGGCACGATCGCGCTGCACCACGGGTCGCTCGAGCGCGAGGTGCGCGACTGGGTCGAGGACGGCCTGCGCAACGAACGGCTGCGGGCGGTGGTCTGCACGTCGAGCCTCGATCTCGGCGTCGATTTCGCGCCGGTCGACCAGGTGCTGCAGATCGGCAGCCCGAAGGGCGTGGCCCGCCTCATGCAGCGCGCCGGGCGCAGCGGGCACCGTCCCGGCGCGGCCTCGCGCGCCATCATCGTGCCGACGCAGGCGCTCGAGCTCGTCGAGGCGGCCGCCGCGCGGGAGGCCGCCGCCGCCCGCGCGATCGAGGCGCGCACGCCCGTCGCGGCGCCGCAGGACACGCTGATCCAGCATCTCGTCACCTGCGCGCTGGGCGGCGGGTTCAAGCCGGACGAGCTGCTGACCGAAATCCGCGGGACACAGGCCTATTCGAAACTCCCCGATGCGCAGTGGCAGTTCGCGCTGGACTTCGTCCTGCACGGCGGCGCGAGCCTCAACGCCTACCCGGAATACCGGCGCGTCGTGATCGGCGACGACGGCGTGGCGCGCGTTCCCGACGCGCGGATCGCGCGCCGGCATCGGATCGGCATCGGCACGATCGTGTCGGAGGCGTCGATCACGGTCCGCTTCAAGACCGGCAAGGCGCTGGGCCACGTCGAGGAAGGATTCGTCGCGCGCCTCGCGCCCGGCGACTGCTTCATCTTCGCCGGCCGCACGCTCGAGTTCGTCCGCGTCCGCGAGCTCACCGCGTGGGTGAAGCCGGCCAAGGCGAAAGCGGCGCTCGTCCCGCGCTGGGCCGGCGGGCAGATGGCGCTGTCCACGCAGCTCGCCGACGCGACCCGGCAGCTCATTGCCGCGGCGAAGGCCGGCGTGTATGCCTCGCCCGAACTGCAGCTCGTGCGCCCGCTGCTCGAGCTCCAGGCGCGCTGGTCGGCGCTCCCGGGCGCCAACGAGTGGCTGATCGAGCAGATCGCAACGCGCGAGGGACACGCGCTTTTCTTCTACCCGTTCGAGGGCCGGCTCGCGCACCTGGGCCTCGCCACCCTGTTCTCCTACCGCCTGTCGCGCGCGACGGCGCGCACGTTCAGCCTCACCGCGAACGACTACGGCTTCGGGCTGCTGTCGCCGACCCCGCTCACGCTGACGCTGGGTGAACTGGGCCGCCTGCTCGCGGCACCCGACGTCGAGGCGGACATGCTGGCCGGCCTCAATGCCGCCGAGCTCGGCCGCCGGCAGTTCCGCGAAATCGCGCGCATCGCCGGTCTCGTCTTCCAGGGCTATCCCGGCGAGCCCAATCCGGCGCGGCACCTGCAGGCGTCCTCGGCGCTGCTCTACGAGGTTTTCGCGGAGTACGACCCGGAAAATCTGCTGCTGGCGCAGGCGGTGCGCGAAGTGCTGGAGCGCAGGCTCGAAGCGCCGCGCATCGCTGCGGCGCTCGCCCGCCTGCGCCGCAGCCGCGCCCTGCTGACGCGTCCGGCGCGGCCGACGCCGTTCGCCTTTCCGCTGCTGGTCGAGATGTTTCGCGAGGAGCTATCGACCGAGACGCTCGATGCGCGCGTCGCGCGGATGGTCGAGGCGCTCGAACGCGAGGCAGCGGGGTCGGACGCGTAGCACTGCATCGGTCCACTCCTACCGGCTAGAATGGTCGCGCATCCGACCTCATCGCCACAGGAGCTCCGTCATGACCACCCATCCGTTCGACCTCTCCGGCAAGGTGGCGCTCGTCACCGGCGCCTACCGCGGCCTGGGCTTCGCGATCGCCCGGGGCTTCGGCGAAGCCGGCGCGACCGTCGTGCTGAACGGCCGCAAAGCCGAAGCCCTCGATGCCGCGGTCAAGACCCTGACCGACGCCGGCGTGCGCGCCTCGAAATGCGTCTTCGACGTGGCGGACGGCGCGGCTGTGCGCGCCGGCGTCGCGGCGATCGAACGCGAGCACGGCCATCTCGACATCGTCGTCAACAACGCGGGCATCCAGAGGCGCGGCCCGCTGGTCGACTTCGAGCAGCAGGACTGGGACGACATCATCGCCACCAACCTGACGGCGCCGTTCCTCGTGTCGCAGGCGGCGCTGCCGGGGATGATCGCGCGCAAGAGCGGCAAGATCATCCACATCGCGTCGCTGATGAGCGACCTTGCCCGGCCCACGGTCGTCCCCTACACGGCGGCGAAGGGCGGCGTGCGGCAGCTCACGCGCGGCATGGCGGTCGAGCTCGCGCCGCACAACATCCAGGTCAACGCCATCTCCCCCGGATATTTCGCGACCGAGATGAATCGCGCGCTGATCGACAATGCGGAGTTCAACGCGTGGGTGTGCAAGCGCACGCCGGCGGGCCGCTGGGGCGACCCGGCCGAGATCGCCGGCCTCGCGGTCTTCCTCGCTTCCCCCGCCGCCAACTACATCACCGGCCAGTCCATCACCATCGATGGCGGAATGAGTGTGGCGTTGTGAGTGGCGAGCAGGGGCCCGGCCGAAGGCAAGGGGTGCGAGCAATCACGAATCAACGCCAGCCGCCGACCCGTAACCTTGCCCTTCCGCGGACGGTACAAGGAGGCGGCGTTGTGAGTGGCGAGCAGTGGCCCGGGCGTCGACGATCCGGTCACTTCTGCTTGGCGAAGTCTCCGGCGTAGGACCACGCGAAACCCGCGGCGTCGACGTACTTGCGCAACACCGCGTTGGCCCGTTCGACCGTCACGGCCTCGATGCCCTGGTCGATCTTGCCGGCGTATTCCCACGTGCGGCCGAGGTAAGCCTGCTGCACGAGGCCGCCGGCGAGCGCGCTGTCCTGCGCCCGCGCGATCCGGCGCGCCTGCAGCAGCGCGCGCTTCGCGTCGGCGACCTCTTCCGCGGTGAAGCCGTCCTTCAGCGCCCGCGCGAACTCCTCGGCGATGGCGACGCGGATCCGCTCCCGGTTCTCGGGGGCGAAGATGGCATACAGGTAGAGCGGCGTGTTTTCCTCGAAGCTGGACAGCGCGAGCCACGTCTGGATCGAGTAGCTCAGGCCCTCGCGCTCGCGCACGCGGCCGGGAATCCGCGACTCGGTCGACGCGCCGAGAACCCGGTCGGCGACGAGCAGCGCGGGCAGGTCCTCGCTGCGGTCGTTGATCGGCAACGGCAGGCGGCCCATCAGCGTCGCGTTGGCCTTGTCGGGTGTCTCGCCGGTGAGCACCGTGGGTGCGGGTGGGCGGAAGGGGTTCGGCACCCGCGCGAAGGGCGCCGGGCTCGTCCAGGCGCCGAACAGCTCGGTGGCCAGTGCGCGGATGGCGTCGGGATCGAAATCGCCGACGATCGCGAGTTCCGCGTTGGCGCCGCCGACGAAGCGCGTGTAGAACGACGCCACCTGATCCAGCGTCGCCGCGTTGATCTCGGCCAGCTCCTCGTCGAAGGTCGGAACGTAGCGGACGTCGCCCTTGACCCAGGGGTTGTTCCAGCGCTGGAGCGCGCGATCGGCGATGCTCTGCGGATCGGTCCGCTGCTCCTCGAGCGCGGCCATCTGCTCGCGCTTCAGCTTGTCGAACTCGGCCGCGGGAAACGCCGGCTCCCGCAGCGTTTCGGCGACGAGACGCAGGAAGTCCGGCAGATGGGCGCGCACGGTCTGGCCGCGCGCCGAGGTCTCGGTTTCACTGCCGCCGAGCGCGAGCTTCGCGCGGAGCTGGTCGAGCGTGTCCTCGAAGGCCTGCCGGTCGCGCTTCTTCGTGCCCATTGCCAGCATGGCGGCCGCCATGCTGCCGCGCGGCGCCATGCCCTTGAGCGACGCTTCGTCGCCCTGATGCAGGCGCAGCTGGACCTGCACCGTCCCGCCGCGCGTCTTCTTCGGCAGCAGCGCGACGCGCATTCCGTTCGGCAGCGTGAACCGCTGCGTGCGGGCTTCGAGATTGGCCGGCGTCGGCTCGAACGTTTCGCCGGCGGAGACGCTGGCGTCGCCCTTGTAGTCCTTGACCATGGCGGCGATGTCGACGGCGGGCGGCGCCGAAGCGCGATCGGGCTTGGCGTCGGGGATGAACTGGCCCAGCGTGCGGTTCGCCGGCTTGAGGTACTCGAGCGCCACGCGCTGCACGTCGGCGGCGGACACCTTGCTCCACCAATCGCGCTGCAGGAAGAAGAGCCGCCAGTCGCCCAGCGCGATCGACTCGGATATCGCCACGCCGAGTTTCTGCGGATCGTTGAACGTTTCGTCGAACTGGCGCAGCGCCTTCGCGCGCACGCGGTCCACCTCGGCGGCGGCGATCGGCTGCGCGCGGACGCCCTCGACCGTGGCGAGCAGTCCGTCGCGGGCGGCGGCGAGCGAATCGGTGGCCGGCACCTGGGCCCAGAAGATGATGTTGCCCGGGTCGGCCAGCGCGAAGTTCCAGGCCTCGACGGCGGTCGCCTTCTTCGTTTCGACGAGCGCCTGGTACAGCCGGCCCGCGGGCTCGACCGTCATCACGTCGCCCAGCGCCTCGAAGGCGATCGCGTCGGGATGCGCGCCGGGCACGGTGTGGTAGAGCGCGGCGACGTACTGCGTCCCGCCGACACGGCGGACGGTGACCGTGCGCTCGCCATCCTGCACCGGCTCCTTCGTGTACAGCGCCGGCAGGGTCCGCGCCGGCCTGGGAATCGGGCCGAACGTCTTCGCGATCTGGGCGAGCGTGCGCTCGGGGTCGAACCGTCCGGCCACGATCAGCACCGCATTGTCGGGCTGGTAGTGCAGGCGGTAGAACGCCTGCAGCCGGCCGATGTCGACGTTCTCGATGTCCGAGCGCGCGCCGATCGTCAGATTGCCGTAGTTGTGCCAGTCGAAGGCCGCGGCCTGCAGCCGGCCCCAGAGCACGCGCTGCGGACTGTTCTCGCCGCTCTCGAATTCGTTGCGCACCACCGTCATCTCGGTGTCGAGGTCCTTCTTCGCGACGAACGAGTTGACCATCCGGTCGGCTTCCATCGCGAGCGCCCAGTCGAGATTCTCGTCGGAGGCGGTGAACGTCTCGAAATAGTTGGTGCGATCGAAGAAGGTCGACCCGTTCATCCGCATGCCGCGGCGCCCGAGCTCCTGGAAGATGTTGGGATTCGAGGGCGTGCCCTTGAACAGCAGATGCTCGAGCAGGTGCGCCATGCCGGTCTCGCCGTAGCTCTCCTGCCGCGAGCCGACGAGATAGGTGACGTTGACGGTCGTCGTCGGCTTGGTCGCGTCGGGGAAGAGCAGCACCTTGAGGCCGTTGGCGAGCGAATACTCGGTGATGCCCTCCACCGAGGCGCCCTGCGTGACGCCGGGCGGCAGGGCGGCATGAGCGATCGTGGCGAAGAAGGCGAATGCGGCAGCGACAATGAGCTGGAAGGCTCGGCGGGGATTGGCCGGGGGCATGGATGTCTCGGAAGTCTCGGAATGAAAGCGGGGGCGCGCGGGAGTATAGCCGTGCGCCAGGCTTCGGGCCGGTCACGGGAAGTGTGGGACCACGGGCCGGGCGATCGGTTCACAGAATCGGTGCGCAGCGGCATTGGCCCGCCGGGATCGGGGGTGCGGGCCCGCTGCCGGCGCGTAGGGACCAGGGCGCGGGCGCTGCCTGGCCGAACCTCGGGCCAATTGACGTTTACGTAAACGTCATGTAGATTCGTCGTTGCGGTGCCGAACGCCGATGAGGGGTAAGCTTTCCGCTTTGCGAGCGGCGCGCACGCGCGCCGTCCACGCGCAGGAGCCCGCCATGAACGACACGAGCCCTCCACCGCTCGTCTACAAACCGGCCAACAAGGTGCGCTTCGTCACCGCGGCCTCGCTGTTCGACGGCCACGACGCGTCGATCAACATCATGCGGCGCATCCTGCAGTCGACCGGCTGCGAGGTGATCCACCTCGGACACAACCGGTCGGTCGACGAGATCGTCAATTGCGCGATCCAGGAGGACGCGCACGGCATCGCCATCTCGTCGTACCAGGGCGGGCACGTCGAGTTCTTCAAGTACATGCTCGACCTGCTGCGCCAGCGCGGCGCGCCGCACATCAAGGTGTTCGGCGGCGGCGGCGGCGTGATCGTCCCGGCGGAGATCAAGGAACTGCACGAATACGGCGTCGCGCGCATCTTCTCGCCGGAGGACGGGCAAAGGCTGGGGCTGCTCGGGATGATCGCCGAGATCGTCGCCGCATGCGACGTCGATCTCGCGCAGGATCTGCCCGCCGACGCGACCGCGCTCGTCACCGGCAGCCACGCGGCGCGCACGCGCGCGCTCGCCCGGATGATCACCGGCCTCGAAGCCGGCACCGTTCCGGCCGAGACGCGCGACGTGCTGCTGGCGGCCGCGGCGAAGGCGAAAACGCCGACGCTCGGCATCACCGGCACCGGCGGCGCGGGCAAGAGCTCGCTCACCGACGAGATCGTCCGCCGCTTCCGGCTCGATCAGCAGGATCGGCTCCGCATCGCGATCGTGTCCATCGACCCGTCGCGCCGCAAGTCCGGCGGCGCCCTGCTGGGCGACCGCATCCGGATGAACGCGATCGAGCACCCGAACATCTACATGCGCTCGCTCGCCACGCGCGACGCCGGCAGCGAGGTCAGCCGGGCGCTGCCCGACGTGATCGCCGCGTGCAAGGTGGCGGGCTTCGACCTCGTCATCGTCGAGACGTCGGGCATCGGCCAGGGCGACGCCGCGATTGCGCCGCTCGTCGACATTTCGCTGTACGTGATGACGCCCGAATTCGGCGCGGCCTCGCAGCTCGAGAAGATCGACATGCTCGATTTCGCCGATTTCGTGGCGATCAACAAGTTCGACCGCAAGGGCGCGCAGGACGCGCTGCGCGATGTGCGCAAGCAGGTCCAGCGCAACCGCGAGCAGTTCAACGTCGCGCCGGACGACATGCCGGTGTTCGGCACGATCGCCGCCCGCTTCAACGACGACGGCGTGACGGCGCTCTACCAGGCGCTGGCCGCCAAGCTGGCGGAAAAGGGCCTGAAGCACGGCCCCGGCAAGCTGGCGCCGGTGGCCACGAAACATTCGACCGCGCAGGTCGTCATCGTGCCGCCGGCGCGCGTCCGGTATCTCGCCGAAATCGCGGAGACGCTCCGCCAATACCACCAGTGGGCCGCCACGCAGACGCGGATCGCGCGCGAGCGCCAGCAGCTGCGGGCGGCGCGGGCCATGCTTGCCGCCGAGTGCAAGAAGGACGTCGCCGAGCTCGACGCGCTCGCGGCCGATCGCGACGCGAAGCTCGACCCGCGCGCGAAGAAGCTCCTCGACATGTGGCCGCAGACCCGGGCCGCGTACGCGGGCGACGAGTACGTGGTGAAGATCCGCGACAAGGAGATCCGCACCGCGCTGACGACGACCTCGCTGTCCGGCACCAAGATCCGCAAGGTCGCGCTGCCGTCCTTCGAGGACGACGGCGAAATCCTGCGCTGGCAGCTGAAGGAGAACGTGCCGGGGAGCTTCCCGTTCACCGCCGGCGTGTTCGCGTTCAAGCGCGAGAACGAGGACCCGACGCGGATGTTCGCCGGCGAGGGCGACGCGTTCCGCACCAACAAGCGCTTCCACCTGCTCGCCGACGGCATGCCGGCGAAGCGCTTGTCCACGGCATTCGACTCGGTCACGCTGTACGGCAACGACCCCGACCGCCGGCCCGACATCTACGGCAAGGTGGGCAATTCCGGCGTGTCCATCGCGACGCTCGACGACATGAAGGTGCTCTACTCGGGCTTCGACCTCTGCGACCCGGCCACATCGGTGTCGATGACGATCAACGGACCCGCGCCGACGATCCTCGCGATGTACGTCAACACGGCGATCGACCAGCAGCTCGAGAAATTCGCCCAGGACAACGGCCGCGAGCCCACCGACGACGAGGCGGCGAAGATCCGCGCCTGGACGCTCACGTCCGTGCGCGGCACGGTGCAGGCGGACATCCTGAAGGAAGACCAGGGCCAGAACACCTGCATCTTCTCGACCGAGTTCTCGCTCAAGGTGATGGGCGACATGCAGGAGTTCTTCGTCGGCCACGACATCCGCAACTTCTACTCGGTATCGATCTCCGGCTATCACATCGCGGAGGCCGGCGCGAACCCGATCTCGCAGCTCGCGTTCACGCTGTCGAACGGCTTCACGTTCGTCGAGGCGTACCTCGCGCGCGGCATGCGCATCGACGAATTCGCGCCCAACCTGTCGTTCTTCTTCAGCTATGGCATGGACCCCGAGTACACGGTGATCGGCCGCGTCGCGCGCCGGATCTGGGCGGTGGCGATGAAGCAGCGCTACGGCGCGAACGAGCGGTCGCAGAAGCTCAAGTTCCACTCGCAGACTTCCGGCCGCTCGCTGCACGCGCAGGAGATCTCGTTCAACGACATCCGCACGACCCTGCAGGCGCTGATCTCGACCTACGACAACACCAACTCGCTGCACACCAACGCCTACGACGAGGCGATCACGACGCCGACCGAGGAAAGCGTGCGCCGCGCGATGGCGATCCAGCTCATCATCAACCGCGAGTGGGGGCTCACGAAGAACGAGAACCCGAACCAGGGCAGCTTCATCATCGAGGAGCTGACCGACCTCGTCGAGGAGGCGGTGCTGAAGGAGTTCGAGGCGATTTCCGAGAGGGGCGGCGTGCTGGGCGCCATGGAGACGGGCTATCAGCGCGGCAAGATCCAGGAAGAGTCGATGTACTACGAGCACCGCAAGCACGACGGCAGCTATCCGATCGTCGGCGTCAACACGTTTCGCAATCCGCATGCCGACGAGACGCCGCCCACGATCACTCTCGCCCGCTCGACCGACGAGGAGAAGGCAGTCGCAGCTCGCGCGGCTGGCGGATTTCCACCGGCGGCACGCGAGCGAAGCACCGGCGGCACTGGCAAAGCTGCAGCAGGTCGTGATCGACAACGGCAACGTGTTCGCCGAGCTGGTGGATACCGTGCGCGTGTGCTCGCTGGGGCAGATCACGAACGCGCTGTTTGAGGTGG
>CAVVUJ010000008.1:0-68365 GCA_963751405.1 uncultured beta proteobacterium | reverse complement strand
TGCCGCACCGAGACCACGAAGCCGATCAGCGTGATCAGCGGCGCCGTCGTCGTCATGGGCAGCACGAACGCGAGGAGCGGCGTGGCGACGACACCCGAGCCGAACCCGGCGACCCCGCGCACGGTGTACCCCAGGGCCAGCGCGGTGGCGCACCACAGCGTTTCGAGCGGGGAAAGCGGCCAGGGCAACGGCAGCGGCGGCGCGATCGGATGTCAGGCGCGGCCGCCGGGCGGCGCCGCCGCGGCGTGGGCCGGCCCGACGTACGCCGGAGCCGGCTGCGTGAAATACGCGTGCAGGATGTGGTAGACGAGCCGGTAGTTCTTCTGCTGGAAGCTCGCATGCGAAATGCCCGCCAGCACGGAGAACTGCTTGTCGGGATTGGGCAGCCGCTTGAAGAATTCGATCAGGTCGTCGAAGCCGGCGATGCCGTCGTATTGACCGCGCAGCACGAGCGTCGGCACCGTGATCCGGGTGGGGTCGACGACGGGCAGCTTCGAGCACATGTCGATATACGTGCCGTTCGGCATCGAGTCGTCGAGTGCCAGGATCGCGTCCGCGAACGCGTCGACGACGCGCTTCTCGGCGCAATCCGGATGATCGCGCTCGAAGATCGAATAGACGAACGCACGGTCGATCGGCCGCCGCTTGCTGGCGAGGAACTCGGGCAGCTTCTTGCGGCGCTGCACGAGCGTCGGCGCCCCATCGCCGGTCCAGACGAACGCGTCGAGCGCGAGCCGCGAGATGCGGTCGGGATGGCGCTGCGCGAACAGCGCGGCCCGCAGCGCGCCCGACGAGATCCCGTAGGCCATGAACGTGCGGACGCCGCGCGCGCTGGCGATGTAGTCGGTGGCCGCCGCCAGATCGTCGGCGCCGTTGGCGATATCGCAGAAGATGTCGCGCGACTTGGACGAACGCCCATAGCCCTCCAGGTCGACGCACCAGCAGACGAACCCGCGCCGCGCGAACCAGTCCATGACCGAGGAATCCGCACGTCCGGGAACCGTCAGGTCGAACGTCGGCTGCGAGGCCATCGACGAGCCGTGGACGAACAGCACCGCAGGCTTCCCGGCGGGGGAGCCGACGTACTTTTCCCAGAGGAACAGCCGGATGTCGCCATCGGGCGTGGCCTTGGCGGTCCAGTGTTCGATGCCCTCGACCGGCGCGTCGGCGAGGGCGCTTTCACTTGCTTGCGTGGTCATCGGTTTCCTCGTGGTTTCGCTTCAGTCGACCTTCGCGCCGGTTTCGCGGACGACCTTTGCCCACTGGTCCTTCTCGGTACGGAAGAAACGGCCGAACTCGGCGGGGGTCGAGCCGACGATCTCGATGCCGGCGGTCGCCATGTAGTTTTTCACTTCGGTCGTCGCGAGCACCGGCATCAACTCGCGGTAGAGCCGGTCGATGATCGGCGCGGGCGTTCCCTTGGGCGCGAGCAATCCCATCCAGACATAGGCCTCGTAGCCGGGCACGCCCGACTCCATCACGGTCGGCACATCCGGCAGTTGCGGCGAGCGCCGGGAGCCCGTCACCGCCAGTGCCCGGAGCTTGCCCGCCTTGATGTGCCCGACCATGCCGGCGGTTCCGGGAATCGACACCATCACCTGACCTCCGAGCACGTCGGTCGTCGCCTGGCCGCTTCCCTTGTACGGAATGTGATTCATCTTGAGACCGGTCATCGACGCCAGCATCGCGGCGAACAGGTGCTGCCCGCTGCCGTTGCCCGACGAAGCGTAATCGACCTGCCCGGGCCGCTCCTTCACGTAGGCGACGAACTCCTGGAACGTCTTGGGCGGAAACGCCGGGTTGACGACCAGCACCCCCGGCTCCCGGCCGAGCAGCGAGACCGGCGCGAAATCCTCGATCGGGTCGAACGGCAGCTTGGCATAGAGGGTCGCGCTGATCGCATTGGTCTGCGAGGCGAGCAGCAGCGTGTAGCCGTCGGGCGCCGCCTTGGCGACGAGATCGCTGCCGATCGTCGCGCCGGCGCCGGGCTTGTTCTCGACGATGACCTGCTGGCCCAGGCGCTTCGAGAGCTCCTGGGCAATCACGCGCATGGGCCCGTCCACCGCGCCGCCCGGCGAAAAAGGCACGATCACTTTCACCGGCCGGTTGGGGTAGTCCTGTGCGTGCGGCGTCCCGGCAACGAGCGCGGCGAGCGCGAAACCGGCGAGCGCGAGCGCGCGCCTGGCAGGCGTCCTTGCAAGTGGCTTTGGCATCATGGGCTCCGGATCGAGGTGCGCCTGGCAGGGGCGGCGCGCCGAGGCCCCGATCGTATCATCGCCGGCGTCCGGTGACGGGGGTGACGTTCCCCGCGAAGCTCAGCGCCCCCGACAGGCCGGCGTCTGCGATCTTCGCGCGCACGGTGCGCACGCCGCCGTCGAGATGGACAAAGGTGAAGCCGAGGTGCTCGCCCTCGACGTAGGCTCCGAGCAGCGGCTGCGACTTGCCGCGCAGCGTGAGCGTGCCGCCGACACGCTGGAACCGCTGCGTGAGCTCCACCTCGCCGGAAAAGAACCCTGCGTCATCCTGCAGCATCCACCGGCCCTCGACCCGTGCCGGAACGATCCACAGGAAGGCTTCGCTCTCGGCGATGCGGAACGTCGCGTCGGGCTCCCACTCGCCCATGTCCCACGCATGCGAGACGACGCGCGTGCCCGGCTTCAACGTCAGCAGCCGCGGACGGAGCTGCTGATTGAGGTCCGGCAGCAGGTAGAGCGTGACGACGGTTGCGCGCGAGAAATCTTCCTTGAAGATGTCACCCCGGACGATCGTCACCTTGCCGGCGACTCCCGCGCGCTCAGCGTTGCGCCGCGCGAGCGCCGCGAGATCGCCGTCGTACTCGATGCCGACGGCGATGGCGCCGAATTGCTTCGCGGCCGCGACAGGAATCCGGCCGTCCCCCGCACCGAGATCGTAGACGACATCCCGGCTGGTGGTCTTCGCTGCCGTGAGCATCTGCTCGACCATCGCGTCCGGCGTCGGCAGCCACATCACGTCCTTGCCCGGCTGACGGAGTCGGGGCCGGTACAGGTCGTCGCCGAATCTTGGAAAATCCTGCGCGCCCAATGGGGCTGCGAGGGCGGTCGCGAGCAACGCCGGCAGGAGGAGCGATGCGAGGCGCATCACGCCGATCACGCTAGTCACGCGTCCGGGCAGTGAACGCACGCACGTCGTCGCACGCGGCCAGCGCGCTGCACTGCTCGATCAGGGCGGCCGCGCGCGCGGCCCCCAGCACCGGGTCGACGAGGTCGTGGAACTTGCGCGCGAGGTCCGCATCGGTCATCGGGCGCTCGAGGCTGCCGATCGCGTGGCGCACGAATGTGCGGAACCGGCGACCATCCGTGCACATGACCGTCACCTCGGCCGACGCTTCGCCGATGGCCGCATCGGCCGTCGCCCGCACGCGATCGCGCAGCGCGATCACGTCGGAACGCGCGACGACGTCGTCGGCGAATTCGGCTTCGCCGGCCTTGCCGAACAGGACTCCCGCCGCGCAGGCGTGGTACACGCTGAACTTGCCTTCGAGGCCGGTACGCGGCGCCGTCTTGCCCGTGAGCTCCAGCACCAGCGGGTGCACCTTGAGCTCGATGCGCGCGATGTCGTCGGCGCGCAGGGCGTGCTCGGCGGCGAGCTGCACGCAACCATCGATGCTTGGATGTATCACGATCCCGCAGGCGAAGGGCTTGTAGGTGTTGGACGAGATCTCGAAGCGATGGCCGAGCCCGTCGGCGATCTCGCCCCAGGCGCACTTGGTCGAGTAGGTCTGCAGCAGCCCGCGCGGCGCTTCGAGCGCGCGGGCCGAGGACGTATAGCCGTGGCGCGCCATCAACGCCGACATCAGCCCCGCGCGCGCGGCGCCGCCGACGTGAAACGGCTTGGTCATCGAGCCGAATTGCTCGCGCACGCCGATGGGCTGCGACGCCGCGATGCCGAGCGCCATCGTGGTCCTTGGCGCGTCGAGCCCGAGCAGGCGCGAGGAGGCTGCCGCGGCACCGAGCATGCCAGTCGACCCGGTGATGTGCCAGCCGCGGTCGTAGTGGTCCGGATAGACGACATTCCCGACACGGCAGGCGACATCGATGCCGAGCACGACGGCGTCGACCAGCTGCCGCCCGCTGGCGCCCGTGTGCTCGGCGAGCGCCAGCGCCGCGGATGCGACCGGGCCGGCAGGGTGGATGATTGTGCGGAGGTGGGTATCGTCGTAGTCGAATGTGTGCGAAGTGATACCGTTGAGCATCGCGGCGCTCGCGATGTCGACGCGCTCGCTGCGCCCGAGGATCGTCGCCTGCGCGCTGGGCGCCAGTTCCCGCACCGCCGCGAGCGCCGCCTCGACCGTGGCGTGGCGCGACGCGCCGATCGCGCAGCCGACCCAGTTCAGCAACGTCCGGTGCGCTTCGCACTCGACGCCGGCATCCCAGCCCCGCGACGGATGTGTCGCGACGAAGTCGGCCAGCATGCGCGTGATGGGCGGCGCGTTCTGGTCCGCCGTCACCGGGTGGTTGTGCGCCATGGGGATGTTCAGTGCCCGCCCGGCCGCCCGAAGGGCACTGACTGCCCCCGCGGGGGGCAGCGAACGCAGTGAGCGTGGGGGCCGTTCATCCGCCCGCCCGGCCGCCCGAAGGGCACTGACTGCCCCCGCGGGGGGCAGCGAACGCAGTGAGCGTGGGGGCCGTTCATCCGCCCGCCCGGCCGCCCGAAGGGCACTGACTGCCCCCGCGGGGGGCAGCGAACGCAGTGAGCGTGGGGGCCGTTCATCCTAGTCGACGATGGAGATGTTGCGTTCCTTGGCCACACGAGTCCACTTGGCAATGTCGTCGCGGATGTACCGGCCAAACTCGTCGGGAGACATCGGCATCGGTTCGAGGGCCTCCCCGGAAAGACGCTCGCGCAACTCGGGGTTTTCCAGCAGCTTGTTGATCTCGTCGCTCAGGCGCTTGACGATCGGCGCCGGCACTCCGGCCGGGCCGACGATTCCGTACCACTGGACGCCGTCGAAGCCCTTGTAACCCAATTCCTCGAAGGTCGGCACGTCGGGCACCAGGGGATGGCGCTTGCTCCCCGTCACGGCGAGCGGGCGCATCTTGCCCGCCTTGATGTGCGGCAGCGCGGCGGCGAGCCCCGGAAAGAGCGCCTGCGTCTGTCCGCCCAGGATGTCGGTGATCGCCGGGCCGATGCCGCGATACGGAATGTGCACCAGGTCGAGGTTGGCCTCCACCTTGAATTGTTCCATCGCCAGATGGGTGAGCGTGCCGGGGCCGGCCGAGCCGTACGAAAGCTTGCCCGGATTTGCCTTGGCGTACTGGACGAACTCGCGCAGCGTGGCGACGGGCAGCGTCGGCGGGACGATCAGGATGTTGGGCGTTCCGCCCACCATGGCGATCGGCGTGAAGTCCTTGATCGCATCGTAGGGGAGCTTGCGCACCGCCGGATTGGTGCCGTGCGTGCCGACGTAGCCGACCATCAGCGTGTAGCCGTCGGGCGCGGCGCGCGCGACCGCGAGCGATCCGACGACCCCACCGCCGCCGCTCTGGTTGTCGACGACGATCGATTGCCCGAGCGCGCGCCCGAGCCGGTCGGCGATCGTGCGGGCGACGAGATCGACGCCGCCACCCGGCTGCACCGGCGCGATGATCTTGATCGGCTTGCTCGGGTAGGCCGCCTGGGCATACGCGTGATGTGTGACCGGGAGCATCGCGATCACCGCGAGGCCCTTCAGTACATTGCGTCTTCTCGTGTCGTGCATCGCTCCTCCCTCGCTCAGTTCCCAGAAACAGCGATCCGCCATCATGGCATATACCCTCCGCCATTGACGTGGATGGCCTGTCCGGTGATGTAGCGCGCATCGGGTCCACAGAGCATGCGCACCATTGCGGCCACTTCCTCCGGCAGCCCCAGGCGCCCGATCGGCGGCCTCGACGGCGCGAACCGTTGCGTCGAGGTCGTCGCGCGAATGCAGCGCGTTGACCATCACGTTGGCGCCGCCCGCGGCAAGCGCACGGGCAATCGCCCGGCCGATGTTGCGCGCAGCGCCGGTGACCAGCACGACTTTCCCGGACAATTCACGGCCCGGAGTCACGTTCGCATCTGTCGTCATCGCGCGGCGTGTCGTTTTTCGCTGGTGCCTATGCGCCGAAGGGGACCACCGGAACGCCGAACAGGATCCGATGGAAGGTCATGACCGCAAGCGCGACCGCCGCACCGCCGGCCACGGCGATCAGGTCGTGCTTCGGCAACGGAACGAACACCTTGACCGCGCCGCGCTGGAGGGCCGAAGCCAGATCGACGATCGCATAGGCGAGGAAAGCGCCGAAGAGCACAGTGCCGGCGCGATCGCCGTTCGCAAGCAGGTGCACCGACGCCCACAGCAGCAGGCCCAGCAGCATCGGATGCCTGACGATCCGCCGCAGGTGGCCCCGCATGTTCGCGGCGGCGAAGAGGATGAACGACGCTACCATCGCGAAGGGCGCGAGCGCCCGGGCGGCAGGGAACGGCACGAAGAGCCGCGTGCGATCGTCGGCGACCGCATAACCGGCCACGATCAGCAGGAGCCCGACCGCGGAGATCAGCGAGAACATGCCCTTGTAGCGCGGCTCGCCCCAGCGCGCCACCAGCGCGGCGCGCAGCGAGGGAATCATGGGCAGCACGTGGGTGCCCAGGAACAGCGCGAGGCCCGCAATCAGAAGTCGCAAGGGGTACTCCTCGTGGTTGCAGCGGGATGGCAGTATCGCTCAAGTGCAAACAGCGCTTGCCGGAAGATACCATTTCCGCGGCGCGGGATTGCCCCGTCGCAATACCGGTTAGAATCGAACGATGAAAACTGCCACGAACAAGGAAACGTTCATGACCAGGCCTTCCGACCGGATCCGTGCGCGGCTGAAGGCGGCCGGGCAACGCTTTCGCGCCAACGACAATATCGCGGCCTGCATCGAGCCGGGCGAGCTGGAGGCGCTCACCGAGGAAGTCGCCGAGCGCGTCGATGCCCTGCTGCAGAGTCTCGTCATCGACACGGCAAACGATCACAACACCCGGGAAACCGGCGCGCGGGTCGCGCGCATGTACGTGGCCGAGATCTTCGCCGGCCGCTACACGCCGTCGCCCGACCTCACCGCGTTTCCGAACGTCACATCCTACGACGAGCTCTACCTCGTCGGCCCGATCACGGTCCGCTCCACCTGCGCGCACCACCTGCAGAACATCCGCGGCAACTGCTGGATCGGCATCTACCCCGGCAAGAACGTCCTGGGCCTGTCCAAATTCTACCGGCTTGCCGACTGGATCACCTCCCGGCCGCAGATCCAGGAAGAAATGACGATCCAGATCGCCGACCTCGTGGAAGCCGAAACGGCCGCCGAGGGCCTTGCCGTGGTGGTCAAGGCCGAGCACATGTGCGTGACCCACCGCGGCGTCCGCGAGCATGCGTCGGACATGACGACCTCGGTGCTGCGCGGCACCCTGCGCGACAATTCCGACACGCGGGCGGAGTTCTTCCGCCTGCTGCAGGGGATGAAGGGCTTCAGGGACTAGCGCGCCGCCGCGCGATCCGGCGCCATATCGGCGGTCCGACGAGGACCAGCGCCGTGATCGCGAACACGGTGGCCGAGATCGGCTGCGTGACGAAGATCGAAAGATCTCCCTGGCTGATGGCGAGCGCGCGGCGCAGCTGCTGCTCCGCGAGCGGCCCCAGGATCATGCCCACGAGCACCGGCGCCACCGGGATGTCGTAGCGCCGCATCAGGAAGCCGATCACGCCGATGCCGTAGAGCAGCGCGAGGTCGAACCACGAATTGCGCAGGCCATACGCGCCGAGCGTGGCGAAGATCAGGATGCCGGCGTAGAGCAGCGGGCGCGGGATCTCGAGCAGCTTCACCCAGATCCCGACCAGCGGGAGGTTCAATATCAGCAGAATGACGTTGCCGACGTACATGCTGGCGATCAGTCCCCAGATCAGCTCCGGCTGGGTCTGGAAGAGCAGCGGTCCCGGCTGCAGGCCCCACTGCTGAAACGCGGCGAGGATGATGGCTGCGGTGGCTGTGGTCGGCAAGCCGAGTGTCAGCAGCGGGACCAGGGTGCCGGTGGCCGACGCGTTGTTGGCGGCCTCCGGTCCGGCCACGCCCTCGATGGCGCCCTTGCCGAACTCCTCCGGATTCCGCGCGAGCTTCTTCTCGGTCGCATAGGAAAGGAACGTCGGGATCTCGGCGCCGCCGGCGGGGATCATGCCGAACGGGAATCCGAACGCGGTGCCGCGCAGCCAGGGCTTCCAGGAGCGCTTCCAGTCGGCGCGGCTCATCCAGATCGAGCCCTTCATCTGCTCGAGCTTGTCGACCTGACGGTTGAGGTAGGTCGCGATGTACAGGGTTTCGCCCACCGCGAACAGGCCCACGGCGACGACGACGACGTCGATGCCATCGAGAAGCTCGGGGATGCCCAGCGTGAACCGTGCCTGGCCGGTCTGGCTGTCAAGCCCGACGAGCCCGATCGCCAGGCCGAAAAAAAGGCTGGCCAGTCCGCGCGCGGCCGAGGCGCCGAGGACGGCCGACACGGTGGTGAAGGCCAGCACCATGACGGCGAAGTACTCCGCCGGCCCGAATTTCAACGCGAATTCCACCGCCACCGGAGCCATCACGGTGAGCAGGATCGTCGCGATGGTTCCGGCGACGAACGAGCCGATGGCCGCTGTCGCCAATGCAGGCCCGGCGCGGCCGCGCTTGGCCATCATGTTGCCTTCCATCGCGGTGATGATGGTCGCCGATTCGCCCGGCGTATTCAGCAGGATCGACGTCGTCGACCCGCCGAACATCGCGCCGTAGTAGATCCCGGCGAACATGATCAGCGCACCGGTCGGATCCAGCTTTGCGGTCGCCGGCAGGAGCAGGGCAATCGTCAACGCCGGACCCACGCCCGGCAGAACGCCGATGGCCGTGCCGAGCGTTACGCCGAGAAATCCCCACATCAGATTCGTTGCCGTCAGCGCGACGGCGAAGCCGGACATCAAGGCGCTGAAGGTGTCCACTACGCGCCTCCGAAGGGACCCTTGGGCAGAGTGAGGCCCAGGCCCAGCGTGAAGATGAAGAACACGACGACGGCGAGCAACACCGCGATGGCCGCATCGCGCCCGGGCCGCCGGCTGCCGAAACCGCGCGCGATCAGGACGAACAGCAGCGTGGAAGCGATGATGAACCCGGCCCAGCCGATGACCACCATGTGCAGGACGATGCCGGCGCTGACGATGGCGAAGGCGGACCAATCCGGCGTGTCATGCCCTTCCTGGTCGAGTGGAACGTTGCGCCAGCCCCCTGCCAGCGCGTGCCAGGCCAGCACCGCGCCGCAGAGGGTCAATCCCGCGCCGATCAGGTAGGGAAACAGCCGCGGCCCGATCTTCGCATAGCTCTGGGTCTCGGCAATGCCGCCGGTGCCGTAGACCACGTAGGCGCCCAGTGCGACGAGCCCGAGCGAGAGCAGCAATTCGCCGGGGTTGACGGGCGCGCGCGCGGTCATGCTCTCTACTTCTTCATGCCCAGGCCCGCGAGGATCTTGTCGATCCGCTGCGTATCGGTATCCATGAACGTCTTGAACGCGTCGCCGGCGAGAAACATGTCGGTCCAGTCGTTGCGCTTCAGCGCGTCCTGCCACGAGGCCGTCTTCACCGTCTTGGCGACGACGTCGACCAGGTCCTTCTTTTGCGCGTCGGTGATCCCGGGGGCGGCGAACACCGCGCGCCAGTTGACCATCTCGACGTCCACGCCCTGTTCCTTGAGCGTGGGTATGTCGATGCCGGGAACGCGCTTGTCGGACGAAATGCCCAGCGCCCGCAGCTTGCCGGACTTGATCTGCCCGGCGAATTCGCCGAAGCCGCTGATCCCCGCCGCAACGTGACCGCCCATGATCGCCGCCTGGGCTTCACCGCCGCCAGCGTACGCAATGTAGTTGACCTTCCCCGGATCCACGCCTGCCGCCTGTGCGATCAGGCCGGCCAGGATGTGGTCCGATCCACCGGCGGAACCGCCGCCCCAGGCCACGCTTCCCGGATTGGCCTTGAACTGGGCCACCAGCTCCTTCAGCGACTGGACCTTGGACGTGCCCGGAACCACCACCACCTGGTATTCCCCGGTCAGGCGGGCGATCGGCGTGACCTGCGACAGATTGACCGGCGACTTGTTGGTGATGATGGCGCCCACCATCACCATCCCGCCCAACATCAGCGTATTGGGGTCGCCTTTGCTGGAGCTCACGAACTGCGCGAGGCCGATGGTGCCGCCGGCGCCGCCCTTGTTGTCGACCGTGATCTTGCTCACGATGTTGTCGCTTTGCATCGCGGCCTGCAACGCGCGGCCGGTCTGGTCCCAGCCGCCGCCGGGTGCCGCGGGAACCAGGATTTTCAGGCTGTCGATCGCCACGGCCTCGCCGGTGGCCAGCAAGCCGGCAGCGATAGCGGTGCAGGCGAGCGCGCGGCGGGTGGTCGCAAGAATGCGTCGAACGTGTGTCATCGGAACCTCCGGCAGGAAATTGTTTCTGGATGGATCGAAATGAAGCGAATCTGGACTTCCGGCGTTTGGTAAGGAGGCGCCCTCGGCCCGCGGCAACAGTTTACCCTTCCCGCGGTCCTGTTGCAGCCGGATCGCGTCGCCTCCGCTAGCGGACGCCGCCGCCGGCGACCAGCGCCGCGCGCGCGTCCGGGCCATAGCCGAGCTCGGCGAGCAGCCCATCGCGGTGCTCCGAGAGAGTGGGCGGGGGGGCCGCGGCCGCCGGTCGTTCGCCGTCCACGCGAAAGCCCGGCCGCGCGACCCGGACCGGGCGCGCCGCGCCGGGGACATCGAGGTAGCTCGCGATCGTGTCGCCCTCCGTCGCGTGTCCGTGGGAGAGTATCTCCGGCACCGTCAGCACGCGGCCGGCCGGCACTCCGGCTGCGACGAGGACCTCCTCCCATTCCTCCGCGGGACGGGCGGCGAGCCTCACCTCGAGCGCGGCCGTGAGCTCGGCACGATGGCGCTTTCTTGCCTCGCGCGCCGCGAAACGCGGATCGGTCGCGAGCTCCGGCGCGCCCACCAGGCGGCACAGCGCGTCGAACTGCTTCTGCTCGTTGGCGGCGATGTTGAGGAGACCGGCGCCGGTGCGGAAGGTCCCCGACGGCGCCGCGGTGAAATTGTCGTTGCCCATCGGCACCGGCACGACCCCTGCGTTGAGGTAATTCGACACGACCCAGCCCATGGTCGCGAGCGTCGCGTCGAGCATCGAGACATCCACGAACGATCCCTGGCCCGTCGCCCGTGCCCGCAGGAGCTCCGCACAGACGGCGAACGCCGCGGTGAGCCCGCCGATCGTGTCGCACACGGGGTAGCCGACGCGCAGCGGCGCGCTTTGCGCGTCGCCGGTGATGCTCATCGCCCCGGAAAGGCCCTGGATGATCTGGTCGTACGCCGGCCGATGCGCGAAAGGGCCCGTCTGCCCGAACCCGGAGATCGCGCAGTAGACGAGCCGCGCGTTGCCGCGCGCAAGCGTGGCGTGGTCGAACCCGAGCCGCGCCATGACGCCCGGACGGTAGTTCTCGACGAGCGCGTCGGCGCGCGCGACCAGGCGGAGAAAGACTTCCCTGCCGTCGGGATGCTTGAGGTCGAGCGCGATCGATTGCTTGCCCGCGTTGACGGCGAGGAACGAAATGCCCATGCCCGCCTCGGCATACCCGGGGTCGGCGCCGAGCTTCCGCGCGAGATCGCCTTCGGGGCT
This sequence comes from uncultured beta proteobacterium, assembly GCA_963751405.1. GTDB lineage: Bacteria > Pseudomonadota > Gammaproteobacteria > Burkholderiales > Casimicrobiaceae > CAIWHR01. Next base: position 56,647 of record CAVVUJ010000008.1, on the reverse strand, counting down.
CTCGACCTTGATCACGCGCGCGCCGAGGCACGCGAGCTGGTAGCACGCGAACGGGCCCGCGAGCACGTTCGTGAGGTCCAGAACGGTGATGCCCTCGAGCGGACGCGTTGCGTTGGTGGTCACGGGGTGGGGATCGACGGGCAGCCTGCTAGAATTATAGGTCCGACCAATGACACGCGAACGCAGGTTCGCCCCAAAATCCCATGCGAGTTTTCAATTTCAGCGCCGGCCCCGCGGTGCTGCCCGAAGCGGTCCTGGCCCAGGCAGCCGCCGAAATGCTCGACTGGCGCGGCAGCGGCATGTCGGTGATGGAGATGAGCCATCGCGGCAAGGAATTCATCGGCATCGCGGCCAAGGCCGAGGCCGATCTGCGCACGCTCCTCGCAATTCCCGCGGACTACAGCGTGCTGTTCCTCCAAGGCGGGGCGATCGCCGAGAACGCCATCGTCCCGATGAACCTGCTTGGCGGAAAGACCGCCGCCGATTACGTCAACACCGGCGAGTGGTCGAAGAAGTCCATCAAGGAGGCGAAGAAATACTGCACGGTGAACATCGCGGCGTCCTCCGAGGACACGAACTTCACGTACGTGCCCGCGCGCGAAACGTGGCGACTCGACCGAAACGCCGCCTACGTGCACGTCTGTACCAACGAGACGATCGGCGGCGTTGAATACCAATGGACGCCGGAGACCGGCGACGTGCCGCTGGTGGCGGACATGTCGTCGCACATCCTGTCGCGCGTGATCGACGTGACCAGGTACGGCGTGATCTACGGCGGCGCCCAGAAGAACGTCGGTCCGGCGGGTCTGACGCTCGTGATCGTGCGCCGCGACCTGCTCGATCGCGCCCTGCCGATCACTCCGTCCGCGTTCCACTGGCAGGAGCAGGCCGCGGCCGATTCGATGGTCAATACGCCGCCGACCTACGCGATCTACATCGCGGGGCTGGTGTTCGAGTGGCTGCTCGCGCAGGGCGGCGTGCCGGCCATCGAAAAGAAGAACATCGCCAAGGCGGCGCTGCTGTACGACTACCTCGACACGACCCAGTTCTATCGCAGCCCGGCGCGCAGGGAGGACCGGTCGCGGATGAACGTGCGCTTTCACCTGCGGGACGAGAAGCTCGACGAAGCGTTCCTCAAGGGCGCGAAAGCGGCGGGCATGGATCAGCTGAAGGGCCATCGCGTCGTCGGCGGGATGCGCGCCTCGATCTACAACGCCATGCCGATCGAGGGTGTGCGCACGCTGGTCAACTACATGGCGGATTTCGAGCGGCGGCACGGCTGATGACCTCCCGCTACCAGATTCTCACGCTCAACCCGATATCCAGCCAAGGCCTGAAGCGCTTCCCCGAGGCGCGGTACACGGTTGCCAAGTCCGTCGAGCGTCCGGACGCCATCCTGGTGCGCTCGCACGACATGCACGCGATGGCCATCCCGGCCAGCGTGAAGGCCATCGGCCGGGCGGGCGCGGGCACCAACAACATTCCGGTGCCCGACGCTGACCAAACGCGGGGTGCCGGTGTTCAACGCGCCGGGCGCGAACGCCAATGCGGTGAAGGAGCTGGTGCTCGCCGCGCTGCTGCTCGGCGCGCGCAACGTGGTGCCGGCGCTGCGCTACGTGGCGGGGCTCGACTCCGGCGCGCCGGATCTCGAACGGCAGGTCGAGGACGGAAAGAAGCAGTTCGCCGGCGTCGAGCTGCCGCACCGCACGCTCGGCATCGTCGGTCTCGGCGCCATCGGGGGTCTCGTCGCCGACATCGCGCTGAAGCTCGGCATGAAGGTCATCGGCTTCGACCCCGAGATCACGGTCGAGGCCGCCTGGCGCCTGCCGTCGAGCGTGCGCAAGGCCCACAGCGTCGAGGAGCTGCTGAAGCAGTCCGACTTCGTCACGCTGCACGTGCCGCTCGTCGCCGCGACGCGCCATCTGCTCGACGCGCCGCGCCTCGCGGCCATGAAAGCCGGAGCGGTGCTGCTCAACTTCGCCCGCGACGGTCTCGTCGACGAAACCGCGGTCCGTGCGGCGCTGCACTCGCGGCGGCTGAAGTGCTATGTCTGCGATTTTCCGAGCGCGGCTCTGCTGGGTGAGCCGGGGGTCGTGGCGCTGCCGCACCTGGGCGCGTCCACGGAGGAAGCGGAAGAGAACTGCGCGGTGATGGTCGTCGATCAGGTGCGCGAGTATCTGGAACACGGGGCGATCGCCAACGCGGTCAATTTCCCCAACGTCGACATGCCGCGCGAGTCCCCCTACCGCGTGGCGATCGCCAACGCGAACGTCCCCAACATGCTGGGGCAGATCTCGACGGCGATGGCGCGCGCGGGACTCAACATCCACAACATGGTGAACAAGTCGCGCGGCGAGATGGCCTACACGCTCGTCGACGTCGACAGCCCCGTGCCGGAAGCGGCCGTCGCGGCCATCGCGGCGATCGGCGGCGTGCTGTCGGTGCGGGCGATTCCGCAAGCGGGTTGATATAGCGTCCTGGAGGAGTCCTACATGCTGCGTTCCATCGTCAGGTTGGTCGCCGTCGCCGTTGCGCTGGCTTGCGCGCCGTTGTTCGCACAGGATTACCCGACGAAGCCGATCAAGATCATCGTGCCGTTCGCAGCGGGCGGCCCGGCCGACGTCTACGCGCGCTTCATCGGCGTGCGCCTGCAGGAAGCGCTCGGGCAGCCGGTCGTCGTCGAGGATCGCCCCGGCGCCGGCTCGATCATCGGCACCGACGCCGTCGCGAAAAGCGCGCCGGACGGCTACACGCTGCTGCTGATGTCGAACACCCAGACGGTCAACGAGACACTGATCCCGAACAAGCCCTACCAGCTGATGCGCGACTTCGTGCCGGTCGCGCCGATCAACTATTCGGACCTCGTGCTCGTCGTGCACCCTTCGGTCGGCGCCAACAGCCTTGCCGACCTGATCCGGATCGCCAAGGCGAGCCCCGGCAAGCTCAACTACGCGTCGTCCGGCCCCGGCACCCCGTACCACATGGCCGGCGAGCTCTTCAAGGCGATGGCGGGCGTCGACATCGTCCACGTCCCGTACAAGGGAAGTTCGGGCGCGCGCACCGATGTCCTCGGCGGACAGGTGCAGATGATGTTCGACGCGGTGCCGACGATGAGCGAGCACGCGAAGAGCGGTCGCGTCAAGGCGCTGGGCACGACCGGCAAGGCGCGCTCGTCGGTGCTGCCCGGCGTGCCGACGATCGCCGAGGCGGGCGTCCCCGGCTACGAAGCCGTGATCTGGCTCGGCCTCCTGGCGCCGAAAGGCACGCCGCCCTCGATCGTGAGCCGGCTCAATGCGGAGATCGCGAAGATCCAGAACCGGCCCGAGGTCCGCCAGGAGTGGGCGAGCCAGGGCGCGCTGCCGATGGTGATGCCGCCCGAGGAATTCACCCGCTATCTCAACGACGACATCGTCAAGTGGGAGCGCATCGTGAAGATCTCCGGAGCGAAGGCCGACCAGTGACGAGTCCGCAGCGCGAATTGTCCACGCTGCACGTGCTTTCGGGCGGAGCCGCACAGGCCGTCGTCCGGGCGATCGGGGAGGATTTCCGCGCTGCCACTGGCGCGAGCGTGCACGGCACCTTCGGCGCGGTCGGCGCGATGCGCGAGAAGCTCTTTGCCGGCGAGCGGTGCGACGCGGTCATTCTGACGGCCGCGCTTGTCGCCGAACTGGAACGGGAAGGGCGGGTCCTTCCCGGCACCGCTGCGCCACTCGGGCGAGTGCGCACCGGCGTCGCCGTGCGCGCCGGTGAAGCCAATGCCCGATATCGCCGACGGTGCCGCGCTGCGCGCGACGCTGCTTGCCGCAGAGGCGATCTATTTCCCCGATCCGAAGCTGGCCACGGCAGGCATTCATTTCGTCAATGTGCTGCGCCAGCTCGGCATCGACGAAATCGTTGCGCCGCGTCTCTTCCCCTACCCGAACGGCGCGACGGCGATGCGCGAGCTCGCCGCGGCAACCGGGCGGGGGCTCGTCGGCTGCACGCAGATCACCGAGATCAGGTACACGCCCGGCGTGACGCTGGTCGGGCCGCTCCCGGCCGAGTTCGAGCTCACGACGGTCTACACCGTGGCGGTCAGCGCCGGCGCGCGCGAGCCCGATCTTGCGCGGCGTTTCGCGGAACTCTTGGCGAGCCGCGAGACGCGGCCGATGCGCGAGCGCGCCGGATTCGAATGACCGAAGCGCGCGCGGGCGTGACGACGCGGCACTACGGATTCGGTCGCCGTGCGCTGCGACTCCCGCCGTCGAGTGTTCCTGCCGGGGCCACGCCCGTGATCAACAGCGACACGACCGGCGACAGGCGACGATCGGCGATCGACTTCTGCTCCGGGGTGAGCACCGCATAGAGCGCTCTGCCCAATTCGACGATTTCGTCCACCGCCGCACTGCGACTGTGCATTTGCACGGCGATCTCATCCAGCTGCTGCAGCGCGCTCGATTGCCCCGGCGCCGACGTGCGCGCTTCGAAACGGATGCGCGTCGTGTCGTCGGCGAGTTTCTGCACCTTGTCGGTGTAGGCTCTCCAGGCTCCAATCTGCGCGGGCGCGAGCTTCAGGTCGTCCTCCAGCTGGTCGAGCTGCACCTGAACGACAGCGCCAGGACTCAACGGCGCATCCACAGGGGGCCCGCCGCGCTTTGCGTCCTGCGGTGGACCTCCGCGCCCGCTGCCCATGCCGCCGCGCGGGCCGCCCGCGCCCCCGGGGCCTCCCGTTCCGCCCGCTCCTCCCGGATATTGCGCCCATGCCGTTGCGGCCATTGCGATTGCCGCAAGCAACACCAACAACGTCGACATGCGCCGCGCCATGAGCGGATCCTCAATTTCCCGATAGGACGACATGATGCACGCGGGCGATCCTTTTTGGGCGGCGGCCGCGTCAGATTCGCTCGACGTCGACATCGAGAACGTACCCGACCCTGCGGACAGTCGCGATCAGCGGAGCGCCGCCACCATGCCAGAAACGCCGGCGCAGGCGACTGACATACACGGCGATCGTTCGGGACGACGGAAAGGCGCTGGCGTCCCTGCGGGTCAGTTGCACGAGCCTTGCCAGGCTCAACACTGCTCGCGGATGGTCGACGAACGCTCGCAGCAGCGTGAACTCCAGGGCAGGCAACAGCACCACGCCTCCTCCCGGCGCAACCAGGCGGCATTCGAGCGGGTCGAGCACCCAGCCCGCGAAGCGCAAGGAGCGGGGACCGGCGCGGGCGGTCTGCGCGCTCCGTTCCGCTTCCCGTATCGCCACGAGTTGCGCCACCAGATCTTCCACGGCGCGTGATACCGCCAGGACCATCTCGTCGCTGGGACGTCTTGCGCCGGGCCTGCAGTCGCTGCCACGTCCGGCGTCCCGCGCTGGCGTGTCGCCGCGGCGTGCAGGCGGCAACAGGCGGGTCGGAGAATCGTCCGCATAATGCGAGTCGGCCATGCGTTCGCTCATGAGTACCTCCATGTACGACATTGGAGAGTCGCCCGCCGGCGTTGCCGGGCGAGCGGAGATGCGCCGAGAGGCGCCTTTGCCGACGTCATTCGTCGCGACATCGGTCACGGCCTGCGGGCGGAGCGCTGTGTCAGTTCCAGCTGCTCGCGCTGTGCGTCGGTCAGTGCCAGGTAGATCTCGTGCTCTGCGTCCGCGCGCAAGACCGATAGCTCGCCGAGCGCTCGCGCACCGGCATCCGCGAGCGATCTGGCCTTGGCCTTGTCGTACTGCATCGATGTCGTCAGTGCCAGCAACGCTTCCTGGGCACCGCGCGCGACCTTGAATTTCTCGCGCAGCAGCGGCGCCTGCGCGTGGAGTATGGCGAAGACCATGTCGCGCTGCGCCTCGGTGAGCGCGAGCCCGCGCAACATTGGCGGCATCACTTCCTCCGGGCCGGCGAAACCGTGTCGGGGCCACGGGGCGCCTCCACCGTGACCCGGCGGCATCGGGTCGGCAGGTCCCGGACCGCGGGCAAGCATCGAACCCCAGAAGACTCCCTCGAAATCGTCCGGGACCGGTTGTCCGTGAGCTGAAAGCGGAACGGCGAGCGCGATGCCTGCGGCGAGCAGCAGCGGGCGCAAGGCGGACAGGTTGGGTTGCATTCGAGACTCCTTTCGTGGCGTCGCCGGCTCGCCGGCGATTGTCGGCGCGAGCAGCGTCGCAGCCAAAGGAAGTATCGAGCGGAAGCGCGTTAAACGAGGTTAACGCGGGGTAAAGCAATGTAAAGCGTCGTCGTCACCGCCTGGATCAGGCCGGCAGCCGGATCTCGACCGCGAGTCCACCCGTTGCACGGTTGGACGCGCGGATGCGTGCCACCGTGTGCTTCGACGACCCTGCGCGCAATCGCAAGCCCAAGTCCGTGGCCGGGCGTTCCCCTGGCCTGGCTGCCTCGGTAGAACGGTTCGAAGATCGCCCCGAGTTCGGTGGCCGCAACCCCGGAGCCCTCGTCGGTGACCGTAAACTGGATTTCGCGCCGCGCGGCATCATGTGTGCCGGCGACATGGACGCGAGTGCCGGATGGCGTGTGCCGGGCCGCGTTGCGAACCACGTTCTCGAGCGCGCGATGCAGCATCTCGTGATTGCCGATGATGGTGGTGGCGCCGAGCGCACTCACGTCCGTGTCGAAGGCCACGGACGACGAGCGGGCGTCCGCTTCGAACATGGCATCCCTGACGACGCCGTGCACGAGCTCGACGAGGTCGACGTTCTCCTCATGCCCGACCCCCAGGCCGGCTTCCGCCCGCGACAGCGCAAGGAGCTCCTCCAGCAGCTTGTCCATGCGCATCGATTCGCGTTCGATCCGATCCATGGAGGCCTCGACATTGGCGGGCTGCTGCCGTGCCAGCCCCACCGCGGCCTGCAGGCGGGCAAGGGGCGAGCGCAGCTCGTGCGAGACGTCGTGCAGCAGCCGGCGTTGACCGTCCATCAGCAGCTTGAGTTGCGCCGCAGTGCGATCGAAATCGCGACCAAGGTCCGCGAGCTCGTCGCGCCGCCGCCCCATGCCGTCGCCGATGCGCACATCCAGATTGCCCTGGCCGGCGGCATGGAACGCCTGGCGAAGGCTGCGAATGGGCTTTGCGACGTACCACGCGAGCAGAGCCGCGACGGCGAGACTGGCCAGCATCCCGCCGACGATCGGCGCCAGGGGAAAGAGGAGCGGCCCCGGCCCGCCGCGCCCGCCCGGTCCGCCTTGCCCGAACGAGGCGCCCTGGCTCCAGCCATCGACCGATAGCACGTACGCTCGCCCGTCCGCCAGCACGACGCGCCGGCTCATCTGCGGACTTGCCTGTTCAGTCGGTGCGCGCGCATTCTCGCCCTCGACCTCGCCTTTCGGCACGCTGCGTCCGAGGATCTCGCGGCCGTCCGCGTCCACCGCGTACACGGTCGGCCCCGGCTGTGCGGGACCAATTCAGGAGAAGATCGCGCAGCGCCTGTTCCCCGCCGCGTTCCGACAGGGCCGCCGTCGCGTCCAGCAGGCGCGCGTCGACGGGCGTGGGCACAGGATTGTCCGGTGCGTGGGCGCCGCGATTCCTGAGCCATATCGCCGCGGAAACCCCGACCACCGTTGTCACCTGCGCCAGCATGAAGAAGAAAAAGAACTTCCAGAACAGGCGACCCACGCGTTACTCCTCGATCAGCTGGTAGCCATGGCGAACGACCGTCTGAATCCACGAGCGTCCGTCCGGAAGGGTGCCGAGCTTGCGCCGGATGCTGCTCACATGCACGTCGATGCTGCGATCGAAGCGGGCGAGCGGCCTTCCCAGCGCGCGCTCGGACAATTCGTTCTTGCTCACCGGGCGTCCGGCACTGCGCACCAGGGCATCGAGCAGGTTGAACTCGGTGCTGGTGAGATCGAGCTGCTTGCCCGCCCATTCCGCGCGCCGCTGCCGCGGAAAGAGCTTGAGCGATCCGGACTCGATCGTGTCAGGCTCTGCATCCATCTCCTCGGCGGGCTGCGTACGGCGAAGAATGGCCCGCACACGGGCCACGAGCTCGCGCGGCGAGCAGGGCTTCGGCACGTAGTCGTCGGCGCCGAGCTCGAGCCCGGCTATGCGGTCGGCGTCGTCGCCTTTCCCGGTCAGCATCAGCACCGGAATGCGGCTCTGCAACCGGATACGGCTCAGGGCTTCCAGGCCGTTCATCCGGGCATCATCACGTCGAGCACCACCAGCTTGAAATCGTCGGACAGCGCCGCCGCCACCCCGGCTTCGGCATCGCTGGCAATGGCGACCTCGAACCCTTCACGCTCCATGTAGGTCTTCAGCATCTCCAGCAACTCGACGTCGTCGTCCACCAGGAGAATTCGCGATGCAGTCACGTGGCATGCCCCATTGAACCCTGCGGCCCATCATAGCGAAAGCGCGACCGCAGCCACAGCCCGAGGCCGTGGATTTTGCATGGCTTTGCACCGAGCAGAGCTGGCCAGGAATGCACCTGTTGCTCGACCGCATCGCCGCCGTGGCATCATGTTGCCTTCGAGGCGCACCGTTGGCGGCCGCCGGTCAGGCCACGGGACAGCTCCGCGCCGCACGACGGGTTCCTGACTTCCACGCCGCATTGAATCGCAACGCCCATGGCCTCTGTCCCCATCACTCCGCCACAGAAGGCCAGGATCCTCGCTGAAGCCCTGCCGTTCATAAGGGCGTTCCACGCGTCCACGCTGATCATCCGCTTCGGCGGCGGCGCGATGGCGGATCCGGTGCTCAAGGAAGGCTTTGCGCGCGATGTCGCGCTGCTGCGGCTCGTCGGCATGAATCCGATCATCGTGCACGGCGGCGGGTGGCGGATCGACGAGCTGCTGCAGACGATGGGCATCCCGATCCGCCGGCAAGCAGGCATGCGCGTGACGGACGAGGCGACGCTCAACGTCATCGAGATGGTGCTGGGCGAGATCAATCAGGAACTGGTCGGTCTCATCAACCGGTTCGGCGCCAAGGCCGTGGGCTTGAGCGGTCAGGACGGCCGCTTCATCCATGCGCGGCGGATGACGCTGGCGCCGGACCTCAGGTCAGGGGAGACGCCCGACCTCGGGCTCGTCGGCGAGGTCGAGAGCATCGACCCGGACGTCATCCACCTGCTCGTTTCGCGCGGCTTCATTCCGGTCATCATGCCCATCGGCGTGGGCGCGGACGGAACGGCCTATCACATCAACTCCGACAGCTTCGCCGGACAGCTCGCCCGGACGCTGCACGCGGAAAAGCTGATTCTGATGACCAACGTGCCGGGCATCCACGACGGCGACGGCAAGCTGGTGTTCGTCCTCACCGCGAGCGAGGCCGACGCGCTGTTGCGGGATGGCGTCGTTCCGGCGGAAATGCAGCCGCGCGTGATCGCCGCGCTCGCGGCGGTGCGCGAAGGCGTGCGCTCGGTCCACATCATCGACGGCGGCGTGGGGAGCGCGCTGCTGCTCGAGGTCCTGACCAATTCCGGGATCGGCACCGCCATGCGCTCGGATGCGGGCCCGCATTTTCTCGCGGACAGCCGCAGTTACTTTGCGGGTGCAGTGGACCAATGAATGGCGAATTCCATCGAGACCAGCGAAGAAGGCGGCGTCCGCTATCTCCACTTCGGCTCGCGCTGGATCCAGGGTGCCATGCGCATCGCGCGCCCCTGGGCGCTCGAGCTCGAATACACGCGGGACATGATGCTGGCGCTTGCTGTTGCGGCCGGCGCCGCGGTGGCCGCGCAGCGTGCTGCTGATCGGATTGGGCGCCGCGTCGCTGCCCAAGTTTCTGTATCGGCATCGGCCGCAGGCGGCGCTGACGGTGGTGGAAATCGAGCCGGCCGTCGTCCGCGTGGCGACCCAGTCCTTCCGCCTGCCCGACGATCCGCGACGCCTCGCGATCGCGATCGCTGACGGCCACGACTACGTGGCGGCGACCGATCGGCGCTTCGACCTGATACTGGTCGACGGCTACGACGCCAAATGCCGCGTCGGGATGCTGGACACGCTCGCGTTCTACTGCAACTGCCGTGCCCGGCTGACGGAGCAAGGGCTGCTCGTGACGAATTTCCTCAATCGCCATCGCGGGCTGGCAGGCAGCCTCAAGCGCATGGACGAGGCGTTCGACGCGCGCGCCTGCGCGCTTCCGGCGTGCGAGTCCGGCAACATCATCGGGCTGGCGGCCACAGGCGTGCCGGTCGATCTTGGGCTGGAGGACATAAAGTCCGGGGCCTTGCGGCTCAAGCGCGACACGGGACTCAATCTGCTGCCGACGGTGGCCCGGATAGCCCGCCTGCAGCGGGGAATATCGGACCGCTTCGCGCTTTGACGGCGACGCTGCGCCAGCGCGGCCTCGGTGCCCGCCCGGCCGCCCGAAGGGCACCGACTGCCCCCCGGGGGGCAGCGAACGTAGTGAGCGTGGGGGCCGTTCCCTCAGGCGGGCTGCCGGACGTCGGCCAGTCCGCGCTGGGCGAGCAGGGGGCCGACGACGGGATCGCGGCCGCGGAACGCGCGGTAGGCCTCCGCCGGCAGCAGCGTTCCGCCCGACGAATACACGTAGCGGCGAACGCGCTCGGCAACCTCGGGATCGAACGGATTGCCGGCCTCGACGAACGCATCGTAGCCGTCCGCGTCGAGCACCTCGGCCCACAGGTAGACGTAGTAGCCGGCCGCGTAGCCGGAACTCGCGAACAGGTGGCCGAAATGCGGCAGCCGGTGGCGCAGCACGATCTCGCGCGGCATCCCGATGCGCTCGAGCTCGGCGCGTTCGAACGCGGTGATGTCGACGCCGTCGGCATCCGGCAGCGCGTGCAGCGCCATGTCGACGAGCGCGCACGCCGTGTACTCCACGGTCTCGAAACCCTGGTTGAAGCGCCGGGCTGCCTTGAGCCGGTCGATCAGCTCTTCGGGGATGGGCTGCCCGGTCGCATGATGCAGCGCGTGCCGCTTCAGGACCGCCGGCTCGAAGGCCCAGTGCTCGAAGAGCTGCGACGGCAACTCGACGAAGTCGCGCAGCACCTGCGTGCCGGACAGCCGCTCGTAGGTGACCTGCGAGAGCAGGCCGTGCAGTCCGTGCCCGAACTCGTGGAACAGCGTGCGCACGTCGTCGGCCGACAGCAGCGTCGGCTCGCCCGCGGGCCCCTTGGCGAAGTTGTTGTTGTTGACGATGATCGGCAGCGTCTCGCCGTCCGCGCGCGATTGCCAGCGATAGGCGCTCATCCACGCGCCGCCTCGCTTGTTCGGACGGGCGTAGTTGTCGCTCAGGAAGAGCCCGATCGTCCCGCCGTCGCGGCCGTGCACTTCGAAGACCCGGACGTCGGGGTGGTAAGCGCCGATGTCCGGACGCTCGACGAAACGCAACCCGAACAGCCGCTGCGCGGTATCGAATGCGGCAGCGAGCATCCGCTCGAGCGAGAAATAGGGCTTCAGCGCGGCGTCGTCCATGCGGTAGCGCGCCTTGCGCACCTTTTCGGCGTAATACCGCCAGTCCCACGGTTCGATGGTGTGCTGCGCGCCGTGGGCCAGCGCCATCGCGCGCAGCGCTTCGCACTCGGCGGCGGCCCGCGCCTTGGCCGGCTCCCATACCTGCTCGAGAAGCCGCGCGACGGCCTCGGGCGTGCCGGCCATGCGGTCGACCAGCGCGTAATCGGCGTAGTGCCGATAGCCGTGCAGCCGCGCCTGCTCGTTGCGCAGGGCGAGGATCTCGCGGGCGACCGGCCGGTTGTCGTGTTCGCCGTCGTGCTCGCCGCGGCGGGTCCAGGCGACGAACGCCTGCTCGCGGAGGTCGCGCCGGTCGGAGAAGGTGAGGAACGGCACGATGAGCGAACGCGACAGCGTGATGATCCAGGCGTCGGCCTCGCCGCGTTCCTGCGCGGCGGCGCGCGCGGCGGCCCGCAGATCCTGCGGCAGGCCGGCGAGATCGCGCTCGTCCCGCAGGACCAGACGGTAGCCGGTTTCGTCGGCGAGAACGTTCTGGCTGAAGCGGGTCGAGAGTTCGGCAAGGCGTTCCGACGATCGCGCCGTAGCGCACCCTTGCCGCAGCGGGAAGCCGGGCGCCTTCGCGCACGAAATCCAGATGGGTCCGCTCGGTGAGGCGCAGCTGCTCCGGTGCAAGCCGCAGCTCTTCCCGCCGCTGGAACAGCTCGTCGATGCGCGCGAAGAGCCCGGCATGCAGGCGGATTGCGCTGAAATGGGCGGCGAGCCGAGGCGAAATCTCGCGTTCGACGGCCTGCAGCGCAGGCGAGGTCTCCGAGGCGGCCAGATTGAAGAACAGTCGCGCGATGCGCCCGAGGTCCCGGCCGCAGCGGTCGAACGCCGCAATCGTGTTGTCGAACGTCGGCGGCTCGCTGCTCTGCGCGATGGCGTCGGCCTCGGCGCGGTGCATCTCCATCGCGTGCTGGAACGCCGGGCCGTAATGCTCGGGCCGGATCTGTGCGAACGGCGGCAGGCCGAACGGCGTTTGCCATGGCTGCAGCAGAGGGTTGGCGCTGGGTTCGGTCATGGTCCAGGGGTCCGGCAGCAGGGAGCCGCATTATCTGCCTAACGGAGCCGGTTCACACCATGTCCGGGCGCCTTCACGCCGAGCAGCCGACGCGTTCAGTCGGCTGCTCGGCGGGCGCACGAGTCACGACCTGCGTTTCGGCTCTCGCTTTGCGCCCGTCGCCGTCGCGATCGAACGTGCATCGTGCCCGGTGCCGTTCCGGGAAGCGAGCCGATTGATGGTGAGCGCAGCGATCGAGGCACCCAACGCAGCGATCGTCGCCGAATCGCGCGCCAGCGACTCCAGCAAGTGATTGAAAAGCTGCGGGTTGCTCTGCTCGATGTAGCGCACGATCTCGTGGATCTGGCCCGACGTGGCGCGCGCGGCGTCTTCGATCGACACCGGGATTTCCGGCCAGCGCGCGTGGGTGGCGTATTTGGCGAATACGCCGCCGCCCACGACGGCAAGCGCCAGCGGGCCGACGGACGCCAGCAGTCGGCCGAGCATGCGGGCGCGCTGGCGAATGTCGAGGCGGTCGAACGAGGCGGCGACGATGACCGGGAGCGTCGGTGCTGCTACGGTACCCGTGGAGGCACCCGCCGGCGCCACGTCGGCGGCGGGCGCCGGCGGAGGGAAGTGCGAGACTCTCTTCTTCATCGACGATCTCCCTGGTCGGGCGTGATCCAAGCGCAAGAGCAGGGCAGCGAATCGGAACGCGCGCCGGGTGCCGCGCCTCACCGATGCTTGCGCGGCCGGTTTGCGGCAGCAGGCGATAGGGCGTTGCCGTCGTTGTGCGACTCGCTGCGCGCGACAAAGTTCCATCGGGCCGGACTCGGCTGCATTGCCGCCATGACGCAGTGCGCAATCCAACCGCACTCCGGGCCTCCCTTCCGCACTGTGGCCCCGATATGTCGCGGTGCAAGGCCGGCTCCTTGCCGCTTGCGGGAATGTTGCACCGCGCATTGACCGCCGCCCCCGACGGGTATCTACTGGGATCGGTGTCCCGGCGGCTTGCGTCATGGTTTTGCGGGGACAGCCAGATGACCGTTACCGAGCGGGGGATGAATCCTATGCGGCACAAAGCGATATCCCCGGATACTACGCACAAGACGATCGCGGCATTTCTGGATGCGCATTACGCGCATGCGCTATCGAACGATGTCGGCCCGCTGCTGGGTCGGCTTGCGTCGTTGCGCGACGAGCCTCGTGGCGACGCGACGACGCAGCGGCAATGGAACAAGGCGGTCAGCCTCGCGCTGACCGGTCAGGCGCCGGCCCACCGACATTGACCGACGCGCGAAACGCGCGGCGTCACCGCGCCGTCAAAGAATCCGGTTGAACCAGAGCAGCGACAGCAGCGCCGAGACGAGCGCCAGCACCGCGGCGGCAGCGGCGAACAGCGCCGAGACCTCGGTTTCCTTCTGCTCGAAGAAGAGCTTGGTGTTGAGGTTCTGGTAGATCTTCTGCAGATCGGCCGCGGTGCCCGCGTAGAAGTACTCGCCCTGCGTCAGATTGGCGATGGTCTTCAGCGACTGCTCGTCGAGGCGCACGCGCATCGACCAGCCTTCGGCGCCGATCGTCTCGCCGCCCTGCGTGCCGATCCCCACCGTGTAGACGCGAATGCCGCGGTCGGCGGCGATGCGCGCCGACTCGATGGGATCGGGTCCGGTCGTCGTCTGGCCGTCGGTGAGCACGATGATGGCGGCGGACGAATACGATCCGGGAGGCACCGGCTTGGCTTCCGGCTTGTCGGCCGGACGCGCCGGATCGAGCGGACTCGCGCGAGCGGCCTCGCGCCGCGGATTGGATGCGCGCAGATCGAACTCGGCATCGGGGAAGATCATCTTCAGCGCGACCAGGATCCCGCTGCCCACGGCCGTGCCCCGCTGCAGCTGAAACCGGTCGATCGCGGCGAGAATGTCCTCGCGACTGTGCGTCGGCGATTGCACGACCGAAGCGGTCGCGGCGAAAGAGACGACGCCGATGCGCGTGCTCTTCGGCTGGTCGGCGACGAACGCGCGCGCCGCCTCCTGCGCCGCCACGATCCGGCTCGGCTTGACGTCGGTCGCGCGCATGCTGCCCGATACGTCCATCGACAGGATCACCGTCTCGTGCTGCGACGGCAACGTGACGATTGCCGCCGGACGCGCGATCGCCACCAGCATCAGGGCAAAGGCCGCGAGGAAGAGCAGCGGCGGCACGTGACGTCGCAGGCCCTGGCCTGCGCTCGTCGCGTCCTTCATGACGGCCAGGCTCGCGTACCGGAGCGCGCCTTTCTTCTTGCGCCGCAGCAGCAGCACGTACGCGGCCACCACCGCCGGGACGAGCAGCAGCAGCCACAGCATCTCCGGCCACAGAAAGGTCATTGGTGCACCCTTGGCGCTGCGCGCCTTCCCTCCGAGAGGGAGCACCCGCGCCTTGGCCCGGCGGCGCTCATGCGTGCATCCCCAGGTGCGCCGGCAGGCCGCCGCCCGTGGCGAGCTGGGTGCGTCGCTTGCGCAGGTCGGCGAAGCGCAGGATCGCGTCCACCAGATCGTCCTGCGTCGACAGTTCGAGCGCATCCACCCCCGCGTTGCCGAAAGCCGCGCGCAGCTCGGTCTCGCGCGCCTTGGCCGCCGCCTCGAAGCGCCGGCGAAATCCCCGGTCGTGGGTGTCGACGAACAGCTGCTCACCCGTCTCGGCATCCTGCACGACGAGCATGCCCAGGTCCGGGAGCTCCATTTCGAGCGGATCGTAGAGGCGCACGGCGACGACATCGTGCCGCTGCGCGAGATGGGCAAGCGGCTCCGCCCAGCCCGGCGCGCTGATGAAGTCCGAGACGATGAACATCAGCGAGCGCCGGGGTGCCATCGTGTACGCCGTGCGCAGCAGCTCGCCCAGGTCAGTCGCGCCCGTCTCGACGCGCGGCGGCCGGTTCAGCATCCTGTGCAGCAGGTGCAGCACGTGCCGCCGGCCGCTTCTCGTCGGTATCACACTGTCCACCCGGTCGCCGTAGAGCATTGCGCCCACACGGTTGCCGTGCCGCGTCAGGATCCGGGCCAGCACGGCGACGAACTCGCTCGACACCGCCTGTTTCTTGACGGCGTGCGAGCCGAAATCGACCGATGCGCTGAGGTCGAGCAGGAACCACGCCGCGACCTCGCGCTCCTCGTTGTACTCGCGCACGTAGGGCGTCTGCAGCCGCGCCGTGACGTTCCAGTCGATGTGCCGGACGTCGTCGCCGTACATGTACTCGCGCAGGTCGGCGAGGTCGAGGCCGTAACCGCGAAAGAGCGTCCGGTAGTCGCCGTGCAACACGCCGTCGAGGCGGCGGATCACCGTCCACTCCAGGCGGCGCAGGACTGCCTCAGACGTCGGCGCCGGGCTGCGGATCGATTCGGACATGGGTCTCGAGCGGCTTCTCGGGCCTTGGCACGTGCTGCATGACGCGCTTGATCAGCTGGTCCGCGGACAGTGCGTCGGCGAGCGCCTCGTACGACAGCGACAGGCGGTGGCGGAGGACATCCGGTGCGAGATCGGAAACGTCCTCGGGCAGCACGTAGGCCCGGCCGCGCAGGAACGCGAGCGCGCGCGCGCCCTCGATCAGGTGGATCGTCGCGCGCGGGCTGGCGCCGTAGGTCAGGTAGCGGGCCAGGTCCTTGATGCCGTATCGTTCCGGATCGCGGGTCGCGGCGACGAGGCGCACCGCATACTGGATCAGCGACGGGTCCACGTAACCGGTCCGGCACTCGCGCTGCAGCGCGGCGAGCTCGTCGGTGGTCGCGACGGCGGCGACTTCCTGCGCGACGCCGGTGACCCGCTCGACGATGACGAACTCCTCCTCCTCGGTCGGATAGCCGACCAGCACCTTCATCATGAACCGGTCGATCTGCGCCTCGGGCAGCGGGTAGGTGCCTTCGGTCTCGATCGGATTCTGCGTGGCCATCACGAGGAACGGCGCCGGCACCCGGTGCGTCTCCCCCGCGATCGTGACCTGGTATTCCTGCATCACCTCGAGCAGCGCGCTCTGGACCTTGGCCGGCGCGCGGTTGATCTCGTCGGCGAGCAGCAGGTTCGCGAAGACCGGGCCCAGCGAGGTATTGAACTCGCCGGTCTTCTGATTGTAGATGCGGGTGCCGACGAGGTCCGCGGGCACGAGATCCGGCGTGAACTGGATGCGCTTGAAGCTGCCGCGAATGGTCCGCGCGAGTGTCTTGACCGTCAGCGTCTTGGCGAGTCCGGGCACACCCTCGACGAGCAGGTGACCCTGCGCCAGGATCGCCACCAGCACCCGCTCGAGAAAATGGTCCTGGCCGACGACGACCCTCTTCACCTCGTAGAGGATGCGCTCCATCAGCGGAGTTACGTCGGTGCGCCCGTTTGCCGTGTCGTTCATGCTTCCCTGCCTCCTGTCATGCCGCGTCAGAACGGCCGTGTCAAAACGGCGATATGCCGACGGCGGCCGCGGCGTTCTCGATCGGCACCGCGAAGCCGATGCCGATGAAGACGTGCTGGTCCGTCGGATTGAGGATGGCCGTGACGATGCCCACCACCTCGCCATCGGCGGTGACGAGCGGGCCGCCCGAGTTGCCGGGATTGGCCGCGGCGTCGAACTGGATGAGATTGGTCAGCTGCCGCTTCCCCTGGGGCGACCGGTACTCGCGCTGCAACCCCGACACCACGCCGGAGGACACCGATGGCCCGATGCCGAACGGAAATCCCACCGCGACCACTGCGTCGCCCGGCGCGAGATCGGCGGTCGAGCGCATCGTTGCGGGGACGAGATCGTCCGGGAGCTTCTTCGCCTGCAGCACCGCGAGATCGTGCTCGGGCCGCATTCCGACGACGGTCGCCTCGGACTCGAAGCCGTCGAAGAACTCTACGTGCACCTGATCGGCGCCGTTGACCACGTGGAGATTCGTGAGAATGATCCCGGTGTCGACGATGACGACGCCACTGCCCACGCCCTCGGTCTGGTAACCGTCCTCGCGCTCGTCGCTCGTCCTGCCGCGCACGCGCACGACGGAGCGCTGCACGGCGGCGTAGGCCTTTGCCGCCGGCGATGGCATCGGCACGGTCTCCAGCGTGTGCAGGACCGCGGCGTCGATGTCCTTCTGGCTCAGCGGTGCCGTCGCGGGCGTGAGCGCGGCGTGGAGCCAGACAAGACCCACCGCGAAGAGCCCGCCTGCCGCGACGAGCAGGGGCCGTTCGAAGCGCGCCATCGCCGCGCGCCAGCGGGCGCGGCGGGCCGGGACGGGTGGTGTTTCCGCGGACTGCGCCACGGCAGCGGCGGCCACCCGCGGCGTTGCCGGGCGCGGCGCTGCGGGGCTCCCCCGTTGCGCGGGCGCTTCCGGATCTGCTGTAGAGCGTCACCTTTTTCATCTGCCGTCCATCCTGTCGCGTCGCGATTGCCCGGCGCCAACGAAACGGTAACACGGAAAATCGGAATCGGGGACGCCGCGCGGGATTCGCCGGTGCCCTGCGGCGGCGGCGCCAGGAGATGTGGCCCACCCAACCGGGCGGACACGGCGGACCGACGCGGCAAAGCCGGGCGGCTCCCGTGGGCACGCTTGACTTTCGCCCGGCCCGTGGCGCCCAATGCGGTCATTCGCACGTCACGTGGAGCCGGAAATGTCGCTTCGATCCCTTCGTTCCATCGTCGCCAATCAGCCGCCGGCCATCGCCGAGAAGTCGGTGACGGTGCTCGAGGCCGCGGTGCTGATGAAGCGGCAGGGCAAGGGGGCGCTGCTGGTCGTGGAGGGCTCGCGGCTGTCCGGCATCTTCACCGAGCGCGACGCCCTGTTTCGCGTGATCGCGGCCGGCCGCGATCCGGCCACCACGACGCTTGCCGACGTCATGACCCCGCAACCGCAGACGATGCATCCGGACGAGCCGTTCGTCAAAGCACTGCGCGTCATGCACAAGCGCGGCTTCCGGCACCTGCCGGTGGTCGAGCACGGCCGGCCTCTGGGCATCGTGTCCGCCCGTGATGCGCTCGACGACGATCTCTACGAGTTGCGGGTGGACCTCGCGCAGCGGGGCGACGAGCGGGACTGAACGGGGGCCCCACGCTCGTCGCGTGCACGGCGCGCCGGTGGCGTATGGCCTACGTTGCGATCAGGCGCGAAACCCGCACCGGCACGTCCGGATGCTGCAATCCTTCCACGCGGTCCTGCTTCTCGCGGTCGGCCATCGTCATCCGCGTGCGCAGCCGCACGTATTCGGCCCAGGACCGGATGATGAAGCGCTCGACGAAGCGGCCGTCCTCGCCGAGATCGCGGAAGACGAGCCAGTCGCTCGCCCCGTTGCGGCGCCGGATCGCCTCCACCTTCGCTATGGCGCGCATGAATTGATCGACGTTCTCGCGCTCGATCCGGTATTCGATCTGGATCAGGACCGGGCCATCGTCGGGCAGGGGCTCGACGGCGATCGCCAGGTCCGGCAGCTGGACGCCGGGCGTGACATCGGCCTCGTCACCCATGCGGAGCTTGACCCGCCGGTTGACGGCGAGCAGCAGCAGCATCGTGCCGGCCGCGGCGGTGAGCGCGATGGGGGTCCCGGCCAAGCGACGCCAGCCACCCCCACAGCGCGCTGCCCAGCGCCATGCTCACCTGCACGGCGATGAGATTCATCGACACCGAGCGGGCGCGCACCCAAGCCGGCGCCGCCGTCTGCGTTCCGGCCGACAGACTGGAAAGGACGCCGGTCCAGGCCGCGCCGGTGGCGCCCGCGCCCATGATCGCCACTGCCGTGTAACCGGCCGACGCGACGAGCAGCGCGCCGACGATCCACAGGAGGATGCAGGACGTGACCATCGTCTGGAGCGATGTCCGCTGCAGGCCGCGCGGGAGCAGCAGCGCGCCGACGACGGCGCCGATGCCGAAGCTGGCCGAAAGTATCCCGAAGCCGGCCGCGCCCAGCGCGAGCTGATCCCGGGCGATGACGGGCAGCAGCGCCAGGAGCGCGCTGGCGCAGAAGGTGAAGCTCACGTTGTGGACGATCAGCGCCCGCATCGGCGGCGAGTGCCGGGTGTAGCGCAGGCCGCTGCGGATGCCCGACAGCAGCGTCTCCGGCATCCCGCGGGCGATGCGCGCCGGGCTCTTCCACCCGCGCACGGCGACGATCATCACGATGAAGAACAGCGCGCTCGCCAGCAACGCGCTTCCCGAGCTCAGCCAGGCGACGGCCGCACCCGCGAGCGCGGGCCCCACCGCGCGCGCGACGTTGAACGCGACGGCGCCCAGCGCGACGGCGCGCGGCACGTCGACGCGCGCCACCAGATCGTTGATGCTCGCCTGCTGCGCGGGCATGTAGAATGTGAAGCCGGCGCCGATGAGGAAGGTGAACGCGAGCAGCGTTGCCGGCTCGATCGCGCCCAGCAATGTCGTTGCGCCGAGGGTCGCGGTGGTGGCGAACAGCATGATCTGCGTGACCAGGATCACCCGCCGGCGGTCGACGAGGTCCGCCAGCGTGCCGGCGAACAGCCCGAACAGCAGCGACGGCGCGGTGCTCGCCGTCTGCACCAGCGCCACCATGAGCGCCGAAGGCGTCAGTGTGGCCATCAGCCAGGCAACGACGGTCGTCTGGGTCGTGTAGCCCAGCGCGGCGCCGACCGATCCGATGTAGAAGTAGCCGGAAGGAGGCGTGCCGGAGTGGAGACGAGACGAACAACTGCGAGATCAGCGAGACGGCGCGCGTATACACGGCACAAGTGTAGCTTGCCGCCGGGAAATCGTGTCGACGCGGCACTCGGGCCCGACAGGCGATTGTCCCGCGGCGGCGGGTGCCATGAGTCCAACCCTTGGGCAGTCATGAAATATCGAACGTTGCCGGGTACCGACCTCCACGTTTCCGAGATCTGCCTCGGCACGATGACGTGGGGCGAGCAGAACAGCGAAGCGGATGCGCATGCCCAGCTCGACTACGCGGTGGCGCAGGGCGTCAACTTCATCGACACCGCCGAAATGTATCCGGTGCCGCCGAACGCAAGGACACAGGGCCGCACGGAAGCCCATCTCGGCAGCTGGCTCGCCCGCCGCGGCCGCGATGGCCTCGTCATCGCGTCCAAGGTCGCCGGTCCGGGGCGCCGCGAGTGGATCCGCAACGGCCGGACGGACCTCACGCGCGACGTCATCAGTGAGGCGGTCGACACGAGTCTCGCGCGCTTGCATGTCGACTGCATCGACCTGTACCAGATCCACTGGCCGCAACGCAACGTGCCGATGTTCGGCGCGACCGAGTTCGATCCGGCGAAGGAAACGGCAGGGCCGCCGATACGGGAGCAGGTCGAAGG
The DNA here is from genome assembly GCA_963751405.1 of uncultured beta proteobacterium. GTDB lineage: Bacteria > Pseudomonadota > Gammaproteobacteria > Burkholderiales > Casimicrobiaceae > CAIWHR01. The sequence continues at coordinate 35,979 of CAVVUJ010000008.1, read as the reverse complement.
GCTGGCGGCGCTGATCAAGGCGGGCAAGATCCGCCACTACGGATTGTCGAACGAGACGGCGTGGGGCGTGTGCGAGTTCCGGCGCGTCGCGCGGGAGCTGGGCGTGCCGGGCCCGGTCACGATCCAGAACAGCTGCAGCCTCGTCTCCCGCGGCGTCGACAACGATCTCGCCGAAACGCTCTTCCGCGAAAAGATGTCGCTGCTCGCCTACAGCCCGCTGGGCGGCGGCATCCTGGCGGGCAAGTACCTGGGCGGAGCGCAACCTGCCGGGCGCGCGCTATACGCTGTTCGACGGCGTGGGCGCGCGTTTCCGCAAGCCGATCGTCCACGAGGCCAGCGCAGCCTACGCCGCGCTGGCGCGCGAGCGTGGCATCTCGCTCGTGCAGCTCGCGCTGGGCTACGTGAAGAGTCGCTGGTATCTCGGCGCAATGATCATCGGCGCGACGAACATGGCCCAGCTGGAAGAGAATATTGCCGCCGGGCAGTTCGAGCTCGACGGACCGACGCTCGCCGACATCGCGGCGCTGCAGATTCGCTACCCGAATCCGGCGGGCTGAAACCCGGTGGCCACCTGGAGGCAAGCATGCGCAAGACACTGAAATACGCGGCGATTGCCATCGCCGTCCTGGCGTTGATCGTGGTCGTTCTGGCCCTCGCGGCGGGTCCGCTCGCCGAGCGCAAGCGCAACCGCACCGTGGAGCTCGTCGTCGCGCCGGTCGCTTTCGTGTCCGACGATGCCTCGATCCAGCGCGGCAAGTATCTGTACGAATCGCGCGGTTGCATGGAATGCCATGGCGCGAACGGCGCGGGACGGGAAGTCGTCAACGACGGAGCGGGCATGTACATACGGTCGCCGAACATCAGTCCGGGACCCGGCAGCGTCGTGAAGCGGTACAAGGAGGTGGACTGGGTGCGCGCGATCCGGCACGGCGTCTCGGCGCAGAAGCATCCGATGACGCTGATGCCCAGCCGGGATTACAGCCGGATGACGGACACGGACCTCGCCGCTCTGGTCGCGTATGTGCGGAGCTTGCCGCCGGCGCCCGGCGACGCGGCCGTGATCCGGCAGCCGCTGATCGTGCAGGCGCTCTACGCATTCGGCGTGATCAAGGACGACGCGGAGCTGATCGACCACGCGCTGCCGCCGCCCGCGCCGGTGGCCGAGGCGGTTTCGGTGGAGCACGGCAGGTACGTCGCGTTCATGTGCACCGGATGCCACGGCGACGGATTTTCAGGCGGAGCGATTCCCGGCACGCCACCCGATTGGCCGCCCGCCGCCAATCTGACGCCGGGCAGCGGCAGTGCCATGGCGGGCTACGACCGGCCCGAGAAATTCGCGGCGATGCTGCGCACGGGCAAGCGCCCGGACGGCCATCCGGTGAGCGCGGTCATGCCGTTCGAGACGCTGCGCAAGCTCAACGACACCGACGTCGGCGCGCTCTATGCGTTCCTGAAGTCGTTGCCGGCGCGGCCGGCGGGAGGGCCGGTAGCTCCGGAGTTGCAGAAAGCCCTTGCGGCAACGGCGCGCGCTAATTCGCCTTGAACTGCACGCGCCACACTCTCTTGTCGTACTCCGCCTCGGTCGCCAATGTGATTTCGGTGCCGTCTGCCGCGTAGACACGTCCGCCGCCGCGCCGGCACGCGTTGCGCTCGTATTGGCACGGCCCCATCTCGGGATGTTTCCGGCACAGCGCATCGGTTTTCCCTTCGTACTCGATGGCGGTTTGCCGGAGCGTGCCTCCCGACTCGGACACGCAGGCATAGAGCGCGCCGGGCGGAACGACGACGCAGATGCCGGCAGGCGCTGCCACTGCACCCGGCGAAACCCCACGCCAGCGAGCGCTCGTGCCCGGGGGCAAGCATCGCCGGAGCGGGCGTCGAAGTCGCCGCCGCGCGGCATCGGCGGGTGGAGGGGCTGCGGGCGACGGTCCACGCATGGCGATGCCAGCCCGAAGGCCAGAACGCTAAGGGGAACGGCGATCGACGTGCCGAATCCAAGGCGAGTTCAGGCGATCATTCTCACGGCCCGCACGCGACTCGTGGTGCACGGGACCGGGCGGGTTTCCGGGACGATCCGCTACGGCCGGCTGATCGTGGCCGACGGCGGCGAGATCGAGCGGCGACGTGAAGCGCCTGGATGCGGCCGACGTCAGTTCGCCCTGAACTGTACGCGACCACACGTTCCTCGCGCTGTGACGTTGACGTAGAGATTCCGCCTCGTAGCTCGTCATACGTGATTTCGGTGCCGCTCCGCGGCGTAGACGCGGCCGCCGCCGCGGCGGCATGCGTTTCGCTCGTACTGGCACGGCCCCATTTCCGGGTGCTTCCGGCACAGCGCATCGGTTTTCCCCTCGTACCCGATGGCGGTCATGCCGCGGCGTGCCCCCCGACTCGGACACGCAGACGTAGATCGCACCCGCCGGAACGACGACGGTGCGGTGCCCGGCGGCTGTGGGACGGCGCCGGGTGCAACGGCGATCGCCGGCGAAGCGCTCGTGCCAGTTGTAGGGGCAGTCGCGGGGATTGGCCGCCTTGTGACCGCCGCCGCGGCGGTCTCGGGCGCAGATGCGGCGGGCAACGGCTGGCGCGCCTCGGTTGCGTGCATGTTCCGCCAGCCCGATGGCCAGGGCGCAGTAGCGCGCGCCAAGAGCGACCGACGGCCCATCGGGCGATCGTTCCGGCAGTGCAGCGTTATCGACTTCCGATGCGCCATCGCCGAAATGCATAACTGCCGGTCGCCGGACCGATGCGCGCAGCGCTTGCCAACGGCAATCCTTTGCGTCCAACATCCGTCCCTGCGCATCCGAGCTTCGACGCGCCGGGAGCCGCCCTTGGACTTCATCTTCATGCTGACGCGTCACGACCGGACGGTCGAGGACGCAGGCGATCCGATCGATGCGGCGTGCGAGCTGGGCGTGACGCACGTCGGCTTCAAGGATGTCGGCGTGCCGGCTGCCGCGATGCAGCGGCTGGTCCGGGCGATCAGGGCGCGCGGAGCAGTCTCATACCTCGAAGTCGTCAGCACGACGCGCAAGGCCGTGCTCCGGTCGCTGCATACGGCGCGCGATCTTGGCGTCGACCGCGTGCTGGGCGGGACCGATCTCGACGCCGCGAAGCGAATCCTCGGCGACCTCTCCGGCTACTTCCCGTTTCCGGGCCGCCCGGTCGGCCACCCGACGCGGCTGGACGGATCGGCCGAGCTGGTCGCCGAGCATTCCCGCAACGCGCAGGCGATGGGCTGCGGCGGCGTCGATCTCCTTGCGTACCGCGCGACCGAGGCCGACCCGCTCGATCTGGTGCGCGCCGCGCGCGCGGCGTTGCCGGGAAGCAAGTTGATCGTCGCCGGCAGCGTCAGCACGAAGCGGCAGATCGACGCGCTGGCGAAAGCCGGCGTCGATGCGTTCACCATCGGCTCGGCGGTGTTCGAGGCGCGTTCTCGCCCGACAAGCCATCGCTGCGGGACCAGATCGAGGACATTCTCGCGGCCTGCGCCGGTGCCTCGAAGATGTCGGCGTGATCCGAGGCGATGCATGGGTCGCGCTCGCGATGAGCAAGGCGGCGGATGCGCCGGATGTGCTGCGGCAGCTGATGCGGGGCGAGTGGATCGATCCCGACGGGGGGCTGCCCGTCGGAGTGCCGGTACGCACCGTCGCGATCGAGCGCAGCCTCCATGGCCTGGAGGCGGAGCTCGTCGCGTCGCTCGGTCTGGGCCGCCGGCTGGCCGTCGTCAGCGATGCCACCACGCGCGCGGTGCTGGGCGAACGGGTCGAGCGCGCGCTTGCGGCACTCGGCACGGTTCTTCCGATCGTGCTCGCAGGGCAACCGCATGCCGATGCCGACACCGCGGCGAACCTGCGGCGCGCGTGCGCATCGGCCGATGCGCTGATCGCGGTCGGGTCCGGGACGATCAACGATCTCTGCAAATACGCGGCCGCGACAGACGGCAAGCCCTATGCGGTCTTCGCGACCGCGCCGTCGATGAACGGCTACACGTCGACGAACGCGGCAATCACCGTCGACGGCCACAAGCAATCGCTCGCGGCCGCCGCGCCCGCGGGCGTCTTCATCGACCTCGAAGTGCTGGCGCAGGCTCCCGCACGAATGATCCGGGCCGGGCTGGGCGACTCGCTCTGCCGGTCGACGGCGCAGGCCGACTGGCTCCTGTCGCACCACCTGCTCGGGACCCCGTATCGGCGCGCGCCCTTCGCGCTGCTGGCGCAGGATGAGTCAAGGCTGCTCGACGAGCCCGAGGCGCTATTCACCGGCGATCCCGAAGCGATGCGCGGGCTGGCGCGCACGCTCGTGCTCTCCGGTCACGGGATGACGATCTGCGGCGGCAGTTATCCGGCGAGCCAGGGCGAGCATCTGATCAGTCACTACATCGACATGTTCGCGCCACCCGCTCGCGCATCCTTTTTCCATGGCGAGCAGGTCGCGGTCGCGACGCTGACGATGGCGCGCATCCAGGAGGCGGTCATTGCCGCGGGGCCGCCGCGACTGCAGGCCTGCGTCGTCACCGCGCGACACGCTGCAGCGGCTGTTCGGCGCGGCGACAGGCGAATCGTGCTGGCGCGAATTCGAGCCGAAGTGCCTTTCCGCACGCGCCGCGGCGAAACTCTCGCGCCGCATCGCGGACGTTTGGGACGACACGGTTCGCATCCTGCGCACCGTCATGCTGCCGGCGTCGCGGCTTGCCGCGGTGCTGGCGCGGGTCGGCGGTCCCGCCACGCCAGCCGATATCGGGCTTTCACCTGGCTTCTACGCGGCCGCCGTGCGCAATGCGCGGTACCTGCGCAATCGTTACACGTTTCTCGACCTTGCCGCCGACTCCGGCCACCTCGAGCGCCTGTGGCCTGCCGCCTGAGCGGGTCCCGCTGACCGTCCGGGCATCCGCGATCAGCAACCCGCGACGCACCTGGCGTCGCCGTCGAACTCCATCGTCTTGCCGCTCAATGCGAGATATACGGGCCGGCCCTTGACCAGGTTCATGAATGCGGCGGTGCGCGAATCCGCCCTGACCTTGCCGCCGGCCGTGGCGCCCTCGTTCACGTGCGACGCGATGACCGTCGCGGGCTTGATCAGTTCGTTCACCGCGTAAGCCGCCGAGAAGCCGGTCACCGCGTTCGGCCCCAGATTGAGCACCGCGAGGTTCGCCTTGTGGAATTCGTTGACGATGGTCTTCATGTCGGCATGCAGGCCGGTGTCCCCCGACAGGTAGACCTTGAGGCCGTTGGTGAACTGGATCACGTAGCCGCTCGACGGTCCGAGCGTGATGCTGACGTTGTCGGCTTCCAGGTTCTTCTTCTCGGGGTCGGTAAGGAGATCGCGCGAGACGGTGCTGTCGTGGGCCGCGACGACGGCGGTGATCTCCACCGCCTTGGCGGCGCCGGCGGTCCTGACCGTGCGCGAGCCTCCCAGCTGCACGCCGGCGAGGCAGGCCGCCGGGAGCGGCACGACGAGATCGGCGCCCGTCTGCGGGCAGGCGCCCGTGGGCTTGCCGCGGACGTTCTCGACTTTCCTGCCGATGAATGCCGCCATGGGAAGCATCATCACGATCGCGGCATTCTTCGCGGCCGCGATTTCCGCGGTGGTCGAGTTGGGCGCGGCGGAAACGGTTTCCGGCGCGGCGCAGGTTCCGGCGTCCTGCGCCTTCATCTTCCGGTCGCCCATGTGGTCGCCGTGCGCGTGGCTCAGCAGCACGACATGCACGCTGCCGAGCCGCGGATCGTCCGCGCCGGTGACCGAGTGTCCGGCATCGTAGAGGATGCGCACGCCCGTCGGATCCTCGAAGATCGTCGCGCGGTCGCGGTCGCACAGCTCACCGGTGTGCGAGCCCAGCGGCGTGACCTTCACGTTCTGCGCCCAGGCCGCGGAAAAACCGAGCGCAAGGACAACCGGCAACACGAATCCGTACGATTTCATTGTCGACACTCCCGGAAAACGTCGAGGCGAAGGGCGCGTACGTTGCCTCGATCTGCGCCTGCGGTCCATCCCGGTTACCCGCGAGCGGCACACGTAGTTACGCAAATGGGCAGGCCGTCCGTCCGCCTGCGCCGGCGGTGAGGTCCGTGCCGCGACGGCGCAGTCGAGCCCGCGCGGGTTTCCGGACCTCGCTTGGACTGCACGTTCGCAACCCGGCTGGCCGGTGCGCTGAATGTGACCCTGCGTTCGGGAACTGCTATGCAAATCCCCGTCATGCTGCGGCGCAGCGTGCCTCCGTCGTCGACGCCGCTTCCACACCCTCCTGCCAGCTAGGGATAGCGCCGGATACAGACCGGTTGCCAATGTCTGGCACGCCTTATGCAGTACAAGTCTCGAGCATTCTCCCGGATCGGCAATCCGACTGGCGCATTCGAGTTCGAACAGGCGCACGGTCCAATGCCGAATCCGGCCGCCATCGCCACGCCCTTTCTGTGGCGGACGGACCTCGCAACGTTGGCTTGTGCATTTCGGAAGAAGACCAAGAAGGTGTACCGCTCCGTGTGCCGGGAGCGGAATGGAACAGCCCCGGTAATCCGGCATTTCGCTGAATCGCCTTCTGGGATGACGACGATGACGACGCTGCTCGAAGAGTTCCGGTCGAATTACTCGGCCACGCAGAACGAGGAAATGAGCCTCGAGGACTATCTCGAGCTCTGCAAGCGCGATCCGGCCTCCTATGCCACGGCCGCCGAGCGGATGCTCGCGGGGATCGGCGAGCCCGAACTCGTCGACACCCGCAACGACCCGCGGCTCGGCCGGATCTTCGGCAACCGCGTCATCCGGCGCTATCCGGCGTTCCGCGAGTTCTACGGCATGGAGGACGCGATCGAGCAGATCGTCGCGTTCTTCAAGCACGCGGCGCAGGGGCTCGAGGAGAGGAAGCAGATCCTCTATCTGCTGGGGCCGGTCGGCGGCGGCAAGTCCTCGATCGCCGAGCGGCTGAAGGCGCGTGATGGAGAAGCACCCCATCTACGCGATCAAGGGCTCGCCGGTCAACGAATCGCCGCTCGGCCTGTTCCCGCCGGAGCGGTTCGGCGCCGATGCTCGAGGCGGATTACGGCATTCCGCGCCGCTACCTGCAACGGCATCATGTCGCCGTGGGCGGTCAAGCGGCTGCAGGAATTCGGCGGCGACCTGTCGCGCTTCCGCGTCGTGCGCGTCCAGCCGTCGGTGCTGCGCCAGGTCGCGATCGCCAAGACCGAGCCGGGCGACGAGAACAACCAGGACATCTCGTCGCTGGTCGGCAAGGTCGACATCCGCAAGCTCGAGCACTCTGTCGCAGAACGATCCCGATGCCTACAGCTACTCGGGCGGCCTGTGCCTCGCCAACCAGGGGCTGCTCGAATTCGTCGAGATGTTCAAGGCGCCGATCAAGATGCTGCACCCGCTGCTGACGGCGACGCAGGAGGGCAACTTCAAGGGCACCGAAGGCTTCTCGGCGATCCCGTTCAACGGCTCATCCTCGCGCACTCGAACGAGTCGGAGTGGCACAGCTTCCGCAACAACAAGAACAACGAGGCGTTCCTCGACCGCATCTACATCGTCAAGGTGCCGTACTGCCTGCGCGTGTCCGAGGAGGTGAAGATCTACCGCAAGCTGCTGCGCCAACTCGTCGCTCGCGGGCGCGCCCTGCGCGCCCGGGCACGCTGGAGATGATGGCGCAGTTCTCGGTGCTGACGCGCCTGAAGGAGCCGGAGAACTCGAGCATCTATTCGAAGATGCGCGTCTACGACGGCGAGAGCGCTGAAGGACGTCGATCCCAAGGCCAAGACGCTGCAGGAATATCGCGACTACGCCGGCCCCGACGAGGGCATGACGGGCATGTCGACGCGCTTCGCGTACAAGATCCTGTCGGCGGTGTTCAACTCACGACCAGACCGAGATCGCCGCCAATCCCGTGCACCTGATGTACGTGCTCGAGCAGCGGCTCGGCGCGCGAGGACCTGCCCGACGAGATGCACCGCCGCTATCTCGAGCACATCAAGGGCTACCTCGCGCCGCGCTACGCCGAGTTCATCGGCAAGGAGATCCAGACCGCCTATCTCGAGTCGTATTCCGAGTACGGCCAGAACATCTTCGACCGCTACGTCACCTTCGCCGACTGCTGGATCCAGGAAGAGGACTTCCGCGATCCGGAGACCGGCGAGAGCTTCGATCGCGGCGCGCTCAACGCCGAGCTGGAGAAGATCGAGAAGCCGGCCGGCATCGCCAATCCCAAGGACTTCCGCAACGAGATCGTCAACTTCGTGCTGCGCGCGCGCGCCAACAACGGCGGCCGCAATCCGGCGTGGAACAGCTACGAGAAGCTGCGCGAGGTGATCGAGAAGAAGATGTTCTCGAACACCGAGGACCTGCTGCCGGTGATCTCGTTCAACGCCAAGGCGTCGGCCGACGAGAAGGAGAAGCACCAGAACTTCGTCGCGCGCATGGTCGCCAAGGGCTACACCGAGAAGCAGGTGCGCCTGCTCGCCGAGTGGTATCTGCGCGTGCGCAAGTCGTCGTGACCGGCCTGGCGCGACGCGCAGAGTCCGTAGATGCTCCACCTCATCGACCGCCGGCCAACGGCCGCGGCAAGAGCGCGGTCAACCGCGAGCGCTTCCTGCGCCGCTACAAGGCGCAGATCCAGCGACGCGGTCAAGAAGATGGTCGGCGAGCGCCGCATCGCCGACATGGAGCAGCGGCGGCGAAGTGCGCGTGCCGCAGCAAGGACATCGCCGAGCCGTCCTTCGGCTTCGGCCGCGGCGGCGACCGCGAATTCGTGCTTCCGGGCAACCGCGAGTACGTCGCCGGCGACCGCATTCCGCGGCCCGAGGCGGCGGCGGCGGCGGCGGGCGGCGACGGCGACGAAGGCGGCGAGGGCGGCAGGACGAGCTTCGTGTTCTCGCTGTCGCGCGAGGAGTTCATGCAGATCTTCTTCGACGACCTCGAGCTGCCCCATCTCGTGCGCACCGAGTTCGGGCGCACCGAGCAGCGCAAGAGCATCCGCGCCGGGTTACACGAAGACCGGCGCGCCCGCCAACCTGTCGCGTCGTGCGCACGCTGCGCAGGCGCTCGCGCGCCGGATCGCGCTCGCCGGCGGGCTCGCGCCGCGAGACTGCGACGCGCTCGAGCGCGAACTTCGCGATGGCGGTCGCGGCCGGGCATGCCGAACGGGCGGCGCGACGCTGCACGCGGAGCTCGAGCGTCTGGAGCGCGCGGCGCAGCGCGCTGCCGTTCCTCGAAGAGCTCGACCTGCGCTATCGCAATCGCGTCTGCGAGCCGGAGCCGATCGCGCGGGCGGTGATGTTCTGCCTGATGGACGTGTCGGCGTCGATGGACGAGGACAAGAAGGACCTCGCCAAGCGCTTCTTCACGCTGCTCTATCTCTTCCTGACGCGCAAGTACGACGAGGTCGACCTGGTCTTCATCCGCCACACCGACGACGCCGAGGAAGTCGACGAGGACACGTTCTTCCACGACCCGCGCTACCGGCGGCACCGTCGTCTGCTCGGCGCTGGAGCTCGCGGACGAGGATCCGCGCGCGAGCGGTACGCCCAGCGGCTGGAACGTCTACGCGGCGCAGGCCTCCGACGGCGACGCGTTCGGCGCCGATCCGGCGCGCAGCGCGCGCTTCCTGCGCGAGCGGCTGCTGCCCGCGACGCGCTACTTCACGTACCTGGAGCTCGCCGCCCGCCGAGCACGCAGGAGCGCTCGTCGCAGCCTGTGGGCCGAGTACGAGCGCGTCGCCGAGGCGCGCGGCAACTTCGCGATGCGCCAGTGCGACGCGGCGCGACCAGATCTACCCGGTGTTCCGCGACCTGTTCCGCAAGGAAAGCGCAATGACCGGTCGCATCTGTCGCACGGCGCCGGACTGGGACTTCGACGCTGCTCGAGCGCTACGACGCCGCGATCGCGCGACGTCGCCGCCGAGTTCGGACTCGACACCTACCCGAACCAGATCGAGATCATCACGTCCGAGCAGATGCTCGACGCGTATGCGTCGAGCGGGCTGCCGGTCGGCTATCCGCACTGGTCGTACGGCAAGGAGTTCATCCGCAACGAGCAGGCCTACCGGCGCGGCATGCAGGGGCTCGCCTACGAGATCGTGATCAACTCGAATCCCTGCATCGCGTACCTGATGGAGGAGAACACGATGGCGACGCAGGCGCTGGTGATCGCGCACGCCTGCTACGGCCACAATTCGTTCTTCAAGGGCAACCACCTGTTCCGCCAGTGGACCAGCCGCCGACGCCATCCTCGATTACCTGGTGTTCGCGCGCCGCTACGTGATGGAATGCGAGGAGCGCCACGGCGGCCGAGGCGGTCGAGGAGGTGCTCGACTGCCTGCCATGCGCTGATGGCGCACGGCGTCGACCGCTACCAGCCGCCCGGCGCCGCCGACGCTGAAGGCCGAAGACGGCGCGCCTGGCCGAGCGCGAGGCGCACCGCGAACGCCAGTTCAACGACCTGTGGCGCACGGTGCCGGAGTGCCGCGGCCGAAGGCCGCGCCGGCGGCGAAGGCGCGCTTCCCGGCCGAGCCGCAGGAGAACATCCTGTATTTCGTCGAGAAGTACTCGCCGAAGCTCGAGCCCTGGCAGCGCGAGCTCGTGCGCATCGTGCGCAAGCTCGCCCAGTACTTCTATCCGCAGGGCCAGACCAAGGTGATGAACGAAGGCTGGGCGACGTTCTGGCACTACACGATCTGCTCAACCGGCTGCACGAGCAGGGCCTGGTCGACGACGGCTTCATGCTCGAATTCCTGAAGAGCCACACCAACGTCGTCGCGCAGCCGGCGTTCGATTCGAGCGCACTACGGCGGGCATCAATCCGTACGCGCTCGGCTTCGCGATGTTCACCGACCTGCGGCGGATCTGCGAGCGCCCGACGCCGAGGATCGCGCGTGGTTCCCGCAGCTCGCCGGCAGCGACTGGCGGGTCGCGCTCGACTTCGCGATGCGCAACTTCAAGGACGAATCGTTCATCGCCCAGTACCTGTCGCCGCGGCTGATCCGCGAGTTCCACCTCTTCGCCGTCGCCGACCACGTCGGCGAGGACGCGCTGGAGGTCGACAGCATCCACGACGAGCACGGCTACCGGCGCGTGCGCAAGCTGCTCGCCGAGCAGCACGCGCAGGAGATCCGCGTCCCCGACGTGCAGGTCGTGCGCTACGAGCGCGACGGCGATCGCTCGCTGACGCTGCGGCACCAGCGCCGCCGCGGCCGCCCGCTCACCGACGCGGCGGCCGAGGTCGTCGCGCACCTGCACCGGCTGTGGGGCTTCGCGGTGCGCCTCGAGACGTGGGAAGACGAGTCGCGCGTCGGCGACGTCATGGAGTGCGCGGCCTGATCGTTCCGCGCCTGCCGGCCTTCAGGCGACCGGCGCCACGTTCTGCGGGAACAGGTACCGGCGAGCCTCGTCGTCCAATTCGGTCTTGAACGCGTGCTTTTCCTTCAGGGCGGCGACGCGAACGGCGGCCGGTCGGGCGCTGATCTCGTCGACCAGGCGCTTCAGGTGCGGCAACGGCGTCCACGCCTCGTCGCCCAGAACGAAGGGGACCGCGCGCGCCCAGCCCCATGCGGCCATGTCGACGATGGTGTACGCGTCGCCAAGCAGGTAACGGTGCCTGGCCAGTTGCGCGTCGAGGATGCCGTAATGGCGCCTGGCCTCGAACCGGTACCGGTTGATGGCGTAGGGCAGTGGCTCGGGCGCGTAGTGCCGGAAATGCACGGCCTGACCCGAGAAGGGCCCGACGCCGCTTGCCACGAACATCAGCCAGGACAGCAATTGGCCACGGGCAGCAGGCGTGTTCACGGGCAGGAATTTCCCGGTCTTTTCGGCAAGGTAGAGCAGGATCGCGTTGCTGTCGAATACCGTGACGTCGCCGTCGACGATGGCGGGAACCTTGCAATTCGGATTGATCGCCGCATAGGCGGGCGCGAATTGCTCGCCCTTGCGCGTGTCGACCGGAACGAGCTCGTAAGGCAGGCCCGATTCCTCCAGGAACAGGGCGACCTTCGTCGGATTGGGTGCGAGGTTGTAGTAGAACCTGATCATGGCGTGCCTTGGTCGGAGAGGAGTGTGCTCCGTGGAATGGAGCGGGGCCGGCGCGCGATTCTAGCAGGCACCGGCTACTTCGCGTCCGGCGGCAGGCGCAGGCGCCGGAAAGACAGGAGCAGCGCGATGTCGTAGGCGATCTTCAGTGCGCCGCACGCCACCAGCGGCACGCTCAGCAGGCCGGCGGCCAGCAAGGCGCCGGAAAGCGTCGGGCTGGCGGCCGAGGCGAGGCTGCGCGGCACCGCCGTGAAGCTGGCCGCCGCGGCGCGCTCGGCGGGCGTGACGGCGGCCATGACGAACGCGGTGCGCGTGGGCACGTCCATCTGCGACAGCGCGCTGCGCGCGAACAGCAATCCGAGTGCGACGGGCAGGCTTGGCGACAGCGCAGCGAGGATGAGGAACACGTTGGCCGGAATGTGCGTGAACACCATGGTGTTGAGGAGCCCGATCCTGCGCGCGACGACCGGCGCCGCGAGCTGCGAGAACGCCGCCAGCAGTCCGGACCAGAAGAAGAACAGCCCGGCTTCTCCCAGCGAGAGCCCGAAGCGCTCGAACAGCCACAGCGTCAGCAGCGAATTCACGACGAGGCCGCCGGCGAAGGAATCGACGCTGAAGAGCGCGGCGAGCTTGAAGACGATGCCGCGCGAAGGACCCAGCGGCGTTGCCGCGTGCGCCAAGGCGTCCTTGCTGGCCGGGAGCCGGCGGTACATCACCCAGATCACCGCGCCGATCGCTGCGTAGAGGACGAACATCGCGCGCAGTCCCGCGAGCAGCGGGACGTCGGCGGCCGCGGCCAGCCAGGGCGGCAATCCTGCGGCCAGGGCGCCGACCGCGGCACACAGCGAGCCGGTGAGCGAATAGCGCGCGAAGAGCGCCGTGCGCGCGTTGGCGCTCGGCCGCGTGCGCGAGGCGCGCATGCTCGAGCGGGAGGAACACGCTCACGTCGCCGGACCCCGGGTTGATCGTGCCGAAGAAGGCGACGACGAGCAGCGGCCAGAACGCCGAGACACCGGCGAAGCCGATCCCGGTCGCCGTCATCAGCAACGCCGCGCCGAGCAGCAGGACGCGGGGCGGCCAGCGGTGACCGACGGCACCCACCGCCAGCGTCGCCGCCGCAGAACCGGCGAGCGTGGCTGTGCTGAGGAGGCCGACGTCGAATTGTCCGAAGCCGAGCGCGAGCAGGTACGCCGGCAGCAGCACGGCGATGTAGCCGTCGGCAAAGGCGCGCAGGCCGCGCCCGACGAGGAGCGGCAGAACCGCAGGGTCTGCGCCCGAGGGCAGAAGCAGGCGGGCTAATGCCACGTTGGCGCCGGATGCCGCGGCCTTGCCTCCGCCACTACCCGTTCCGCCGCTCGCGCCACCGCTGGTCGATGCTCCACGGCCCGCCCCCGGCCGCGGCGAAATACAGAAAGACGAAGCAGTACAGCACGGCCAGCTCGCCGCGGTTGACGATCGGCCAGAAGCCCTGCGGCGCGTGCGCGATGAAATAGGCGAACGCCATCAGTCCGGACATCACGAACGCGACCGGACGCGTGAACAGGCCGATCAAGAACAGCGTACCGCCGACCAGCTCCAGCATTCCGGCTACGCCCGCGAGGGACCAGAGCTCCACCGGGAACGCGCGCGCAACCGGAAAGTCGAGCAACTTCTGCGTGCCGTGCGCGGTGAACAGAAATGCGGTGACGATGCGCAGGACGCTCAGCAGGCGCGGCGACCAGGTGGCGAGAAGGGCATGCATGCGCGCAACGCGCCGGGCTCAATCCCAGCTCAACGCCCCGCCCGTCTGATACTCGGTGACCCGCGTCTCGAAGAAGTTCTTCTCCTTCTTGATGTCGATCATCTCGGCCATCCACGGGAACGGGTTGTCGGCCTTGTCGAACAGGGCGTCGACGCCGATCTGCTGGCAGCGGCGGTTGGCGATGAAGCGCAGGTACTCCTTGAACATCGTGGCGTTCATGCCCAGCACGCCGCGGGGCATCGTGTCCTCGGCGTAGGCGTACTCGAGGTCCACGCCCTTCCTCATCAGCGCGCGGATCTCCTCGCGGAACTCCGGCGTCCACAGGTGCGGGTTCTCCAGCTTGATCGTGTTGATGAGATCGATGCCGAAATTGCAGTGCATCGACTCGTCGCGCAGGATGTACTGGTACTGCTCGCTTGATCCCGTCATCTTGTTCTGCCGGCCCATCGCCAGGATCTGCGCGAAGCCGACGTAGAAGAACAGCCCCTCCATGATGCAGGCGAACACGATCAGGCTCTTCAGCAGCGCCTGGTCGGCTTCCGGCGTGCCGGTCTTGAACATCGGGTTGGTCAGCACGTCGATGTACGGGATCAGGAACTCGTCCTTGTCGCGGATCGATTTGATCTCGTGGTACGCGTTGAAGATCTCCGCCTCGTCCAGCCCCAGGCTCTCGACGATGTACTGGTAGGCGTGCGTGTGAATCGCCTCCTCGAACGCCTGGCGCAGCAGGTACTGGCGGCACTCGGGCGCCGAGATGTGGCGGTAGGTGCCGAGCACGATGTTGTTGGCGGCGAGGGAGTCGGCGGTAACGAAGAAGCCGAGATTGCGCTTGATGATCAGGCGCTCGTCGTCCGTCAGGCCGTTCGGGTTCTTCCACAGCTCGATGTCGCGCTGCATGTTCACTTCCTGCGGCATCCAGTGGTTGGCGCAGGCGGCGAGGTACTTGTCCCAGGCCCAGCGATACTTGAACGGGACGAGCTGGTTGACGTCGGACGAGCCGTTGATGACCCGCTTGTCCTCCATCCGCACGCGACGGAAACCGCTGTCCATGGCCTGCCTCTCGACGTCGAGGTCGTGCACGGGTTCGCGCGAGAGCTGCGGCGACAGCATGGCCTGCGCGAGGATGCCGGGCGTGTGCGCGCCAGCGGCCTCGTCAGACGGCGCGAAACGCGGCGACGCGGCGGGGACAATGTCTTCGTCGAAGCTCAACATGTCGATACTCTCCAGAAATGCTGCAGTTTGCGGCGATGCGTCGGGTACCGCGGGCGTCTAGTGCATCGCGCTCAGTTTGTCGTACAGGTAATCGGGCGCGAAATCGACGCCATGGTGCCAGGCGATCGTCGCGAGACCGTAGTCGAGATAAAAGTCGGCGAAGCGGCGCGTGTCGCGCAACACCTCGAAGTTCTCGCCGTACAGGTCATCGGCGAGGTCCACGACACCCTTGCGTCCATCGTTGAATTCCAGCCAGATCTTGTAGTCTCCGAGGTACCGCGCTTCCGTTACATGTCGTTGCACATTCTCGTAATGAGCCAACTCGACCTCCACCGGGCAGGTTGACGAACGCGCCGCCGGATTCGCCTGACGCTTCGCAGCGCCGGGCATCCCGCGGCATGAGCCGGCTGGACCGCTGACCTGGCCCGCACCTTGGTGCTCGCTATTTGCCCCGCAGCGGCAGCAGCGCGAACGACGTCTGCTGCGGCGAAGGCAATCCGGCACGCGGCCGGGAGTCCACCTCGACATCGCGGCCGTCACGCTCCGCCACTGCGCTGGTGGCCGGCCAGCGCCAATGGCGCCGGCCGGCCTTGTCGGTGTAGGACTCCCACCGGTCGGTTCTTGCGTTCATCGCTTGCCCTCCTGTCCGGGTTTGCGGCGTCTTGAGCCTCGGCTGCGCGGTCCGTCCATGACTGTCCCGGCGGACCTGTCGCAGGTGGTGCTGATGATCGGCGTACGTTGCCTGCCTGACTGTTCCCTGCTGCTCCGCATCACTGGCACGCTTCGCAACCGGGGTCGTCGATCTTGCAGAATTTCGGCTCGGTGTCGGCGGACTTCGTCGCCGGCGCGTTGCGGCTGGAGGCGCCGGTGGCGAGCATCCCGCTCGTCGTCGGCACGGCATTGAGCTCGCCGCCCTCGCCGGTGGACTTCTCGGCGGCGGTTGCGGCCAGCGTGCGCAGGTAGTACGTGGTCTTGAGACCGCGCAGCCACGCGAGCTTGTAGGTCTCGTCGAGCTTCTTGCCTGACGCGCCCGCCATGTAGATGTTGAGGCTCTGCGCCTGGTCGATCCACTTCTGCCGCCGCGCGCCGGCCTCGATGATCCACTTGGCATCGACCTCGAACGCCGTCGCATAGAGGTTGCGCAGGTCGGCCGGCACCCGGTCGATCGTCGCGAGCGAGCCGTCGAAGTACTTGAGGTCGGCGACCATCACCTCGTCCCACAGGTTGCGCGTCTTGAGCTCGGCCACGAGATGCTCGTTGATGACCGTGAACTCGCCGGACAGGTTCGACTTGACGTAGAGGTTCTGGTACTCGGGCTCGATCGACGCGCTGACGCCGATGATGTTGGAGATCGTCGCCGTCGGGGCGATCGCCACGCAGTTCGAATTGCGCATGCCGTGAATGCGGATGCGCGAGCGCAGCGCCTCCCAGTCCATCGTCGCCGACTCGTCGATGTCGACGTAGCCGCCGCGCTCGTCGCGCAGGAGTTGCAGCGTGTCCTGCGGCAGGACGCCGCGGTCCCAGAGGCTGCCCTTGTACGACGAATACCGGCCGCGTTCGGCGGCGAGCTCGGTCGACGCCCAGTACGCGTAATAGCAGACGGCCTCCATCGTCGTGTCGGCGATCTTCATCGCCGCTTCCGAAGCGTAGGGCGTGTGCGTGAGGTGGAGGCAGTCCTGGAAGCCCATGATGCCGAGGCCGACTGGACGGTGCTTCAGGTTGGAGTTGCGCGCCTTGGCCACGGCGTAGTAGTTGATGTCGATCACATTGTCGAGCATCCGCATCGCCGTGCGGATCGTCTGCTGCAGCTTCGCGTGGTCGAGCTCCCACCCGGTGTGGCCGCCGTCGCCGGTCTTCTTCATGTGCGCGAGCAGGTTGACCGAGCCCAGGTTGCACACGGCGATCTCGGTGGTGCTCGTGTTGAGCGTGATCTCGGTGCACAGGTTCGAGCTGTGGACGGTGCCCACGTGCTGCTGCGGCGAGCGGACGTTGCAGGCGTCCTTGAACGTGATCCACGGATGGCCGGTCTCGAACAGCATCGACAGCATCTTCCGCCAGAGCTGCACCGCCGGGATCCGCTTGAACAGCTTGAGTTCGCCCTTGGCGGCGAGCCCTTCGTAGCGCGTGTAGGCGTCCTCGAACGCGCGGCCCCACTTGTCGTGCAGGTCGGGAACGTCCGACGGCGAGAACAGCGTCCAGTCGCCGCCCTCGATGACGCGCTTCATGAACAGGTCGGGAATCCAGTTCGCCGTGTTCATGTCGTGCGTGCGGCGGCGGTCGTCGCCGGTGTTCTTGCGCAGTTCGAGGAACTCCTCGATGTCGAGGTGCCAGGTCTCGAGGTAGGTGCACACGGCGCCCTTGCGCTTGCCGCCCTGGTTGACGGCCACGGCGGTGTCGTTGACGACCTTGAGGAACGGCACCACGCCCTGGGACTTGCCGTTGGTGCCCTTGATGTGCGAGCCCATCGCGCGGACGTTGGTCCAGTCGTTGC
The DNA here is from genome assembly GCA_963751405.1 of uncultured beta proteobacterium. GTDB lineage: Bacteria > Pseudomonadota > Gammaproteobacteria > Burkholderiales > Casimicrobiaceae > CAIWHR01. Next base: position 18,524 of record CAVVUJ010000008.1, on the reverse strand, counting down.
CGAGGCCGCCGGCGAACTTGGAGAGCAGCGCGTTCTCCTTGATGGCCTCGTAGATGCCGTCGAGGTCGTCCGACACCGTCGTGAGATAGCAGGAGGACAGCTGCGAACGGTGCGTGCCGGCGTTGAACAGCGTGGGCGTCGAGCTCATGAAGTCGAACGTCGAGAGCACGTTGTAGAACTCGATCGCGCGCGCCTCGCGCTCGACCTCGTTCAGCGCGAGCCCCATCGCGACCCGCATGAAGAAGCATTGCGGCAACTCGAACCGGCGTCCGCCGACGTACTGGTCGACGAGGAAGTAGCGGTCGTACAGCGTCTGCAGGCCGAGATAGCCGAACTGCAGGTCGCGCTCGGGCTTCAGGGCGGCGCCGAGCGCCTTCATGTCGTACTGGAGCAGGGCTTCGTTCAGCAGGCCGATCTTGGCGCCGTGCTGCACGAACCGCGGGAAGTACTCGGCGTATTTCGTCGCCATGTCGTGCTGCGTGGCTTCCTCGCCGAGGGCTTCGTGGCGCAGCGCGTCGAGGAGCAGGCGGGCGGTGACGAAGCTGTACGCGGGGTCCTTCTCGATCAGCGTGCGCGCGGCCAGCACGACGCACTTGCGCACTTCCTCCATCGGCACGCCGTTGTAGAGGTCCTTCAGCGTCGCCTTGAGGATGCGTTCCTGGTCGACGCCGGCCAACCCGTCGCAGGATTCCCTGACCAGGCCGGTCAGCCGCTCGAGGTCGAGCGGCTTCGACACGCCGTTGTCGAGCACGGTGATCGTCGCGCTCTCGGGCTTGCCGCGCTTCTGCGATTTTTCGTGCGCGCGCTCCTGCGAGCGGCGCTCCCGGTACAGGACGTAGGCGCGCGCCACCTCGTGCTCGCCGCCGCGCATCAGCGCGAGCTCGACCTGGTCCTGGATTTCCTCGATGTGGATCGCGCCGCCCTCGGGCTTGCGCTTCATCAGCGCGTTGACGACGGCGTCGGTGTGCTTCACCACTTCGTCGCGCACGCGCGCGCTGGCCGCGCCCTGGCCGCCGTTGACGGCGAGGAACGCCTTGGTGACCGCGATCGTGATCTTCGCGGGCTCGAAACCGACCACCGCCCCGTTGCGGCGTATCACCTTGTATTGCGCATAGCGCGCTTCGGTCGGGGTCATGGCGCTTCCGGATTCGCCGGCCGGGTGGTCACGCCGGGGCTGGGACGCATTGGCGGCGGAAGCGCTCGTGAGTTGCATGAAATGGTCTCCTGTCGAAATCTTGTCGTTGTGATTGCCATCCGCGCGTTCTTGCTGGTACGGGCTGTTTTGCGCAAAGCAAGGCGCGATGCGGGTTTCGGGACTGCGGGCCTGGAATTCCCCTCTGGGCCGGATCCCCGGCGGACACGGCCGTTGCGGGGGAGCCCAGTTTCCTGTTGCAAATCAAAATCTACTACATCTTGTGTTGAAGTGCCTGATGAGCACAAAGCATAGTGGGGAGGCCGGCGCTTGGCAAGCGCTTTTTGATGCACAGGCGGGGGGGCGAAAAACGACAACGAAAACAGCCCATTGCAGCGCCGTTTCCGGGATATGCAAACGTGTTCCACCGCAGATTCACCGGGTTGTCCACAGGATCCCCAGCCGACGAACGGTTGGGCCCGCGTTGCAGTTTTGCGACAAGCAATTCGCGGCGCCCGGCGCCTTGACCTGCGCTACGCCGCGCGGTGTCCAGGACACCGCATGACTATCGCGGGTTCGGCAGGGCGAACAGCCTGAGTCCGGCGATGGCGACGACGGTTTCGCCTCGCTTGGGCGCGACGATCGCGAGCCCGGTCAGCCGTCCGAAGGCCGGGAGGAGGGTGCACTGCCGCCCGAGGACGAAGCACGGCAGCCTGACGGACGCGTGCGCGCCGCCGGCGATGCGCACGCCCGGATGCACGTGCCCGCACAGCGCATGTCCAGTACGCGGCGTCGCCGGTTCGTGGCAGAGCACGAACGGCGCAAGCGGGTGCGGATCCGGTACGACCTCGATGTCCCATGCCGGCGGCGGGTCGCCGGCGCCCACGTCGTGGTTGCCGCGCACCAGCGTGATCGACAGCGCGGCATGGGCCGCGCGCCACCGCATGAAAGCAGCGTGCAGCGCGGGAACGCGTCCCGCTGCGGCGTGCAGGAAGTCGCCGAGCACCACCAGTCGCGACGCATCCGTGCGTTCGATCAGGGCGTCGAGTCGGGCAAGATCGTTCGCCGTCGCGCCGCGGGGAATTGCGACGCCGCCGGCACGGAAGGCGGCGGCCTTGCCGAGGTGGACGTCGGCCACGAACAACGTTCGCGCACGCGGCCAGAACAGCGCGCGCTCGGCAAGGAGCAGGACGGTCTCGCCGGCAAGCGTGACGACTGCGGCGCCCGCGCGCATCGATAACTCGTGCGGAACCGTCGGCTCGGCGGCGCCGGCGGGGAAGAGCGGTTCCATGGACGATCGTGCCACGGGCGTCAGGCTCCGAGGATAGCGACTGCGCCCACGGCGGGCGCGCATCGCCGGGCAACGGTTCGCGGCGAACCGTGCCGCCTCCGTCACATGCTGCGGCGGTATTGCCCGCCCACCTCGAACAGCGCGTTCGTGATCTGCCCCAGCGAGCACACGCGCACGGTATCGACCAGCTCGGCGAACACGTTGCCGTTGTCGATCACGACCTGCTGCAGCTTCGCCAGCGCCGCTGGCGCCTCGGCCGCGTGCCGCTGGTGGAAAGCAGCCAGTCGCGCGAGCTGCGACGCCTTCTCCGCGTCGGTCGAACGGGCGAGAGTGATCGTGGGCGCCGTCTCGTCGGCATGCGGATTGCGAAACGTGTTGACGCCGACGATCGGGTAGCTGCCGTCGTGCTTGCGGTGCTCGTAGTACATCGACTCTTCCTGGATCTTGCCGCGCTGATAGCCCGTCTCCATGGCGCCCAGCACGCCGCCCCGCTCGGAAATCGCCTCGAACTCCTTCAGCACCGCCTCCTCGACGAGGTCGGTCAGCTCCTCGATGATGAAGCTGCCCTGGTTCGGGTTCTCGTTCTTCGTGAGCCCCCACTCGCGGTTGATGATGAGCTGGATCGCCATCGCGCGGCGCACGCTTTCCTCGGTCGGCGTCGTGATCGCCTCGTCGTAGGCGTTGGTGTGCAGCGAGTTGGTGTTGTCGTAGGTCGAGATCAGCGCCTGCAGCGTCGTGCGGATGTCGTTGAACGAGATCTCCTGCGCATGCAGCGAACGGCCGGACGTCTGCGAGTGGAACTTGAGCTTCTGCGACCGCTCGTTCGCCCCGTAGCGCTGCTTCATCGCCACCGCCCAGATCCGGCGCGCGACCCGTCCGATCACCGTGTACTCGGGGTCCATGCCGTAGCTGAAGAAGAACGACAGGTTGGGCGCGAACTCGTCGATGCGCATGCCGCGCGCGAGGTACGCCTCGACGAACGTGAAGCCGTTCGACAGCGTGAACGCGAGCTGCGAGATCGGGTTCGCGCCGGCCTCCGCGATGTGATAGCCGGAGATCGACACCGAGTAGAAATTGCGGATGTCGTGGCCGACGAAGAACTCCTGCATGTCGCCCATCACCTTGAGCGAGAACTCGGTCGAGAAGATGCAGGTGTTCTGGCCCTGGTCTTCCTTCAGGATGTCCGCCTGCACCGTGCCGCGCACGGACGTGAGCGTCCATTCGCGGATCTTCGCTGCCTCGTCGTCGGTGGGCTCGCGGCCGTTGTCCTTGGCGAATTTCTCGAGCTGCTGGTCGATCGCCGTGTTGACGTACATCGCGAGGATCGTCGGCGCGGGTCCGTTGATCGTCATCGACACCGAAGTTGCTGGGTCACAGAGGTCGAAGCCCGAGTAGAGCACCTTCATGTCGTCCAGCGTCGCGATGGACACGCCGGAATTGCCCACCTTGCCGTAGATGTCGGGCCGGCGGTCGGGGTCGTTGCCGTACAGCGTGACCGAGTCGAATGCCGTGGACAATCGCTTCGCCGGCATGCCGTCGGCGAGCAGGTGGAAGCGCTTGTTGGTGCGGAACGCGTCGCCCTCGCCGGCGAACATCCGCGTCGGATCCTCGTTCTCGCGCTTGAACGCGAACACGCCGGCGGTGAACGGGAAGCTCCCGGGCACGTTCTCCTTCAACTGCCAGCGCAGGATCTCGCCGTCGTCCTCGAAGGAGGGCAGCGCAACCTTGCGGATCTTGGTGCCGGACAGCGACGTCGTCGTGAGCTCGGTGCGGATCTCCCGGTCGCGGATCTTCACCACGTACACGTCGCCCGCGTACGCGGCCTTCGTCTGCGGCCACATGTCGAGGAGCTTCTTCGCGCGCGGATCGAGTTTCGCTTCGCGATCGGCGGCGAGCGCGTCGAGCTCGGCGACGTCCTTCTTGCACTCGGCGGCAAGCATCGCGCGCGCCGCCCGCAGCTGCTGGCGCTCGCGCGCGATCCGCGTCTGCGTGGCGGCCCATTGGTGGTATTGCCGGAGCGTCTCCGCGATTTCGGCGAGATACCGCACGCGTGCCGGCGGCACGATGACGATCTGCGCGGTGGAATGCTTCGTGGCCACCGGCGCGAGCTTGCCGGGGCCGTGCTTCAGGCCCTTTTCCGCCAGCTTCGCCGACCAGCGCCTGGTAGAGCGCCGTCACGCCGTCGTCGTTGAAACGAGCGGCGATCGTGCCGAACACCGGCATCTCGTCCGGCGCGACGTTGAACTGCTCGCGGTTGCGCTGGACCTGCTTGCGCACGTCGCGCAGCGCGTCCTGCGCACCCTTGCGATCGAACTTGTTGATCGCCACGAAATCGGCGAAATCGAGCATGTCGATCTTCTCGAGCTGCGAGGCCGCGCCGAATTCGGGCGTCATCACATAGAGTGAAAGGTCGACGAGCGGAGCGATCGCGGCGTCGCCCTGACCGATGCCCGACGTCTCGACGATGACGAGGTCGAAACCCGCTACCTTGCATGCGGCGATCACGTCGGGCAGCGCCCGGCTCACCTCGCTGCCGGCATCGCGCGTGGCGAGCGAGCGCATGTAGATGTTCGCGTGCTCGATCGCGTTCATCCGGATGCGATCGCCCAGCAGGGCGCCGCCGGACTTGCGGCGCGACGGGTCGATGGACACGATCGCGATGCGGAGCCGATCCTGCTGATCCAGCCGGAAGCGGCGGACGATCTCGTCGGTGAGCGAGCTCTTGCCCGCGCCGCCGGTGCCGGTGATGCCGAGCGTCGGCGTTTTCGCCTTTGCCGCGGCCGCCAGCAGCACGTCGCGCGTCGCGGCCGGAACGGTGCCGGCTTCGAGGCCGGTGATCATGCGGGCGAGCGCGCGCGTGCGCGCCGCGTGGCTGCCGGTGACGAGCGCGGTCGCGTCGGCGGGCAGATCCTGCGCGAGATCGACATCGCTTGCGGCGACGATCTCCGCGATCATCCCGAGCAGCCCCAGCCTCTGCCCGTCCTCCGGCGAGAAGATGCGGGCCACGCCGTATTCGTGCAGCTCCTTGATCTCCGCCGGGACGATCACGCCGCCGCCGCCGCCGAATACCTTGATGTGCGGGGCGCCGCGCTGGCGCAGCAGGTCGAGCATGTATTTGAAGAATTCGACGTGCCCGCCCTGGTACGACGAGATGGCGATGCCGTGCGCGTCCTCCTGGATCGCGCAATTGACGATCTCGTCGACCGACCGGTTGTGCCCGAGGTGGATCACCTCGCAGCCGGTCGACTGCAGGATGCGCCGCATGATGTTGATCGACGCGTCGTGGCCGTCGAACAGCGAGGCTGCCGTGACGAAACGCACCTTGTTGGCCGGTTTGTAGACGAGCGGTGGAGGGCTCGTGTCGTTCATGGCGGGCTCCTGCGCGTGGACGGCGCGCGTGCGCGCCGCTCGCAAAGCGGAAAGCTTACCCCTCATCGGGGTTCCGCACCGCGAAGAAGAATCTACATGACGTTTACGTAAACGTCAATAAGGCCGCGAGGTTCACCTGGCCGCGCCCGGGCCCGGCTGCGCGACAGCAGCGGGCCCGCACCCCCGATCCCGGCGGGCCAATGCCGTTACGCATCGACTCTGTGAACCGATTGCCCGGCTCGTGGTCCCACACTTCCCGTGACGGGCCCGAAGCCTGGGCACGGCTATACTCCCGCGCGCCCCGTTTTCACTTCCGAGACATTCATGCCCCCGGCCAATCCCCACCGAGCCCCCCGGCTCATTGTCGCTGCCGCATTCGCCTTCTTCGCCTTGATCGCCCATGCCGCCTTGCCGCCCGGCGTCACGCAGGGCGCCTCGGTGGAGGGCATCACGGAGTACTCGCTCGCCAACGGCCTCAAGGTGCTGCTCTTCCCCGACGCGACCAAGCCGACGACGACCGTCAACGTCACCTATCTCGTCGGCTCGCGCCACGAGAGCTACGGCGAGACCGGGATGGCGCACCTGCTCGAGCATCTGCTGTTCAAGGGCACGCCCTCGAATCCCAACATCTTCCAGGAACTCGGGCGCCGCGGCATGCGGATGAACGGGTCGACCTTCTTCGACCGCACCAACTATTTCGAGACGTTCACCGCCTCCGACGAGAATCTCGACTGGGCGCTCGCGATGGAAGCCGACCGGATGGTCAACTCGTTCGTCGCGAAGAAGGACCTCGACACCGAGATGACGGTGGTGCGCAACGAATTCGAGAGCGGCGAGAACAGCCCGCAGCGCGTGCTCTGGGGCCGGCTGCAGTCCGCGGCCTTCGACTGGCACAACTACGGCAATCCTGACGATCGGCGCGCGCTCGGACATCGAGAACGTCGACATCGGCCGGCTGCAGGCGTTCTACCGCATGCACTACCAGCCCGACAATGCGGTGCTGATCGTCGCCGGGCGGTTCGACCCCGAACGCACGCTCGCCCAGATCGCGAAGACGTTCGGCCCGATTCCCAGACCTGCGCGGACCCTGCCGGCGTTGTACACGAAAGAGCCGGTGCAGGATGGCGAGCGCACGGTCACCGTCCGCCGCGTCGGCGGGACGCAGTTCGTCGCCGCGCTCTACCACACCGTGCCCGGCGCGCATCCCGACGCGATCGCCTTCGAGGCGCTGGGCGACGTGATGACGGTCGAGCCCGCGGGCCGGCTGTACCAGGCGCTCGTCGAAACGAAGAAGGCGACCGCCGTCGAAGCCTGGAACTTCACGCTGGCCGACCCGGGCAACATCATCTTCTGGGCACAGGTGCCGGCCACCGATTCGCTCGCCGCCGCCCGCGATGGACTGCTCGCCACGGTCGAGGGCGTCCGCGCGCAGCCGATCGCCGCCGCCGAGGTGGACCGCGTGCGCGCGAAGGCGCTGCGCCAGTTCGACGAGACGTTCAACGATCCGCAGAAGCTCGGCGTGGCGATATCCGAGTCGATCGCGCTGGGCGACTGGCGGCTCTTCTTCCTGCAACGCGATCAGTGGAGCAAGGTGTCCGCCGCCGACGTGCAGCGCGTGGCGCTCGAGTACCTCAAGCCGGCGAACCGCACGCTGGGCCAGTTCATCCCCGACGCCAAGCCCGATCGCGCGTCGGCGCCGCCCGCCGTCGACATCGCCGCCATGGTCAAGGACTACAAGGGCGACGCCAGTGTCTCCGCCGGCGAAGCGTTCGAGCCGACGCCGGCCAATCTCGAAGCGCGCACGCAGCGGTTCACGCTGCCGAACGGAATGCGCGTCGCGCTGCTGCCCAAGAAGACGCGCGGCGGAACGGTGCAGGTCCAGCTGCGCCTGCATCACGGCGACGAGGCGTCGCTCAAAGGCATGTCGCCGCGCGGCGGCATGGCCGGCGCGATGCTCGCGATGGGCACGAAGAAGCGCGACCGGCAGGCCTTCGAGGACACGCTCGACCAGCTCCGCGCGAAGCTCGCGCTCGGCGGAAGCGAAACCGAGACCACGGCGCGCGGCCAGACCGTGCGGGCCCATCTGCCCGACTTCCTGCGTCTCACCGCCGAAACGCTGCGGGAGCCGGCGTTTCCCGCGGCCGAGTTCGACAAGCTGAAGCGCGAGCAGGTGACCGCGCTCGAGGAGCAGCGGACCGATCCGCAGAGCATCGCCGATCGCGCGCTCCAGCGCTGGAACAACCCTTACGTCAAGGGCGACGTCCGCTATGTGCCGACCTTCGACGAGGAGCTGGCCGAAATCAACGCCGTGACGCTGGATCAGGTGGCGTCGTTCTACACGCGCTTCGTCGGCGGCGCCAACGCGGAGCTCGCGATCGTCGGCGATTTCGATCCCGACGCCATCCGCGTACTGGCCACCGAGCTGTTCGGCGCCTGGGCGAGCCCGGCGCCCTTCGCGCGGGTGCCGAACCCCTTCCGCCCTCCCGCACCCACAGTGCTCACGGGCGAAACACCCGACAAGGCCAACGCGACATTGATGGGCCGCCTGCCGTTGCCGATCAACGACCGCAGCGAGGACCTGCCCGCGCTGCTCGTCGCCGACAGGGTTCTCGGCGCGTCGACCGAGTCGCGGATTCCCGGCCGCGTGCGCGAGCGCGAGGGCCTGAGCTACTCGATCCAGACGTGGCTCGCGCTGTCGAGCTTCGAGGAAAACACGCCGCTCTACCTGTATGCCATCTTCGCCCCCGAGAACCGGGAGCGGATCCGCGTCGCCATCGCCGAGGAGTTCGCGCGGGCGCTGAAGGACGGATTCACCGCGGAAGAGGTCGCCGATGCGAAGCGCGCGCTGCTGCAGGCGCGCCGCATCGCGCGGGCGCAGGACAGCGCGCTCGCCGGCGGCCTCGTGCAGCAGGCCCACCTCGGCCGCACGTGGGAATTCGCCGGCAAGATCGACCAAGGCATTGAGGCCGTGACCGTCGAAAGGGCCAATGCGGTGTTGCGCAAGTACGTCGACGCCGCGGGTTTCGCGTGGTCCTACGCCGGAGACTTCGCCAGGAAGAAGTGACCGGATCGTCGACGCCCGGGCCCCTGCTCGCCACTCACCATGCCGCCTCCTTGTACCGTCCGCGGAAGGTCGAGGCTACGGGTCGGCGGCGGGCGTTGATTCGTGCTTGCTCGCATCCCCTTGCCTTCGGCCAGGGGCCCCTGCTCGCCACTCACAACGCCACACTCATTCCGCCGTCAATGGTGATGGACTGGCCGGTGATGTAGTTGGCGGCGGGGGATGCGAGGAAGACCGCGAGGCCGGCGATCTCGGCCGGGTCGCCCCAGCGGCCCGCCGGCGTGCGCTTGCATACCCAGGCGTTGAACTCGACGTTGTCGATCAGCGCGCGATTCATCTCGGTCGCAAAATATCCGGGGGCGATGGCGTTGACCTGGATGTTGTGCGGCGCGAGCTCCACCGCCATGCCGCGCGTGAGCTGCCGCACGCCGCCCTTCGCCGCGGTGTAGGGGACGACCGTGGGTCGGGCGAGGTCGCTCATCAGCGACGCGATGTGGATGATCTTGCCGCTCCTGCGCGCGATCATTCCCGGCAGCGCCGCCTGCGACACGAGGAACGGCGCCGTCAGGTTGGTGGCGATGATGTCGTCCCAGTCCTGCTGCTTGAAGTCGACCAGCGGGCCGCGCCTCTGGATGCCCGCGTTGTTGACGACGATGTCGAGATGGCCGTGCTCGCGTTCGATCGCCGCGACGCCGGCGCGCACGGCCGCGCCGTCCGCCACATCGAAGACGCATTTCGAGGCGCGCACGCCGGCGTCGGTCAGGGTCTTGACCGCGGCATCGAGGGCTTCGGCTTTGCGGCCGTTCAGCACGACGGTCGCGCCGGCTTCGCCGAAGCCCCGCGCGATCGCGAAGCCCAGGCCGCGGTAGGCGCCGGTGACGAGCGCCACCTTGCCGGAAAGGTCGAACGGATGGGTGGTCATGGGAGGGCTCCTGTGGCAATGAGGTCGGATGCGCGACCATTCTAGCCGGTAAGAGTGGACCAATGCGTTGCTACGCCTCCGACCCTGTTGCCTCGCGTTCGAGCGCCTCGACCATCCGCGCGACGCGCGCATCGAGCGTCTCGGTCGATAGTTCCTCGCGAAACATTTCGACCAGCAGCGGAAAGGCGAACGGCGTCGGCCGCGCCGGACGTGTCAGCAGGACGCGGCTGCGGCGCAGGCGGGCGAGCGCCGCAGCGATGCGCGGAGCTTCGAGCCTGCGCTCCAGCACTTCGCGTATCGCCTGCGCCAGCAGCAGATTTTCCGGGTCGTACTCCGCAAAAACCTCGTAGAGCAGCGCCGAGGACGCCTGCAGGTGCCGCGCCGGATTGGGCTCGCCGGGATAGCCCTGGAAGACCAGACCGGCGATACGCGCGATTTCGCGGAACTGCCGGCGGCCGAGCTCGGCGGCATTGAGGCCGGCCAGCATGTCCGCCTCGACGTCGGGTGCCGCGAGCAGACGGCCCAGTTCACCCAGCGACAGCGTGAGCGGGGTCGGCGACAGCAGCCCGAAGCCGTAGTCGTTCGCGGTGAGGCTGAACGTGCGCGCCGTCGCGCGCGACAGGCGGTAGGAGAACAGGGTGGCCAGGCCCAGGTGCGCGAGTCGCCCCTCGAACGGGTAGAAGAAGAGCGCATGTCCCTCGCGCGTTGCGATCTGCTCGATCAACCACTCGCTGGCGCCCGGGAGCCCCGACCAGCGCGCCTGCAGCTCGAGCAGCGGGCGCACGAGCTGCAGTTCGGGCGAGGCATACACGCCAGCCTTCGCCGCCGCTATGAGCCGCCGCGTCGCCTCGGCGAGCTGCGTGGACAGCGCCATCTGCCCGCCGGCCCAGCGCGGGACGAGCGGCGCTTTCGCCTTGGCGGGCTTCACCCAGGCGGTCAGCTCGCGGACGCGGACGAGCTCGAGCGTGCGACCCGCGAAGATGAAGCAGTCGCCGGGGGCGAGGCGCGCGACGAATCCTTCCTCGACGTGGCCCAGCGCCTTGCCGGTCTTGAAGCGGACCGTGATCGACGCCTCCGACACGATCGTGCCGATGCCAATCCGGTGCCGGCGCGCTATCCGTGCGTCGGGAACGCGCGCCATGCCGTCGTCGCCGATCACGACGCGGCGGTATTCCGGGTAGGCGTTGAGGCTCGCGCCGCCGTGCAGGACGAAGTCCAGCGCGAACTGCCACTGCGCATCGGGGAGTTGCGAATACGCGTGTGTCCCGCGGATTTCGGACAGCAGCTCTCCCGGCTCGAACCCGCCGCCCAGCGCGCAGGTGACGAGATGCTGGATCAGCGTGTCCTGCGGCGCTGCGACGGGCGTGCGCGCCTCGATCGCGCGGGCGGCGGCGGCCTCGCGTGCGGCAGCGGCCTCGACGAGTTCGAGCGCCTGCGTCGGCACGATGACGGCGCGCGAGGTTGCGCCGGGACGGTGGCCGCTGCGCCCGGCGCGCTGCATGAGGCGGGCCACGCCCTTCGGACTGCCGATCTGCAGCACCTGGTCGACCGGCGCAAAATCGACGCCGAGATCGAGGCTCGACGTGCAGACCACTGCGCGCAGGCGTTCGTTGCGCAGGCCGTCCTCGACCCAGTCGCGCACCTCGCGCTCGAGCGACCCGTGGTGCAGCGCGATCGTGCCGGCCCAATCGGGCCGCGCCTCGAGGAGCGCCTGGTACCAGATTTCGGTCTGCGAGCGCACGTTGGTGAAGACCAGCGTCGACTTCGCGCCTTCGATTGCGCGGATCACCTGCGGCAGCAGTTTCAATCCGATGTGGCCCGCCCACGGAAAGCGCTCGATTCCGCGCGGCCGCAGGCTGTCGATCACGACCTCCTTCGCATCGAGCCCCTTGACGACGGCGGCGCACTCGACCGCCGCAGGCCCGACGAGACAGGCGAGCGCGTCGTCGAGATTGGCGAGCGTCGCCGACAGCCCCCATACGCGCAGTCGCGGATCGAGGCCGCGCAGCCGCGCGAGTGCCAGCTCGGTCTGCACGCCGCGCTTGGTCCCCATCAGCTCGTGCCACTCGTCGACGACGATTGCCCCGAGGTGCGCGAAGCGTTCGCGCCAGTCGGCGCGGGCGAGGAAAAGGGTGAGACTCTCCGGCGTCGTGACGAGCGCGGTCGGCAGCCGCTTTCCCTGGCGCGCGCGCGCGGCGGGTCCGGTGTCGCCGGTGCGCACGTCGATGGTCCAGTGCGGCGCCAGAGCCGCCGCCGCCCGCACCAGGGCGAGGCCGGTGTCTCCGGCCAGTGCGCGCAGCGGCGTGATCCAGAGGAGGGTGAGCGGCGGCGGGGCGTCAGCCGAGCCGGCGGGGCCGAGCAGCATGGGCGGCAGCGCCGCGGCATAGGTCTTGCCCATGCCAGTGGGTGCGTGGACGAGTCCCGATGTGCCGCGGGCGTACGCGGCCCAGACCGCCTCCTGGAATGCGAACGGCCACCAACCCTGCGTGGCGAACCATGCGCGGGCCCGGACCAGCGGGTCGTTATGGGCCAGCGCCGACGAAGGCTGCATCCCGGCATTCTACGGCTCGAGGGTGCGACCACGGCGAGTGCCACCCCCGGCGAAGGCGCGCGACCGCGGCGAAGCAGTGACTTTGGCACGACTTGTGCGTCATGCCGTCTAACCGTGGCGAGGTACCCGTCCCTATGTTTGGTTTTCTGACACCACTGCGCCGGGGCGACCCGGGCCCGCTGGCCAATGCCGCCGCGGCGGACAAATATTGGCAATTGTTGCCGCGCAGCGATCCGGTCGCGGCACAGCGGGCGATCTCCGAGGTGCTCGACGACCTCGTCGTGCTACGGGATCCCGGACGCGACCAGTTGCGCGCACTGCTCGCGCTCGACCAGCGGGTGCATCCCCTGCGGGACGCGCTGCTGGTGAATTACGCGACGCGAAACGCGCAGTCGCGCCCGCTCGAGAAAAGATACTGGCGGTCCGTTGCCGACCTGAGCCATTCCTTCGCCGCGGCGTTCGAGCATTTCTTGCGGAAGATCCGCGACGAGCCCAACACCCGCGCCTGGCGGGAATATGCGCCGCTCGCAACGATGCGCCTGTTCAAGCATCGACAAGTCGATTTTCTGCTGCGCCCGCTCCTGCCCGTGTCGTCGAACCCGGACGGATGGGGGGAGCTCCACGAGGCGTACCGGTACGCGCAGGCCGAAGGTTTTCTGCACCAGTCCGTCACGGTTCCGGGCAGCGGCGAGGAATCCCCGCAGGGGGCCACCCTCGAGAGCCAGTATATCCGGGTCCTCCTGCTCGATGCGATGAACGACGGACAGTTCTCGCCGTACGACGCCTTCTGGCTCAGCCGCTTCCTGCCCCGGTGGTGCGAGGCCGTGTCGCTGCGCCCGGGCAGCGGCGGAGACGGCGACGGCCGCCACTTGATTGTGGACCTGGACAGCGCGGAGGGACTGAAGCGCGCATCCGCAGGCGTTCCGGAAAATGCGCTGGCACTTGACCCGTCGCCGCTGCTGGCGCTGATCGGCGCGGAAATCGAGTCGCTGAGCGACCTGCACTACCAGACGAGCGTGCCATCGCCGTTCGGACGGGCCCGGCAGGCGAGGTTGCTGCGCAAGGTCGCCGCGAACTACATGCCCAGACCGAAGCGCGTCAGCCGCCGTGGCGAGCGGAAGCCATTGACGTCAAGCGTCAAAGTCATCGTTGGCCTCGGCCCCATCATGCGGATGCTGCGGTACGAGGAAACGAGAAAGTACGCCGCCATGCCTACGGTCGTGCCCGAAGTCGAGGAGATCACGATCACCGCGCAGGGTGGATACACGCAAGCGCCGGGCCGTGGCGCATGCGCGCCGGATGGTTCGCGCGAGCCTCCTTCGGCGCACGAGTTCGGCGTTCCGCATCAGGTCTGGCAGGTCAAGGACTCCAGCGTGTCGGGCTGCCGGCTGCGCGCCCCGGTCGGAGACGCCGGCCGCGTGCATCCGGGTTCGCTGGCGGCGATTCTCGACGACGGGACGATGCGCTGGTCGCTGGTGGTCGTGCGCCGCGTAAAAGCACGCATCGGCGACCGTGTCGACATCGGGGCCGAGTACGTCGGGCATAGTCCGCGGGCCGTCACGATGGCAGTCGCCGGGGGAGGGGCCTCGTCGCCCGGCGCGCCGGCAAAGAGCCAGGGCGAGCTCTTTACGGCCCTTTATCTGCGCGAGAGCGCGAAACAGCCGGTGATGCCGTTCAAGACGCTCCTGCTTTCGGCCACGCAGCTCAGGGGCACCCAATCGCTGACTCTGCGATCGACGACGGCGGAATACTCGGTGCGACTCAAAGAGCCGATCGAGGAACAGGATGACTTCATCTGGCTGCCCTACGAAGTCCTCGGCCGGCGGCCGATTGTGCAGCCGTCGCCCGAACCCCCGGCGGACGGGGCGACGTCCCTCCGGCCGCCTGCTGTTTCGTCATCGTCTGGCCTGAACCAGGACACGCAGACCGACTGGTTGGCGCCGCCTCCCAAAAGGCGCGTCGGCAACTCCGCATAACGCGGGTCAGTCGGCCGCCAGCGCGATCGCTTTCGCCCCTGCCGGCTGCGCCGCCCGGAAGGCGGCTTTGAGTTCGGCCTCCTTCACTCTTGCCGCCGCGAGGTGGCGCTCCTTGACGTGGCCGAAGCCGCGGATGTGCTCGGGAATCTGCGCCAGCTCCACGGCGAGCGCATGGTTGTGCGGAGCGAGCGCGGCCAGCAGTTCGGCAATGAGCGTTTCGTACTGGCCGATCAGCGCGCGCTCCATCCTGCGCTCGGCAGTCCGGCCGAAAACGTCGAACGCCGTGCCGCGGAACCGGCGCAGCTGCGCCAGCACGCGGAAGGCGCGCAACATCCACGGGCCGTACACGCTCTTCCTTGCCTCGCCGGTCGTCGGGTCGGGCTTGTTGAACACCGGCGGCGCAAGGTGAAATGTCAGCTTGTAGTCGCCCTCGAACTGCGCCGCGACGCGCGCCGCGAAATCGGTCTCGGCGTAGAGGCGCGCCACCTCGTATTCGTCCTTCACCGCGAGCAGCTTGAAGTAGTAGCGCGCCACGGCTTCCGTAAGCGTCGTCGCCCCGGGCAGCTTCGCCTGCTCGGCGGCGCGCACGCGGGCAACGACATCGGTGTAGCGCCTGGCGTAGGCGGCGTCCTGGTAGGCGGTCAGATAATCCGCGCGGCGGGCGACCGTTTCTTCGAGCGACGCCGACAGCCGTTGCGACTCGGGTCTCGCCGAAGGGATCGCCGCGGCCGTGACGTGGCCGGGATCGATGGCGGCACGCCGTCCCCAGACGAAACTCTGCTTGTTCGACTCGATGGCTGTGGCATTGAGCTCGATCGCGCGCATGAGCGCCTGCTCGCTGACCGGAAGCAGCCCGCGCTGGAAAGCGAAGCCGACCATGAACAGGTTGGTCGCTATCGAATCGCCCATGAGACCGGTCGCGAGCCTGGTCGCGTCGAGGAATTCGGCGTCGCCCGGCGCGACCGCATCCTCGATCTCGCGCTCCATCGAGCCGCGCGGAAAGGCGAGATCCGGATCGCGCGTGAAACCGGCCGGCATCACCAGCGCGGTATTGACGAGCGCCTTGGTGACGCCCTTCTGCATCTTGGCCAGCTGCTCGTAGCCGACGCCGGTCAGGATGTCGCAGGCCAGCACGAGCTTCGCGTCGCCCGCGGCAATCCGGGTCGCGTGCAGCTGTTCCGGTGCGTCCGCGATCCGGACGTGCGAGACGACCGCGCCGTTCTTCTGCGCGAGTCCCGTCATGTCGAGCACGCTCACGCCCTTGCCTTCGAGGTGGGCTGCCATCCCGATGAGCGCGCCGATCGTGACGACACCGGTGCCGCCGATGCCGGTCACCAGGATGCCGTAGGGCTCGGCAGTCATCGGACGCACCGGCTCCGGCAGTTTCGGGAAAGGCGCCGGCCTCGGCCTTCCCGGGCTTGCGCAGCGCGCCGCCTTCGACGGTGACGAAACTCGGACAGAACCCCTTCACGCACGAGAAATCCTTGTTGCACGAGCTCTGGTCGATGGTGCGCTTGCGGCCGAACTCGGTCTCGACCGGTGCGACCGACACGCAGTTCGACTGGATGCCGCAGTCGCCGCAGCCCTCGCAGACGAGCTCGTTGATGACCACGCGCCTGGGTGGATCCGGGAACTTGCCGCGCTTCCTCCTCCGGCGCTTTTCGGCGGCGCACGTCTGGTCGTAGAGCAGCACCGTGCAGCCGGGCGTGTCGCGCAGCATGCGCTGGACGGCGTCGAGCTCGTCGCGATGGTGGATCGCGATCCCGGCGGCAAAATAGCCCGCCGGGTACTTGCCGGGATCGTCGGAGACGACGACGATCTTGGCGACCCCTTCGGCCGCGACCTGGCTCGCGATGGCGGCCGGCGTGAGCGGACCGTCGAACGGCTGGCCGCCGGTCATCGCGACCGCATCGTTGTAGAGGATCTTGTAGGTGATGTTGACCTTCGCGGCGATCGCGGCGCGCAGCGCGAGGCTGCCGCTGTGGTAGTACGTGCCGTCGCCGAGGTTCGCGAAGACGTGCTTCTCGTCGGTGAACGGCGCCTGGCCGATCCACGGCACGCCTTCGCCGCCCATGTGCGTGAACGTCGATGTCTTGCGGTCCATCCAGATCGCCATCACGTGACAGCCGATGCCGGCCGTGGCGCGGCTGCCTTCGGGGACGTTGGTCGACGTATTGTGCGGGCAGCCCGAGCAGAAGTAGGGAATGCGCTCGAGCGTGATCTTGGGTCTGGCGAGCGCGGCCTCCTTGGCGTTGATCCAGTCGACGCGCGCGTTGAGCTTCTCCGCGGCACGCGGGCTGAGGTCGAGCCGTCGGATCCGCTGCGCGATCACCCGTGCGATCATCGCCGGCGTGAGCTCCGCCAGCGCGGGCAGCAGCCAGTCGCCGTGCGGGCGCACCCATTCGCCCTTCTCGTCGAACTTGCCGACCACGTGGGGCCGCACGTCGTCGCGCCAGTTGTAGAGCTGCTCCTTGAGCTGGTACTCGACGACCTGCCGCTTTTCCTCGACGACGAGGATCTCTTCCAGCCCTTCCGCGAACTGCCGGACCCCCTCGGGCTCGAGCGGCCACGGCATCGCGATCTTGTAGACGCGGAGGCCGATCTCCGCGGCATCGGCGTCGGTGATGCCGAGATCGGCGAGCGCCTGCCGCACGTCGAGGTAGCTCTTGCCGCTGGTGATGATCCCGAGCCGCGGCTTGGGCGAATCGATGACGATCCGGTTGAGCTTGTTCACGCGGCAGTAGTGCAGCGCGGCGTAGACCTTGTAGTTCTGCATCCGCGCCTCGGTGGCGAGGAACGGGTCGGGCCAGCGGATCGAGAGGCCGTCCGGCGGCAGCGCAAAATCGTCCGGGACGATGATCGGCGTGCGGTCCGGACCGATGTCCACGGACGACGAGGTCTCGACGGTGTCGGCGACGCATTTGAAGCCCACCCAGCAACCGGAATAGCGCGACATCGCCCAGCCGTGCAGGCCGAGGTCGAGAATCTCCTGCACCGACGACGGGTAGAGCACGGGCATCATCGCCGCGGAGAACTGGTGGTCCGACTGGTGCGGCAGCGTGGACGACTTCGCGCCGTGGTCGTCGCCGGCCAGCACCAGCACGCCGCCATGCTTCGACGTGCCGGCGTGATTGGCGTGCTTGAACACGTCGCCGCAACGGTCCACGCCGGGTCCCTTGCCGTACCACATCCCGAACACGCCGTCGTATTTCGCGCGCGGATACAGGTTGACCTGCTGGGATCCCCACAACGCCGTCGCCGCGAGATCCTCGTTCAGCCCGGGCTGGAACGTGATGTGCGCGCGCTCCAGGAACTTCTGCGCCTTCCACAGCGACTGGTCGAGGGCGCCCAGCGGTGAGCCGCGATACCCCGAGACGAAGCCGGCGGTGTTGAGTCCGGCCAGCGCGTCACGCTGGCGCTGCAGGATGAGCAGGCGGACGAACGCCTGTGCACCGGTCAGATAGACGCGGCCTGACTCCAGCGTGTATTTGTCGTCCAGCGAGACTTCACGCAGGGCAGGGGCGGCAGCGGCCATGACGGATGCTCCACAAAGCGTGTCCTGGGAACGCGCGCTGACCCGGTAGGGCTCGCGATGCACGCGGCGGGAATCGTGTCCCCGGCGCGTTCGGGTTGGTTCGGGCGCGCAGTTTACGCCTGCACTCCGATCCCGGCAATTTACCGTGCGTCGAGCAGGGTCATTGCGGGACCGGTGCGGCCCGCGCGACGCGCAGTCCGATCACTTGTACTGCATGGTCCCAGGCAGCCACAGCGCAATCTGCGGGAAGAACATCACCAGCGCGAGGCCGAAGAGCAGAAGACCGACGTAGGGTGTCACGCCGGCGATGATGTCGCGGATCGGCGCCCGCGTGATGGCCTTGATGGCGAAGAGGTTCATCCCGACGGGCGGGGTGATCAGCGCCAGCTCCAGGTTGATCGTCAGCAGGATGCCGTACCAGACCGGGTTGATCTTGAGCGCTGCCAGCACCGGCAATACGACCGGCGTGGTGATGAGGATGATCGAGATCGTCTCGAGGAACATGCCGAGCACGAAGATGAGGACCATCACCGCCGCCAGGAAGCCGAGCTGCGACACGCCGTACTGGGTGACGAGATCGACCATCTGATTGGGAATCCGCAGCTTGGTCAGGACGTTTCCGAGCAGGGCTGCGGCGGCGAGAATCAGAAACAGCATGGCGGAGTTGCGGGAAGCGTCGACCGCGGA
>CAVVUJ010000007.1:0-39776 GCA_963751405.1 uncultured beta proteobacterium | reverse complement strand
GGCGGCGGTACTCGCCGTTGCGCGTGTCGATCTCGATGCGGTCGCCGGTGGTGACGAAGAGCGGAACCTGGATCTCCACGCCGT
The DNA here is from genome assembly GCA_963751405.1 of uncultured beta proteobacterium. Classification (GTDB taxonomy): domain Bacteria; phylum Pseudomonadota; class Gammaproteobacteria; order Burkholderiales; family Casimicrobiaceae; genus CAIWHR01. The sequence goes on along the minus strand of CAVVUJ010000007.1, from coordinate 39,692 downwards.
TGGCGAGCTTCGCCGGCTTCATCACCTTGCCGGACGTGTCGCCCTTCACCGCGGGCTCCGTGTACTTCACCTCGCGCACGACGGAGTTGGGCAGCTCGATGGAGATCGCCTTGCCTTCGTAGAACGTGAGCTCGCAGGCGAGCCCGTCCTCGAGGTAGTGGATCGCGTCGCCGAGGTTGTCCGTCTCGACCTCGTGCTGGTTGTACTCGTTGTCCATGAACACGTAGAGCGGGTCGGCGAAGTACGAGTACGTCACCTCCTTGCGCTCCAGCTGGACCACGTCGAACTTCTCGTCGGCGCGGTACACCGTCTCCGTGCCCGAGTCGGACAGGAGGTTCTTGAGCTTCATCTTGACGACCGACGCGTTGCGGCCGGACTTCGTGAACTCGGCCTTCTGGACCACCATCGGGTCCTTCCCGACCATGATCACGTTGCCGGCGCGGATTTCCTGGGCGATTTTCATCAAAGCACCTGTATTGCGATAAGGGGTTGATTCGGAAAACTTTTAATTATACCCGAATTGCGGCCGCCTTGACCAGCCCGGCGGCGAGGTCCGGTAGCGTGGCCAGTTTCGCCGCCCATGCGTCCGCATGGGCCTCCAGAGGGGAGCGGGCGGTCGCGAATTCCCGCCAGGCAACCTCGACCGGCACGGCGTCGGGCGCGGCGTTCCAGGCGCGCCAGAACCGCCGCAGCGCCGCCGCCGGCTCCGGGGCGAGATCGGCGACATGACGGTCGACGAAGGCGTCGAGCTTGCGCCAGTGCGCGCCGTCAGTTTGCGGATAGACGTGCCAAACGCAAGGTCGGGCCGCCCATTGCGCGCGGACGAAGGAGTCCTCGCCGCGGACGAAGTTGACGGTCGACAGCCAGAGCAGGCGGTCGTAGTCGTCCTGCGCGACGAACGGGATCGCGTGCAGCGTCAGGCGGCCGCACCGGAATGGATGCCCGGGGTGGGGCATGTTGCCGCCGGTCCACGCGTCGAGGGCGCCCGCCGCAACGCCTTCCGGCACGAGGCAGGCCATCGGCGCATCGCCATCGGCCCACGCATCGAGAAGAGCGACCAATCCCGGATTCGGATAGCAGAACAGAGACACACGGATTTCGTCCTTCTGCCGCCGGCGGCACCTGGAGCGACGACCACAGCGCCCTTTGCGCGGCGGCGTCGCGCCGGAACGCATCGCGCGCCGCGAAGAGGCCGCGCTCGCGGATGAGCCCGCCGGTCCCGGCCGTGAAGCCGGGGAACCAGAAGCGGCGCGGCAGCGGCAGCCGCGGATGCGGCGACGGGAGTCCGTGCGCGCCCTCGACCCACGTTTCCGCGCTCAGGTATTCGAGGATGAACCACGCCGGCGCGGTGGCGGCACGCGCCATCGCCGCGACGTAACTTTCGGGAAGGCCGCAGCCAAAGGCCTCGATGACGACGTCGGCGGGCGGCGTTTGCGCAAAGGGTTCCGCCCAGCGCCGCACGGTCACGCCTGCCGCCTGCTGGAGGTCGCGCGCCGGATCGATGCCGGGCGCGATCCGCGCGAGGGCGCGAAGGTCGTCCTGCCACAGCGTCACGTCCTGCGCGTGGTCGGCCGCCAGTTGCCGCGCGAGGCGCCAGCAGACGCCGGCGTCGCCGTAGTTGTCGACGATCCGGCCAAAAATGTCCCAGCGGCGGTGTGTGGGCATGAGGGATGGGCGGCTCGACGCACCTGCCATTATCGCGCGCCGGTGCGCAGCGGCGCGGGCATAATGGCTGCCCATGAGCCCGCCGGGCCGCCCCAAGGGCGAATACCGGAGTGCGCAGCACGAAGGTACTCCAATGACCGCCGCAATCCCCGAGCGCACTATGACGATCGACGTCATTTCCGACGTCGTCTGCCCGTGGTGCTTCATCGGACGCCGCCGGCTGGGCGAGGCGCTTGGCCTTTTCGCGACACGCGAACCCCACGTGCGCCCGATCGTGAGCTGGCATCCGTTCCAGCTCAATCCGGATCTGCCCCGCGAAGGCATCGACCGCCGTTCCTATCTGGAGGCGAAGTTCGGCGGCCGCGAGCGCGCCGACGAGATCTACGCGCGCGTCCGTGCCGCCGGGAAGTCGGTCGACATCGACTTCGCGTTCGACCGGATCGACCGCCAGCCCAACACGCTCGACGCGCATCGGCTGATTTCGTGGGCGCAGGCGCGCGGCAGCCCCGAAGAGCTGGTCGAGCGGCTGTTCCGCGCGTATTTCCTCGAGGGGCGCTACATCGGCGACCGCGAGGTGCTCGCGGCCATCGCGGGCGAAGCGGGACTTCCCGCCGACGAGGCGCGCGCGTATCTCGATTCGGACGAAGGCGCCGACACTGTCGCGGCGATGGACCGGCGCGTCCGCGAACTGGGCGTGACCGGCGTGCCGTTCTTCATTTTCGGCGACCGGGTGGCCGTCTCGGGCGCACAGGAGGCGTCCGCGCTCGTTGCGGCGATGGAACAGGCGCTCGAAGCCCACGGCGTTTGACGGGCGTCAACGCCGGGAGCGCCTGCGCCGACGATGATGGCCCGTCTGCCCCCCATGTGGAGGATGTGATGCGTGCCGTGCGCCGGATGGCGTACCTGTCGATCGCGACGTCATTCGCGACGATCGTCCTGAAATTCGGTGCATATTTTCTGACCGGGTCGGTGAGCCTGTGGTCGGACGCGCTGGAGTCCCTCGTCAACCTCGTGGCGGGTCTGGTCGCGCTGGGGGCGCTGATGGTGGCGGAACAGCCGGCCGACGATCGCCATGCCTACGGTCACGACAAGGCCGAATACTTCTCGAGCGGCGTCGAAGGCGCGCTGATCCTAGTGGCGGCGGTGTCGATCATCTGGTCGGCGGTCCAGCGCCTGATCGAGCCCGCGCCGCTCGCGCGACTCGGGCCCGGCCTCATCGTCGCGTTCCTGGCCGGCGCGGCGAACTTCGTCACCGCGCGCATCATGCTGAAGGTCGCGCGGCAGCACGACAGCATCACGATCGAGGCCGACGCGAAGCATCTCTTGACCGACGTCTGGACCTCCGTCGGCATCATCGGCGGACTGCTCGTCGTGATGGCGATGCCGCAATGGGCGATCCTCGACCCGCTGATGGCGATCGCGGTCGGCATCCACATCATCGTCACGGGGGTCAGCCTGTTGCGACGCTCGGCCGACGGGTTGATGGATGCGGCATTGCCGGCGGCCGAGGTGGCGCGCGCCGAGGCGCTGATCCGCGCGGAAGTGCCGGAGGGGTCGAGCTTCCATGCGCTGCGCACGCGCAAGGCCGGGAGCGCGGCGCTTCCTCGAGTTCCATCTGCTGGTGCCCGGCACGATGAGCGTCGTGGATTCGCACGCGCTGTGCGACCGGATCGAAGCGGCGCTGATGGCCCACCTGGCCAGGGCCCAGGTGACGATCCACGTCGAGCCGAAGGAGACGCAGGCGCCGCATTCCTAGGCGCGTTGCCAAACGGCGGCGGGAACATGCCACGCCGTATCGCACCCTGATCTGGCGGCGCTCCTGTCCCGGTCAATCCGGTGGTGCCGCCTCGCTCTCGTGCCAGCGCGAAAGCACGGCGTGCGAAAGCCACATCGTCGCCGCGAACAACGCGATGCCTGCCGCGGCGATCAGGAACAGCGCGGCGAACAGTCGCGGTATGTTGAGCTGCATGCCGGCGAGCAGGATCTGGTAGGCGAGGCCCGCGCCCTGCCCGCCGGTGCCGGCGACGAACTCGGCGACGACCGCGCCGATCAGCGCGAGGCCGCTGGCGATCCGCAGGCCGCCGAAGAAATAGGGCAGCGCGCCGGGAATGCGCAGCCGCAGCAGCACCTGCCAGCGGCTCGCCCGGCACATCCGGAACAGATTCAGCAGGCCGTGGTCCACGCTGCGCAGCCCGAGCGTCGTGTTGGCGATGATCGGAAAGATGGCGACGACCACCGCGCACAGTATCAGCGCGGTCCGCGTGTCCCTGACCCAGATGATGATCAGCGGCGCGATCGCCACGATCGGCGTCACCTGCAGCAGCACCGCGTACGGAAAGAGGCTCATCTCGATCCACCGGCTCTGCACGAACAGCAGCGCGACCAGCGTTCCCGCGACCGTCGAGATGGCGAGCGCGGTGAGCGCGATGCCGAGCGTGACGCCGAGCGCATCGGCCAGCAGCGCGCGATCGGTGACCAGCGTCTGCAGCACGACCCACGGCGACGGCACGATGTACTTCGGCACGTCGTAGGCGACGACGAGTCCCTGCCAAGCGGCCAGGAGGAGCACGGCGATCAGCGCCGGCGCGGCGATGCGCAGGACGCGGGATGGCGCTTCGTTGCCCGTCATGGGATCAGGCTGCCGTGCCGGTGAGCGTGCCCGCGCCGGCTTCGGCGACGAGCGTCGACAGATGCTGGCAGTGGCGCGCGAACGCCGTGGACACGCGGAACGCGTCGCCGCGCGGGAACGGCTCGTCGATCGGGACGTCCGCGATGACGCGGCCGGGACGCGGGCCCATCACCGCGACGCGCGTGGACAGGAACACCGCTTCGTAGATGCTGTGGGTGACGAACACGACCGTGAGGCCGCGCCGCCGCCCACAGTGCGGCCAGCTCGCCGTCCAGCCGCTGCCGCGTGAACTCGTCCAGCGCGCCGAACGGCTCGTCCATCAGCAGCAGATCCGGCGCGGTGGCGAGCGCGCGCGCGATCGAGACGCGCATCTGCATGCCACCGGAGAGCTCGCGCGGATAGTGCTGCGCGAATTCCTCGAGCCCGACCTGCGCGAGCGCGGCGAGCGCGCCACGCGTCGCGCTCGCGCGGTCGACGCCGGCGAGGTCGAGCGGCAGCCGGACGTTCGCTTCGACGCGCGCCCAGGGCATCAGCGTCGGGGACTGGAACACGAAGCCGAGCCGGCGGCCCGGCGCGCCGGTCGCCGTGAAATCGCCGCCCCACCAGTCGAGCGTCCCGCCGCTCGGCGCGATCAGTCCGGCGACGAGATTGAGCAGCGTCGTCTTGCCGCAGCCGGAAGGCCCGAGCAGCGTCACGAATTCGCCGCGGCGGATTTCGAGATCGACCGGAGCGAGCGCCCGCGTGCCGTTGGGATAGACCTTCTCGGCGCCGTTGATCGTGACGACCGGCGGGGCGGGGTGCGGCACGGTCAGGGCAGCACCCTGACGTCCCTGACGATCGACAGCGTCCAGGCCTGCGCGTAGTCCACGTTCGGCTTGGCGAGGCCCGTCGAGCGGAGGAAGTCGAGCGTCTGCTGCCAGCGCCGGTCGGTCATGGTCAGGAGCCCTGCCGCCGGCACGTCGCCTCCGGTCACGATCGCGTGCTCCTTCATCTTGCGATGGCCGTAGGCGAGGAGCGCGTCTCCCATCTGCGGATTGTCGCGCTTGATGAGCGCGTTGCCGGGCGCCGGATTCGCGAGGTAACTCTTCCAGCCTTCGGCGGACGCCCGGACGAATCGCGTCATTGCGTCGGCGCGCTTCGCCAGCACGTCGCGCCGCACCGCGAGCACTTCGGAGTACGGCGGATAGCCCTGTTCGGCCAGCAGGAAGACGACCGGCGTCACGCCGCCTTTCTCGATCGAGAACGGCTCGGACGTCGCGAAGCCCTGTTGCGACAGGTTGCGGTCGACGAGAAAGGGCTGGACGCTGAACGCGTAGGGCCGCTTCTGGTCGTCGGTGAAACCGTAGCGCTGCTTCAGCCACGGCCAGAACGTGGTGTTCGCGGCCGCGCCGACCGCGATCGGCTTCGTCTTGAGTTCCTCGAGCTTCGTCACCCCGGGATGGGCGATGATCACGGTTGGATTCTTCTGGAACGTCGCGGCGATCGCGGTGATCGGCACGCCCTGCTCGACCGCCGAGAGCACCTGCAGCGCGTCGCCCATCACGACGTCGAGCTGGCCCGCGGCGAGGAGCTGCAGGCCGTTGACCTGCGGTCCGCCCATCCGGATCGTGACGTCGAGCCCGTGCTTCGCGTAGGTGCCTTCCGCGACCGCCTGGTAGAAGCCGCCGTGCTCGGCCTGCGCGAGCCAGTCGGTGGCGAAGACGATGCGATCCGGTTGCTGCGCGCCGGCGGCCACGGACATTGCGGCGAGGATGGGCACGGTCAGCAGGCGGCGGAAGCGGCGAAGCATGGGGGAGCCTGTCGAGGGATGGTCGGGCAAGGGTGAAGCCGCCATTATGCGCATGTTCGCCGCCGCGCGCCCGGACCGGATTCGACGTCCGAAAACGGCGAGTCGACCGTGCGGACGGCTGGCATAATTCGTCCATGCCACTCGACTCCGACGTTTGTTACCGCGCCCTCGCGACGCACGATCCACGCTTCGACGGCCGCTTCTTCGTCGGCGTGTCGTCGACGCGCATCTATTGCCGGCCCGTCTGCACGGTACGCCTGCCGCGCCGCGAGAACTGCCGTTTCTTCGCGAGCGCCGCGGCCGCCGAGGTCGACGGCTACCGGCCGTGCCTGCGCTGCCGGCCGGAGCTCGCTCCGGGCAACGCCAGCATCGATGCGGGCGCGCGCCTCGCGCAGGGCGCCGTGGACCTGATCGAGAACGGCGTTCTGGACGCGGGCGGCATCGAGCACCTGTCGGCGCGCGTGGGCGTGACGAGCCGGCACCTGCGGCGCATCTTCGCCGCGGAGTTCGGGGTGTCGCCGATCGAATATGCGCAGACGCAGCGGCTGCTGCTCGCGAAGCGGCTGCTCACCGACACGGCCCTGCCGGTCACCGAGGTCGCGCTCGCCAGCGGGTTCGCGAGCGTGCGGCGCTTCAACGCGCTGTTCAAGGCCCGGTATCGAATGGCTCCGGGCCGGCTGCGTGAGGCGCGGAGCGCCGAGGCGCTTCCTTCGGCGCTCGCGTTCGAGCTCTGGTTCCGCCCGCCTTACGACTGGGAGTCGATGCTGGCGTTTCTCGGTCATCGTGCGATCGACGGCGTGGAGGCGGTGACGCGCGACGCGTACGTGCGGACGATTTCGATCGCGCATCGCGGGGCACTGCACGTGGGCCGCATCGAAGTGCGGCGCTCGCCGCGCAAGTCGGCGTTGCGCGTTTCCGTGTCGCCATCGCTCGCGCGCGCGGTGCCGGTCGTGCTGTCGCGGGTCAAGCGCGCGTTCGACCTCGCCTGCGATCCGGCGGTGGTCGCCGCGGCGCTGGGCCCGCTCGCCGCCGGACATCCCGGCTTGCGCGTTCCGGGCACGTTCGACGGCTTCGAGCTTGCCGTTCGCGCCGTGGTGGGTCAGCAGATCTCGGTGCGTGCCGCGCGCACGCTGCTCGGCCGCATTGCGCGCGAATTGGGCGAACCGGCTGGCATGGACGAAGGTGATGCGTTGACCCGGTTGTTTCCCACGGCGGCGCGCATGGCGGCGGTGCCTCCGGGCGAATTGGCGAAGCTGGGCGTGACCCAGGCGCGGGCGCGAACGCTCGTCGGGCTTGCCGCCGCGGTCGTGTCCGGCGCGATTCCTCTGGAGCCCGAGAGCGACGTGGACGCGACCCTCGAGGCGCTGACGGCGCTGCCCGGCATCGGAACATGGACGGCGAACTACGTCGCGATGCGGGCCTTGCGCTGGCCGGATGCGTTCCTCGCCAACGATATCGTCGTCCTGAAGGCGCTGGGGGAAACCCGGCCGGCGCACGCGCTGCGCTCGAGCGAGTCCTGGCGTCCCTGGCGTTCCTACGCCGTCATGCACCTGTGGAGAAATGCCTCATGATGACCGTTGTCTATTTCGATTGCATGCCGTCCCCGCTGGGCGAGATGGTGCTGGCGAGCGACGGTGACGCATTGACCGGCGCGTGGTTCGACGGGCAGCGGTATCAGCCGCGCCTCGGTCCCGCCTGGCAACGACGGCCGGACTTGCCCCTGCTGCGTCGTGCCGCAGTCGAGCTCGCCGAATATTTTGCAGGTGAGCGCATCGTGTTCAGCGTGCCGCTGGCGCCGGTCGGTACGCCGTTCCAGCGCGATGTCTGGCGGGCGATCGCCGGCGTGCCCTACGGCGCAACGATCGCCTATCGCGATCTGGCGGCGCGCGCGGGCCGGCCGGCGAGCATCCGCGCGGCAGGCACTGCGACGGGCCGCAATCCGCTGTCGATCATCGTTCCCTGCCATCGCATCGTCGGCGCGGACGGCGCGCTGACCGGGTACGCCGGCGGCCTTGCCCGCAAGCGGGCGCTGCTCGCGCTGGAGCATGCCGCGATCGCTGTTGCCGCGCCCCGCGCGGCCCCGGTCGCCACGTTTGCACCTTCGCTCAGTTGACGGATAGGCTCGGCGTGCACCGGTCCGACGCCGCGCGGCTCCTCGCTCTGTCTGCCATCTGGGGCGCGTCGTTCATCTTCATCCGCGTGCTGGCGCCTGTGCTGGGACCGGTATTGACGGTGACGACGCGCGTGCTGATCGGAGGTGCCATCCTCATCGGGTATTGCCGCGTCATCGGCCTCGATACCGGGCTCGCCCGCCACTGGCGACAGTACGCGCTGATCGGTGTCACGAACTCGACGCTGCCGTTCATGCTGTTCGCGTTCGCCGCGCTGCACCTGCCGGCGTCCTACTCGGTGATTCTCAATGCGATGACGCCGCTCTTCACCGCACTGCTGGCGGTACCGCTCCTCGGCGAACGGCTGACGGCTGCCAAGATCGCGGGCCTCGTCGTCGGGGTTGCCGGCGTCGCGCTGGTGAGCGGGGCGGGCCCCGTCGTGCCCGACTTGTGGTTTGCGCTTGCCGTCGCCGCCTGCCTCGGCGCGACGCTCTGCTATGCGGGTTCGAGCATCTACATGAAGAGGTACGCGTCCGGCGTCAAGCCGCTGGCGCTCGCCGGCTGGAGCCAGATCTTCGCGGGGCTGGCGCTGGCGCCGCTCGTGCCCTTCGCGCCGCCGCCCGGTTCCATCACACCGCTCATCGTGGCCAACGTGCTGGCGCTGGCGGTGGTCTGCAGCTCGGCCGCGTACGCGCTCTACTACCGGCTGATCGCCGACATCGGGCCGACGCGCGCGCTGATGATAGCGTTCCTGATGCCCGTGTTCGGCATGCTCTGGGGCGCGTTGTTCCTGGGCGAGACGATCACGTTGCCCATGATTGCGGGGTGCGGTCTCGTCATCGGTGGCGCGACGATCGTATTGCGGCCGGCAGGAGTCCGGCCGCCCCGGTTATGATGCGCGATGCCCGATCGCCCAGCGCCCGGCGGCGAAGTCGAAGCGCCGCGCCGGCGCATCCTCCTGTGGGTCGGCGGCCTGCTGGTCGCTGCGGCCCTGGCCGCGCTCGTGGCAGCGTTCGCCCTGGTGAACGGCGAAACCGCGAGAGCGGCGATCGAGCGCCGGCTCGCGACGCTGACCGGCACGGACATCCGTTACGGAACGCTCACCCTCCGCGCATGGCCCCGCCCCGAGGCTGAGCTGCGCGATGTGGCGTTGCGCATCGCGCCGGACGCCGACGCCGTCGCGGCGCGCGTCGTGCTGCAATTCGCGCTGTTGCCGCTGCTGAGCGGGAACGTTCGGGTTTCCCTGGTGCGCCTGGAACAGCCGGTGCTGACCTTGCGCATTCCGGCGTTCGATGACGCGCCGGTTGCGGACCTCGTTGCCGCGTATCGCGGCGCGGTCGGTCCCGCGACCGAGTGGCTCGCGCAGAACGCGCCAGGCGTCGCGTTCGAGGTGCGGGACGGGACGATCGATCTTGCCGCGCCCGGCGTGCCATCGCTACGGCTCGATGCCCTTGTGGCGGACGGCGACGTGTCCTCCGATGCGATAGCAGTGACCATGGCGGCGCATGCGAATCAGTGGCGCAATGCGCGCGCGCAATTGCGGATCGACACGCATTCCCTTGCAGCAAATCTGGAGCTCGATATCGAGGCGCTGGACGCGGCGCCGGCGCTCGAGCGCGTGCTCGCGTCGTCGTCGACAAGAATCCTTCCGGCGGCATCCACCGCGAGTCTGACAATGACGACCGACGGCCGCGGTCAGGCCAGTGTCCGGCTGTCGGTCGCGATGCCGGCGCTGGGCATGACGCGCAACGGGTCGCGGCTCGACGTCGGGGCGTCGCGGGCCCGCCTGCGGGCAACGTGGTCGGTGCCGGAGACGGCGCTCGTCGTGGAGGAACTCCGGCTCGGCGATCTGCTGCCCGCCGCGACCGGCAGCCTCAAGCTTCGGCCGGGCGCAGGAGGCACCGTTCTCGACGTCACGGCCCCGCGCGTGGATGTCGGTCGGGCACTTGCGGAGGCGCTGCGGCTGGCGGATGACGGGTCATGGGTGCATGCGCTGGCCTCGATCGTGAAGGGCGGCAACGCGCTGGATCTGCGCGTGAACGTCGCCGGCGACGACCTGGGTGTGCTTGCCGATCCGGCCGCGTACGTGCTTTCCATGGGGGTCGAAGACGCGAACATCGACGTGCCGCCGCTGGGGCTGCAGTTCGCCGCGGCATCGGGCACCGTGCGCATTGCGCAACGGGTGTTGAGCGCGCGCGGCGTCGCGGCGACGATCGGCCGCTCCACCATGCGCGACGGGAACATCGTGCTCGCGCTCGACCCCAAGGTGGTGTTGCGCGAATTCACTGCCGCACTCGACGTCGACCTGGCCGCGAACCTCGGGCTCGCCGCCCGCCTGCAGGGTGAGTCCGCCGCCCCTTCGGTGTTCAGCGGGATCCAGTCGATCGCGGGGCACGCCAAGGGAACGCTGGCGTTGCGGGAGACAAACGGCGGATATCACCAGACCTACGACGTGACCAGCCTCGCGGGAACGATGCGGCACGCGGCCCTCCCGCTGCCGGTCGTTGTCGACGGCGGCGGTCTGCGTTACGAAAGCGGAGGCGCGCTGACGCTGCGCGGCCTCGCCGGCACGATCGGCGCATCGCGCGTCGAACGCATCGACGCCGTGCTGGCGCTCGGGCCGGATCCGGTCGTCCGTTCGGCCACGGGCAACGCAGTGCTGGCCCTCGACGAGTTGTATCCATGGATAACCAAACTGCGTGCCGCTCGCGCGCTGCGTGATGACATTTCGGCCTTGCGCGGAACGATCGGCCTCGATCTCACGCGGCTCGCCGGGCCGCTCCGCGCGCCCGAGCGGCTCGACGTCGCCGCGGCGCTGACCCCGCAGCAGGTGCGCGTCCGCTCGCCGCATCTGCCCGCTGCCCTGACGATATCCGCCGGGGCCATCCGGGTGGAAGGTCCGGACCTCGAATTCCAGGGCGTTCGCGTCGTGTTTCAGGACGCGCAGGGCACGTTGTCCGGATCGCTACGCGCGTATGCGTCTGCGGCGCGAGTCCTCGATGCCTCCCTCGCGCAGGCCAGGGTCGGTCCGCGCAGCCTCGAATGGGCCGAAGATGAGCTGGATCTCGCTCCGGGCGCGCGCGCCCGGGCGCCGCTTGCGCTGGAACGCGCCCGCCTGCGCTGGCCCACGTCGGCGCCATGGCGGCTCGAGGTCGATGGCGCCGCCACGTTTCCATCCGGTACGCACGTGGACGCCGCCCTTGCCTGGATGCCGGGGCGGACGCAGATACGGCGCCTCGCGGTGAAGGATCGCGACAGCGACGTCCTCGCCACGTTCGACTGGGAGCCGGAGCGGGCCGGCATGACCTTCCGCGGATTCCTGTCGGCGCAATCGATCGGGCGGATGCTCGTGGCGCCGCCCGGTGCCTCCGGCGTGCTGCGCGGCGATTTCGCGGCCACGCTCGACCTGCGGGACCCCATTCGCTCCCGTGCGACCGGCAGGCTCGAAGGTTCCGATGTCGTGTTTCCCAGGGCTTCCGGCGTGCCCCTCCTGATCGATCGCATTGCGCTGGAAGCCGACGGCGACCACCTGTCCGTGCGGGATACGGTGCTCCGCTTCACCGGCGACGCGTTCACGATTTCCGGCAGCATCGCGCGGGTCGGGGACCGGTTCGATGTCGATGCCGACGTCGAGGTCGACGGCCTCGACGCCGAGCGCATCGTTGCGCAGTTGCGCACACGCGATGCGAACGTGGCAGCCGACTCGCCGTGGGCGTGGCCGCTGCGCGGGCGGATCGGGATTCGGGCCGGACACGTCGACGTCCTCGGCTACCGCGTGGCGCCGTTCGCCGCCACCGTGACGCTTGGCGAGCGCAAGGCCACGGCGGACGTCACCGCGGCGCAGCTTTGTGGACTGGCGGTTCCGTTCACGCTGTCGGCGACGCCGGACAACCTCGACGTGAACGGTCGCGCAGCGGCACAGGGCCTGCCGGTCGATGGAGTGGCCACCTGCCTCACCAAGGGCACTGTGCGCGCGTCGGGCACCCTGGACTTCAGTGCGGACTTCGCGGCAAGCGGAGCGCCGGACGCGCTGCTGGCCAGCTTGAAGGGCAACGCGCGGTTGCGCGCCCGCGACGGCCGGATCGGTGGCGCGCCCGCGCTGTCGGAGGTGCTCAAGCTCGAAGACGTCACCGAACGGCTGGCGGCGACCGAACTCGACACCGCCCGCGATGGATTTCCATACTCCGTGCTCGAGGTCGACGCGAACGTGGCGGCCGGGTCCCTGGTCATCGAGCGTTCCCTGCTGGAAGGCCGGGTGCTCAACATCGCCGCACAAGGCGAGATCCGGCTCGCCGACGGGCGGTTGGCGCTGACCGGTGTCGCGCTGCCGATAGTCAACGCGATCGCGCGCAGGGTGCCGCTGCTCGGCAACCTGATCGGGGACCCGATCATCGGGATCCCGTTCAGCGTGAGCGGGGATGTGGGAAACCCGCAGGTCAACCGCGTCGGCGCGACGGCCGTGGCCGGCGCGCTCGTGCGCACGCTGCAGTCGGTGGTTTCGCTGCCGGTGCAGCTTCTCGGCGGGGGCGCCGGTGCCGTTGAGACGCTTCCGCGCGATCCGCAATGAACCGGCTGGGCGGCCCCAGGGGCGAATACCGGAGCGCGAAACGCGAAGGTACTTCACCGAGCGCTCGCCCGGTCAGGAAACGGGGACCGATGGCCCACCGCTTTCCCGTCTGCGGCACCGGCTGACCGGCGCCGCGCAATATCACTTCTTGGCGGTGGCCGCCGTCACCTTCGCCAGCAGGCCGTCGGCATTCTTGTTGGCGACGCTCATCCGCACGAGGATGTCGGGCGGCAGCACCTTCTTCCCGAAATACGCCTGGTTCCAGTCGTCGGCGGCGGTGACCACCGTGCCGTCGAAGTTGAGCCCGCCGTACACGCCTTTGGCACGGTTGAACGTGATGAGGTCGGACACGATGTCGCTCTTGGCGCCTGCGCCGACGGGGCCCGCGGCCACGCTGGCGTCACCGCCCATCTTGAACGACGTCGCCAGCAGCGAGTTGAAACCCTTGTCGGTCATCACCATCGTGACTCCTTCCGACACCGAGATGCCGGCCTGGAAACCGACGCTGCCCGTCGCCATGATGTAGAACGCCGGCCCGACCCATTTGCCGCTCGCCGGATCGCGCGCGACCACGAGCGCGCGGCCGCCGGAGCCGCCGAAGATGAAGCCGGCCTTGACGATCTCGGGCGCGATGATGAGCGCCTTGGACCGACTGATGTTCTGCTGCAGCCAGGACATGTCCGGATCGCGCAGGAAGTTCGACAGCGACTTTTCGGCCTCGACGACCAGCTTCTGCTGGTCGCCCTGCGCCTGCGCCGCCGACGTGAACAGCGCGAGGGACGCCGCGGCGCAAAGCACGATGCCGGCGCGGCGCAAGATTGTTTTCAACATGGAATTCTCCTGGAATCGATAGGCAGGGAAGCGGTCCCGGACGGCGAAACGACGATGTCGAGACGCGATCCTGGTCTGCAAGTATACCCGCCCCCGTACGCTGCCGCCCCGGCGCCGCTAGCGCGGGATCGCGTTCAGCAGATACATGGCGGCGAGCAGCCCGCCGGGACGGCCGAGCGAGCCCAGCCACTGCTTGTAGATCCCCTCGATCTCGCCGCTGACGTACACCTGCGTCAGCGCGCGGTTGACCTCGAGCCGGAACGACGAATCCCCGCGCGGCAACGCGAATGCCAGCGGCTCGATCGAAAGATCGTCGGGCAGCATGGCCAGCGCCTTCGGATCCTTGGCCTGCAGCGCGAGTCCGAGCAGCTTGATCTTGTCGCTCGCGAAGGCGTCGAGCGAGCCCGACTCCAGCATCGCGATTCCCTCGTTGCCGTCCTTGACCTTCACCACCGTCGCATTGACGAGACGCGCCTTCAGGACCGATTCGAGCCGCGCCTCGGTCGTCGTGCCCGCGATGACGCCAATCTTCTTGCCCGCGAGGTCGGCAAACTGCTTTACCGCCGCCGTCTTGACGATGAGGCCGCCGCCGTCGAGAAAGATCAGCGACGAGAAGTCGACGTCGGCCATCCGCGTCACCGTGGCGGTCGTGTTCGCGCACTCGAGGTCGGCCTTGCCCGATGCCACCATCGCGAGCCGTTCCGCGACCGTGCCGACGAGCCAGTTCACCTTGAGGTCCGGCACGCCGGCGACACGCCCCAGGTGGGCGATCACGCGCTTGCACAGGTCGATCGAATAGCCCGCAGGCTGCCGCTTGTCGTCGACGAACGAGAAGGGCAGCGAGTCGCCGGAGAACGCCACGTTGATCTGCCCGGACGATTTCAGCTTGCCGAGCGTGTCCCGGGGCGCTGTCGCGCCGGTCGCCTTGGGGGCAGCGGAGCTTTTCTGGGCCGGCGCCTTGGGCGCGGGGGTCTGGGCGGCGGACGTGCCGGCGAGAAAGACGGCGGCCAGCGCGAGCGTGGCGAACGCGGCGAACAGGGGTTTCTTCATGGTGTCGGTTTTTCCTTGGGGGTGAGCGGGCGCGGCAATGCCAATGCCGGGCATGCCGATGCGGTTCCGGGCGCGATTCTACCCCATGGCCGGGGATCGGCGCGGTCGCGGCGACGGCTGTCCCGCATGCTAAACTGACCCGTATCCCGTTCACGCCTTTCGCCATGCGCAGATTCACCCTCTTTCCTGCCGCCCTCCTCGCGCTCGGCGTCGCCGGCATGGGCCTCGCGGCGGGGGTCGCTGCCGCGTCGCCGACGCTGGACACGATAAGAGCTACGGGCGTGATCACGTTCGGGTATCGCGACAACGCGGTGCCGTTCGCCTACAAGGATCGGGAAGGCCGGGTCCGCGGCTACAGCGTCGAGCTGTGCACGCGCGTCGCGGGCTCGATCCAGAAGGAACTCGGCCTGTCCGAGCTCAGGATCGAGTGGGTTCCGGTGGAAGCCTCGAACCGTCTCGACTACGTGATCGACGGCAAGGTCGACGCCGTCTGCGGCACGACGACGATCACGCTGTCGCGGATGAAGAAAGTCGATTTCAGCCTGCCGATCTACGTGGACGGCGGCAGCGTGCTGGTGCGCGCGAAGTCGAAGCTCGCGCGTCTCGCCGATCTCAAGGACAAGCGCATCGCCGTGATCAGCGGCACGACCACCGAGGAGGATCTCGTCAGCGGCCTGAACGCGCTCGGGGTGACGGCCGTACTGGTTCCGGTCAAGAACGGTGCGGAAGGCATGGCGATGCTGACCAAGGGCACCGTGGACGCCTATGCCGCCGACCGTGTCGTGCTGGCCTACCTCAAGCTGCGCGCGCCCGACCCGAAGGCCTACACGTTCGTCACCGGCGATTTTTCGCTGCAGCCGTTCGGCCTGCCCGTGCGCCGCGACGATCCCGATTTCCGGTTGGCGGTGAACCGCGCGCTCGCGGGCATTTACCGAACCGGAGACATCGACGGCATTTTCCAGCGCTGGCTGGGCGCGCTGGGCATCCCCGGGCCGTTGCTGCATTCGATGTTCTACCTCAACGCCTTGCCGGAGTGACGGAATGGCGCGCTTGTCAGTCACGTATCTGCCGATCCTGCTGTTCGCAGGTCTCGTGACGAGCGCCGCGCAGGCGCAAACCTCAACCAGCACGGATGCGCCCGATTGCACGAGCTTTCCCTGCGGCCGGGTCGAAGCGATCCGGCAGACGACGGTCAAGCAGCCGTGGACGCCGCTCGGCAGCACGGCCTCCGCCAGTCCCGGCGACAACACCGGGAGGGTGAACACGTCGTTCCAGATCGGGCCGGGCCTGTCGAACCAGGGCATGGTGCTCCTCGGGGCCGGGGGCGGTACCTCGTACCAGAAAACGCCGAGTCAGTACGACCAGCCGCGCTGGGAGGTCACGATCAAGCTCGACAATGGCCAGAAGCGCGTCGTCACCGTCGCCTACGAGCCATTCGTGCGTGAAGGCGAGCGCGTGCGCGTCGCCGGCAACAGTCTCGAGCTCGTCGACTGATCTCCTGACGCGCGCATGGCGGCCCTGGCGATCAACGACACCGCCGACGGGCGCCGCGTATTGGCGCTGACGGGGCGCCTCGATGCGACGACGCTGCCCGGCCTCTGGGACGCCGCGCGGCGCGCGGCCGCGGAGGCTCCGCGACGCCCCTTGATCATCGACGCGGCGGGCGTCGAATACTGCGACGGTGCCGGCGCCGCGCTGTTCGTCGACCTGTTGCGCCAGACCCGCGAAGGCAAGGTCGAGGTCGCCAATCTCAAGCCGGCATTCGCGGCGCTGTTGCGGCAGTTCGATCCCGCGGTGCTCGCGCACGATCTCGATCCCGAGCCGCCGCGGCGGCCGGTGGTCGACGAGATCGGTTTCGCGGCCTATGGCATCTGGCGCGATATCCGCGTGCAGGTCGAGTTCGTCGGGGAGACGTTCGCGGCCCTCGTGTACGCCGCGCGGCACCCGGGAAGCGTGCGCTGGAAGGACGTCTGGCGGATCTGTGAACAGGTCGGCGCGGACGCCTTGCCGATCGTCGCATTGATCTCGGGGCTGCTGGGCATGATCCTCGCGTTCCAGTCCGCCGTCCCGATGAAGCGGTTCGGCGCGGAGATCTTCGTCGCGGATCTCATCGGCTTGTCGATGCTGCGCGAGCTCGGCCCGCTGATGACGGCCATCCTGCTTGCCGGCCGCTCGGGCGCCGCGTTCGCGGCCGAGATCGGCACGATGCGCGTCAACCAGGAGGTCGACGCGCTGACGACGATGGGACTGAGCCCCGTCCGCTTCCTCGTCACGCCGAGGATCATCGCCGCCCTGCTGATGACTCCGCTGCTGACGCTCTTCGCCAACATGGTGGGCCTGCTCGGCGGTGCGCTGACGATGCAATCCTTTTCGATCCCGTTCGTCACGTTCCTGAAACAGGTCGACTCCGCGGTCACGATGACGGACTTTCTCGCCGGCTTCGTCAAGTCGTTCGTATTCGCGGTGCTCGTCGCCGGCATCGGTTGCCTGCGCGGTCTCCAGACCAAGGCGGGCGCGTCCGCCGTCGGCGACGCGGCGACGCGCGCCGTGGTGACCGGCATCATCCTGCTCGTCGTCGTCGACGGGCTGTTCGCCGTCGCCTATTACCTGCTCGATATCTGATCATGGCCGATGACGTCATCATCCGGGTCGAGAACGTGGACGCAGGCTACGACGGCGTGGCGATCCTCGAGGACATCCGGTTCGAGATCCGCCGCGGCGAGGTATTCGGCATCCTCGGCGGCTCCGGCTGCGGCAAGAGCACGCTGATGAAGCACATGATCGGGCTCATTCCGCCGATCGGCGGAAGCATCTTCATCGGCGGCGACGACATCGTGACGGCCAGCGACGAGCAGCTGGAGAGGATCCAGCGCAGGTTCGGCGTCATGTACCAGTCCGGCGCGCTGTTCGGGTCGATGACGCTCCTGGAGAACGTGCGTCTGCCCCTCGAGGTCTACACCGACCTTCCCGACGACGCGATCGATCTCGTCGCCCGGATGAAGCTCGAGCTGGTCGGACTCGAGGCGTTCACCGGACATATGCCGTCGGCGCTTTCCGGCGGCATGCAGAAACGTGCCGGCATTGCGCGCGCGATGGCGCTCGACCCTTCGATCCTGTTCCTCGACGAGCCATCGTCCGGCCTCGATCCGATCACGGCCGCATCGCTCGACGCCACGATCCGGCGCCTGGCGGAGAACCTCGGTGTCACGTTCGTGATCGTGACCCACGACCTCGGCAGCGCGTTCGTCGCCATGGACCGCGTGATCTTGCTCGATCGGGCCGCCAAGGGCATCATCGCCGCGGGCGACCCGCGCCGCCTGCGCGACGAGACGACCGACCCGCGCGTCCGGGCGTTTTTCCGGCGCGAAGCCGAAGTCGTTGCCAACTGACCGCCGCCGATGAGCCTCAAAGCCAACTACTTCAAGCTCGGCCTGTTCGTGATCGGCGCCATCGTCGCCGGTGCCGTCGTGCTGGTCGTGATCGGATCCGGGCGCTGGTTCCAGCCGAAGCTCACGATCGAGACCTACTTCAACGAGTCGGTGCAGGGGCTCGACATCGGATCCAAGCTCAAATATCGCGGCGTGGTCATCGGCGAGGTGAAGAGCATCGGGTTCACCTACAACTGGTACCAGCAGGACCGGCCGATGGAGCAGCGCGCGCGCTACGTCCTCGTCGAGGCGCAGATTCAGCCGAAGCTCCTCGGCGGCCGCGCCGGGGCGGGCGACCTGACCGAGCAGAAGAGGGTCGACCTGGAAATCGAAAAGGGCCTGCGGATACGCCTTGCGCCGCAGGGGATCACGGGAACGAGCTACCTCGAAATCGATTACGTGGACCCGCCTCCTCCCGTGCTCCCGATCGACTGGGTGCCGGGGAACATCTACATCCCGAGCGCGCCGTCGACGGTGACGACCGTCGTCAACTCGCTGGTCGAAACGCTCCAGCGGCTGCACAATCTCGACATCGAGCAGACGATTGCCAATTTCAACAGATTGATGGTGACGACCAACGCGCGCATCGACGCGATCGACACCAAGCAGATTTCCCAGCGCACGGTGACTGCGCTGGCCAAGTTCGAGGCGACGCTCGACAGCGTCGCGGCGAAGAAGCTCTCGGACGAGGCGGTCGCCCTGCTCGTGGAGCTGCGGGCGTCCAACGTCGAGCTCCGCAAGACGCTCGCCAATCCCGCGCTGCAGAAGCTGCCCGACGACGCCGCCGCGGCCATTGCGCGGATTCGCGTGATCGTCGACGACCCGAACCTGCCGAAGACGATCTCGCACCTGTCGCGCACGCTGGCCCGGTTCGACCGGATCCTCGGGGCGGGCGAGGCGGATCTTGCGGTCACCATCGAAAACCTGCGCCAGATCACCGACAACCTGCGCGACCTGACCGAAGATGCCAAGCGCTATCCGGCGAACGTGATTTTCGGCGGGCCGCCGCGACCGCCCGAGAGCAAATGATGAATGCCCGCCCGCTCCGCAGGACCCACGCGCCGTTGACCATCGTCGTGGCCGCGATCGTCGCCAGCCTGCTTGTCGGGGGCTGCGCGCTGTCGCGCCCCGCGCCGGTCAAAGCAGACCTTCCTCGTCGAGGCGGCGCCACCGGCCGCCGCCGCGACGACACACCCGGCGACGCTTCGCGTCGGCGCGATGAACGTGGCCGCGCCTTTCCGCGGCAAGGCATTCGTTTACCGCATGGCGGACCTCAGGTTCGATGCCGACTACTACAACGAGTTCCTGGTGGCCCCCGCGGCGATGCTCGGCGAGAGCACCGCGCGGGCGCTCGACCGCGCCCGCGTCTTCGCGCGCGTCGTGCCCCCGGGCGCGCCGCCGGATGGCGAGTTCGTTCTCGACGGCTTCGTCAACGCGCTCTACGTCGACTTGCGCGACGCGGGCAAGCCAGCCGCCGAGATCTCCATCACGTATTACCTGTCGCGCGCCGACGCGGCGACGCCGGTGCCGTTCTGGTCGAAGGAATACGGGCGGCGCGTACCGGCGACGGGAACGACGCCGGACGCCTATGTGGCCGCGATGTCGGCGGCGTTCAGCGGGATCGTCGCGGAGCTCGCGCGCGACCTCGCGGCGGCGCAGCTGCCGAAGTAGTCGCGCGCAAGCGGGCACCGGAACGGGCGCGTCAGAACAAGGGTGGCGTTCCCGGAGAGGCGGTCGCCGCCGGGGACGCGCCACCCGTCAGCGTGTCCGCCTCGGCGACCCATCCCCCGCCCATGGCCTTGTACGTGTTGGCCGCCGACGTGAACAGCGACGCGCGCAACGACGCCAGCGTCAGTTCCGCGGGGAACAGCGTCTGTTGGGCCTGCAGCACAGTGGTATAGCTTGTGTAGCCGCCATCGAACTGCAGCTTGGCGAGGCGCGAGTAGTCCCTGAGCGCGGCGACGAGGCGCTCCTGCGCCGCGAGCTGGTCCTTGAGCTTCTGGTTGGCGACGAGCGCATTGTCGACGTCCGCGAACGCATTCTGAATCGAGTAGCGATAGTTGTAGAGCGCCGCCTGCTGCGCCGCTTCGGCCTGGGCCACCTGGCCGCTCACGGCGCCGAACGTGAAGATCGGCCCGACCACCTGACCGGTGTAGTTCCACACGCGTGCGGGGCCGGTAAAGAGGTTCGAGAGCTCCGCACTGGCGCCGCCCAGCGCGCCGGTGAGGGAGATCGTCGGGAAGTACAGAGCCCTGGCCGCGCCGATCTGCGCGTTGGCAGCGATCAGCGACTGCTCGGACTGCAGGAGATCGGGGCGCCGCTCCAGCAGCGCGGAAGGCACGCCGGCCGGCACGGTGGGCAGAGCAAGGTCGTAGATCGACTTGCCGCGCGGAATCGGGCCCGGATTGCGGCCGAGGAGCACCGAGAGCGCGTTCTCGGCCTGCGCAATCTGGGACTCGAGCAGCGGGATCTGCACGGCCGCGGTTTCGTACTGCGACTGCACCTGGGAGACCGTCATCTGCGAGGTCTGCCCATACCTGAACTGCAGCTGGTACAGACGCACGGATTCGGCGTATGTGCCGAGCGTGGTCTTCGCGATGACCAGCTGCTCGTCGAGGCCGCGCAGCGTGAGGTAATTGGTCGCCACCGTGGATACGAGCGTCAGAATTACGCCGCGACGGGCCTCGTCCGTGGCGAGGACATTGGCGCGCGCGGCCTCGCTCTGGCGCTGGAGGCGGCCCCAGAGGTCGATCTCCCAGCTGACCGACAGCAGGGCCTGATACGCGTTCTGCGGATTCGGGACGAGGCCCGGCAGACGCGTCGCGCCGGATTCCGACGTGCGTGCGCGCTCGCCTGCGCCGCTGTAGCCGACCTGCGGGAAGAGGCTCGACCTCGTCTGAGTGAAGATGGCCGCCGCCTGCTCGACGTTGGCCGCGGCGACCCTGACGTTCAGGTTGTTCGCGAGCGCCGCGTCGATCAGCTGGTCGAGCACGGGATCGCCGAACTGCGTCCACCACGCGGTGTTTGCCGTCTCGGCGACGGCCGCGGGCTCGAAGCGGAACGCCGCGGGGGCGTCCACCTTCGGGCGCACGTAATCGGGCCCCATCGTGCAGCCGGTGCAGAGTGCCAGGTACATGGCGGCAACCGCGGTCGCGCGCATGTCAGGCGTCCTCCCGCGACGCGCGCGGCGCGCCGCCGCCACCGGGCACCGCGGCCGTTGGCGTTGGTGCAATCGACGCGGGTGCCCCAGGCGCAGAGGCCTCCGGCGATGGTGTCGGTGGTGATGGTGTCGACGCAGCGGTCGCCTTTTTGTCGCCCTCGGCGAACCGGTCGAAGAGGTAGAAGAGCAGGGGCACGTAGAGCATGGCGAGCGTGGTCTCGCCGATCATGCCGCCGATGATGCCGGTGCCGATCGAGTGGCGGGCATTCGCACCGGCGCCCAGCGCCAGCGCGAGCGGCAGGCACCCCGCCGCAAATGCGAGCGAGGTCATGATGATCGGCCGCAGCCGCTGCTCGCCGGCGAGCACCGTCGCTTCCATGATCGACTTGCCCTGGTGCCGGAACTCGACGGCGGCCGACACGCGCAGCACGGCATTCTTGGCCCCGAGCCCGATCAGCACGAGCAAACCGATCTGGAAGTAGACGTCGTTCTGCAGGCCGCGCGCCCAGATCGTGACGAGCGCGCCGAGGATGCCGAACGGCACGGCGGACATCACCGCGCCCGGCAGCGTCCACGATTCGTACTGCGCGGCGAGCACCAGGAACACGATGATGAGGCCGAAGACGAACGCGATCATCGACGTGCCCCCGGATTTCTTCTCCTCGAACGCGATGCCGGACCACGCGAACGTGTAGCCGGGTGGCAGGATTTCCTTCGCGACCGCCTCCATCGCGACGATCGCGTCGCCGGAGCTGTAGCCCGCGGTCGGGTTGCCGTTGACCTTCGCGGCCGGAAAGCCGTTGAAATGAGGCAGGAGGTCCGGTCCCGCGACCCATTGCGTGGTGACCAGCGCCGACAGCGGCACCATCTGGCCGTTCCTGGAGCGCGTGTAAAGGCGAGTCAGGTCTTCGGGGTTCTGCCGGTATCGGGCATCGGACTGGACCACCACCCACCACACCCGGCTGAACTGGTTGTACTGGCTGGCAGTCAGCGAACCGAACTGCGCCTGGATCGCGCTGTAGACGTCCTCGACTTGCACGCCAAGAAGCGTGGCCTTGTCGCGATCGACGATGGCGCGCAGCTGCTGCGTGTTCGCCCGGAACGTCGAGGACAGGCTCGTGAGCGCGGGGTTGGCCCGCGCCGCCTTCAGGAATTCCTGCGTCACGGCGTCGAGCTGCGCCGGATCCCCCGCGCCGGTGTCCTGGATCCAGAACTCGAAGCCGCCGGTGGTGCCGATGCCGGGAATAGGCGGCGGGGCCACGGGAATGACGATCGCTTCCTCGATGCCCTGGGCCTCGCGATAGAGGCCCATGAGCACGGCCCGCGCATTCTGCGTCTTCGCGGCCTCGGTCGAACCGTAGCGTTCCTTGAAGTCCTTGAGCGTGACGAAGAACGCGCCGGCATTGGTCTTGAAGCCGCCGTCGAGCAGGCTGTAGCCGGTGATCATCGAGCGCGTGTCCACGCCCGGGCAGCTTCGCGAAGATCGCGTCGACTTTCTCGGCCACCGCCTGCGTGCGGTCGATGCTCGCAGCCTCCGGCATGATGATCGCCGCCATCACGTAGCCCTGGTCCTCGTTCGGCACGAAGCTGGTCGGCAGGATGCTGAAGAGGTGCCAGATGCTCCAGAGGAATCCGGCGAGCAGCACCAGCGCAATCACGGCGCGCTTGATCACGAGCTCGACCGCGTGGCCGAAGCCGCGCGTCACCGCGTCGACCTGGCGGTTGAACCAGGCGAAGAATCCCCGCTGCGGCGGCGGGTTTTGCTTCAGCATCACCGCGCACATCGCCGGCGTCAGCGTCAGAGCGAGGAAGCCGGACACCGCCACCGAAATCACGATCGTGACCGCGAACTGCTTGTAGAGCTGGCCCGTCGTGCCGGGCAGGAACGCCGCCGGGATGAACACCGATGCCATCACCAGCACGACCGCGACGAGCGAGCCCGAGATCTCCTGCATCGACTTGATCGTCGCCTCTTTGGGCGCCAGATGATGCTCGTGCATGTTGCGCTCGACGTTCTCGACAACGACGATCGCGTCGTCGACGACCATCCCGATCGCCAGCACCAGGCCGAACAGCGTGATCAGGTTGACCGAGAAGCCGAGCGCCAGCATGCCCGCGAACGTCGCGATCAGCGAGACCAGGATCGCGATCGTGCAGATGATGGTCGTGCGGAAGCTCTGCAGGAAAAGATAGACGACCAGCACGACGAGCGCGACCGCCTCGAGCAGCGTCTTGATCACCTCCTCGATCGACAGCTTGACGAAATCGTTGGTGTCGAGCGCGACGAGATAGTCGAGGCCCTCGGGAAAGCGCGCCTTCATCTCGTCGAGTGTCTTCCTGACCCCGGCGGATACCTTGAGCCCGTTGGCGCCTGGCTGCAGGTAGACGGCGATGAACGTCGTCGGCGTGCCGTTGAGCTTGGAGTCCACGATGTACTGGCGCAGGCCGACCTCGGCGCGCGCGACGTCGCCCACCCGTACGATCGCGCTGCCGTCCTGGCTCGCGCGCAGGATGATCTGCTCGTATTGCCGCGGGTCCGTGAACGGCGCCTGCGTGACCACGGGGAACGTGAGTTCCACCGGGCCGGCCGTCGGCTGCTGCCCGATCTGGCCGGCCCCGAACAGCGCGTTCTGCGCCTTGATCGCGTTGGCGATGTCGGTGGTCGTGATGCCGAGCGAGGCCATCCGGTCCGGGTTCATCCAGATCCGCATCGCCTGGTCCGGCACGCCCATGATCGACGCCTGGCCGGCGCCGGGCACGCGCTTCAGCGCATCGAGCACGTAGACCTGGGCGTAGTTCGCAATGTATTCGGCGCTGTAGCGCTCGCCCTTTCCGAACACGCCGATCAGCATCATGATCGACGACGACTTCTTCTGCACCGAGACGCCGAGCTGGGTCACCGCTGTCGGCAGCTGCGGCAGGGCGAGGTTGACCCGGTTCTGGACCTGCACCTGCGCGATGTCGGGATCGGTGTCGAGCGAGAAATAGACGGTCAGCGTGAGCTGGCCGGTGGCGGAGGAGGTCGACGACATGTAGAGCATGTTGTCGACGCCGTTGATCTGCGCCTCGATCGGCGAGGCGACCGAGTCGGCCAGTGTCTTCGAATCGGCACCGGGGTAGGTCGCGGAGACGGTGACCTGCACCGGCGTGATCGTCGGATACTGCTGTACCGGCAGCACGTAAACCGCGACGAGCCCGGCAAGGCAGATGATCGTCGCGACGACCGTGGCGAAGATCGGGCGCTCGATGAAGAAGCGGGAGAACATGCGGCCTCGCCCTGCGCTACTTGCCGACGGCGATCTCGACGCGGCGGGCTTCGCGCGCGCTGCCGGGACCGGTGACGTCCTGCGGTTGCCTGAGGCGCACACGGTCGGCGGGGATGCCCTCGGCGACCAGCGCGTCGCGCACGGCGGCCGCGCGCCGCTGCGCGAGCTCGACGTTGGCCGCGCGGTTGCCGGTGCGGTCGGCGAAACCGGCGACGTCGATCGGATTCGAGCCGGCCTTCATGCCTGGCGAGAATCCCTTGAGGAGCCGGATCGCCTCGGCGTCGAGCGCTGCCGCGCCGGTCGCGAAGTTGACGACGAGCGTCGCCCCGGGTGGGCGCGTCGCCGGCGCGGCTTCCGGCGAGTCCGGCTTCGGGGTGTAGGCCGACACCTTGACGGGAACGTCCGGCGCGAGCCGGATCGCGCCGTCGACCACGACCCGGTCACCGGCCGCCAGGCCCTGCGCGATGAACCAGCTGTCGCCGTACCAGTCGCCGACGGCGACCGGTCGGAGCTCCGCCTTTCCGTCCTTGTTGACCACCCAGACGAAATGGCCCTTCGCCCCCTGCTGCACCGCGCGCTGCGGGACGAGGATCGCGTTCGGGCGGATCGCGCCGTGCAACCGCGTGCGCACGTACTGGTTCGGTCGCAGTGCTCCCTTAGGGTTGTCGACGGAGGCGCGGATCAGGAACGTGCCCGTCTGCGAGTTGTAGGACGGGTCGGCGAACGTGATCCTGCCCTTGTAGGGAAACAGCGTGCCGTCGACCAGCTCGATCTCGACTTCGAACTGGTTGCCTGCGGGCAGCCTGATCTGGCCTTTCTGCACCTGCCCGCGGATCCTCTCCATCTCGTTCTCCGAGAGGCTGAAGTTGATCCACATCGGCGACAGCACGGAAACGGTCGTCAGCAGGCTGTTCTGCGCGTTGACGTAGGTGCCGTCGGCCACCGCGGCGAAGCTGCTGACGCCGTCGACGGGCGAAGTGATCGTCGTGTAGGACAGGTCGAGCTGGGCCGAGTCGAGCTGGGCCTTGGACTGCGCGACCGCCGCCGCAGTCTGCTCGTATTGCCCCTGCGCGTCGTCGAGGTCCTTCTGCGACAGCGCATTCAGCTGGGCGAGCGGCTTGATGCGTGCGAGGTTGGACTTCGCGACGTCGAGCGCGGCCTGGTTCCGCTGGAGCGCAGCCGCGGCGCCGTCGACCTGCGCCTGGAACGGCTTCGGATCCATGAGGAACAGCACCTGGCCCGCCTTGACCACGGCGCCCTCGGTATACACGCGCTGGTCGAGGAAGCCGGAGACCCGCGCCGCGATGTT
Source organism: uncultured beta proteobacterium (assembly GCA_963751405.1). Taxonomy (GTDB): domain Bacteria; phylum Pseudomonadota; class Gammaproteobacteria; order Burkholderiales; family Casimicrobiaceae; genus CAIWHR01. The sequence goes on along the minus strand of CAVVUJ010000007.1, from coordinate 13,887 downwards.
GACCGCCTGCGAGCTCTGCGTCTGCGCGACGAAAACGGACACGATCGGCACGTCGCGCGGAGTTACCGTGAGCGCGGTGACCTCCGTCGGCGGACGGGCGGCTTCCTTCTTTTCGTCCTTGCCGCAACCACCTGCCAGCAGCATCGCGGCGGTCAGCGCAAGGAGCGGCAGCAGGACGCGCGTCGGTCGCGTCCGGGTATTCGGGCAATTCATGGGCGAGCCTTCGGGACAGTGCGGGCAGGGCGGAACGATCCGGCGCGGGCGGCGCGGAGAACGTGCACTTTACAGGGAGTCCCCGCGAATTGTCGATGTGACGGCGATCGCCCGTAAGCCCTGCAACGGGCGCGGCTATCCCCTCGTTCCTGCCGCTATCCGACCGGTGACCGGCGTGACCGGGCCCTGGGGTACTGAACCTGCCGATCTGAGATCAATCTCCCTGTCAACCGGTTCGTCTAGAATATCGTTTAATTTAGGCGGCCGTCGCAAGTCGACGGCATGTTCACTAACTGCGCGAAGATCGCGTCAAGGAGATTCATATGTTGCAAAGATTGTTTCGCTCCACCGGAATGGCCGTGCTGCTGGCGGCTGCATCAGCGTTCGTCGCGCCCAGCGTCCAGGCGCAGGCCGACCCGATGGCGCACATCGCCGCTTCGGAGGCAACGCTGTCCAATTTCCTCCGCGATCCCGACATGAGCTGGCTGCAGCAGAACTTCAGCCGCGCCAAGGCGGTGATCATTTCGCCCGAAATCGTCAAGGCCGGCTTCATCTTCGGCGGCTCCGGCGGCCGTGCGCTGGTGGTCGCGCGCGACCCGAAGAGCGGCAAGTGGGCAGGCCCGGCGTTCTACGCGCTGGCAACCGCAAGCGTTGGTTTCCAGGCCGGGATCTCGGTGTCGGAAGGCGTGACGCTGGTGATGACCGACAAGGGATTCAACTCGTTGCTCTCGGCCTCGTTCAAGTTTGGCGGTGACGCCAGCGTCGCCGCGGGCCCGGTCGGCGCGGGCGCGAAAAGCAACGTCGTGGCCGACCTCATCACCTTCAACCGTGCCAAGGGCGTGTACGGCGGCCTGAATTTCGACGGCACCGTGATGACGGTCTCCGATGACTGGAACGCCACGTTCTACGGCAAGAAGGTACTGCCGTCCGACATCTTCGTGCGGATGAACGTCCACAACAAGGCGGCCGACAAGCTGCTGGCGCAGGTCACCGCAGCGGCCGGCAAGAAGTAGGTCGCGCGGCATCGCGACATCGATCCACCCGGAGGGCCTCGCGCGAGGCCCTCTCGTTTTCTGATGCGTCATCGATCCGCGCCGCGGGATCGCTGGCCGGCGCGTACCGCAACGCTCGATGCTCATACCCTTTCAATGGATCGGCCTCTTCGCGACGCTGGCGGTGTTCGCCGTCATGTTCGCCATTGGCCTGATGCTCGGGCGCGAGCAGGTCGCGGCGGCGCTGGAACGGCGCGTCGTGCTGGCGGCCGTGGTCTTCGCGGTCGTCGTCCCGGTGCCCGTGGTCGCCGTGCTGGCGCTCAAGGCGTTCGCGCTGAAGGGCCCGGTGGCGGTGGGCATCATCCTGATGGCCATCTCGCCCGGTGCGCCGGTCGCGCTGCGGCGTGCGCTGGACGCCGGCGGCAACCGGGCGTTCGCGCCGGCACTGCACCTGGCGATCGTCATGCTGGCGGTCGTGACGGTGCCGGCTTCGATCGTGATCCTCGACTGGATCTTCGCCGCCGATTTCACGGTCACGCCGTTCCACATCGGGCGCCAGGTCTTCTTTGCCCAGCTGCTGCCGATGGCGCTGGGCGCCGCGCTGCGCGCCATTCGCCCTGCGCTCGCGGTCAAACTCGAGGTGCCGTTGGGGCGCGTCGGGAATGTCCTGCTGCTGCTGCTTTTGGTCGGCGGCCTGCGGTCGCCGGCATGTTCACCAACTGCGCGAAGATCGCGCCAAGGAGATTCATATGCTGCAAAGATTGTTTCGCTCCACTGGAATGGCCGTGTTGCTGGCGGCTGCGTCGGCGCTCGTCGTGCCCAGCGTGCAAGCGCAGGCCGACCCGATGGCGCACATCGCCGCTTCCGAGGCAACGCTGTCCAATTTCCTCCGCGATCCCGACATGAGCTGGCTGCAGCAGAACTTCAGCCGCGCCAAGGCGGTGATCATTTCGCCCGAAATCGTCAAGGCCGGCTTCATCTTCGGCGGCTCCGGCGGCCGTGCGCTGGTGGTCGCGCGCGACCCGAAGAGCGGCAAGTGGGCAGGCCCGGCGTTCTACGCGCTGGCAACCGCCAGCGTCGGTTTCCAGGCCGGGATCTCGGTGTCGGAAGGCGTGACGCTGGTGATGACCGACAAGGGATTCAACTCGCTGCTCTCGGCTTCGTTCAAGTTTGGCGGTGACGCCAGCGTCGCCGCAGGCCCGGTCGGCGCGGGCGCGAAGAGCAATGTCGTGGCCGACCTCATCACGTTCAACCGGGCCAAAGGCGTGTACGGCGGCCTGAATTTCGACGGCACCGTGATGACGGTCTCCGACGACTGGAACGCCACGTTCTACGGCAAGAAGGTGCAGCCGACCGACATCTTCGTGCGGATGAACGTCCACAACAAGGCGGCCGACAAGCTGCTGGCGCAGGTCACCGCAGCGGCCGGCAAGAAGTAGGTCGCGCGGCATCGGCATCGACCGCCCGGAGGGCCCCTGCGCGGGCCCTCTCTTTTTCTGTGCGTCATCGATCCGCGCCGCTGGATCCCTGGGCGGCGCATTCCGCAAAGCTCGATGCTCATACCCTTTCAATGGATCGGCCTCTTCGCGACGCTGGCGGTGTTCGCCGTCATGTTCGCGATCGGCCTGATGCTCGGGCGCGAGCAGGTCGCGGCGGCGCTGGAACGGCGCGTCGTGCTGGCGGCCGTGGTCTTCGCGGTCGTCGTCCCGGTGCCCGTGGTCGCCGTGCTGGCGCTCGAAGGCGTTCGCGCTGAAGGGGCCGGTGGCGGTGGGCATCATTCTGATGGCCATCTCGCCCGGCGCGCCGGTCGCGCTGCGCCGCGCGCTGGACGCCGGCGGCAACCGCGAGTTCGCGCCGGCGCTGCACCTTGCGATCGTGCTGCTGGCGGTCGTGACGGTGCCGGCTTCGATCGTGATCCTCGACTGGATCTTCGCCGCCGATTTCACGGTCACGCCGTTCCACATCGGACGCCAGGTCTTCTTTGCCCAGCTGCTCCCGATGGCGCTGGGCGCCTCGCTGCGCGCCGTTCGCCCTGCGCTCGCGGCGAAACTCGAAGCGCCGCTGGGGCGCGTCGGGAATGTCCTGCTGCTGCTGCTCGCGATCGCGGTGCTCGCCGACTTGCCGTCGATCATCGCCGCGGTGGGCTGGGTGCCGACGATCGCGGGCGTGGCGATGACGCTGTGCGCGCTGGCGATCGGCGCGGCGTTCGCGTGGCGCGACGCCGAAGTGCGACCCGCTGCGGCCGTCGCGGCGGCGATGCGCAACCCGGGGCTGGCGCTCGTGATCGCCACCGTCAATCGCGTACCGCCGGAGGTTACGGCCTCGGTGATCGGTTATGCGCTCGGCCTGGGCGTGACGATGGTCGCGTTCGTGCAATGGAGCAAGCGGCACTGATCCAACGGAGGCCGACCATGAAATCCGATTTCACTGCCGTCGACATCACCTTGCGCGACGGGCGCGCCGTCCACATCCGCGCGATGCGCCCGGCGGACGAGGCGGAAATCCTGCAGGCGTTCGACCGGCTGAGCCAGGACGCCCGCTACATGCGCTTCATGCGCACGGTCCGCGAGGTCAACCTGGAGCGATTGCGGAAGACGCTCGCGTCGTTCCCCGCGTGCGGCCTCGGCATTGTGGCAACCATTCCGGCGGGCGACGGGATCGACATCGTGGGATCCGCCATCTTCGTGATTGGAAACGACCCCGCGACCTGTGAGTTCGCGATCACGATCGCCGCCGACTACGGCGGGGCGGGGCTGGGGCGCACGCTCCTCGCCGCGCTCATCGACGCGGCGAAACAGCGCGGACTGAAGGAAATGGAGGGCTTCGTGCTGGCGGCGAACAAGCCGATGCTGCGGCTCGCCGCGCGCGTCGGATTCAGCGTCTCGATCGATCCCGACGACCGCTCCATTCGCCTCTGCCGGCTGCGTCTCTAGCGGCGCGTGTGGGGACAGACCACGTTCACGAGGCGCCCAGTCCGCCAGTGGCCGGTGCGGAGCCCGTAAACGTGGTCTGTCCGCTGCGCTCCGCCTCCTCGGTCGCCTTGCGCCTGCATGGCCTGGTACCGCTCGATCGCCGCGCGCGCGTTGAACAGCATCCGCTCGCGGCCGAGCCGCTGATCCAGCCCGGCCTTGCGCACGACCTCCAGCACGCCGGGATTGAGCCCCGCCAGCCATACGACGGCGCCGCGCTCGGTCGCGCGCTTCTCGCTCTCCATCATCATCTGCAGCGCCGAGTATTCGATGTCGGGCACGCGGCTCATGTCCACGGCCAGCACGCGCGGCTTGTGCTGCGCGACCAGCGCGTCGATCTGCTCCGCCACGTACTGCGCATTGACGAAGAACAGGCGCCCCTCCGGCCGCACGATCAGCAGGCCCTCGAAGGTCTCGTCGTCGGGATGTTCGGGCGAGAGGGGTCGCAGCACGTCGGCCCCGCGCTTCCTGCCGATGACCGACACGCGCGGGTGGGCGGTCTGGCTCGCGAGGCCGATCATCGACACGATGATCGCCACCACGATGCCCTTGAGCGTGCCGAACACCAGCACCCCGACGCAGGCGATCAGCGCCCAGCGGAACTCCATCGTGCGCACGCTGCGGATGGCGAGGAACTCCACCGGCTGGATCAGTCCGACCGAGTAGACGATGACGACCGCTGCGAGCGTGGCGTTCGGCATCAGGCCCAGCAACGGCGCCAGCAGCAGCATCGTTGCGACCGCGGCGCCCGCCGTCACCAGCGAGGCCTTCTGCGAACGACCGCCGACGGCGCGCACCACGGCCGTCTGCGACGTGCCGCCTCCCGCCGGCATTGCGCCGAACAGCGCGCCGCCCAGATTGGCCGCGCCGGTGGCGATCAGCTCGCGGTTCGCGTTGATCGGCGGCTCGCCCGGGCGCGCGAACGCACGACCCGCCGCGATCGTCTCGGTGAAACTCATCAGCGCGATCCCGAGCGCGCCCGGCACCAATTGCTCGATCAGCGCAAGATCCGGCAGCGTGAGCGACGGAAATCCCTGCGGAATCAGGCCGACCGTCGAGACCCCCACTGCCTGCAGACCGAAAAACCAGGACGCGGCAATGCCGCCGCCCACCGCGACCAGCGGCGCCGGAGAATGGGGCCACAGCCGCTCCATGCCGATCAGTACCGCGAAGGTTGCCACAGCCGCCGCCAGCGTCAGCAGCGACGTGTCGGGAACGTGATGCACGACGCTGAGGACGTCGTGGAAGAAGCCTTGCTTCGTGATGTGGATCGCCCAGCAGTTTCGGCACCTGATCGAGCACGATCACGAGGCCGATCCCGGCCTTGAAGCCTGTCAGCACCGGCGTGGAAATGAAGTTGGCGACGAATCCCAGGCGCAAGAGGCGCGCCAGCAGCAGCATCGCGCCGACCAGTGCGGCCAGCGTGGCCGTCGCCGTGACCAGCTTCGCCGCGTCGCCATCCGGCACGACCAGTCCGAGTTGCGTGGCGGTCAGGATTGCCAGCGTTGCAGTGGAGCTGACGCTCAACACGCGCGAAGTGCCGAGCAGCGCGTAGATGAGCATCGGGATGAAGGCGGTGTAAAGACCGACCGCGACCGGCAGTCCGGCGACGGTCGCATAGGCCATGGCCTTGGGCAGGACGACCGCGGCGGCCGTGAGACCGGCAACCACGTCGAAGCGAAGTGCGGAGGTGCCGGACGTGCTTGCCGTCGCGGCCATCGGAGGTTGATTCATGCGGTTTGCTCCCGGCTGTTGCGCGAGTTTGATGGAAGTCAAGTTCCGCAGCGGGTTGCGGGAACAAGCTTGATTGTAGTCCCGCTGCGCCGGCCTGCCATTCGCCGCTGTATGTGTGTTGTGTTGCACGCCGATGGCGTGGGGGCCAGAATCGCGAACGAAACTGGGGATGTCGGACTGAAGGATTCGAATCTGAGTGAATCGCAATGAGCGCCGAGAACGTCATCGAGAAAGAGGTCCGCGAGCCGGTGCTGAGCCCCGTGGATCGGGTATCGGAGCTGCTCTTCGGCCTGTTCATGGCGCTCACCTTCGTCGGCGCGGTGTCCGTGACGGACGCAGGGCGAGGGGAAATCCGATCGATGTTCGCCGCCGCCCTGGGCTGCAACCTCGCATGGGGCCTCGTCGACGCGGTCATGTACCTGGTGCGCACGGTCACGGATCGCGGCAGGTCGCTCACGCTCGTCCGCTCGGTGCGGGCCGCCCCGGACGCGGAGGCCGGGCGCCGGCTCATCGAGCGCACGCTGTCGCGCGACGTTGCGGGTCTCGTCTCGCCGGCCGAGATCGAGGCGATGCGCGGGCGCATCGCCGCGCTGACCTCGCTGCCGGCGCGACCGAAGCTGAATTGGGACGACTTCCTCGCTGCGCTCGCGATCTTCCTGATCGTCGTCGCGTCGACGTTTCCCGTCGTGCTGCCCTTCGCGCTGATCGCGGATGTCGGAACCGCGAAGAACGTATCCCGCGCCATCGCCCTCGCCATGCTGTTCTTCGGCGGGCTCGCGCTCGGGCGTTACGCGGGCTACGGGAGCTGGAAGGTCGGGCTCATGATGGTGGGGCTGGGCACGGCGCTCGTGGTCGCGATCAACGCGCTGGGCGGATGAAGGCCGCGCTGCGGGCCATTGCCGCGCTGGTGGCGTCATGGCCACGGCCGCAGCTGCCGGCGGAGGACGCCCCCAGCGGACGCCGCGCTTCCCCTCCCGAGAAGCCGTCGTGGGAGTTCGCGCTCACCGCCTATCCCACGCTCGTACGCGGCGGCGAGAACTACACGTCGGCCATCGCGGCCGCCGATCGCGGCCCGCTGCACCTCGAGGCCCGGTACAACTACGAGTCGATCGGCGCGCGTTCGGCGTTCGTCGGCTGGACGTTCTCCGGCGGCGAAGCGATCACCTGGGAGCTGACGCCGCTGCTCGGCGGCGCCTGGGGCGCGACGCAGGCGTTCGTGCCCGGGCTCGAGGCAAGCGTGGCCTGGAAGCAGCTCGACTTCTACATCGAGGCCGAATACGTGCGCGACATCCACGCGCGGGCGGACAGCTACTTCTACGCCTGGAGCGAGCTGGGCTTCCGGCCGGTCGAGTGGCTGCGTGCCGGGATTGCCGGACAGCGGACCAACATCTACGGCGGCGGGCGCGACATCCAGCGCGGGCCGTTCGCGCAGCTGACCTGGAACCGCGTCACGATCGGCGGCTACTGGTTCAACCCGGGGTCGAGCGAGCAGGTCTTCGTCGGCATGATCGGCGTGACGTTCTGAGCGCCGCCTGCCCGACGGCACACCGAGAGGAGATTGCACCATGCGCTGGAATCTGAAGTACGCGATCAGGAGCTACATCACCGCCTCCATGTGGCTCGTACCGCTTGCCGCGATTCTCTTCTACATGGTGTTCCAGTGGGTCACGTATGCCATCGGTGCCTGGCTCCTGCGGACCGGGCGGCTCGATCAGGAGACGGCGTTCCTGGGCCTTCCGATGGAGGGCGCACGCACCATGCTCGAGACGGTGATCACGCTGAACCTCTCGTTTCTCGTCTTCACCTTCGGCTCGCTGCTCGTCGCGATCCAGGTCGCAGGCGGACAGTACACGCCGCGGATCATCGCGACGACGCTGCTGCGGGACAACGTGATCCGGTTCACCGTCGGCTGCTTTGTCTTCACCATGGTCTTCGCGCTGCGGGTGGTGACGCGGCTGGACGAGACCGTCCATCAATTCTTCACGTTCATTGCAGCGATGTGCGGGATGTTCTCGATCATGGCCTTCCTCTACCTGATCGACTACGCGGCACGATTCCTCCGCCCGGTCAGCATCGTGGCGAAGGTGGGACAGTTCGGCGTCGCGGTGATCCAGAGCGTCTACCCGGAGCTGACCACGCGCCCGCGCCCGGTCCCCTCAGCCGGAAGGCTCGGATCCCCGGACCGGATTGTCGTCAACGTCGGCACCCCCGGGGTGGTGCTCGCCGTGGATCTGGCGGGGCTGGTCACACAGGCCCGGCAGGCCAACGGGATCATCGAATTCGTGCCGCAGGTGGGGGACTTTGTCGCCGTCGACGAACCGCTCTTCCGGTTGTACGGCGGCGCCAGCACCATCGACGACCGACGATTGCGGGAGGCGGTCGTGCTCGGCATCGAGCGCACGATGGAACAGGATCCGACCTTTTCCTTTCGCATCCTGGTCGACATCGCGATCAAGGCGCTGTCGGCGGCCATCAACGATCCGACGACGGCCGTGATGGCCATCGACCAGCTGCACCGTCTGCTGCGGCTGGTCGGGCTGCGGGACCTGCGCGGCGAAGAGCTGCGCGACGAGGCCGGCGAACTGCGGCTTGTCTTCCGCACGCCGAACTGGGAGGACTACGTGCACCTCGCTTGCACCGAAATCCGGCATTGCGGCGCCGGCAGCATCCAGGTCATGCGGCGATTGCGCTCGATGCTGGATAACCTGATGCAAACGCTGCCGCCCCATCGTCATGCCGAGTTGCGTCAGCAGCTCGAGCTTCTGGGTCGCACGGTCGATGCGCATTACGTGTTTCCGGAAGACCGCGCGCTTGCGCATATCGCCGACTCGCAGGGGCTGGGCGGGTCGCTGGGCGTGCAACCCGTGCGCGAGACGCCAACCGCGGAAGGCGGAACACGCGACAACTCGCTTTGACTTGGAGCAACGCCGAAGAGGCGCCACCGCGCCTAATCTATGATTTGGCAGAACATTGGAGGGGTTGGAGTGCGTCCGGTTCGGCTCGGTGCAGCTGGCATGGTGGTGCTCGCCGCCGGGCATGCTCATGGGGATCGTGATCGCCGGCGCGCGCGCAGGACATCGAGCCGCGCGCCTATTCCAATGCCCCCATCGGCGTCAACTTCCTGATCGCGGGCTACGCCTACACGCGGGGCGGCTTGTCGTTCGATCCCGCCGTGCCGATCACCGACGCGAACCTCAATACGTCGAACGCCGTCCTGGCGTACGCGACGGTGCTCGATCTGTGGGGAAAGTCGGGCAAGTTCGACGCGATCGTGCCGTACACCTGGCTGTCCGGAACGGCCAAACACCAGGGCGAACCCGTGGAACGGACCGTCGACGGTTTCGCCCGGCCCGCGTTCCGGCTGTCGTACAACCTGTACGGGGCGCCGGCGCTCACGCTGAAGGAATTCGCCGGCTGGGAACAGGACCTCATCATCGGCGCCAGCCTGCAGGTGTCGCCGCCCCTGGGCCAGTACGATTCGAGCAAGCTCGTCAACATCGGCACCAACCGCTGGTCGTTCAAGCCGGAGATCGGGATTTCGCAAGCCGTCGGTCCGTGGACGCTGGAATGCCAGGCGGCAGTCACGTTCTTCACCGACAACGATGACTTCTTCAACGGCAAGACGCGGTCGCAGGACCCGCTCTACTCGCTGCAGGGGCACGTGATCTACGGATTTCGGTCGGGGATCTGGGTTTCGGTCGACGGCACGTACTTTGCCGGCGGCCGCACGACCGTCGATGGCGTGCTGAACAACGACCTGCAGCAGAACTGGCGCGCCGGGGCGACCCTGGCGCTCCCGGTGGACCGCTTGAACTCGATCAAGTTCTACGCCAGCAGCGGCGTGTCGGCGCGCACCGGCAACAACTACGATCTCGTCGGCATCGCGTGGCAATACCGCTGGGGAGGTGGATTGTGATGGGCGCGCACGTGACGGACAGCCACCAACCGGCCTATACCGCGGAAGAGGCGCTTGCCCGTCTGCAGGAGGGCAATGCGCGCTTCGTCAGCGGCCACGCGCGGTTCCCGACGGTGCAGAAGGAAGTCCTGAAGGAGCTCGCCAAGGGCCAGCGGCCCTACGCCACCATACTCGGGTGCAGCGACAGCCGGGTGCCGCCGGAGCTCGTGTTCGATGCCGCGTTCGGTGAGCTGTTCATCATACGAGTGGCCGGAAACGTCCTCGGCCCGTCGATCGCCGGGACGCTGCAGTACGCCGGCACGCACCTGCACACGCCGCTGTTCGTCGTCCTGGGCCACGAGGGTTGCGGCGCGGTCGAGGCCGCGATCGCCGAGAAGTTCCACGGCGCCCGCCATCGCAGCCGGATCGCGCTGCTGCTGCGGAATATCGTTCCCGCGCTGGACAACCTCGACGAGACGCTGCCTCCCGCGGCGCTGCTCAGCGCGGCAGTCGAGGCGAACGTGCGCTGGACCATTCGGGAGCTGCTCGCATCGCCGGAAGGGAAGGCACGCCTGGCGCAGGGCGACGTGAAGTTGATGGGCGCCGTGTACGACCTCGTCACCGGCCGTGTTCGGTTCCTGGAGCCGCACACCCAGGCGGCGGAACTCGTTGACCGCGCAGCGCGGCGATGACGATCGTGCGAGGAGTCGGGTGCTTGGCGACGGCGCTCGTCCTCGCCGCGCATGCGGCAGCCGCCGATTTCGGAAGCAAGGGCGGTCCGGAGCCTGCCAACTTCGACGAGATTGCGAAGGTCCTGAGACAGGATCCCTACGATATGGAGTTGCTGATCAGCTTCGGTACCTCGAAGGGCGGGTCGGCGGGCCATCTGGCCCTGGCGATCAACGGACAGGCGCCCGGCGATGACATCGTCTACTCCGCCAATTTCTATGCGGACCGGAACCCCGACCACGAGGGGCGCTTCTATACCGACGAACTCATGGTCAGGATTCCGAAGAAGGAATATCTGTTCAGGACGGCTTCGTCGATCAGTGGCAAGGCCTCGTTCGGCCTTGATTTTGGCGAGATCTACAAGCGATCCGTCATCGGTGTGCGCGTCTACGGCGTCCCGGCCACGGAGAAGGAGGCGCTGGCGGCCTTCTTCAAGCGCATCAACGACGACTATCACCGCCGGGCGAGGAACACCGAGTACCACGACCGCGAGATCAGGTACGACTACCTGCGCCTCAACTGCGCCAAGACCATCGGCATGGGATTCAAGCTCGGCGCCGGGTACAAGGACCTCGAGGTCACCAGCGCGAGGCTGTTTTCCGGGCGCAGAGTGGTGGCGGCCGCCAATACCAACATCCCCACCGAGATGGCGATGAAGCTCCTCAAGGAGTGGAATGCCCGCGGCTACGGGTTGGACGTGGTGCTCTACAGGAAGTACGAGGGCTCAACCTACGTGGACCCGCACGAGGAGGAGAAGGTGGCGTTCAAGGACCTGCCCGACCGGTTCCCTTCCGTCCTGTCCCGCGACTTTCGCAACGAACGGGATCGCTACGAGGACTTCGACAACCTGTTCGCAATATACCTCCTCAACAACCTGGGCAAGTACAGCGTGCGCGTGAACGGGGAGACGAAGCTCCTCGAAATCGAGAAGACCAGGAACCCCATGGCCTATCCCGAGGCCGCCGCGCTTGCCACGCGGAGCGCCGAGTCGGACAGCGAGAACATCCGTCGGGGCCTGCCGTTCCGGCGGAGGGGGACGGAGATCGGGGATCCCGCGGACAACGCCCAGCTCTACGATTTCTCCATCGACGGCAAGAAGACGACCGCGCCTTAGGGCTCGCGCTTGACGCCGTCGGGAAGGCGGGGATGGAATGCACGCCTGGCCCGAGCGCCGCAGGTTGTCTGCCTCCCGAGCTGGCGTTGATCCTGGACAAGACGGGGTTCAGGCGTTCCGGGTGAAACTGGCAAGCGCCGACACTACAGCGCCAGGGTGGAAGCGGTTACGTGGACGTTGACTTTCGCCGAGCGCCACTGGCGTCCAAGTGAGGGTCCGCGACGCAGCCGACCATCGACCAGACCGTCGACGCCCACTTGCGATGACCGCCCAACGCCACACCGAACACGAAGCATCCCGATCGCTGCGCCTCGACCGGGCCGCTCGTGGCGTCGATGAGCTGCGCCGCGCGGCGCTGGCGGCCGAGCAGGAGTTCGCCGTCGAGCTCGACGCCGTGGCGCCCGTCGATGCGCGCAGAGCGCCTACAACCTCGTCCACTATCTCGCCGTCCGCCGCCTCGACGTCCGCGAGCTGCAGGGCGAGCTTTCCCGACTCGGCCTGAGCTCGCTGGGCCGCATGGAGGCGCACGTGATGGCCTCGCTGCAGGCGGTGCAGGAGGCGCTCTGCACGCTTCGTCAGCAACCGGTTCCGGCCGAAATTCGCGCATCGCCACCGGTCACGTTCGGCAGCGGTGACGCGCTGCTCGCGGCGCACGCGGACGCGATCCTCGGGCCGGCGCGCCGTGGCCGGGCGACCCGGATCATGGTGACGATGCCGGGCGAGGCGGCCGACCAGCCGGCGTTGATCCGCGACCTCGTCGAGTCCGGCATGGAGGTCATGCGCGTCAACTGCGCGCACGACAGCCCCGCGGTCTGGGAGCGAATGGTCAAGCGTCTGCATCAGGCCGAGCGCAAGACCCGCAAGCGCTGCGCGTTGTCCTTCGACCTGGCCGGACCCAAGTTCCGCACCGGCCCGATCGAGCCCGGGCCCGCGGTCGCGAAGTGGCGGCCGGTGCGCGACACGCTCGGACGCGTGACGGCGCCCGCGCGCGTGCGGTTCGTCGCGCCGGGAGGCGAAGCCAGCGGCGACGAGACGACGATACCCGTCGCGGGCGCGCTGCTCACGAAAGCGAAGCCCGGCGATACGGTCGCGCTCACCGACACCCGCGACCGCAAGCGCCTGCTGCGCGTCGTCGGAGCCCGCGCCGGCGAATGCCTGTGCGAGACCGATACGACGGCGTACGTCGTGCCGGGAATGCACCTTGCGCTGCGGCGCAAGTCGCGGCTGATCGCGAAAGGCACCGTCGGCGCGCTGCCGGCAGCCGAGCAATGGATCGCGCTGCGGCCCGGCGACACGCTCGACCTCGTGCGCGGCGAGATGCCCGGCCGGGACGCGGTTCGCGACGACGACGGGAACCTGCTGCAGCCGGCCTTCGTGTCCTGTGCGCTGCCGGAGGTCTTCGTGGGGGTCCGCGTCGGCGAGCCGATCCTCTTCGACGACGGCAAGATCCGCGGCACGATCCGCGGCGTCGCCGCGGACCGCCTGCGGGCCGAGATCACGGCGGTCGCCGGCGGCGCCGCGAAGCTCCGGGCGGAAAAGGGCATCAACCTGCCGGAGACGGAGCTCGACGTGCCGGCGCTGACGGCAAAGGACGTTGCGGACCTGGCGTTCGTGGCGAAACACGCGGACATGGTGGCGCTGTCGTTCGTGCGGCGGCCCGAGGACGTCGAAGCGCTGCTCGCCGAGATCGCGCAGGCTCGGCGCGTCGCGGCTCGGCATCGTCCTCAAGATCGAGACGCAGGCGGCCTTCAACCGCCTGCCGATACTGCTGCTCGCGGCGATGCGTCACCCGCGCGTGGCCGTGATGGTCGCGCGCGGCGACCTCGGCGTCGAAGTCGGTTTCGAGCGGCTGTCCGAGGTGCAGGAGGAGATCCTGTGGTTCTGCGAGGCGGCGCATGTGCCGGTCATCTGGGCGACGCAGGTGCTGGAGTCGCTCGCCAAGGGCGGCATGCCCTCGCGCGCCGAGGTCACGGACGCGGCGATGGGCAGCCGCGCCGAGTGCGTGATGCTGAACAAGGGGCCCTACATCCGCGAGACGCTGCGCTTCCTCATCGACGTGCTCGGACGCATGGAGGAACACCAGCACAAGAAGACATCGCGGCTGCGCAAACTGCGCGTGTCCGACACCAGCCAATCGCGCCTGCGGCGCGTCGTGGCGGCCCCTGCAGGCAGACCGATGAACGTGGTTTCGTCAGGCTCGCCGAGCTTGCCGGATCAAGGTGCCGCCATCGGTTGACCGGC
>CAVVUJ010000006.1:0-76044 GCA_963751405.1 uncultured beta proteobacterium | reverse complement strand
AGGACATGGAGCGGGGAGCGGCAACGCGCGGCAAGGTCGCCAAGGCCATTGCGGGCGCCGAAGCGATCGAGATCAAGGCCACGATTCCGGACCACCAGATCGGCAGGCGCTGGCGCGCTTCGGTCTCACCAGCAACAATGACGAAGAGCGCTATATCTATTTCTTCGACCGCCCAAGCTCGACCTGCTCGGCGCCGGCATCATCGCCCGCGCCCGCCGTGTGGTCGGCGATGCCCATGACAGCACGGTCAAGTTCCGGCCGATCGATCCGAAGGACGTCGGGCCGAAGTGGCGCAAGTTCCGGGACTTCAAGATCGAGGCGGACGCGAGCGAGACCGCGCTGGTCAAGTCCGCATCGTTCTCGATGCCCGTGGCCAAGGGGTTCATCAAGCGCGTCGCCGTCGGCAAGAAGCCGGTGTCGTCGATCTTCACCGCGGAGCAGGAGGCTTTCCTGACGGCAATCGCCGGCCACAAGATCGATTTCTCGACCCTGGCGGTGCTCGGGCCGCTGCTCGCCCAGCGCTGGCGCTTCGCGGACCCCGGCTGCCCCTGGCCGATCACCGCCGAGCTGTGGCGGCGCGGGGACGGCAAGCGGATGATGGAGCTCTCGATCAAGGCGCCCGCGGTGCAGGCCGCGGTCGCGGTGGGCGGTTTCATGGCCTTTCTCGCGGAGGTGGGTGCCGAGCGCGACAGGAGCCAGCAGGCCAAGACGCGCTGGGCACTCGACTATTACGCCGGAAAGCTTGCGCGCCCGCCGGCGCGCAAGAAGGCTGCGGGGAAGACGTCCGCCCCGGGAGCGCCACGCCAACCGGCGCGCAAGTCCTCGGCCGCAGGAGCCCGCCGGCGGCAGACGCGGACACCCGCATAGCGCGGTCGGGGACGACGGGCATCGTGGCGCCGGAAGCCGATCCGATGGCGCCTATCCGATACTAGGCTTACGGCGGGACTATGCGCGAGCTCGCTCGCGCAACCCGGGGATCTGATCCAGTCGGCTCTTGAGCACCACGGCGATTTGCGCTCGCGGAACTTCACAACTTGGGCTGGGGCAAACCGGATCGGAGGCGCTGCAGGGCCACGGGTGGCATGACTGGTTGATCTGAGCGACCTGCGCGTCGGCCCCGGCTTGCAGGCTCGCCGTCAGGGCGGCGAAGTGCGCGTCGCACGCCGACTCCGAGTCGAACGTCGCGGGCGCCAGAAGAAATTCGGGCGGCTGCCTGTATGCATAGTATGGCTCGGCCGTCGCCGCGGTGACGACACCCACCGCCGCCATGCCCAGAAGGGCCGGCGGAAAGAAGACCACCAAGCCCTGGAAGACCGCCGCCCCAGCCGCATCGGCTACACGGTCTCCTGCCGAGCGCTCGCGTTGCTCGCACTCTCGTGCCGAAAGGCCTTTTGCCGCAGCCTCGGAGACACGCACCGTGTCCAACGTCATGCGCCGCTCGAGATTGCCCTTGCGGCACATGATCTTCTATGCAATTCGTTTCGTCGCGGCACCGTGGCGTAGTCCGGCGTCACTTCTACTGCGGCCAGAACGTCGTCACCGCGCACGACAGAACATGTCGCGCCCGCAGGTTCCGTCTGCAGCATCAGCGCTCTGCGGGCGCTCTGGGACGGCGGCGGGCATGAAGTACGGGGCGTCGTTGCGCAAGAACCAACCGGAATCCTAAATCGAACAATGTCCGACATCCGCGCCATTTGACCGCATCCCCGCAACCCGCATTCAATGTAAATAACATATCGTGATACCCGTTGCCTGGCATTGATTGCCGTCAAACGCGATCGTTCCACGTTGGCGTAGCGTCATGAATTGATGGATCGCCGAGAGGCGAGGAGTTGGGGCAGGGCCCGAGGTCAAGCATGCGGCGTGTCCTTCGACTGCTGGTCGAGTCGTGCGGGTTCGCGATGCTGGCCGGTTGCGCCGCCGTTGCGCCGCCTTCGCATCCCATGGACCACGCGGGGGCTGCCTACGCCTTGGCCGTGATTCCGGTTTCGTCCCGGTCGGGTTCCGACTTCGCTGGCCGCGCGCACGACGAGACCCGCGCGCTGGGCGAGTGAAGGGCGCCGGCGTCGGCGCCCTTGCTGGCGGCGTGCTCGTGGGGATCGGTGCCATCGTGTTTCCTCGACTCGGCGTGCCGCTCGGCTTGGCATTGACGCCCGATCTGGCTGCCGGCGGCGCCGTCGCCGGATATGCGGGCTCCGCGGCCCCGTTGCCCGAGGTGGCGACAGGGGTGCCCGCGGAACAAGAGCCAATCCTCGAACGGACATTGAACGAGGTGCTCTTGAACCTGTCGCTGTCCGAACTCACCGGTAGCGCCGTAGTGCGCAATGTCGCGACATTCACGCATTTCCGCGCGGAGGTGACGGAGGTGGCGGAGGGCACGGGCCCGACCGCCAAGAACGGCCTGCCCGATTATCGATCTCTGCGGGACCGTGGTTTCGGGGCGCGATCGAAATCAGGATCACGCGCATCGGATTTGTCGGCTGGGGTGGCGACGGGATCTCCCTCTTCGTCACCGCGGAAGCACGCCTGATCGACCTTGAAGCCGACAATCCGGCGTGGGTGCGCGGCTTGGTCTACGAAAGCGCCACTCACAGTTTCAGCCGCTGGATGCGCGAAGACGCCGACCTGACCCGGCTGGAGCTCGAGCGAGCAGCGCGGACTCTGGCCGAGCGCATCGTCGACGTCTTCGTGCTTTCGACCGAGCCCTCGGGAACCCGCGGCAGCGAGAGCTCCGACACCTGTGGCGTGGCGTTGATCGATCCCGAGCCGGCGCTCGAGCGCGGACCGCAGAACCGCGAGCGTCTGGCGGCACCACGCGTGAGTTCGCTCACGCCGGTGCTGGCGTGGTCGGCATCGCCGCCCGCAGGCAGGACCTCCGACCCAAGTCCGTGGGCCGCGGCGAAAGACCTCCGCTACGATTTGCGCATCTGGAAAGAGGCGGATGACGCACCGGGGAACATCGTGTACGAACGACTCGGCCTCACCGCGGCGCGGCACCAGGTCGAAGTCGCTCTGGAACCCGCATCCACTTATTTCTGGAGCGTGCGGATGCGCGGCACGGTTGCGGGTCGTTCCCAGGCGGCGCCGTGGAGTTTGTCCAAGACCCCGCCGGTCTTCAGCAAGCCTTTCCTCCGGCAGGCGCGGTTCGACGCTTTTGTCACAGCGGGGACGGTGACCCTGCAAGCGTGCCGGTTGGATTCGTGGATTCCCTGTGCGTGTCTCGACTATGTGCCCGCGGAGAATTCCTACCGCTTCAAGACGCCGTGAATTATCCTGGCCCCCGTTGCGACAAGGCGCGCTGCGGCAGGAATTGTCGCCGCCGCATCAGTACGCGACGGCGAACGCTTCCGGGCTCCAGCCGCCGCCCAGCGACTTCGCGAAATCGACGATCGACAGCCGCGCGTCGCGCGCGGCGCCGATGCGCAGCGTCTCCGCCGCAAGCAGCGTGCGCTGCGCGTCGAGCACCTCGAGGAATGACGTGCGCCCGGCGTCGTAGCGGAGGGTGGCGACCGCGAGCGCCTGCTGCAGCTGCTCGCGGCGCGCGGACTCCGCGGCGAGCACCTCGGCGGCCGAACGGTTCGTCACCAGGGCGTCGTGCACTTCCCGGAAGGCGTTCTGCACCGTCTGCTGGTAATCCACCATCACGCCGTCGCGGCGGGCCGTGGCCGCCTCGACGGCGGCCTCGATCGCCTTCAACGCGATCAGCGGCTGGAGCAGCCCGAGACCGAAGCGCCAGGCGGTGGCCGGCGACGTGAACAGGCTGGACAACGCGGCCGATTCGGTGCCGTAGGCGCCGGTCAGCGTCAGGCTCGGAAAGTAGTCGGCGCGCGCCTGCTGTATGCGAAGGTCCGATGCGGCGAGCATCGCCTCGGCGCGACGGATGTCCGGGCGCCGTTCCAGCAAGCCCGACGGCAATCCCGACGGCAGCTGCGGCACGGCAGTCGCGGCCTCGATCGACGCGCCGCGCGCGATCTCGGGCGTGAACACGGCGCGCGGCGAGCGGCCCGTCAGCGTGGCGAGCGCCGACTCGAGGAGGCCGATCGATTGCCGCACGCGCGCAATGTCGGCGACGATGGCGGAGAGCTCGGCCTCGGCCTGGCGCAGGTCGTATTCGCCGATGAGGCCGCCCTCGAAACGGTCGCGCTGCAGCGCCAAGGTGTCGGTTCGGGACTTTTTCGTGTCTTCGAGCACCGCGGCGAGCGCATCGGCGGCGCGCAACCTGAAATAGGCCTTGGCGACATCCGCCGCGACCGTGATGCGGACTGTCTCGCGGTAGTACCGGGACGCGTAGAGGTCGTTGGTCGCGGCCAGCGCCCCGCTGCGATACTTGCCCCAGACGTCGAGCTCGTAGGACATCTCGATTCCGACGCCGTAGTTGTTCCCGGCGCCGAACGAAGGCTGGCCGATCGTTTGCGTCGTGCTCTGCGAGTCGCGCGAGCGCGCGGCGCTGCCGCGCAGGTTGATGCTGGGGGCGAGGTCCGACTGAGCCAGCAGCAGCAGCGCGCGCGCCGCCTCGATGCGCGCGAGCGCGCCGCGCAGGTCGAGATTGCTCGCAAACGCCTCTTCGATCAGCGCGGTCAGTGCGGGATCGTCGAACGCGGTCCACCAGCGCTCGAGCAGCGCGTTCTGCGCCGCTGTTGCGCTCGGAGCCGGCAGGTCGAGCTGCGGCGGCTGCGGCTGGTTGACGGCGCAGCCGGCGAGCAGCATCGACAGCAGCAGAACGGGAATCGGCTTACGCATGTTCGCCCCCGCGGTCGGGTTGCGCCGGGTGCCCGGGCTGCGGCGGGTGGCCCGGAGTCGGCACGGGCAGCCGCGCATGGAGATCGCGGGCGTGGTCGATTTCCGCGTGCAGCTCGGCCTTGCTGCGCGGCTCGGTGATCCGCCGCTCGAAGATGAGCCGGAAGAACCACGGCACGAAGAAGATCGCCATGAACGTCGCCGCGACCATGCCGCCCATGACGCCCGTGCCCACCGAGTGCCGCGCGCCGGCGCCGGCGCCGGTCGATATCGCGAGCGGCAGCACGCCGAAGATGAACGCGAGCGAGGTCATCAGGATCGGCCGGAACCGCAGCCGCGCGGCCTCGATCGCCGCCGCCGACGTGGACAGGCCCTCCTCGTGCTTCAGCAGCGCGAACTCGACGATCAGGATCGCGTTCTTCGCCGCGAGGCCGAGCAGCGTGACGAGGCCGATCTGGAAGTAGACGTCGTTGGTGAGTCCGCGCAGCCACACGGCGGCGAGCGCGCCGAACGTGCCGAAGGGCAGCGCGAGCAGCACCGAGAGCGGCAGCGACCACCGCTCGTATTGCGCCGACAGGATCAGGAACACCATGATCACCGCCAGCGCCAGCGCGAAGCCGGAGGCGCCGCCCGAGCGCTTCTCCTGATACGAGGTGCCGCCCCAGTCGAAGCTGAAATCCGGCGGCAGCACTTCGGAGGCGATTCTCTCGACGCGCGCGATCGCCTGCCCCGAGGAGAAGCCGGGCGCCGCCTGGCCGATGATCTTGACGGCGGGCAGATTGTTGAAGCGATCGAGCGCGTCCGGACCGGACGAGAACTTGACCGTCGCGAGCGACGACAGCGGGATCATCTCGCCCTTGGCCGAGCGCACGTAGACGCCGCCGATGTCGTCGGGCCGTGTGCGGTACGCGGGATCGGCCGACATCAGCACCTGCCACGTTCGGCCGTACTTGTTGAAGTCGTTGACGTAGTAGGTGCCGAGCGTGCCGGCGAGCGCGTTGTAGACGTCGTCGATCGGCACGCCGAGCTTCTTGGCCTTTTCGCGGTCGGTGTCCACGAAGAGCTGCGGGACGGTCGCGCGCCACAGCGTCTGCGCGCCGCCGAGCTCCGGGTCGGTGTTCGCGCGCGCGAGGAACGCCTGTGTGACTTCGGAGAGCCGCTTCGCGCCGCCGTCGCCGCGATTCTGGATGTAGAACTCGAACCCGCCCGTCGTGCCGAGGCCGAAGATCGCCGGCGGATTGAACGCCAGCACCAGCGCCTCCTTGATGCCCATCGTCCGGCCGAACAGCTCGCCGACGAGGCTCGCCGCGGTCACTTCGCGCTTGTCCCAGGGCACCTGGGTGACGAAGAGCGTCGCCGCGTTGTTGCGAAAGCCGCCGCCGATGAAGTCGAAGCCGGTGAACGAGACGACGTCCTGGTTCGCCGGATTGGCGCGGATGGCCTCCTCGACCTGCTGCACGACCTTGTCGGTGCGCTCGAGCGACGCGCCGTCCGGCAGGAACACGGCGCCGATGTAGAAGCCCTGGTCCTCGTCGGGGACGAGGCTCCCCGGCGTGAATTTCCACAAGCCTGCGGTGACCGCCACCATCGCGGCGAACAGCACCACGCCGACGCTCCCGCGGCGGAGCATCCAGATCACGCCGTCGGAGTAGTGGCGGGTGACGCGCGCGAACCAGCCGTTGAACCACGTGAAGAAGCGCCCCGGCGGCCGGTGGCCGTGCTGCAGCATCACGACGCAGAGCGCGGGCGACAGCGTCAGCGCGACGATGCCGGAGATGACCACCGCGATCGCGATGGTCACCGCGAACTGGCGATAGAGCTCGCCGGTCAAGCCGCCGAGGAAGGCGATCGGCACGAACACCGCGGTGAGGGTCAGCACGATCGCGATGATCGGCCCCGTCACTTCGCGCATCGCCTTCACCGCAGCCTCGCGCGGCCGCTGCTTCTCCTCGCGCATGATCCGCTCGACGTTCTCCAGCACGACGATCGCGTCGTCGACGACGATGCCGATGGCGAGCACCATCCCGAACAGCGTCAGCGTGTTGATCGAGTAGCCGAGCGCGTAGAGGCCGGCGAAGGTGCCGATCAGCGAGACCGGCACCGCGATGAACGGAATCACCGCGGCGCGCCAGCTTTGCAGAAAGAGGTAGACGACGAGGAACACCAGCAGCATGGCCTCGGCCAGGGTCTTGACCACTTCCTTGATCGACACTTCGACAAAGTGCGTCGTGTCGTACGGGACGGCGAAGGCGAGACCCTCGGGAAACTTCTGCGCGAGCGCCTCGGCGCGGCTGTGGACGGTCTTCGCCACGTCGAGCGCGTTGGCCCCCGGCGCGAGGAAGATGCCGACGAGAGTCGCCTGGCGTCCGTTGTAGCGGCCGATGAAATCGTAGTCCTTCGCGCCCAGCTCCACGCGCGCGACGTCGGCAAGGCGCACCGTCGAGCCGTCGGGATTGGCGCGCACGATGATCTGGCCGAATTCCTTCGGGTCCGCGAGCCGGCCGCGGGTCGTGATCGTGTAGACCAGGTCCTGCTTGCCGCCGATCGGCGTCTGGCCGATCTTGCCGGCGGCGAACTGCGCGTTCTGCTCGTTGACGGCCGCGGCGACGTCGCCGGGCGTCAGCTTGAGCTGGGCAAGGCGGTCGGGCTTCAGCCAGATCCGCATCGCGTAGTCTTTCGCGCCGAAGATCTGGACGTTCGTCGTGCCGGGCAGCCGCTTCAGCTCGTCCAGCACGTTCAGCGTCACGTAGTTCGAAATGAAGAGATCGTCGAAACGGCCGTCCGGCGAGTAGAACGCGAGCACCTGCAGGAAGGACGAGGAGCCGCGCTCGACCGCCACGCCCTGCCGGCGCACCTCGAGCGGCAGGCGCGGCTCGACCTGCTTGACGCGGTTGTTGACGTTGATCGCCGCGTCGTCGACGTTGGTGCCGATCTCGAAGGTGACCGTGATCTGGGTCACGCCCGCGGCCGTCGAGTGCGACTCCATGTAGAGCATGCGCTGCACGCCGTTGATCGCGTTCTCGAGCGGCGCGGCGACGGTCTGTTCCAGCACCTCGGCCGAAGCCCCCGGATAGACCGCCGTCACGGTGACGACCGGCGGCGCGATTTCCGGATACTGGGCGATCGGCAGCGAGCGCATCGCGGCGAGGCCCGCCAGCACGAAGAACACCGAGATGACCGCCGCGAAGATCGGGCGGTCGATGAAGAAGCGTGAAAACATGTCGGCGGCCCGCGATCAGGACTTCGGTGGCGGCGTCTTCGCGCCGTCCTTGGCCGGCGGCGCATCCTTCGCGGGCCCCGGACTCGCGCCGGGCGCTCCGGGGGGAGGCCCGCCCAGCGCGATCGCGCCACCCGGCTGCAGCCTGGCGATGCCGTCGACGATCACCGTGTCGCCGGCCTTGAGCCCGGACTCGACGAGCCACAGGTTCGCACCGTCGACCTCGACCCAGTCGCCCAGCGTGATCGGGCGCACCACGGCGATGTCCTTGCCCTCCTTGTCCTTGCCGGTCACGTAGACGAATTTGCCCTGCGGCCCGTCCTGCACGGCGACCTGCGGCACGGCGATCGCGTTGGTGCGCGTCGCGCCCTGCAGCACGACGCGGACGAACTGGCCGGGCTTCAACGCGCCGTCGGCGTTGGCGATCTCGGCCCGCATCTCGTAGGTGCCGGTGGCGGGATTCACGCGCGTGTCGCTGAAATTGATGCGGCCCTTGCGCGGGAATGCGGAGCCGTCCGAGAGCCGGACCGTGACGTCGTAGGCGTTGCCCTTCGGCAGGACGAGCCGGCCCGCGGCGACCGCGCGCTCGAGCCCCAGCCGGTCGTTTTCCGAGACGCCGAACGGCACCCAGATCGGGTCGACCTGCGAGATCATCGTGAGCAGCGTCTCGTTGGCGTTGACGAGGCTGCCTTCCGACTTGTTCGCGCGGCTCGACAGGCCCGCGATCGGCGCATTGACTCGCGTATATCCCAGGCTCAGGTTCACCTCGGCGAGCCGCGCCTCGGCAGCCTTCACCGTCGCCCGGGCGAGCTCCGCGTTCGAGATCGCGTCGTCGGCTTCCTTCTGCCCGATCGCGCGGCGCTCGGCCAGCGGCTTCAGGCGCGCGACCTCCCGCTCGGCCTGCGTGAGCTGCGCGCGGGCGCGCGCGACCTCCGCGTCGGCGGCGGCCGCCTGCGCTTCCAGCGGCTTCGGATCGATCAGGAACAGCGGCTGTCCGGCCTTCACCGGCGCGCCTTCGGCGAAGAACCGCTTCTCGAGTATGCCGGTCACGCGCGCCCGGACCTCGACTTCCTTCGACCCGGCCGTCTGCCCGACGTACTCGTAGCTGACGGGAAGCGTCCTCGGCTGCAGCACGAGGGTCGTGACCGCAGCCGGGGGAAAGCCGTGGAAGCCTCCCTGCGGCGCGGGGCCGCAGGCGGCGACCAGCAGCGCGAGGCTGGCGACGGCGAAAGGCCGCGTTGCGGCAGGGCATCGGGAAGGCAGGGCTGAGGGCATGGGGAGCTCCGGATTCGGCCGGGGATCTGTCGCCGCCGTAGCGCGACCCCGCGGGAACCCTGCCGGTCGGCCTGGCAGCGGCCGCGGATGACGTCCGCGCCGGTGGACGCGCATAATTACCACTTCCCGTTCATCTTGCGAAGACCCCATGAGCACAATCAGGAAAGTCGGCGTCATCGGCGCCGGAACGATGGGCAACGGCATCGCGCAGGCCTGCGCGGTTTCGGGCATCGACGTGGTGATGGTGGACGTCGCGGAAGCCGCGGTGCTGCGCGGGCTCGCGGCGCTCACGGGCAGCCTCGACCGGCTGCAGAAGAAGGAGAAGATCACGGCGGCGGACAAGGACGCGGCGCTGAAGCGCATCCACGGCACGACCAGCTACGACGCGCTGAAGAGCTGCGACCTCGTCATCGAGGCGGCGACCGAGAACGAGGAGCTCAAGGTCAAGATCCTGAAGCAGGTTGACGCGCTCGCGCGCCCGGAGGTGATCCTGGCCACGAATACGTCGTCGATTTCCATCACCAAGCTCGCCGCGGTCACGTCGCGACCCGGGAAATTCGTCGGCATGCATTTCTTCAACCCGGTGCCGATGATGACGCTCGTCGAGTTGATCCGCGGCCTGCAGACCGAGGATGCGACCGTGGCCGCCGTCGCGGCGCTGGCGAAAACGCTGGGCAAGACGCCGATCGTCGTCAAGAACAGCCCCGGCTTCGTCGTCAACCGGATTCTCTGCCCGATGATCAACGAGGCGGTGTTCGCGCTGCAGGAAGGACTGGCGACGGCCGAGGAGATCGACAACGGGATGAAGCTCGGCTGCAGCCACCCGATCGGCCCGCTCGCGCTCGCCGACATGGTCGGCCTCGACGTGATGCTCGCCGTGATGGAGGTCTTCTACCGCGACTTCAACGATCCGAAATACCGCCCCGCGCTGCTGCTGAAGGAGATGGTGGCGGCGGGCCATCTCGGGCGCAAGTCGGGCCGCGGCTTCTACGTCTACAAGTGACGGCGAGACGGGACATGACCTACGAAACGATCGTGCTCGGGCAATCCGAGCCGGGCATCTGGCAGCTGACCGTCAACCGGCCGGCCGCGCTCAATGCGCTGTCCCCGCAGGTGCTCTACGAGATCGCCACCGGGGTGGCCCATGTCAACGCCGACGCGAACGCGCGCGTCCTGCTGATCACGGGCGCCGGCGACAAGGCATTCGTTGCGGGTGCCGACATCGCGGCGATGAGCTCGATGACCGTGATCGAGGGCCGCGAGTTCGCGCTGCGGGGCCACGCCACGCTGCGCTCGCTGGAGCTCTCGCCGTTCCCGGTGATCGCGCTCGTCAACGGCTTCGCGCTGGGCGGCGGCTGCGAGCTGGCCCTCGCCTGCGACTGGATCGTCGCCTCGGAGAAGGCCGTCTTCGGGCAGCCGGAGGTCAATCTCGGCATCTGTCCGGGCTTCGGCGGCACGCAGCGCCTCACGCGGCTGGTCGGCAAGGCGATGGCGCTGGAGATCATCTGCACCGGGCGGCAGGTGAAGGCCGACGAGGCGCTGCGCATCGGCCTCGCCAATCGCGTCGTTGCTCACGGAGAGCTGCACGAGGAGGGCCTGAAGCTCGCGCGGATGATCGCGGCGAAGGGACCGCTTGCCGTGAAGATGGCGAAGCACCTCGTGCAGCGAGGCCAGGACATCGATCTCGCGAACGCCAACGCGATGGAGGCCGACGTGTTCGGCTATCTGTGCGCGACCGAGGACCGGCACGAGGGCATGGCGGCGTTCCTGGGCAAGCGCGCGCCCAAATTCAAAGGCAGATGATGGGCCCCCACGCTCCCTACGTTCGCTGCCCCCCGCGGGGGCGCGCAGCGCCCTTCGGGCGGCCGGGCGGGCGCTGACGGCGGGCTGCGCGGTCGTCTTCATTCCCCGTCGCAGGCGGCGAGGCGGGCTCAGCCGTGGCCGTGCCCGGGCTCGTTGGGTCGCGCCAGCACGTAGACGGTGCCGGTGAAGCCGGCGACGAGCGTCCCGTCGGCGCGCGTCACGTCGATGCGGTAGACGGCGATCTTGCGCGTGCGCGAGACCTCGGTCGCGGTTGCGGTCAGCTGGTCGCCCAGCTGTGCCGCGACGTGGTACGTGATGTGCGCGTCGATGCCCACCGCGATCATCCCGTGCGAATTCGACGCGAGGCCGAACGCCGTGTCGGCCAGCGTGAAGATCACGCCGCCGTGGCACGCGCCGTTGAAATTGATGTGCGCGGCGGCGACTTCGAGCGCCACTGTCGCGTGACCCGGGCCGGCGTCGATGCAGCGGATGCCGCAGGCGTTCACGAACGGGTCGCGCGCGGCGAGCCGCATGATCCGGTCGATCGCCTGTGTCTTGTGGTCCATCGTGCGGGTCTCCTGTTCCGGGGTGCGCCCGGATGTCAGCGTGGGGTTGTGGCGCCGGGCGCCGATGCGCCCGGCCGGGGCTTGCCGATCGCTTCGCTGCCGGAGTCGGCGCTTTCCGGCTCGTCCACGTCGAAGCCGGCGAAGCGGGCAAACGCGGCGACCGGCGCGCGGTCGGTGACGAGCCGGTTTTCCGGCGCATCGGGGTCGGCGTGCCCGAGCGACATCGCGCAGATCACGCTCTCATTGGCCGCGAGCGACAGCTCGTGCGCGATCACGCGGTGGAACTTCAGGAACGATGCCTGCGCGCAGGTGTCGAGGCCGCGGGCGCGTGCCGCGACCATCACGTTCTGGAGGAACATTCCGTAGTCGAGCCAGCTTCCGCGCTCGAGATTGCGGTCGATCGTGAAGATCAGCCCGATGGGCGCGTCGAAAAAGAGATAGTTGCGTCCGTGCTGGCGGTGCATGCCGGTCTTGTCGCCGCGGTCGATGCCGAGGAGTCCGTACAGGTCCCAGCCGATGCGGCGCCGTCGCCCCAGATAGGGCTCGTACCATTCGACCGGATAGTAGGGATGCTCCTCCGCATGTGCGTCCTGCTCCTCGCGGTGCGCGCGCAGGACCGCCTCCGAGAGCGCCTGCTTGCGCTCGCCGGCCAGGACATGAACGCGCCATGGCTGGGTGTTGGTGCCGCTGGGTGCGCGGCTCGCCACGGTCAGGATCTCCTCGACGGTCGCGCGCGGCACGGGAGTGGGCACGAACGCGCGCACCGAGCGGCGCGTCGTGATCGCGCGGTCCACCGCCGCGATGTCGTCCGGCGCCGGGGTCGCCGACACCTTGAAGCGGCGGCCGCGTCCGGCTTCCTGCGCATGAGCGATGACGGCGTCAATGACGGCCGCGATGCCTTCCCCGCGCGTTGCGGTGGTCTTCAGCACCTTGACCGGCGCCATCCCCGCTGCGTCGCAACCGGAGCATTTCCTCGAGATCGCGCACCGTGACCTCGGCCGCCGGCAGGTCGCCCTTGCTGACGACCAGGATGTCGGCGATCTCGAGGATGCCGGCCTTGATCGCCTGCACGCTGTCGCCGAGGCCGGGCGGGCAGACGACGAGCCGGGTATCTGCGATCTTCGTGATCTCGACTTCGGACTGCCCGGCGCCGACCGTCTCGACGATGATCGTGTCGAAGCCGGCGGCGTCCAGCACGTCGACGATCTGTGCAGTCGTGCGCGACATTCCGCCGAGATGACCGCGGGAGGCGAGCGAGCGGATGAAGACGTTCTCGTGCGCGCCGTGCTCGCCCATGCGGACGCGGTCGCCGAGCACGGCGCCTCCGGTGATGGGACTGGAGGGGTCGACGGCGACGACCGCGATCCGCTGGCCGCGTGCGAGCAGTGCGCCGAGCAGCGCGTTGATCAGCGTCGACTTGCCGGCGCCCGGAGCGCCGGTGATGCCCAGCACGTGCGCGTGGCCGAGATGCGGGGCAATGGCAGCGGCGATGACGCGCGCGCCGGTCTCCCCTTGCTCGATCGCGCTGATCGCGCGTGCGATCGCGCGCCGGTCGCCGGCGAGGATCGCGGCCTCCCGCGGGCGCGGCACGGCAGTCACGTCGCCCGCCAGCGCCCGCCCGGCCGCCCGAAGGGCGCTGTGCGCCCCCGCGGGGGGCAGCGAGCACAGGAAGGAGAAGGAGGGTGGCACAGTGAGCGTGGGGGCCGTTCATCTCACACGATGGCCTGCACGTGCCCGAACCCCATCTCGCGGCGGAGCGTCGCGCAGATCTCCCCGTGCGTGCAGCCGGCTTCCGCCGCCGCGACGACCTGCGCGAAGACGTTGTCCTTCGGGTCGTTGGCGGCGCGAGCCAGCGCGTTCAGCGCCTTCGCGACGGCCTCCTGCGAACGCGCCGCCCGCCACGCGTGGAAGGCGGCGATGTGGTCGCGCATCTTGCGCGGATCGGGCTTGGGCTGCGACGGCCGCGCGCTGCGGTCCTCGTCGACCCGGTACGCATTGACGCCGACGACGGTCTGGCGGCCGGACTCGATGTCGTCCTGGAACCGGCGCGCCGATTCGCCGATCTGCTTCTGGACGACCCCGGCCGCGACGGCGGCGTACATTCCTCCCGCGTCCTCGACCGTGCGCATCGAGCGCTGGATCTCGGCTTCCATCTCGTCGGTGAGCGTCTCGACGTAATAGCTGCCGCCGAGCGGGTCGATGACGTCGGTCAGGTGCGCCTCCTCGCGCAGGATGTTCTGCGTGGCTACCGCGATGCGCGCACCGTGTTCGGTCGGGCAGGACAGCGCCTCGTCGTACGCGTCGGTGTGCAGCGACTGCAGGCCGCCGAGGATGCCCGCCATCGCCTGCACGGTGACGCGGGCGATGTTGTTCTGCGGCTGCTGCCGGGTGAGATCGACGCCGGAGGTCTGTGCGTGGAACTTGAAGCGCCAGCTCCGCGGATCCTTGGCGCCGTAGCGCTCGCGCGCGAGCCGCGCCCAGATGCGGCGCCCGGCGCGGAACCGCGCGATTTCCTCGAAGAACGACAGCGAGATGTCGAAGAAGAACGTGAAGCGCGGCAGGAACTGGTCGGGATCCATCCCGCGGGCGACGCAGTCGTCGGCGTTCTGCAGCGCGGTGGCGAAGGTGAACGCCATCGCCTCGGCCGGCGTCGCGCCGGCCTGCTGCATGTGCTGGCCGACCACCGACATCGGGTTCCACTTCGGCACGTGCCGGTTGCAGAAATCGATGTGGTCGCCGAGGATCCGCCGCGCGCCCGGCAGCGCGATCCGGAAGAACATGTGGTTCGCCACATAGTGGCTGATGTAGTCGCTCTGGTTCGACGTGCCGGAAATCGCGCTCCAGGGAATGCCGCGGCGCTTCGCCGTGGCCAGCAGGAATGCGAGCAACGTGAACGGCGACGGGTCGTTCATTGCGCAGGACATCGAACCCAGTTCGACGCCTGCGAGGCAGACATCCATGTGCTCGGCGGTGTTGACGACGACGCCGCAGGTGCCCAGGAGCTCTTCGTGCACCTCGTCCATGTCGTACCCGCGGTACACCGAGTTGCACGGGATCAGCGACACCGCGCTCGCCCCCTGCGCGATGATCGTGGACAGCCGCGCGTTGTAATCGGGCGGCGTGCCGAGCCCGATCAGCTGGCGCTGCGTCCACGTCCGGCCCCGGTGCATCGTCGGGTAGATGCCGCGCGTGTACGGCGGCTGGCCCGGGAAACCGACGTCGGCATCGTGCCGATCGCCGGTCCAGTCGCGCGGCGTGTACATCGGCTTGATGGCGATGCCGGAACGGTTGCGCACGTCCTTGTCCGTGCCGATCTGGTCGGCATATTCCCGCTGCCACCGGTCTTCGCACGCGGCGGGTTCGAGCGGCATCTTGTCGAGCGGCTTGTTCATGCCGGGCCTCTCCTGTCTAGCTGGCAGCGCGCTGCGCGCGGAGCGCCGGAGTGATGTCGCGTATGTACTGCGCGATGTCCTCGAGCGCGCCGCCCGGGTGGAATACCTTCGCCACGCCGGCGGCGAGCAGCATGTCCTCGTCCTCGTCGGGAACGATCCCGCCGACGATGACGGCGACGTCGGTGAGGCCCGCGGCGCGCAGCGCGACGACGAGCTTCGGCACGATCAGGTGGTCGGTCGCCAGCGAGGAGATGCCGATCACGTCCACGTCCTCTTCGGTCGCAAGCTTGACGACGGCCGGAATCTCCTGCCACGGCGGCGTGTAGATCACTTCCATGCCGGCGTCGCGCAGATACGCGGCGACGATCCGGCTGCCGCGGTCGTGGCCGTCGAGACCGATCTTGGTGACGAGCACCTTGGGGCGGATGTCCATGGTCTATTCCGCCGCGACGGGCGCGCGCAGCAGCGCAACGAAATGCCGGGCGATCGAGCGCGGGCTGTAACGGCCCGGCCGGTACCAGGTCTGCGCCCAGTTGAGCGCGCCGAGCAGCATCAGCCGCAGGCCGCGCCGGTCGACGCCGCGGCCGACGGGCAGCGCGTCGACGAGCTCGGCGAACAGTTGCTCGTACGCGTCGCGCAGCCCGACGAGTTGCGCGGCAGCGGCGGGCACGTCGGTCGGTCGCACGCGGATCACCACCTGCGCGTAACCGGTTTCCTCGAGCACGGCCTCGAGATGTGCGATGCAGGCCGCTTCAAGGCGGTCCCACGCATTGGGCTTGTCGTGGATCGCCGCCTGCACGCGCTCCGAGATGCGCCGGACCCCCTCCGCGTAGACGGCGACGAGCAGGAGGTCCTTCGTGGCGAAATGATAGTAGACCGACCCAGGAAGCATCGGCACCGCCCGGACGATGTCGCGGATCGACGTCCCGTGGAAGCCCTGGGCGCCGAAGAGCCGGGCAGCCTCGTCGAGGAGCGCCGGCAGGCGGTTGTCGGCCCGGGGGGCACGCTGTGGCCGGGACATGGGAGGCGTCCTTTAAAGAAAACAAACGTTTGTCTTTTATCATTCGGTGCTGGTGAACGTCAACCGTTGGCAGAGGGTCAGGATGGGAGGTATCGTCTTTCGGGACGATTCTATAGAATCGGTCGACCAGCAGCCGGGTTCGAGCCGGCGGGAACCGATGTCGAGGAGTCAAGCGGTGTCACCACTATCCGCGCTTACCGAACTGGACACGTTCCCCCGCCTGCTGCTCAACCATGCAGCGATCAGGGCCGCACACCCTGCCACGCGCGAGAAGGACCTCGGCATCTGGCAGACCTGGACGTGGTCGCAGGTGGCCGAAGAGGTGCGGGCACTGGCCTGCGGCCTGGCGGCGCAAGGCTTCAAGCGCGGGATGAATCTCGCCATCATCGGCGACAATCGCCCGCGCCTCTACTGGACGATGGCCGCGGTGCAGGCGCTCGGCGGCGTGCCGGTCCCTCTCTACCAGGACGCCGTGGCCGAGGAGATGGTCTACGTGCTGAACGACGCGGACGTGCATTTCGCCGTCGTCGAGGACCAGGAGCAGGTCGACAAGCTGCTGGAGATCCGGGAGCGCTGCCGCAATCTCGCGCACATCGTCTTCGACGACCCGCGGGGGCTGCGCCACTACACGCAGGATTTTCTCCACAGCTTCGACGGCATCCAGGGAATGGGCCGCGCCCATCACGACGCGCACCCGGATTTCTTCGCTGCCGAGGTCGCGGCGGGACGATCCGAGGACGTCGCCGTCATGGTCTACACGTCGGGAACCACCGGCAAGCCGAAGGGCGTCTGCCTTACCCACGCTGCGCTGATCGCCGCGGCGCGTGGCGGCGTCGAGTTCGACCGGTTGACCGCGGACGAGGACGTGCTCTCGTACCTGCCGATGGCGTGGATCGGCGATCACCTGTTCTCCTACTGCGAGTGGCAGATGGCGGGTTTCACGATCAACTGCCCCGAGTCCGGCGACACGGTGATGACGGACCTGCGCGAGATCGGCCCCACGTTCTACTTCGCGCCGCCGCGGGTGTTCGAGAATCTGCTGACGCAGGTGATGATCCGCATGGAGGACGCCGGGACGCTCAAGCGCTCGGCGTTCCACTATTTCATGGAGGTCGCCCGCCGCTGCGGCGCCGAGATCCTGGACGGCAAGCCGGGAATTCGGCTTGCCGATCGCGTCCTCTACGCGCTCGGCAACATCCTCATCTACGGTCCGCTGCGCAACGTGCTCGGGATGAGCCGGATTCGCGTTGCGTATACCGCAGGAGCGGCAATCGGGCCGGATCTCTTCCGCTTCTACCGCTCGATCGGCATCAACATGAAGCAGCTCTACGGCGCGACGGAGACGTGCGCCTACGTGTGCCTCCAGCCGGACGGCGACATCAAGCTCGATTCGGTCGGCAAGCCGGCGCCGGGCGTCGAAGTGAAGATCGCCGAGAACGGCGAGGTGCTGGTGAAGAGCGCGGCGATGCTGAAGGAGTACTACAAGCGGCCCGACGCCACGGCGGAATCGATCGACGGCGACGGCTACTTCCACACCGGCGATGCCGGCATCTTCGACGGCGACGGGCACCTCAAGATCATCGATCGGGCCAAGGATGTCGGCAAGCTCGCCAACGGCGCGCTGTTCGCGCCGAACTACGTCGAGAACAAGCTCAAGTTCTTCTCGCACATCAAGGAAGCGGTCGCCTTCGGCAACGGGCGCGACATGGTGTGCGCGTTCGTCAACATCGACATGTCGTCCATCGGCAACTGGGCGGAGCGGCGCGGCCTCGCGTATTCGGGCTACACCGACCTCGCCGCCCGCGAGGAGGTCTGCAACCTGGTCCAGGAGTGCGTCGAGAAGGTCAACGCGGAGCTCGCGCGCGACCCCGTTCTCTGCCACTCGCAGGTGCGCCGTTTCCTGGTGCTGCACAAGGAGCTCGATCCGGACGACGACGAGTTGACCCGCACCCGCAAGGTGCGCCGCAATTTCATCGCCGAGAAGTACGGGGTGCTGATCGATGCGCTGTATTCGGAGAAGAAGAACCAGTTCATCGAGACGCAGGTGAAGTTCGAGGACGGCCGCACCGGCACCATCAGCGCGGACCTGCGGATCCGCGATGCCGCCGTCTACGAGCCGGTGGCCGAGGCGGCCTGACGCCGCCGGTCCGCGCGAGTGGCGACATCTTCAACGATGAGCGAGCGGCACAGAGACCATGGCTGAGCGAACGATGCGGGATCGGGTCACGCTGCACGACGACATCGGCGCGATGGAGGCCGATTTTTCCGGGCTGTCGTTCGCGACCGAGGCGCAGGTCGACGAGTTCTACGACGAGGCCGACCGGCGGATGGAAGCGACCGGCAAGCGCTGGTACTTTCTCGTCATCTACACCGATTGCTTCATCGCGCCGGAGGTCTGGGACCGCTTCGCCGCGCGCGGCAAGAACACCAACATCAAGTACGGGCTCGGCACGGTTCGCGTCGGCACCAGCGCGGGCACCCGGGAGACCATCCGCCAGCGCGCCCAGCGCGAGATGTTCCGCGCCAACATCTACGAATCGCGCGACCAGGCGATCCTGGCGCTCGGCGAAATGCGGAAGCGGCACGAAACGCTCGGCGCGATGTCGGGCGTCGACGCGTCCGGCGACCGAAGGCATCGTCCGGGTCGACGACATCCACCTCAACTTCGGCGGCGTCAAGGCGATCGCGGGCGTCGGCTTCGGGGTCAACCGCGGCGAGATTTCGTCGATCATCGGCCCCAATGGCGCGGGCAAGAGCTCGATGCTGAACGTCATCAGCGGCTTCTACCGCCCGTCGCGCGGCCGGATCTATTTCGAGGGCAAGGACCGCACGCACCTGGCGGCGCACGACGTCGCCCGCCTGGGCTTCGCCCGCACGTTCCAGAACATCGCGCTGTTCAAGGGGATGTCCACGCTCGACAACATCATGACCGGGCGCTCGCTCAAGATCAAAGGCAACTTCCTGACCGACGCGCTGTACTGGGGGTTCGCGCAGAAGGAGGAGACGGCGCAGCGCGAGCACGTCGAGAAGATCATCGACTTCCTCGAGATCCAGGCGATCCGGAAGACTCCGGTGGGCAAGCTCCCCTATGGCCTGCAGAAGCGCGTGGAGCTGGCGCGGGCGCTGGCGATGGAGCCCAAGGTGCTGCTGCTCGACGAGCCGATGGCGGGAATGAACGTCGAGGAGAAGGAGGACATGGTCCGCTTCATCCTCGACGTCAACGACCAGTGGGGCACCACGATCATCCTCATCGAGCACGACATGGGCGTGGTGATGGACATCTCCCACTATGTTGTGGTGATGGATCACGGCGGGAAGATCGCCGAGGGAACGCCGGGGGAAGTGAAGGCCGATCCGGTCGTGATTCGCGCGTACCTGGGGGCGCATTGAGATGAACTGGCAGTTCTTCGTGGAAGTTCTCGTCGGCGGGCTGCTCGCCGGCGTCATGTATTCGCTGGTGGCGCTCGGCTTCGTGCTGATCTACAAGGCTTCGGGGGTCTTCAATTTTGCGCAAGGCGCGATGGTGTTCTTCGCCGCGCTCGACGTTCGTCTCGCTGATCGAGAAATTCGGCGTGAATTTCTGGGTCGCCATCGTGATGACGCTGGCGGTGATGGTGGTGCTCGGGATCGCCATCGAGCGGCTGGTGCTGCGACCCCTGGTCAACCAGCCGCAGATCACGCTGTTCATGGCGACGATCGGTCTGACCTTCGTCCTCGAGGGCCTCTCGCAGCTCTTCTGGGGGGCGCAGCCGCACGGCCTCGAGCTCGGCATCCCCGACGAGCCGATGCAGTGGCTCTCCGAGAACGTCGGCATCAACATCAGCCAGTTCGACGTGTTTGCGGCGGTGGTCGCCGGCATCCTCGTGGCCGCGCTGGCCGTCTTCTTCCAGACGACGCGCATCGGCCGCGCGTTGCGCGCGGTGGCCGACGACCACCAGGCGGCGCTCGCCGTAGGCATTCCGCTGCGGCAGATCTGGGCGATCGTATGGACGGTGGCGGGATTCGTCGCGCTGGTCGCGGGCCTCATGTGGGGCGCGCGCAACGGCGTGCAGTTCTCGCTTACGTTCATTGCGCTGAAGGCGCTGCCGGTGCTGATCCTGGGGGGGTTCGAGTCGGTCGCCGGTGCGATCGTCGGCGGGCTCATCATCGGCGCCTCGGAGAAGCTGGCCGAGGTCTATCTCGGCCCGTTCGTCGGCGGTGGTCTCGAGTCCTGGTTCCCGTACGTGCTCGCGCTCGCTTTCCTGCTGATACGGCCCGAAGGGCTGTTCGGCGAAAAGCGGATCGAGCGGGTCTAGGAGAGCAAGCCGTGCTCTATCGCGAAGCAGGTCAGTTCAAGACCACCTACTCGGCCGATCAGCAGGTCTTCCCGATCCGGCAGGACCGCATCGCCGTCGCGGTCCTGCTCGATCGTCGCCTTCGTCGTGGTGCCGCTCGTCGCCAACCAGTACTGGCTCTCGGCCATCCTGACGCCGTTCCTCATCCTGGCGCTCGCCACGCTGGGGCTGAACATCCTGACCGGCTACGCGGGCCAGCTTTCGCTGGGCACCGCGGCGTTCATGGCGGTGGGCGCGTTCATGGCGTACAACTTCGAGCTGCGGATGCCGTGGCTGCCGACCCTCGTGTCCTTCGCGCTGGCCGGCCTGTGCGCGGCCGCGGTCGGCATCGTGTTCGGCCTGCCGTCGCTGCGCATCAAGGGCTTCTATCTCGCCGTCGCGACGCTGGCCTGCCAGTTCTTCGTGCTGTGGGCGCTGCAGCGCATCGGGTGGTTCACCAATAACAGCGCCTCGGGCGTGATCACGGCGCAGAAGGTCGTGATTCTCGGCTACACGTTCGATTCGCCGGCCGAAAAGTACATGCTGACCCTTTGCGTCGTCGCGGTGCTCGCGGTGCTGGCCAAGAACATGCTGCGCAGCGAGACCGGGCGCAAGTTCATGGCGGTGCGCGACATGGACCTCGCGGCCGAGGTGATCGGCATCCGCATGATGCAGACCAAGCTGCTCGCGTTCGCGATCAGCTCGTTCTATTGCGGGGTCGCCGGCGCCCTGTATGCGTATACCTATCTCGGCACCGTCGAGCCGGAGGCGTTCAACCTGGACCTGTCCTTCCGGATCCTGTTCATGGTGATCATCGGCGGGGTGGGCAGCATCCTGGGCTCGTTCATGGGCGCCGCCTTCATCGTGCTGCTGCCGATATTCCTCAATACCGTGGCCGGCCCGCTCGAGCATCTGCTCGGCCTCACGCTGCCGGCGGGGCTCATGTCCAACCTCGAGCTGATCGTGTTCGGGGCGCTCATCATCTTCTTCCTGATCGTCGAGCCGCACGGCCTCGCCAGGCTGTGGCAGATCGGCAAGGAAAAGCTGCGGCTCTGGCCGTTCCCGCATTGATGTTGCGGTGCAATATCGCAAACTGGAATGGGCAGCTGCCGTTCGCTGTTTTCTTGAGGTGCGTCATTGACATGGCGACCCGTCTCGCCAATGCTGTGCAGGCTTGTTTCGTTGTCGAAGGCTTTTTCCTAGGAGGAGCAACATGAAGGCAATCAGATCGGCCCTGCTGGGCATGGTGCTGGCCGGCGTGGCGACCGTCGCCTCGGCCCAGAACGAGCAGTTCATCCCGATGGCCGGTTACTGGGTCGGGCCTTATGCGGCCGGCGGGTCCGGGCATCTACGGCGGCTTCATCGATTATCTCAACATGATCAATGCGCGCGACGGCGGCGTGAACGGCGTCAAGCTCACGTACGAGAAGTGCGAGACCGAGTACAACAACGCGCGCGGCGTCGAGTGCTACGAGCGGCTCAAGAACAAGGGCCCGACGGGCGCATCGGTGTTCCACACGCTGTCGACCGGCATCACCTACTCGATCATCGACAAGGCGACGGCCGACAAGATCCCGGTGATCTCGATCGGCTACGGCCGCACCGACGCGTCCGACGGCCGCGTGTTTCCGTACATCTTCCCGCTGGTGACCAACTACTGGTCGCAGAACACCGCCAAGATCAAGTTCATCGGGATGAAGGAAGGCGGGATGGACAAGCTCAAGGGCAAGAAGATCGTGAACATCTATCACGATTCGGCCTACGGCAAGGAAACGATCCCGGTGCTCGACGCGCAGGCGAAGATGTACGGCTTCACCGTCACGCACATCCCGGTGCCGCATCCGGGCAACGAGCAGGGCGCGCAGTGGCTGCAGATCCGGCAGATCAAGCCCGACTGGGTGATCCTGCGCGGCTGGGGCGTGATGAGTCGCCACGGCGCTCAAGGCCGCGGCCAAGGTCGGCTTCCCGAGCGATCGCATGATCGGCGTCTGGTGGTCGGGCGCGGAAGAGGACACGATTCCCGCCGGCGACGCGGCCAAGGGCTTCATCGCCGCCGGCTTCAACGTTGCGGGCGCCAACTTCCCGGTGGTCCAGGAAATCAAGAAGATCGTGTACGCGAAGGGCAAGGGGGAGATGGAGGACCAGACGCGCATCGGCTCGGTCTACTACAACCGCGGCGTCGTCCACGGCATCATCACCGTCGAGGCGATCCGCAAGGCGCAGGAGAAGTACGGCAAGAAGTCGCTGACGCCCGAGCAGATCCGCTGGGGCATCGAAAACCTCAACATCACCGAGGCGCGGCTGAAGGAACTGGGTGCCGCCGGCTTCATGCAGGCGCTGAAGGTCACCTGCGCCGATCACGAGGGTGGCGGCGCGGTCAAGTTCCAGCAATGGGACGGCACGAAGTGGAACGTGATCACGGACTGGATCCAGCCCGACAAGCAACTGGTGCGCAAGATGATCGAGGAGTCCGCGGCGGGATACGCGAAGGAAAAGAACATCACGCCGCGCGATTGCAGCAAGGAGAGTTGATACTGGTCATCGCGTCACGGCTGCGCGCGGCGCATCGGCGTGTCACCAGAGAGGTGCGTGACGCACTGACTCGCCGGATTGGACCGTCGGCTTTGCCGACGTTCGATCCGGCGGTTCCGTGATCCCCGCGAACGCTTGCGGTCTTCCGGGACGCCGCATTCGAACCGCTCCGACATTCTCTGCCGCGAATATTTTCATGTCTGCCGTCGCCGCCCCTGCCGCCGCGCCTGATGCCGCCACCGCGTACCTGGCGATCAACAACATCGAGGTCATCTACGACCACGTGATCCTGGTGCTGAAGGGCGTGTCCCTGCACGTGCCGGAGGGGAAGATCGTCACGCTGCTCGGCGCGAACGGCGCGGGCAAGACGACGACGCTGAAGGCGATCTCGAACCTGCTGCGCGCCGAGCGCGGCGACGTCACCAAGGGCACGATCGAGTTCATGGGGCAGCGCGTCGATCGGCGCACGCCGAACGAGCTCGTGCGCATGGGCGTCTGCCAGGTCATGGAAGGCCGGCACTGCTTCCAGCACCTGACGGTCGAGGAGAATCTGCTGACCGGAGCGTTCACCCGGAACATCAGCCGCGCCGACCTCAAGCGCGATCTCGAGCTCGTCTACACGTATTTCCCGCGGCTCAAGGAACGGCGGTCGAGCCAGTCGGGTTACACGTCCGGCGGCGAGCAGCAGATGACGGCGATCGGCCGCGCGCTGATGGCCCGCCCGAAGATGATCCTGCTGGACGAGCCGTCGATGGGCCTCGCGCCGCAGCTGGTCGAGGAGATCTTCGAGATCGTCCGCGACTTGAACACCAAGGAGCGCGTGTCGTTCCTGCTCGCCGAGCAGAACACGATGGTGGCGCTGCGCTTCGCCGACTACGGCTACATCCTGGAGAACGGCCGCGTCGTGATGGACGGGGCGGCGAAGGATCTCGCGCAGAACGAGGACGTCAAGGAGTTCTACCTCGGGCTGTCGACGGCGGGTCGCAAGAGCTTTCGCGACGTCAAGCACTATCGCCGCCGCAAGCGCTGGCTCGCGTAGCCACATGGCCGAGCATTTCGACACGCTGGAAACCCGGGATCCGGAGCGCAGGGAACGCGAACAGCTGGCGCAGTTGCCGCGGCAGATCGCGCACGCGAAGGCCCATGCCCCCGCGTTCGCGCGCATCCTCGCCGGCGTCGACGCCGCCGCGATCACGACCCGTGCGGCGCTTGCGCGGCTGCCGGTGACGCGCAAGTCGGAACTGCTCGATCTGCAGCAGGCGGACCGTCCGTTCGGTGGCCTCGCCGCAACGCATTGGGGCGACGCGAAGCGCGTGTTCGCGTCGCCCGGCCCGATCTACGAGCCGGAAGGCTGTCGGGCGGACTACTGGCGGCTGGCGCGGCCGCTGTTCGCGGCGGGCTTTCGGCGCGGCGATCTCGTGCACAACTGCTTCTCGTACCACTTCACGCCGGCGGGTTCGATGCTGGAGACCGGAGCGCATGCGCTCGGCTGCACCGTGTTTCCGGCCGGCATCGGGCAAACGGAGCAGCAGGTGCAGGCAATGGCCGAGCTGCGGCCGGCCGGCTACGTCGGCACGCCGTCCTTTCTCAAGATCATTCTCGAGAAGGCGGATGAGATGGGCGTTGTGTTGAAGAGCCTCACCAAGGCGCTCGTTTCGGCCGAAGCGTTCCCGAAGAGCTTCTCCGACGCGCTCTCCGCCCGCGGCATTGCCGGCTACCAGGCGTATGCGTCGGCCGACCTCGGCACCATCGCCTACGAGACCGAGGGACGCGAAGGGCTGGTGGTCGACGAAGGCGTGCTGATCGAGATCGTGCGCCCCGGCACCGGCGATCCCGTCGCGGCGGGCGAGGTCGGCGAGGTCGTCGTGACCTCGCTCTTCAACACCGATTACCCGATGATCCGCTTTGGCACCGGCGACCTTTCCGCCATCCTGCCGGGTATGAGCCCGTGCGGCCGCACCAACCTGCGGATCAAGGGCTGGATGGGTCGTGCCGACCAGACGACGAAGGTGAAGGGAATGTTCGTGCATCCGGCGCAGGTCGCCGCAATCGCGGCCCGCCACCCGGAAATCGGAAAGGCTCGCCTCGTCGTCGACAATGCCGAGGGTGCGGATCGCATGACGCTCAACGTCGAGATCCCGGGCAACCGCTCGTCGATGGCCGACGCGATCGTCGCGTCGATCCGCGAGATCACGAAGCTGCGCGGCGAAGTCGTGTTCCGTGCGCCGGGCGAGCTGCCCAACGACGGCAAGGTGATCGACGACGTGCGGAAGTACGACTGACGACAGGCCGCTCCCTCCGAACGACGTTCTGCTCGATTGCCCGGAGGTGCCGCCCCTGGGTCGTATGACATTGGCATTGCCCTCGGTCGATTTTCGCGCTAGGCTTGAAACTCCCCCCTCCCGAAAGGCCCACACCATGTCCCTCTGGAAAGACAATACGGCCCCCAGGCAGACCCCTGCGGCTGTTCCCGAACCGAGGGAGCCCGCGCGGTTCGACCCTCCGCCGAAGCCCGAGCTTGTTCCCGGACCTGTCGTCGCTCCTGTGGCACGCGCCGACACCGGCGTGCCGCGCAAGGAATCGCTGATCGCGGCCGACATCACCATCGAAGGCAAGATCGAAGGCGGCGGCAGCGTGCGCATCGCCGGCAAGTTCAAGGGCGACGCCAGCGTCCAGGGCGATCTCACCATCGAGGCCGGCGCCAAGCTGACCGGCGGCGTGCGCGCCGACAAGGTCACGATCGCCGGCGAATTGGAAGGCAACGTCGAGGAAGCGTCGCACATCGAGCTGCTGCCGACCGGCGTGGTGATCGGCGACCTGAAGGCCGGTTCGCTGACGGTCGCGGCTGGCGCACGCATGCGCGGTCAGGCCGATTTCGGCTGGGGCGACGGCAAGGGCGCGAAAGCCGGCAAGCTCGGCATCGACCCCGGCGCGGGGAGCGGCCCACGCTCATGACCAGCGTGCGCCCAGGCGCCCCCGGGGCGACCCGCATTTGTCCGCATTGCCGGGAGACGGTCCTCGAAAGCGGTATCGTCTGTCCGGCCTGCCGGCATTACCTGCGCGCCGATGCCCTCGTCGAGGAGCCCCAGGCGCCGGCGCTCACGCCGTTGCGCATCGAAGGCAGCATCCGGCACCCCGCCGAGGGCGAACCCTGGGAATACACCGTCGTCGTGTCGATCGCTGACGATCGCGGGAAGGAAATCGCCCACAAACTCATCGGCGTGGGGGCGATGAACCCGAACGAGCAACGCACCTTCACGCTGTCGGTCGAAGCCGTGCCGGCGAAGGCGAGGGGCCCCGGGAAAGGCGGCACGCGGCACTGAGCGCGCGTCCACACGCCGGCGCGAGGCGAGCGTGCCGTGGCTATTTCAACGCCGGGCGCAGCGAGACGTCCGGATCGGCCCAGTCGTGGTTGGGCACGTGCGCGTACCACCCGGGCCGACCCGGGTCGCGGTCGTACGGGTAGCCGCCCAGCTCGCGAAATAACTCGTGATAGCGCGCGAGCTTGTCGCGGTCGAGCGTGATCCCCAGGCCCGGCGCGTCGGGCACGCGGATCGCGCCGTTCTCGTAGCGCATGCGGCCGCCGGCGATCACGTCGTCGGTCAGATGGTGATAGTGCGCGTCCGCAGCAAAGCCCAGGTTCGGCACGACGGCGCCCAGGTGCAGCATCGTGGCGAGCTGGATGCCCAGCTCGCCCGAGCTGTGGACGGCCACGCCGAGGCCCATCGTCTCGCAGACGCCGGCTGCCTTGATGCACGGACGGATGCCGCCCCAGAACGTCGTGTCGAGCAGGATCACGTCGACGGCGCCGGACTGGACATTGGCCGCGAGCTGCTCGAAGTTGACGACGACCGTGTTGGTCGCGATCGGCAGCGGGACGAAGTCCTTCAGGCGCTTCAGCTGGGGCATGCCCCAGACCGGATCCTCGTAATAGTCGTTGCGAAGATCGAGGATGCCGCGGCCGAACTCGATCGCGTCGGCGAGCGAAAGCGCCGAATTGGGGTCGTACCGGAAGCGCTCGCCCGGCAGCGACGCGGCCAGTGCGCGATAGCACGCCAGCTCGTGCCGGGGCGGATATACGCCGCCCTTGAGCTTGTGCGAGGTGAAGCCATGCGCGGCCTTCAGCGCGGCCGCGTTGGCGACGAGCTGCTCCGCCGTGCGGACCTCGCCGCGACCGGTGACGGGATCGGCGTAGCGGAAGAACAGATAGCTCGCGAAGTCGACCGTCGTGCGCAGCTTGCCGCCGAGCAGCGCATGCACGGGAACGCCGAGCTTCTGCCCGATGATGTCGAGGCAGGCGAACTCGATCGCGGCGTGGAGCTGCGTCCGGTTGTTGTACAGGCTCGCCGTCGGATTGCAGATCTTGAGGCGCAGCGCCTCGAGCGCGAACACGTCGTGGCCGTCGAGATAAGGGACGAGCCCGGCGAACGCGCGGGTCGCGTCCTCGCCGCCGCCGCCCATCTCGCCCAGTCCGACGTATCCGTCGGCAGTCTCGACCTCGACGATCGTGCGCACGAAGCGCCCCCAATGCGCGCCGTTGCTGTGCAGGATGGGCGCTTCCAGCGGAACGGTGACGGGGGTGGCGCGGATCGCGCGGATCGTGGTGGCGGGCATGGCGGGGCTACCGGTCGATGCCGCCGAAGCAGATGTACTTCACTTCGACGTATTCGTCGATGCCGTACTTCGAGCCCTCGCGACCGAGCCCCGATTCCTTGACGCCGCCGAAGGGCGCGACCTCGGTGGTGATGAGCCCGGTGTTCACGCCGACCATCCCGTATTCGAGCGCCTCGGCGACACGCCAGATCCGCCCGATGTCCCGCGAGTAGAAGTACGAGGCGAGCCCGTATTCGGTGCGGTTCGCGAGCTCGATCACCTCTGCGTCCGTCTTGAAACGGATCAGCGGGGCGACCGGCCCGAACGTCTCCTCGCGGAATATCTTCATGGCCGCGGTGACACCGGTCAGCACCGTCGGCTCGAAAAACGTACCGCCGAGCGCGTGCCGCCTGCCGCCGGTGGCCACCCGCGCGCCCTGTGCCGTCGCGTCCGCGATGTGGTCCTCGACTTTCGCGAGCCCCGCCGCATCGATCAGGGGTCCCTGCGTGACGCCGGCCTCGGTGCCGGGACCGACCTTCAGCGCCTTCACGCGCTCGACGAGCTTCGCGGCGAATGCGTCGTGGATGCTGTCGTGCACGAAGAACCGGTTGGTGCACACGCAGGTCTGCCCGGCATTGCGGTATTTGGCGATGATCGCGCCCTCGGCCGCGGCGTCGAGATCCGCGTCGTCGAACACCACGAACGGCGCGTTGCCGCCCAGCTCGAGCGAGATCTTCTTGATCGTCGGGGCGACCTGCTGCATCAGCAGCCGGCCGATTTCCGTCGAGCCGGTGAACGACAGCTTGCGCACCGTGGGGTTCGCGCACATCTCGCCGCCGATCGCGCGCGCATCTCCCGTGACGACATTGAGCACGCCCGGCGGGAAGCCCGCGCGATGGGCGAGTTCGGCCAGTGCCAGCGCCGAATAGGGCGTCACCTCGGCCGGCTTGATGACGACCGTGCAGCCCGCGGCGAGCGCCGGCGCCACCTTGCGGGTGATCATCGACGACGGGAAATTCCACGGCGTAATCGCCGCGCAGACGCCTACCGGTTCCTTGACGACGACCAGCCGGCGGTCGTTGCTGATGGTCGGGATCACGTCCCCGTAGACGCGCCGCGCCTCTTCGGCGAACCATTCAACGTAGGCGGCGCCTATCGTGACCTCGCCTTTCGATTCGGCGAGCGGCTTGCCCTGCTCGCTCGTCAGGATCAGCGCCAGGTCGTCGACGTTGGCGAGCATCAGCTCGAACCACTTGCGCAGGATCCCGCTGCGCTCCCTGGCCGTCTTCGCGCGCCACGCCGGAAACGCGGCCGCGGCAGCTTCGATCGCGAGGCGCGTCTCGACGCCACCCATGCGCGGCACGCTGCCGATCCGGACGCCGGTGGCGGGGTTCACGATGATCTTCGTCGCTCCGGAGGCTGCGTCGGCCCAGTGCCCGCCGATGTAGCATCGCTGTGAGAGCAGCGCGGGATCCGTGAGTCGGATCGACGTCTTGGGGTCGAGGGTGTCGTCGGGTGCCATGCGAGCCTCCGTGGGAGAGGGCGCGCGAACGCGCACCCTGAGGATCAAGCGTCAATTATAGGCAATTACGGCAGTGGCCGGCTGCCAGGACAAGGAGGTCAGGCGTCCGGAATACCGGCAGCGCGCTTCGCGGCGGCGTCGCGGGCGCGGGACGGTTGCAGCGTGACCAGCGCGACGCCAAGGAGCACCAGCGCCGCGCCGACGAGCTGGATCGCGTGCACGGGCTCGCCCAGGATCAGGGCACCCAGCCCGATCGTGAACACGGGACCGAGCGACCCGATCAAGGACGACGTGTTGGCGCCTAGACGGTGGATCGCCTCGGCGATCAGCCAGGTCGGCAGCACGGTCGAGAACACCGCCATCGCGAGCGACAGTCCGTAGATCGGCGCCGGCACGCGGAGCAGGGACAGCTCGCGGGTGAGCGCGAACTGCGTGAGCACGAACGTGCTCGACACGAGCATCGCCCACGCGATGAAGCGCAGGCTGCCCATCCGCGCGATCACGTCACCGGCGCCGACCAGGTACAGCGCGTACGCGAACGCGCTGGCGAAGACGAGCGCGCCGCCGGTCCACAGGGCCGTCGTGTCCCCGCCGAGGCGAAGGTCGTGCACGAAGACGAACGCGATGCCGGCGTACGAGAGCAGCAGCGCCAGCACCGCGCGCCGGGTGATCGGCCTGCCGCGCAGCACCGCCGACAGCAGGACGACCAGCGTCGGGTAGAGGAAGAGCACGAGCCGCTCGAGCGCCGCCGTGATGTGGACGAGGCCCATGAAATCGAGCAGGCTCGCGACGTAGTAGCCGATGAAGCCCAGCCAGACGAGCGCGCGCCAGTCGCCGCGCGTGATCGGTTTCGCCGCCGGCCGCCGGCCGGCCCACCACGCCATGGCGATGAAGAACGGCGCCGAGAACAGCATGCGCAGGGCGAGCAGCGTGACCGCGTCGACCGGATGCCACGCATAGGCGAGCTTGATCAGGATCGCCTTGAAGGAAAAACCGAGCACGCCGAGCACGGCACACACCGGGCCGATCCAGCGGGGACTCGCCTCCGTCAATCCCAACGGACCAGTCCGGTGTATGCGGTGACAAGGACCACCGCGCCGAACGCGATCCGGTACCACGCGAACGGCACGAAGTCGTGATGCGCCACGTAGCGGATCAGCCACCGCACGCAGGCGAAGGCCGAGATGAAGGAGGCGGCGAAACCGACCCCGAAGGCCGGCAGCGCCTGCGCGGCGAGCAGCGACGAATCCTTCCACAGCGAGTACCCGGTGGCCGCGAACAGGGTCGGAATCGCGAGAAAGAACGAGAACTCGGTGGCCGCGACGCGCGACAGGCCGAACAGCATGCCGCCGATGATGGTCGCTCCCGAGCGCGATGTGCCCGGCACGAGGGCGAACGCCTGCGCGAACCCGACCTTGAGCGCATCGGTCCAGCGCATGTCGTCGATCGTGGCGACGCGGATCGTGTCCGGCCGCGCGCGCTGCCGGCGTTCCGCCCACAGGATGACGAACGCGCCGGCGACGAACGCGCAGGCGACCGGTATGGGCGCGAACAGATGCAGCTTGATCACCTTGCCGAACGCGAGGCCGAGAACTCCGGCAGGAATGAACGCGATGAGCAGGTTGAGCGCGAAGCGCTGCGCGCCGGCGTCGGTGAAGATGCCCCGCAGCACCGCGACGAGCCGGGCGCGGAATTCCCAGCACACCGCGAGGATCGCGCCGGCCTGGATCACGATCTCGAAGGTCTTCGCCTGCTCGCTCGTGTAGCCCAGGAGCGAGCCGGCCACGATCAGGTGACCCGTGGACGAGACCGGCAGGAATTCGGTGAGGCCTTCGACAACGCCGAGCAGGGCCGCCGTGATGAGCGTGGGTTGGTCCAAGATGGGCGCCGGCAAAAAAAGAAGGCCGGGAGACGAATCCCCCGGCCCGTGAATTGTAGCGCAACCGCCTCCGGGGGCCGTGCGCCGATCAGCCGGTCTTCGTTTGCTGCAGGATGGCCAGCGCCTGTGCCACCACGTCATTC
Source organism: uncultured beta proteobacterium (assembly GCA_963751405.1). Taxonomy (GTDB): domain Bacteria; phylum Pseudomonadota; class Gammaproteobacteria; order Burkholderiales; family Casimicrobiaceae; genus CAIWHR01. The sequence goes on along the minus strand of CAVVUJ010000006.1, from coordinate 45,051 downwards.
TGATTGTCCGGTATCTCGCCATTCGGCGTGAACTGGTCGATCAGCTGCGGCAGCATCTGCGCCAGTCCGCCTGCGGCGTCGCCGTGCGACATCCCCAGCTGTCCCGCGATCTGGCCGATGGTGCCGCTGCCCAGCACCTCCTGCAGCGCGTTGCCGGACAGCGGCATGTTCTGTCCCGCGCTCTGCCACGAATCGGCCTGGTCGGCGTAGCCGCCTTGGCGGAATTTGTCGAGAACGCCGGCAACGCCGCCATTCTGCTGCAGGAGCTGCAGCGCAATCTGCAGCAGCGGGCTCTGCGCCTGCCCGCTCCCTCCTGTGCCCATCATGCCGCCCAACGCGCTACCGATCAGTCCGTCCAGCATTCCCATGTGGCGCCTCCGTTGTCGTTTCAATGCGCGGGGATCGGAGAGCAAGCCCCGTCGTTCGCCTTGGACGAGACGATGTCAGGCGGGCTTCTGGCGCACGTAATGATGCGCCTCGGCCGCCGGGTACCCGGCGGCGCCGAACGTCTCGCGTATCGTCCGGTTGCCGTCGAAGTAGACCTGCCAGTAGTGCGCGGTATTGCAGTACGGCCGTACCGCGAGCACCGGGCCGCGCTCGTTGAACGTGAGGATCTCGACGTCGGGCGCCGGCTCGGTGACGACGTTGGCGATCTTCGGCAGCGCCTCTTTGAGGCGGCGCACCGCGTCGGCCGGGTCCACGCTGTGGTCGAGCTGGGCCGTGAGCTCCACGCGGCGGTGCGGATTGTGGCTGAAGTTCTTGATCGTGCCGCCCATGATCTTCGCGTTGCCGACCATCGTCTGCACGTTGTCGGGCGAGTCGATCGTCGTGTTGAAGAGCCCGATCATGCGCACGGTGCCCTCGACGTCGCCGGCCAGCACGTAGTCGCCCACCTTGAACGGCCGCAGGACCAGTATGAACGCGCCCGCGGCGAAATTCGACAGCAGGCCGCCCCAGGCCGCGCCGACAGCGATGCCGAGGCCTGCGACCAGCGCGGCGAACGACGTCGTCTCGACCCCGAAGTAGCCGAGGATCGCGACGACCAGGATGATGTTGAGCGCGACGGTGATGATCGAGCCGATGTAGCGGATGACAGTCGGCTCGACCTTCTGTCGCTCGAGCGCGCGCTGCACGAGGTTCGACGCGAACCCGATCAGTATGCGGCCGACGATGTAGGCGGCGATCGCGCCGAGCAGTTTCAAGCCGAACGCGATCAGCATCGGGCCTGCGGTTTCGAGCATGCCTGGAATGTCCATGAGTCTCCCGGAAGCGAATGAATGTCGTGGGTGGCCCGATGCCAGGTCCGGCAAGGTGCCGGCCGCGCCCAGGACCCTCCATTATCGTGCATGCGGTGCCGGCGGAACAAGCACCGTAGAACTGCGGGGTCAGATACGGACCCCGCTTCCGGTTCCGTATCTGACCCCGCAGTTCAGGGTTCGGCGACTCCGAGGTCTTCCTGCAGTTTGGCGACGGTCGCCTTCAGCGCGGCGAGCTCCGCCTGCAAGTGGGCGACGTTCGATTTCAGCACGGCGATGTCGGATGCGCTGACGGGATCCATGCCGGGCTCGGTCGAGCCCGCCGGCAGGAGGATATCCGCGGCGGGCGGGCCGGACAGCAGATGCGCCCAGCGTGTTTCGCGGGCGCCGGGCGCTCGCGCCAGCTCCACCGCGAGCGCGCCGGCCGGCCGGGCCGCGAGCTCGTGCAGGAATCCCTCGACCGCGGAGATGTCGGCGAAGCGATGCAGGCGGTCGCAGTTGATCCGCAGCTCGCCCACGGTCTGCGGCCCGCGCAGCATCAGGGCGGCGAGCAGCGCCACCGCCTGCGAGGGCACCTGCAGCACCCGTTCGACGTTGTGCGCGTAGCGCATGACGCGCCCGCCGCTCGACTCCACGATGAACGACTGCGTCTTCAGCTGATCGAGCGCCGCCTGCACCTCGGCTTCGGTCGCATTGAGGATGGGATCGCGACTCGTCTTCTGGTTGCAGCCTGAGGTGAGCGCAAGCAGGGTGAGCGGGTAGCTGTCGGGCACCGTGTGCTGTTTCTCGACCAGCACGCCCAGGACACGGGTCTCGAGCAACGAAAGGGGGGTTGGATTCATGGTTTGCGCGGGGTGGCGGGGCGCTCAGTGTAGCGCCTGGGGCCCGTCCGCTGCCAAGTCACCCGGGCGAACCTCGCAGGTCGCAACGGCACGCAAGCCGGCACGCAGGACGGGGGTACCTGCCCTGGATCAAGGATTCGCCGGTGAGGATTTTGTAGGATGCTCGCCGGAGCGCCGCGTTTCCAACTCTCGTCACGGATCGCCCATGCAACTCGCCGAATCACTGCTGCATGCACTCAAGGCCCACGGCGCGAGGGAGATCTTCGGCATTCCCGGCGATTTCGCGCTCCCCTTCTTCAAGGTCATCGAGACATCGGGAATTCTTCCGCTCTTCACGCTCTCGCATGAGCCTGCCGTCGGTTTCGCGGCGGACGCGGCGGCACGGGTGAACTGCGCGCTCGGCGTCGTCGCCGTCACGTATGGCGCGGGCGCGCTCAATGTCGTGAACGCCGTGGCGGGCGCGTATGCGGAGAAGTCGCCCGTCGTCGTCATTTCAGGTGCGCCCGGCAAGGGGGAGGCGGGCACGGGATTGCTGCTGCACCACCAGGCGAAGACCCTGGATTCGCAATTCCGGATCTTTCGTGAAATCACCTGCGACCAGGCCCGGCTCGACGACGCGCAACGCGCGCCCGACGAGATTGCGCGCGTGCTGCGCAGCTGCCTCGCCGCATCGCGTCCCGTCTACATCGAGATACCGCGCGACATGGTGAGCGCCACCTGCGATACCGTGACGCGGGCGCCCGCGGCGCCCGTGGACGCCGATGCGCTCGCGGCGTGCGTCGACGAGATCCTCGCGCGCATCGCCGGTGCGCGGTCGCCGGTGCTGATGGTGGGCGTCGAGGTGCGGCGCTTCGACCTCGAGGCGAAGGTCGCGGCACTGGCGGCGAAGCTGCGCCTGCCGGTGATCACGAGCCTGATGGGCCGGGGCCTTCTTTCCGGAACGGACGCGCCACCGATCGGCACCTATCTCGGCATTGCCGGAACCGCGGACATCACGGAACGGGTCGAGCAGTCAGACGCGCTCTTCCTGCTCGGCGTCATCATCTCGGATACCAACTTCGGCGTTTCGGCGCGCCAGATCGACATGCGGCGAACGATTCGCGCGCTGGACGGCGCGGTGACTCTCGGTTTCCACACCTATCCGGCCATTCCGCTTTCGGCGCTGGTGGACGCGCTGCTCGCGCGAGCGCAGACGGGAACGGCGCCGCCCGTCGCCCACGGGCCGGCCTACCCGCGGCATCTGGCTGCCGACGATGCGGAAATCGCGCCGGACGACATTGCCTGCGCCATCAACGACCTGATGGCCGAGCACGGGCGCATGCCGATCGCCACCGATGTGGGCGACTGCCTGTTCACCGCGCTCGACATCGAGCACACCGCGCTGATCGCCCCCGGTTACTACGCATCGATGGGCTTCGGCGTCCCGGCCGGGCTGGGGCTGCAGGCGGCCTCCGGGCTGCGGCCGCTCGTGCTGGTCGGCGACGGCGCATTCCAGATGACCGGATGGGAACTGGGCAACTGCCGCAAGTACGGCTGGGACCCGATCGTGATCGTGTTCAACAATGCGAGCTGGGAGATGCTGCGGACGTTCCAGCCGGAGTCACGCTTCAACGACCTCGACGAATGGAATTTCGCGGGGCTGGCGAACGCGCTCGGCGGCGACGGCATCCGGGTGCGCACACGCAGGGAACTCGTCGCGGCGCTCGCGCACGCGGTCGCCACGCGCGGCCGCTTCCAGCTGATCGAGGCGATGCTCCCGCGCGGCATCCTGTCGAAGACGCTGTCGCGCTTCGTTGCGGGCGTGAAACGGGTCGGCCAGCGGACCGACTGACCGCCGCGCGGCCGAGCGCCGGCGCGGTGGCCGGGCCGGTTCCGCACCGGCTTCACAGCGCCGGCTACTTCTTGCAGACGTACTTGATGACGACGTCCGCGGAACTGCCTTCGGGCTCTTTCAGGTATTCGACTTTCGCGGCCTTGTTGCGCGCGAACGCCTGATTCTTCGCCTCGTTCTCGAACAGGATCACTTCGATGCCGGCGGCCATCATGTCCTGGCAGCGCACGCGCATCTGCGAGCGCATGCTGGTGATGCCGCCCTGCAGCGTGTCGACCGGCGTCTTGAGTTCCGTGCGGAACGTCACGACCGTCGTGCCGCCGGTCGCCTTCATGCTCGCCTTGTCGACGTAGACCTTGTTGCCGTTGGCGTTTTCGCCCAACGGCTGCCAGTCGGGCGCCGCGGCGAATGCTGTGCCCGCCATGGTCGCCAACGCGATTGCCGTCACGATGCGCATGCTTTGCCTCCTGGGTCGATGAATGGTGCGTCCCGCCTTCCCGGACGGGCTCACTCCGTTTCATTCTCCAAATTCCTGCCGGGGCGGGTCTTGTCCGCGATCAAGGTCGCGCCGGTTCGCCGGGGCTGCTATCGTTGCGAAATGCGGCCGGCTGGTCGGCCGCCAACCCTTTATGGCCGGGCGCTGAACCACCCGGAAACCACCATGGCCCACCCGCCCGAAGTCACCAACATGGCGCTGTTCTGCGATTTCGAGAACATCGCGCTCGGCGTGCAGGACGCCAAATACGACAAGTTCGACATCGGCAAGGTGCTGGAGCGGCTGCTGCTCAAGGGCAGCATCGTCGTCAAGAAGGCGTACTGCGACTGGGAGCGCTACAAGTCGTTCAAGGCGCCGATGCACGAGGCTTCGTTCGAGCTGATCGAGATCCCGCACGTGCGCCAGTCGGGGAAGAACTCGGCCGACATCCGGATGGTCGTCGACGCGCTCGATCTCTGCTACACGAAGTCGCATGTCGAGACCTTCGTCATCATCAGCGGCGACTCGGACTTCTCGCCGCTCGTCTCCAAGCTGCGCGAGAACAACAAGGTCGTGATCGGCGTCGGCGTGAAGAACTCGACGTCGGACCTGCTGATCGCGAACTGCGACGAGTTCATCTTCTACGACGACCTCGTGCGCGAGAAGAAGAAGGCGGCGCCGCGGAAGGCGCCGGCGCGCGCGCCCTCCGGCGCGGCGAAACCGGCGGCGAAGGCGGCTGCCCTGGAGACACCGGCCGCGGAGGCGCCCCCGCGCGGCAAGAAGAGCGACGACGAGCGCCAACAGGAAGCGCTCGACCTCATCCTCGAGACGATCGAGGCCCTCGGCGCCGAGCGCGGCGACGAGGAGAAGATCTGGGGCTCGATGGTCAAGCAGGCGCTCAAGCGCCGCAAGCCGGGCTTCAACGAATCGTATTACGGATTCCGCTCGTTCAACGGCATGCTCGAGGAAGCCGAGCGACGCGGCAGCCTCAAGCTCGAGCGCGACGAAAAATCGGGCGGTTATCTCGTCCGGCTCGCGTCGAACGGGGATTGATGGACCGCCAGGCGGGCGCTGAGTTCAGGGTCCGGCGGAGCGTGCGGTGAGCGCGAAGTGGCTCGGCAACGTGTCGTGGCGCGACGCGCTCGTCATCGGCGTGCCGGTGCTCGCGCTGGTCGTGCTGGCGTTCTGGATCGCGTCGCGATTCGTGGAGCCGGCCCCGCCGAATCATCTGGTCATGGCGACCGGCGCTCCCGGCGGAACCTATCAGCGCTACGGCGAGCAGTATCGCCGCTACCTCGAGCCGTACGGCGTCACGCTGGAGCTCCGGCCGTCGAGCGGGTCGGTCCAGAATTTCGCGTGGCTGCGCGACGGCAAGGTCGATGTGGCGTTCGTCCAGGGTGGCGAGGCCGAGGCCGCTCCCGCCGACGCCGCGGGCGAGCCCCCGGTCGTATCGTTGGGCGCGCTCTATTACGAGGCGATGTGGGTCTTCCAGGCGACCGGAGGGGCGCCCGCCGACAGGCTCGTGGACCTCAAGGGAAAGCGGCTGGCGGTGGGTGTCGACGGCAGCGGCACCCAGTCGCTGGCGCTGCATCTGTTGCGCGAGAGCGGCATCGATGCCGGCAATTCGACGCTGCTGCGCGATCGGCGGCGCGGACCTGCTGAAGGCGCTGGATGCCCGCGAAATCGACGCGGCGTTCCTGGTCGCCGGGGTCGAAGCGCCGATCCTCGCCGATCTCCTGCGCCGCCGCGATCTGACGCTCATGAGCCTGGTGCACGCGCCCGCCTACGCCAAGCGTCACGCCAAGATCACGGCGCTGACGGTGCCGCGCGGCGTCGCCGACATCGAGGCGGATCTGCCTCCCCGCGACGTCTCGATCGTCGCCGTGACGGCCAATCTGCTCGCCCGCAACGAAGTCCATCCGGCCCTGATGTACCTCCTGCTCGACACGGCCGTCACCGTCAACAGCGGCCATGCCCGGCTGGCCGAGGCCGGAACGTTTCCGAATGCGCGCGGGCAGGACGTGCCGGTGGCCGAGGAGGCGGAGCGCTACTACAAGTCGGGCAAGCCGTTCCTGCAGCGCTACCTGCCGTACTGGGCGGCGAACTTCGTCGACCGCATGCTGATCCTGCTGCTCCCGATTTTCGCGGTGCTCATTCCGGCGATCAAGCTCGTTCCGGTTCTCTACAACTACCGGCTGAACGCGCGGATCGTTCGCGGGTACGCGCAGCTCGGCGTGGTCGAGAGGGAATTGTCACGCGGGCCCGACCCGGCCCGCAGCGGCGAATACATGGCGCGGCTCGATGCCATCGAGGCGGAAATTGCCGCTGCGCGCCTGCCGAAATGGTTCGGCGAACAGTCCTATCTGTTGCGAGCGGCGATCGAGCTCGTGCGCGAGCGGCTGGTCTCGCCCGAGGCCAAGGCCACCCCGGGGTTGCGCGACCGGCTCCGCGGAGGCGAAGACCTTGGAGCGCCCGCTCGCCGGACGCACGAGCCCGGCCGCCAGCATGGGCGCCCCCGGGAGACTCGCCCGGAGGTAACCTGAGGTCTTGATTGGCAGCGGTGCCGCCCCAATTTCATATGTCATGACCGGGAGCAACGCAATGCCTGACGTACGCCCTGCCGCCGTGGCCGGCATGTTCTATCCCAAAGCGCCTTCGGCGCTGGCGGCGGACGTGCGCGCGCATCTTGCCGGTGCGCAATCCGGGCTGTCCCCGGCGGGCGCCGTGCCCAAGGCGCTCATCGCGCCGCATGCCGGCTACGTCTATTCGGGGCCGATCGCAGCTTCGGTGTACGCGAGGCTCGCGGCCGGGCGCGAAACCATCCGGCGGGTCGTGCTGCTCGGGCCGACACACCGCGTGCCGGTCCGTGGCCTGGCGCTGCCGTCGGCGCGGGCGTTTGCCACGCCGCTCGGAACCGTTGCCGTCGATCGCGAGGCTGCAGCCGCCGCGCTGACGTTGCCGCAGGTGTGCGCAAGCGATGCTGCGCACGCGTTGGAGCACTCGCTCGAAGTGCAGCTGCCGTTCCTGCAGGCAGTGCTCGGTGAATTCAGCATCGTGCCGTTCGCCGTCGGCGATGCGACGCCCGGCGAAGTGGCCGAAGTGATCGAATTGCTGTGGGGCGGCGCGGAGACGCTGATTGTCGTCAGCTCCGACCTGTCGCACTACCACCGCTACGCGGACGCCCGCGAGATCGATCGCGCAACCGGCGAGGCGATCCTCGCGCTCTCGGCCACGCTCGATCACGAGCAGGCCTGCGGCGCGACGCCCATCAACGGCTTGCTGCTGGCGGCCCGCCGGCACGGATTGCGGCCGGAGCTCTCGACCTGCGCAACTCCGGGGACACGGCGGGTGACAAGTCCCGCGTGGTCGGCTACGCGTCGTTCGCGTTCACCATGCCCGGGCAGGACGGGCCAAGGCAGGGAGCCTCGTCATGACCGACCCTGATCTCGGCCGCGCGCTGCTGACGATCGCGCGTTCGGCGATCGGAGCGGAACTCGGCTTGCGCCCGATCGCGAACGCGAGCCATGCCGCGCTGGCGCAACCCGCGGCCACGTTCGTGACGCTGAAGCTCGCAGACGAATTGCGCGGCTGCATCGGCTCGCTGAAGCCCCTGCGTCCGCTCGGCGTCGACGTGCGCGAGAACGCGATCGCCGCCGCGTTCCGCGACCCGCGGTTTCCGTCGCTCGCTGTCGTCGAGTACGAGGCCGTTGCAGTCGAAGTGTCGCTGCTGTCGGCCGACGAGCGCCTGAATGTCCGCGACGAAGCCGATCTGCTGGCGCGACTGCGGCCGAACGTCGACGGCCTGGTGCTCGAGTACGGCCACCATCGCGCGACCTTCCTGCCGCAGGTCTGGGAATCGCTCCCCGAGCCGCGCGACTTCCTGGTGGCGTTGAAGCGCAAGGCGGGATTGCCGGCGCGATTTCTGGAGTTCGCAGCGTGAATGTTTCCCGCTATGGCGTGACCAAATGGGCGGAGAGCGAATTCCTGCTGAGCGAGCTGTCACGATGAGCAACTTCCCCGGCCGCTGGTGGCACCGACTCGACGACGGTCGCATCCAGTGCGACCTGTGCCCGCGCGACTGCCGTCTGCACGAGGGCCAGCGCGGCGCGTGCTTCGTGCGCCAGCGCGAAGGCGACGCGATGGTGCTGACGACCTACGGCCGCTCGTCGGGCTTCTGCATCGACCCGATCGAGAAGAAGCCGCTCAACCATTTCTATCCCGGCTCCTCGGTGTTCTCGTTCGGGACGGCCGGCTGCAACCTCGCGTGCAAGTTCTGCCAGAACTGGGACATCTCGAAGTCGCGCGAGATGGACACGCTGATGGACGCGGCGTCGCCGGAAGCGATCGCCGCGACGGCGGCGAAAATGGATTGCCGCAGCGTCGCGTTCACCTACAACGACCCGGTCATCTTCGCCGAGTACGCGATGGACGCCGCCGACGCGTGCCACGCGCTGGGGATCAAGACGGTGGCGGTGACGGCCGGCTACATCGGCGTCGACGCGCGGCGCGAGTTCTACGCGAAGATGGACGCCGCCAACGTCGACCTCAAGGCCTTCACCGACGAGTTCTACGTGAAGCTCTGCGGCGCGCATCTGCAGCCGGTGCTCGACACGCTCGTCTATCTGAAGCGCGAGACCGACGTCTGGTTCGAGATCACGACGCTGCTGATCCCGGGCAAGAACGACTCCGACGCCGAGACTCGAGGCGATGTGCGCGTGGATCTTCCGCGAGCTCGGCCCGGACGTGCCGCTGCATTTCACCGCGTTCCATCCCGACTACAAGATGACGGATCTCGTGCCCACGCCGGCGGCGACGCTGACGCGGGCGCGCGATATCGGGCTCAAGGCGGGCATCCGCTACGTCTACACCGGCAACGTGCACGACCGGACCGGCGGGACGACGTTCTGCCCGGGCTGCGCCAAGCCCGTCATCGTCCGCGACTGGCACGAGATCCTGGACTACGCGCTCACGCCCGGAAGGGCGCTGCCGCCATTGCGACGCGCAGCTTCCGGGGCGTTTCGATGCGTTCGCCGGACAGCGGGGCCGGCGTCGAATACCGGTACGCGTCGGCGTGGCGCCTGCCAGCCGGGGGCCAGGTGCGGGTGTCGCCGTCCTGCCCGGGCGCGCGTAGCGTCTAACCGATCAACCGCGGCAGCACCTCGCCCGCTGCACCCGCGAGCACGATCGTCGCCCGCGCCGAAAGCGGCGTGCGCTCCGGATTCACTTCGATCACCGCGGCGCCTGCGTCGAGTGCGGTGAACGGCAGCGATGCCGCCGGCTCGACGACGTTCGACGTGCCGATGGAAAGGAACACGTCGCAGCGTTTGGTTGCGGCAAGAGCGTCGTCGAGCGCCTTCGGCGGCAGCGCTTCGCCGAACCAGACGACACCCGGGCGCACCGGTGCGCCGCACCGTGCGCATCGCGGCGGCGTTCCGGGAATCTCGTCTGCCGGCGTCAGGACGCACCCTTCAGCGAAACACCGGTCGACCATGATGTTGCCGTGCAGCTCGATTACGTTGCGGCTGCCCGCCCGCACGTGCAGTCCGTCGACATTCTGCGTGATGAGCGTGAAGTGGGGGGTGCGTTGCTCGAGCGCCACCAGGGCCGCATGGCCCGCGTTAGGCGCGACTTTCGCCACCCGCTCGCGCCGCCACGCGTACCACTCCCACACCGTCTTCGGGTTCGCCGCGAACGCCTCGGGGGTCGCGAGGTCCTCGGGCCGGAATTGCGACCAGAGTCCCGTCATCGCATCGCGAAACGTGGGGATGCCCGATTCGGCGGAGATGCCGGCGCCGGTCAGGACGGCAATGCGTTTGGCGCCCAGCAGAAGCGCGCGGGCACGGTCGAGGCTTTCATCCATCGGGAACGATTCTCGGCTAGAGTGCGTCTCACCGCAAAATCTACTCTACCTTGACCCGATGCGCCCTTCTGTTCCTGCGCCGTGTTCTTCCTTGCCGCCGTCGCGAGCCTCGCTTCGGCGCAGCCCGCGCCCAAGGGACCGGACGGCTTTGCCAACAACTACCCGCACCCCGAGAAGGAGAGCTTCTGGTCCTGGCAGTGGGAGCGCATGCGCGACGGGCTGCCGAAGCCGCCGCCGGGCGGCTGGAACCTGCCCGCGGTAAAGACGGATCCGGTCGCGCTCGGCGGCCCCGATGCCAACCCGTCGGTGACGTGGGTCGGGCACGCGACGATGCTCGTCCGCCTCGCCGGCAAGAACATCCTCTTCGATCCCATCTTCTCGGAGCGCGCGTCCCCGGTGGGCTTCGCGGGCCCGAAGCGCATCGTGCCGCTGCCGATCGACATTCCGGAGCTGCCGAAGATCGACGTCGTGCTGATCTCGCACAACCACTACGACCACCTCGACGCGGAGTCGGTGACGCGGCTTGCCGCGATGCCGCAGGGCAGCCCGCGCTTCCTCGTCCCGCTCGGATTGAAGGCCTGGTTCGCGGCGCTCGGCATCACGCGCGTCGACGAATACGACTGGTGGCAGCAGACGACCGAGGGCGATCTTCGCGTGACGTTCGTGCCGGTGCAGCACTGGAGCAAGCGCCGGCTCGACGACGCCAACCAGACGCTCTGGGGCGGCTGGGTTGTCGAAGGCGAGGGGCTGCGGCTCATCCATACCGGCGACACCGGCTACTCGAAGGATTTCCGCGACATCGGCGAGCGTCTCGGCCCTTTCGACATGGCGTTCATTCCGATCGGGTCGTACGCGCCGCGCTGGTTCATGAAGGTGATGCACGTCGACGTTCCCGAAGCCGTGCAGATTCGTGCCGACCTCAAGGCGGCGCGCGCGATCGGCATGCACTGGGGCACGTTCGAGTCGCTCGCCGACGAGCCGCTGGACGAGCCGCCGGTGGTGCTCGCCCGGCAGCGGCAGGAGCGCGGGCTCACGCCGGACCAGTTCGACGTGCTGAAGATCGGCGAGACGCGGCGGCTTGAAGCGGCCACTCCGGCACGGGCCGCCCAAGCCGAGGGATCGTGATCGCGTCCTCGTCCCGCGGATGAGTGCGCTCGCGTCCGGTCGCCGCGCGCTCGTCCGGCCGACCCGGCACCGGCGCATCGACGGCACGACCCTACCGTGAGCGCTGCGCTCCTGCTGCTTCCCGATTTTCTGCTCATCGTCGGCGGTGCGCTGCTCAAGCGCGTACGCGGGTTCGACGCTCCTGTCTGGTCGGGCATCGAGCGCCTCGTCTATTTCGTCCTGTTTCCGGCGCTGCTCTTCCGCTCGCTCGCCCTCTCGCCGCTGGCGCTGGGCGAGGCCGGCCCGATGGCCGCGGTCGCTCTGGCGTTCACGTTTTCCGGCATGGCGCTCTCGGCGCTGGCGCGGCCGCTGTTCCGGCTCGAGCCCACGACGTTCGCCTCCTGCTTTCAGTGCGGATTCCGGTTCAACACATACATCGCGCTGGCGACCGCGAGCCGCATCGGCGGCGAGGCGGGGATCGCGGCGATCAGCCTGCTGGTCGGCGTCCTGGTGCCCGTGGTCAACTTCGCCGCGGTGGCGATGCTGGCGCGCGGCGGGCGCGGTCGGATCGCGCTGGAGCTGGCGCGCAATCCGCTCGTGATCGCGTGCCTGCTCGGCTTCGCCTGGCAGCTCGGCGGTTTGCCGCTGCCCGCCACGGTGAAGCGCATCCTGGACCTGCTCGGGAGCGCCGCGCTGCCGCTCGGTCTGCTCGCCGTCGGCGCCGGACTGAAGCTCACGCGTGCGACGCTGCCGTTGCCGGCGCTCATCTGGTGGCACGGCGTGAAGCTCATCGCGCTGCCCGCGATCGCCTACGCGCTCGCGCACGCCGTCGGCCTTTCTCCGCTCGAGCGCCAGTTCTCGGTGGCGATGGCGGCGGTGCCCACCGCGACATCGGCGTACATCCTGGCCACACAGATGGGCGGTCAGGGCGCGCCGGTGGCGCTCATCATCTCCAGCGGGACCGTGCTCGCGGCAATGACGCTCCCGCTCTGGCTTGCCGCCGCTGCGCCTTGAGGCATCAGGCCGATCTCAGCGTTTCCTGCGCCGATTGCCCTTGGGCAGCACCTGGCGGATCAGATCCGCGCAGGTTTCCGGCGACATGTAGCGCGGCACCGGATAGTTGGTGTCCGCCTCCCAGCAGGCGGCCTTGGCCAGCGCGGGAATGTCCTCCTCGCGCAGCGCCTCCAGATGCCGCGGAATCCCCAGGTCGCGATTCAGCGTTTCGACCGAGGCCAGGAACTTCTTCGCCAGAACCGCCGGCCGCTCTCCTGCCTTTCCGACCTTGGCGCGCACCGCCAGGACGGCCAGCTTCTTGGTGATCGACGGGCTCAGGAACGCCAGCACGTGCGGCAGCATGATCGCGTTGGCGAGGCCGTGGGGCGTATGGTATTTGCCGCCCAGCTGGTGCGCGATGGCGTGGACATACCCGACGTTGGCCCGCGTGAACGCCAGGCCCGCGTAGGTCGCCGCCAACGCCATCTGCTCGCGCGCCGCGAGGTTCTTGCCGTTCCTGTACGCGATGCGCAGGTTCTCGTAGATCATGCCCACCGCCGCGAGCGCCATGCGATCCGTGAAGTCGGTCGACCACTGGCCGACGAAGGCTTCGATCGCGTGGGTCAGTGCGTCCATGCCCGTGGCGGCCGTGACGTGGCGCGGCAGGCCGGTCATCAGCACGGGATCGAGCGCCGCCATCGTCGGCACGAGGCGCGTGTCGGCGATGACGAGCTTCCGGTTGGTTTCGGGGTCGGAGACCACCGCGGCCACCGTCACCTCGGAGCCGGTCCCCGCGGTGGTCGGCACCGCATAGATCGGCACCGGCGCGCGCATGCCCTTGAAATACCCGACCAGCTTTCTGGGGTGCTTCTTGTTGGCGACGGCCAGCGCGATCGCCTTCGCCGCGTCCATCGGGGAGCCGCCTCCGAATGCCACGATGGCGTCGCAGCGGTGCTTCACGTAGAACGCGATGCCCTTTTCGATCAACGGAATCGGCGCGTCCGGCGTGATCGCATCGAAGACGACGTGCGCGGTGCCGCCCTTGGTCAATGCCCTGGTCAGGCCGTCCAGCAGGCCCATTTGCGCGATGGTGCGGTCGGTCACGATCAGGATCTTCCTGTGCCCGAAGCCGCAGAGCGCCTGCCCCAGGCGTCCGCTGGCCCCCGGTCCGACCAGCAGCATCGGCTGCGGGATCGGCAACAGCCCCGTCACGACGCCCGCCGCCTTCATCGCCGTCGACAGCCCGACGGAACGCACCACGTCACCCACGATGCTCGGCATCTCGATCATCATCGTTCCCATTTTTCCGACGGCATGTCCGGAAGATTGCACCAATCGGGACGGCCGGACCAGAGCTGCGCCGGAAACATTCGCCAACTGTTTGATCTCAAGCAGATTCGCGGTGGCGCGCAGACCGGAGTGCCCCCGTACACTAGCGTCATCGGCATCGTGCTTGGCGCGGGGATGGAATGAAAACAGTGATCGGTGTCAGCCTGGGCGCGAACGATCAGGACTTCGCGTTCAACGCTCGTTTCCTGAGGCAGAAACTCGACGTCCGGAGGCTGGGCACGAACGGCAGCACCGCGAAGGCCGTGAAGCTGCTGAAGCACTGGCAGCAGCATGCCGACGCGATCGGCCTGGGTGTCGTCAAGGACAGCTACACCGTCGGCTCGCGGCGTTATGTCGAAAAGGACAGCACGCGGATGAAGGACGCGGTCACGCGCGTTCCCTTGACCACCGGCGGGCGGTTGAACGACATCCTGCAGGAGTGGGCGCTGCGCCACGTCCAGATCAAGCTGGGCGATTATTTCAACAACGCCCGCGTCCTGTTCTTTTCGGGAAGGACCAACTACAAGCTGGCGTCGGCCATGGCCGAGTACACGCAGAACCTGGAGTTCGCCGATGCGCTGCTGCAGCTCGGCGTGCCCAAGATGCTGACCTCGCTCGATGCGCTGGAGCTCTACACCAGCGGCGCGCATTACGTGCTCGACTGGGCCCCCGACGGCCTGATGTCCTCGGCCCCGGTCAAGGCGTGGACGAAGTTCGTGCTGCGCCAGGCCATGCGGGATGCGACGGTCATCGTCGCCCCCGTGCACGAACTGGACGCCTTTGGCGCCGAGGAGCTGTCCGGCAAGACGATCATCACGTCGACCGTCAACGACGGGCGCATCGCGCAGTTCAGGAAGAAGGGCGTCCACATGGTGGTCGACGGCGCGCCCGTGATGTTCGACCACGTGCTGGGCCCGAGCCTCCTCGACGCGATGATCATCGCCGCAACGGAGAAGGCGCCGGACGAGATCCTCGAGGACGACTATCTGGAGATCATCACCAGCCTCGAGCTGGAGCCGCGCATCATCTATCCCAACGGCTTCAAGCGGGTGAACCGGTTCGCCTTCGTCATCCATCCGCTGTCGCAGGAGTATTTCAAGAACATCAAGCCCATCGAGCTGCTATCCCGCGTGTCCCCGCCCATCTTCATGGACACGCTGGAGAAGGTGATGGCCTACACGCCTCCTTTCGTCTATTCGAAGGTGACGGGCATCAAGTCGCCCACCGGCGTGGAAACCGAAGGCTGGCTGATTTCCGTGGGCGGAACGCCGCATGAAATCATGAGCCACAGCCCCGAGTTCACCTACCGCCGCCTGCTGGATGCCGCCGGGATCGCCAAGAGCCTCGGCGCGCAGATCATGGGCCTCGGCGCGTTCACCAAGGTGGTCGGCGATGCGGGACTCACGGTGTCCAAGCGCGCGCCGCTGCCCATCACCACCGGCAACAGCTACAGCGCCTCCGGGGCGCTGTGGGCCGCGCACGATGCGGTGCTGCGCCTCGGTCTGGTGCCCGCGCCGACGCGCGGACAGAGGGTGCAGTTCAAGGCGATGGTGGTGGGCGCCACGGGGGCCATCGGCTCGGTGTGCGCCCGCCTGCTGGCGATGGTCGCCGAGGAGGTCTACCTGGTGTCCCCCGAAACCGCGAAGCTGCTCTCGCTCAAGGGGTCGATCCTGAAGGAGACCCCCGACGCGAAGCTGTTCCTGTCCGCGCGCGCCGACAAGGACATCGCCGACATGGACATGATCGTGACCGCGACCTCGGGGGCGGGCAAGAAGATCCTCGACATCATGCAGGTCAAGCCCGGGTGCGTGATCACCGACGTCGCCCGCCCGCTCGATCTGCCGCCCGAGGAAGTGGCCAAGCGCCCGGACGTGCTGGTGATCGAATCCGGCGAGATCCTGCTGCCCGGACAGGTGTCGATGAAGAACATCGGGCTGCCGAAGAACGTCGCCTATGCCTGCCTGGCGGAAACGATCGTCCTCGCGCTGGAGGGGCGATTCGACAACTTCACCGTCGGCCGCAACATCGAATGGGAGAAGGTGCGGGAGATCTACCGTCTCGGCCGGAAACACGGCATGAAGCTCGCGGCCATTTCCGGCGTCAACGGGCCGTTCTCGGATGCGGACATCCGGCGGGTGCGCAGGCTGGCGCTCGCCGCGCGCGCCAAGGCCGCAGCGGAGACGGCGAAGACGAAGCCGAAACCGCCGACGAAGCGAGCCGGTGCCCGCGGCAGGAACGCCGAGAGGGCTATCGGAAAGATCTGAGCGTCACAAACAATAGGCGTTTCAATCGCGCGAACCTGATTGTGGTGGGGTAGGTGAGGTGGGGCAAGCGTGGATTTTCGGTGGCAACGGGCTGCTCCGCACGCTCGTCGTTGTACTTTGGCGCGGGCGCTGAGGCCAAGGTGGCCGCGCGCGGGCAGGCGGGCGGGCGCACCTGCGCCTGCAACCAGACCATGGCGCTGGCATCGAGCTCGGTGGCGACATGGAAGATGACCCCGCCCGCGGCGGCGGAGTCGAACACGCCGTCGATGACGACACGGTGGAAGTGCAGCGATGTTTGAGTGGGAGTGACTGGCGTGGCCGTTCGATAGTTTGCCGCAAGCCATCGGTGCAGCGGGACGTCGCGCCGGCCTTCAGTCTCCCGCAGCGAGCGCCAGCATCGCCAGCGCTGTGCCAATTCCGGCTGGAATGCCGTAGCGCTCGAGCTTGGACACCGAGTCGCCCGCGATCACCTCAACCGGCACGGTGCGTGAGCGCGATCACCTGGTTGGTGACCGAATTCTCGACCAGCCGGGTCAGCGAGTTCTTGCGCGCCGTGCTCATCACGATTCGGTCGCAGCGCAGGCGGCGCGCGGTACCGGCGATGAGCTTGGCCTTGTCTCCCACTTCGGCATGCGCCGAGTAGGGAATGCTGAAGCCGTCGAGCATCTGCTTGATCGGGCCCAGCGCCTTCTCGGCCTGGTCTCGATGGTAATCCTTGCGGCTCCTGTTGCTGGTGAACTGCGCGATGTACCTGGAGAAACGGGGGCTGCACGTTCAGCAGATGTACCTCCATGGCCGACTTACTCATGAATTGAGTGATGACATGCCTAACCGCGAACCGGCAATTGCGGGAGTCGTCGACCGGAATCAGTACCTTCAGCGGGGTGTTGGCTCCTGCGAATTGTTGCGATGTCGATGCGGGGCCTGCACCCGGCTGCAGAAAGCCGGCGGCAGGGCCGGCAAACACCGGCGCTTGCGCTGTTGCCATCGCCCCTGTCGTCGCTTCCCGGAAATCGATTCTGCGCGTTTCCGGGGCCATCCGCTGGGAGCGCCTTGCGGCCGCTCCCCCGGTGCCAGTGGTCATTCTCAGATACGCCTTGGTCAGTTCGATGGCAGACACGACCACTGCGCTGACGCCCAGCGCCATTGCCAGGTCTGGCCAGGTAGGCATGGCAATTCCGAACGTCTCGCGCACGACCGGGATCTGGATCAGCACGGCAAACAAGCCAATCTCCCACGCCATCGCGAGCAGCAGCCATTTGTGCGGAGGCGCCTCGAATACGCTGTAGCGCAGCGAGCGGAAACTCATGGCAATGATCAGCTCGACGAAGACAAAGAGCAGGAAGATCTTGGTCCTTGCGGCCTCGATGTCGGCATAGTTGTCGAAGTAGATCCACAGGAAGATCGGGCACTCGATCAGGACTCCAAGCAGCACCAGAAGCCGTACGTCGCGCGAGAAGATGCTTTCTCTCGGATCGCGGGGGGGCCGCTGCATGATGTCGCGGTCAGGTGGGGACACCCCGAGGGCCAGGGCCGGCAGGCCGTCGGTGGCCAGGTTGATGTAGAGAATCGCAGCGGGCAACAGCGGCAACAGCTCGGGCCCAACGACGATCACGACACCGCCCAGGACGACCACTTCCGTGATGTTGGCGCGCAGCAGGTAAGTCAGATATTTCTTGATGTTGTCATAGATCCAGCGACCGCGCTCGATCGCCCGCACTATGGTGGCGAAATTGTCGTCCGCCAGCACCATGTCAGCGGCTTCCTTCGCCACGTCGGTTCCGGTGATGCCCATGGCAATGCCGATGTCCGCGTGCTTCAGCGCGGGCGCGTCGTTGACGCCATCCCCGGTCATCGCGACGATTTCGCCACGACTCTTCCACGCCCGGACGATCTTGAGCTTGTCCATCGGCGACACGCGCGCATAGACGCTGACCCGGTCGACGATCTCGGCAAACTCTTTGTCGCTCATGCGGCCGAGGTCGTCGCCGGTGAGCACCAGGTCGCCTTCGCGGTAGATGTCGATTTCCGAAGCCACCGCGACGGCGGTGAGCTTGTGGTCGCCCGTGATCATGATCGGGCGGATATGTACCTGACGGCAAACCCTTACCGCTTCCTTCGCCTCGTCGCGCGGCGGATCCATCATTCCGATCAGCCCGAGCAAGGTCAGGCCGCGCTCAGTTGTCTCCTCGTCGTCAAAGGGCTCGTCCGTGCGAACTTCCCTGTAGGCAATGGCCAGCACACGCAGTGCATCCTTCGCCATCTGCTCGTTCGCCGCCATGGTTTGCGCCCGCACCTCATCCGTGAGCGGCTGCTGCCGGTCGTGGTGCTGCACCGAAACGCATCGCTCCAGCAGCACCTCGGGGGCGCCTTTCACGAACGCGAGATGACGTCCGTCGGGCATGCGGTGAACCGTCGTCATCCGCTTGCGCTCCGAACTGAAAGGCAATTCTCCTATCCTCGGCGCCGCCAGCCGGGTCTCCTGCTGTTGCAGTCCCGCCTTTGCCGCCAGTACGACAAGAGCACCTTCGGTCGAGTCGCCCTTGACGAACCAGCGCCCGGCATCATTGCTCAACCCGGCATCGCTGCACAGTACTCCTCCCGTCAGCATGAGCCGCACTGCGGTGTCGTCCAGCGGAAGCAGCGGATCGAAGCTGCCTGTGGGTGCGTATCCGGCCCCGCTGACCTCGCTGGTGCGGCCACCCACGAACACCCGGCGAGCTGTCATCTCGCCTTTGGTCAACGTGCCGGTCTTGTCGGTGCAGATTACCGTCGTGCATCCCAGTGTTTCCACCGCGGGCATGCGCCGCACCAGCGCATTGCGCTTCGCCATCTCGTGCATTCCGACAGCAAGCGCGCCGGTTACGATCGCCGCGAGCGCCTCCGGGACCGCGGCCACCGCGAGCGCGATGGCAAACATGGTCATGGTCAATAACAACCCGACGTTGAGTTGATCGCCCATCCAGGATCTCGCGATACTGACCACGATTGCGACGCCGCAAACGCCCAATGCGATCAGCCCCAGCCAGCGGCCGATTTCGGCGGTTCGCTTTTCGAGTGGGGACTTTTCCGTGCTTACGGCGGAAACCTGCTCGGCGATTCTGCCGAACTCGGTATTCATGGCCGTTCCGGTCACGATCGCCTTGCCGCGACCGTAGGTGACCGTGGTGCCCGTAAACACCAGGTTGTGGCGGTCGGACACCGCGGTGTCGGCGGCCAGCAGTTTCAGGCTCTTGTCCACCGGGAATGACTCACCGGTCAGCGGCGCCTCGTCGCACTTCAGGGAATGGACTTCGATCAGACGGGCGTCCGCCGGCATGCGGTCGCCGGCTTCCAGCAGCATGAGGTCACCGGGCACAAGTTCGCGGGACGGTATGCGCTGCTCGATCCCCCCTCGCAGCACGGTGATGGTCGGGGCCAGCATGCGCTGCAAGGCGTCGAGTGCGCGCTCGGCCCGGAACTCCTGAACGAACCCGAGGATCGCGCAGAACACCACGATCAGCGAAATGATGGCGGCATCGACGATCTCGCCCAGCAATGCGGAGAGAACCGTTGCGATGAGCAGAATGACGATCAGCGTGTTCTTGAACTGGCCGAAGAAGAGCTGGACTGGGGTGGCACGATGTCCCGTCGCCAATTCATTCGGGCCATGCTGCACGAGGCGTTCCCGTGCGTCGGCAGGGGTCAATCCCTGCAACGGGTCGGTTTGGAGTTGCTTGACGATCGCTTCGATGGTGACGGTGTGCCAATTCATCTGTTCTCTCCCGGTGCGACGCAATTCGAGGGTCACATTTCTCCCGGTGCGACGCTATTCGAGGGCCACATAGATGAGTCCGAGTACGCAGGCTATCGCGCCGGTGGGGCCGGCCCAGGAGCGCGGCCTGGAGTGGGGCGCTGCCGGCACGACCTCGACGGGAATGCGGCTGGTGCGCAGCACTTTCGTGGCAACCGATCCGAGCACCATTTCGGAGACGGATCCCAGCCGGGCGGTGGCCATCAGGATGCTGTCGAACCGATTCGATTCGGCGTATCGCACGATCTCCCGCGCCGGGTCACCGAGGCTTACATGCACCGCCGAATAACGCAGTCCGGCGCGATCGAGCAGCTTGCTGGCCGCATCGAGGGCATTCGCGCTCTGCTCCGCGTAGTAGGCCTGCCGGTCGCGTCGCGCGACGAACTGCGCGACGTATCGGCTGAGCCGCGGTTGCACGTGGATCAGGTGGATATCCAGTGTCTCGCCGGTCCAGACACGGTGAATCACGTGTTTGATCGCGTACCGGGATTCTTCCGAAGTGTCGACTGGGATCAGGATCTTCAGCATGGTGTGATCTCCTCAACCGGGATGCGTGGGAGGGAACCGTTCAACACTTGAACAAGATAAGGCTCATGGGGTCGCCCCGGCAAGTCGAATTAAACATCCAAGATGTTCGTAAAACTCGTAAAACACATTCGGGAAAACCGAATTGAAGTTCGATATATACGTTGATATCACGGCGCCGGATCGCATAGAATCAATTCGAGAAATGCGAAGATGGTTCGCCCAATGGCTGCACTGAACTACAAGCATCTGCACTATTTCTGGGTGGTCGCGAAGGCGGGCGGCATCGCCCGCGCCAGCGAGCGCCTGCATCTGACTCCGCAGACGATCAGCGGACAGATAAGCGTGTTCGAAGACGTATTGGGCTACAAGCTGTTTTCCCGCATCGGCCGCCGCTTCGACCTTACCGACGCTGGGCGAATGGTATTGAGCTACGCTGACGAGATCTTCACCTTGGGCGGCGAGCTGGAAGGCGTTTTGCACGATCCCACCGGAGGGCGGACGGCGCAATTCAGGGTGGGGATCGCTGACGCCGTACAGAAGACCGTGGCCTGCCGGCTGCTGGAACCGGCGCTGCGCCTGCCGGAGCCGCCGCGCATCGTGTGCCGGGAAGGAAAGCTCGTCAGCCTTCTCCAGGACTTAGCGGTCCAGCGGGTGGATATCGTGATTGCCGACAGCCCCATACCTGCCACTGTGGGCATCAAGGGATTCGGTCACCTGCTCGGACAATGCGGTCTCACGTTCCTTGCCACGAGGAAACTGGCGCGAAAATACAATGACCCGTTCCCGAATTGCCTGGACCGCGCACCGCTGCTGCTGCCGGGAGAGGATGCGGCATTGCGGCCACGCCTGCTACAGTGGTTCGAACAGCTTGGGATTCGTCCGCGAATCGTCGGTGAATTCGATGACAGCGCCTTGATGAAGGCGTTCGGCCAGATGGGTATCGGCATCTTCGCCGTCCCTTCCGCGGCCGCCGAGGTGATATGCCAACAATATGGCGTGGAGGCCTTAGGGCAAACTGAGGCGGTGACCGAGCAGTTCTACGCCATCTCGGTTGAGCGCCGCCTCACCCACCCTGCGGTGGTCGCCATCAGCACGGCGGCAAGCCAAGAGCTGTTTAGGGGCACGCGTGGGTGAATGGGCGGAGATCGATTGCGCCGGGCAAGACTGAATCGCCAATTCCTGAAGCGGTACGCGAGGCAGGCAAGGGTCTGCACTCTGCTGGAGTGATGGATTAGGTCACGGCGAGCGCGCTCGACCGTCGATAGCCTTCGATAGAAATCGATGGATCCTCGAAGCTGTTACCGATAGACGGATAGTAAAACCAACGCCCCCGACGCGGGCGAGAATAGCGTAGCGCGTCTTGACTGATCCGGACTGACGGGGAGCTGGGGGTGATCAGGGGTCACAGCGAGGCCAGGGTAGCCCCGGGTGCGGGTGTTTCGCGAGCGTTGGCGAGTTCATGTCGCGTGCCGGCGGCCGCACGCATGCGCCTGCCCGGCGTCGTCCGCGGCGGCCGGTGCACGGTAGGGGCTACCAGGCGATGCGTTGATCGAACCGGTACTCGGGTGCCGGGGCTAAGTTCCGCCGCTGATTTCCGACAAGCGGAGCGTACAAGAAGTGCAATGATTGCGGTGCTCCGACCGCCGCAAGACGTCTAGCCAATAGCTAGCGCGCTGACCTCCAAACCCGCAGTGGGCAGTGTCGCGCGGCGAGGACAAAGTCCTTGTCGGTTGTCAGCAGCATTAGGTCGTGACGAATGCAGAGCTGCGCAATCACGGCATCGATCGTGCCGATTTGCAAGCCGGCGCGGCGGCAGCGATTGCGCAACTCCGCAGCGTCGATGTGATCCAGCCGGTCCGGAGCCAGCAGCGGCAGGGCCGCAAAACGATCAATGATGTCCATTCGCGCCTTCGGGCCGGAAAATCCCTGCAGCAATTCCTGCAAGACGAGACCCGTGACTACAATCGTTTCACCGCCGTCGAGAGCGTCGCGCAATACACGTACCTCGGGGGTGGCAGAAACCCGGTCGCGGCGGAACGCGAGCGACCAGACGCTCGTATCGACGAACAGGGTCACCGGCGAGAACGCTGGGCCTTGTAGTCGAATGACTCATCCCATTCGAGCTTGCCCATCAAGTCGACAAGGCGCTTCTGGCTGCGGCGGGTGATGAACTCCTCCAGCGCGCGCGTAACCGCCGCCTTCTTGGTCTTTTCACCGCTTACCTTCACTGCGCGTTCGATCAGATCCGGGTCCAAGGCAAGATTAGTGGCCATGTGTCACTCCTCACACATCAGTTTACACAGATGAAGCCTGGCTGGCAAGGGTCCGTTCGACGAGCACCGAGCGGCTGTGGGTACCGCAATGAGGCGCACTGCAACGTAGTGCAGCTTATTGGGTGCGTGCACACGATTTGCACACGCCGCATTGCAATTATGGATAGGCGTTTCAATCGCGCGAGCCTGATTGTGGTGGGGTAGGTGAAGTGGGGCAAGCGCGGATTTTCGGTGGCAACGGGCTGCTCCGCACGCTTGTCGTTGTACTTTGGCGCGGGCGGGGTCGTCGCTGCCAGCGCGAGGGCGGTAAGCGCAGCGCGCAGCGGTGAGTGGGGGGGCGAGCACACCGAATTAGCGTGAGCCGCCGGCCTGCTGGCGATGGTCGGCGAGGAGGCCTGCCTCGTGTCCACCGAAACCGCGAAGCTGGGACACAATGTCGGCTTGCCCGAGAACGTGGCGAATGCCTGCCAGGCTGAAACCATCGTTCTCGCGCTGGGGGCCCCTTCGACAACTTCACCGCCGGCGCCTCGTCAGCGCCTGAGCCGGTAGAGCATTTCGCCGGCACGCGGCACGAGCAGAATTCCTTCGCGCTCGCGTCCGCCGAAGGCCGCGACGTCGATCGACGCCGGGTCCCGATAGCCGAGATTGATTCGCCGGCAGCGCTCGGGCGAGATCCCCGTGGCGAGCGTCACCGTCACGCGCGGCGTCTCGATGCCCGTTGCAGCGTCGTAGCGACCCTGGCCCTTGACGTGCGTCGAGTGCGCCAGCACGCCACCGGGGTAACCCGCGAAGCGCTCCGGCTGGGCGAGGAAATAGTCGCGGCAGTGGTAGCCGACTTCCTCGATCACGTGCCCGTGGGTGAAGCTCACCTCGTTGATGTGCGGCGCGTAGATGATCACCTCGCCGCCGT
This sequence comes from uncultured beta proteobacterium, assembly GCA_963751405.1. Classification (GTDB taxonomy): domain Bacteria; phylum Pseudomonadota; class Gammaproteobacteria; order Burkholderiales; family Casimicrobiaceae; genus CAIWHR01. Next base: position 21,593 of record CAVVUJ010000006.1, on the reverse strand, counting down.
CGGCGACGACGGGCTCGATCTTGTACATGCCCTTGCCCGCGGTCCAGATGTCGGCATACATCGGCGGCATCACCGACAGCACCTGGCGCACGGGCGCATCGAGCCAGACGATGTGCCGCTTGGCCGACAGCGCGGACGCCTTCTCCCAGGCGTCGCGCGCCGAGCCGAAGTAGAGGCCGGCCATGCCCGCGGGCGTGACGACGAGCGCGAAGCACGCGGTGGGCACCGTCACCATCGACGCCGCGCGGTCGATGACGGCGCGCACCGGCGTGTAGCCGGCGCCGATGATCTCGAAATTGGTGATGAGTGCGCCCAGCCAGTGCGTGAAGTTGATCACCTCGGCGCCGGCGATGCCGGGGAAGAAGTACTTGTTGCCGCCCGAGAAGCCGACGACCTCGTGCGGAAAGACCGGGCCGCAGATGACGATCTGGTCGTAATCGAAGATGAGCCGGTTGAGGGACACGGTGACGGGCTGTTCGAGCCGTCCGCCGGAGAGTTGCGCGATCTCGGCGGCGGGAATCTCGCCGATCGTGGCGAACGTCGCGGGATCGGCCCATTCATGGTTGAAGATGCGCGAATTTCCGGCGCGGCCGGCGACGACGGGCGTGCCCACGAGCCGCGAGAGCGCCGCGTCGTCCATGGGCTGGTGCGTGCCTAGCGCCACCAGGAAGTCGAGCGCCGCGACCTTGTTCCCCAGCATTTCCTGGAACAAGCCGAAGAACTGCGGCATCGGCATCGTGCGCGTACCGTCCGGGATGATGAACAGCACGCGCTTGCCCGCGAGCGACAGCGACGCGAGACCGGCACGGACGATCTCGCGCGTCTCGTCCGCGGTGAGGAAACGGTCGGTGAATCCGGAGCCTGTCATGGTGCCTATGCTACCTTCTGCGGCGGCAAAGCGGTACGCTAGGCGGCTGCGGGAACAAGCGGGGAGCAACAATGAGCAGGGCTGCGACCGCGGAAACGGTCAATATCCTCTACGGCAAGTCGGGAATGCAGATCCGGCTGCCGCAGGGCGCGCGGGCCACGGTGATCGGCAAGCGGCCGATGACGAAGCTGCCGGACCCGCGCGCGGCCGTGCGCGACGCGCTGGCGCACCCGGTCGGAGCGCCCGCGTACGGCTCGCTGGTGCAGGGCCGCAGGAGCGCCTGCATCCTGATCTGCGACATCACGCGGCCGGTCCCGAATCACCTGTTCCTGCGCCCGCTGATCGAGGGCATGCTCGCCGCCGGAATGCCCCGCGAGGGCATCACCGTGCTGGTCGCGACCGGCCTGCATCGGCCGAACGAGGGCGCGGAGCTCGCCGAAGTCGTCGGCGATCCCTGGGTTTTCGACACGGTGAAGGTCGAGAACCACTTCGCGCGGGACGCCGCGGCGCACGTCGATCTCGGCGTGACGTCCGGCGCCGTACGCCGGTGAAACTCGACCGCCGCTTCGTCGAGGCCGAGGTGCGCATCGCCACCGGTCTCGTCGAGCCGCACTTCATGGCGGGCTACTCGGGCGGCAGGAAGGTCATCGCGCCGGGCGTCGCGCACGAGGACACGATCCGCACCTTTCACAGCGCGCGCTTCATGGAGGACCCGGCGGCGATTCAGTGCAACCTCGCGGGCAACCCGCTGCACGAGGAGCAGCTCGAGATCGTGCGGATGCTGGGCGACGTCTACGCCCTCAACACGGTGATCGACGAGGATCGCGATCTCGTCCACGTCAATTTCGGCGAGGTCATCGCGAGCCACCTCGCGGCGGTCGCCTTCGTCGCCGAGAGCACGCGCGTGCCGGTCGGCCGGCGCTTTGCGACGATCGTGACGTCGGCCGCCGGCCATCCGCTCGACAAGACCTACTATCAGACCGTGAAGGGCATGGTGACCCCGCTCGACATCCTGGAACCGGGCGGGACGCTGATCGTCGCCTCGGCCTGCTCCGAAGGCTTCGGCTCGCCCGAGTTCCGGGCGGCGCAGGCGCGGCTGCGCTCGCTCGGTCCGGACGCGTTCCTGCAGACGCTGCTCGCGAAGAGCCTCGCCGACGTCGACGAATGGCAGACCGAGATGCAGCTGAAGTCGATGCGCGCCGGACATGTGCAACTCTATACGACCGGACTCGACGACGAGGAGCGCAGCCTCACCGGAGTCGAGACGATCGCCTCGATCGATGCCGCGCTCGCCGCCGCCGTCGCGCGTGGCGGCGATCCGGCGATCGCGGTTGTTCCCGAAGGGCCGTATGTCGTGCCCGTCGTCGGCTGAAAAAGCCGTGTTGCCTCCGCCCGCATCGCTCGCGATTCACCTCGATCTCGTCGGCGGCCTGGCCGGCGACATGTTCGTCGCGGCGATGATCGATGCGCTGCCAGCGCTCAAAGCGCCGGTGCTGGCCGAGCTCGCTGCGGTGCAGCCTGCCGGCGAGCCGGGACCCGGTTTCCGTCGAGGCTTCGAGCGGCGGGTTGCGCGCGCAATGTTTCGGTCTCGCGCGCGAATCCAGCCGGACTCCCTACCGTGCCGCGCCGGTTCGCGGCGCGGGCGCGGCTACCGGAGTGACGGACGCACATGAACATGCAGGCACCGCATACGCGCTGCTGCGCCGCAGGCTCGCCGAAGCGCCGCTGACCCCGCCGACGCGCGAGCACGCATTGGCGCTGCTCGCGCTGCTCGCCGAGGCCGAGGCTCGCGTGCACGGCATCCCGGTCGACGAAGTGCATTTCCACGAGCTCGCGGATTGGGACTCGCTGCTGGACGTGGTTGCGGCCGGATGCATCGCGGCGCAGCTCGACGGCGCGCGCTGGACCGCATCGGCGCTTCCGTTGGGCGGCGGAACCGTGCGCACGGCGCATGGGCTGTTGCCCGTGCCGGCCCCTGCCACGAGCCTGCTGTTGACCGGCTACCCATGGCACGACGATGGCATTGCCGGCGAGCGGGTGACCCCGACCGGCGCCGCGATCCTGCGCCATCTCGTGCCTGCGGCGCAGTGCGGCACGCGCCGCGACGCGGGCCACCTGCTGAGTATCGGCAGCGGCGCGGGTACACGCGCGCTGCCGGGGTTGCCGAACATCCTGCGCGCGCTGGTGCTCGAGCGCGGCGCCGCTTCCGATACCGATGCCGACGTGGTGACCGTGCTCGAATTCGACGTCGACGACATGACGGGCGAGGAGGTCGCCGTGGCGGCCGATCGCCTGCGCAAGGAGCCCGGCGTGGTCGACGTGTCGGTCGGCACGCGGCACGGCAAGAAGGGACGCCCGCTCGCCGATTTCCGGCTGCTGGTGCAACCGCACGCGGCCGACGCGATCGCGCGGGCTTGCTTCACCGAAACGTCGACGCTGGGACTGCGCTGGCGCGAGGAGCGCCGGCGTGTGCTGCGCCGGACAGAGGTCACGGCGACGGTCGACGGCGCCACGGTCAGCGCGAAGATCGCCGTGCGTCCTGGCGGCGAGCGCACCGTAAAGGCCGCGCAGGACGATGTGCAGTCGACGCGTGGCCTCGGTGATCGGCGGCGGCTGAGCGCGACCGCGGAACGGCGCGCGCTCAAGGATCCAGAAGAATGAGCCCCCACGCTCACTGCGTTCGCTGCCCCCCAGCGGGGGCGCAAGGCCTCCCTTGGGGCGGCCCGGCGGGAGGCCTGATGAACGCGCCGCTTCCCGCCAGCGAGGTTCTCGCGCGACTCGTCGCTAGCCTCGACCGCCACGACCGGCTCGCGCTCGCCGTTTCCGGCGGCGTCGACTCGATGACGCTCGCGCACGTCGCGCGGCGATTCTCGCGCACGCGCGCCACGATGTATCACGCGACCGGGCCGGCGGTGCCGGCGGCGGCGCGCGGGCGGGTGGAAGCCCACGCCGTGCGCGATGGCTGGCCGCTGGTGCTGCTCGACGCCGGCGAACAGCGCGACGCCCGCTATCGCGCCAATCCGGTCGACCGCTGCTACTACTGCAAGACCAACCTGTATGCGCGCATCCGCGAGGTGACATCGGACCCGATCGCCTCCGGCACCAACCGCGACGACCTCGACGACTTCCGGCCCGGGTTGCGGGCCGCGGGCGAGCACGGCGTCGTGCATCCGTATGTCGAAGCGGGCATCGACAAGGCAAGCGTCTACGCGCTGGCCGCGAGTCTCGGGCTCGATGAGCTCGAGCGATTGCCCGCGCAACCGTGCCTCGCGAGCCGCGTCGAAACGGGGATTGCCATCGCGCCGGAAGACCTGGCGTTCATCGATGCCGTGGAAGCCCGGCTCGCGGCGCGCCTCGGGCGCGAGGCGGTGCTGCGCTGCCGGGTGACGCATGCGGGCATCGTGATCGAGCTCGCGGCCGCGCACGACGCCAGCGCGGAGGAAATCGCCCGCGACATCGGCGCCGATGCGTGCCGCCGCGATGGCCGCACGTTTGCGGGCGTGCGCCCCTATGCGCGCGGTGCGGCCTTCCTGCGCCGGCTCGCCGATGACTGAATTTCGTGTCGACTGGCAGCGCGCCGCGCGCACCGGGACGAGCGAAGCGGTGCTGTGCGACCCTAAGTCCGCAGCGCAGATCGACGCCATCCTCGCGCACGCGGCCGAGCTGGGGCAGCGGCTGCTGCTCACCCGCCTCGGCCCGCGCAAGTTCAGCCGGCTCTCGGCGCCGATGCGCAGCGCGCTCGATTACGACGCCGTCACGCGCACGGCAATCCTCGGCGGACCGCCGGCGGCGCGCGGCACCGGCCGGGTCGCGATCGTCTGCGGCGGCACCTCGGATCTGCCCGTCGCGCGCGAAGCCGAGCGCACGCTCGCGTTCGAGGGCGAAGCCGCGACGCTGCTCGCCGACGTGGGCGTCGCCGGACTGTGGCGGCTCATGGAGCGCCTCGACGACATCCGCCGGCATCGCGTGGTGATCGCCGTGGCGGGCATGGAGGGCGCGCTCTTCAGCGTGCTGGCGGGCCTTGTGCCGTGCGCGGTGATCGCGGTGCCGACGTCGGTGGGCTACGGCGTCGCCGAGGGCGGCCGCACGGCACTGCACGCGGCGCTTGCGAGCTGCGCGTCGGGACTCGCCGTCGTCAACATCGACAACGGCTTCGGCGCGGCGCACGCCGCGCTCCGGATACTCGGCGAGGCGCCGCCCGCCGGCATCGATCGCGGCTGACGGCGTCCCGCTTCGACGCACTGCACCCCCGTGCGCCAGCGCAACCCGGGGGTGCACGGTTGCTACTTCTGCAGCTTGGCCTCGTCGACCAGCACCTTGTAGAAATAGCCCGACCCGAGATCGACGTCGGTGCGCACGGTCCCTCGCGCCACCACGACGGCGCCGATCTTCGTCTCGTCCTTGGTCGTGACCAGCACGTCGTTCGTGCCGTCCGCCGGCGAACCCGAGCCGTCCTGCAGATGGATCCAGTTCTTGCCCATCACGCCGGGCGTGTACTTGACGACCTTGCCGCGAACGAGGACGGGCTTGTTGTTGAGCGCCGCCTTCTTGTCGATGATTTCAGCGACGGTCCGCGCATCCGGCCCGGTCGCCTTGGGCACTTTCACGTCCCCGACGTCTGCCGGCTTGGCAATGCCCGCGTGCAGCTGGCCCGCGTCGACCTTCGGGGGCGCGGAATGCGGGGAGGGCGGGTTGTCCGCCGCCCAGCCGATGCCGGCCAATAACGCCATCACTACAGCTGCCAATACCTTCATTGCCTGCCTCTCTTGTCTGGGCGCGGTTGCGCCGAATTGAATCCGGACCTGTCCGGCCGGCGCGATTCTGACACCGAAATCCGACCAGGACTTTGATCTGGATCGTCCCTTGGCCGGGCTGCAGGCGCTTGCGGCGCCGTTCGGTCCCGTCGGGTCGATCCACGGTCAGTCGAGATCGACGTACTTCGTCGCGCGCCCCTTCGCCTTCTCGATCGGGTATTTTTCGCGAATGAGCGCGAGCTTGTCCCGCGCGGCGGCGATGATGTCGATGTCCAGCGTGCGGCCAAGGCCCAGCAGGTACAGCAGCACGTCGCCGATCTCGTTGGCGACCTCGGCGCGCTTTTCCTTCGGCAGCGAGTACGACTCGTCCGCGGTGCACCACTGGAAATGCTCCATGATCTCCGCGGCCTCGATGGCCACGCCCATCGCCAGATTCTTCGGCGCGTGGAACTGCGCCCAATCGCGCTCCTCGATCAACGCGTCGAGAGCTTCCTGCAGTTCGGCAAGACTGTCGGCCATTTTCGGTACCTCCAAGAGTCGCCTCCAGCGATCCCGTGCTTGCGGAATCGCTGCGGCCGGGTCATTCGAGCGGATGTCCGTTGTGCGTGCGCCCGGTCAGAACTTCTCGTCGGCGCGCAGATAGCGCCATTGCCCGACCGGCAGCTTCCCGAGCACGACGCTGCCGGTGCGCACGCGCTTCAGGCCGGTCACCGCGAGCCCGACCAGCTCGCACATGCGGCGGATCTGGCGCTTCCTGCCTTCGCGCAGCACGAACCGCAGCTGATGCTCGTTCTGCCACGACACGCGCGCCGGCTTGAGCTTCACGCCGTCGAGCTCGAGACCGTGCTGCAGCTGTTTCATTCCGGCCGGCGACAGCGTGCCCTCGACGCGGACCAGATATTCCTTTTCCACTTCCGAGTCGCGGCCGATGAGCCGCCGCGCCACGCGGCCGTCCTGCGTGAACACGATGAGCCCGGTGGAGTCGATGTCGAGCCGGCCGGCGGGCGCCAGTCCGCGCAGCTGACTGGGCTTGAAGGTGATCGGCGCGCGATCCTCGGGCCAGCGGTTCTCCGGACGGATCAGCACGCTCGCCGGCTGGTAGCCGTCCTCGGCCTGGCCCGACACGTAGCCGATCGGCTTGTGGAGCAGGAACGTGACCTGCTCGCTCTGATGCCTGCGGGCAGCGGCGTCGATCTCGATCTCTGCCTCGGGCGCGACGCGCGTGCCCAGCGTGTTCGTCACCACGCCATCGACCCTGACCCAGCCGTTCTCGATCCACTCGTCGGCCTCGCGCCGCGAGCAAAGGCCGAGCTCGCTCATGCGCTTGGACAGCCGCGGGTTCTCGGGGACGAGCGGCGTCAGGGAGGCGCGCGGCACGGCGTGCGCAGCGGGTGGGGCATCGTCGCGCGTTGACGCGGGCGGGCGGCGCAGGGCGGGTTCCGGCCCGGTCTTGCCACGTGGCGCCGTGGCCGGCTTCTTGCGCCGTGGCGGCGCATCCGTTGTCGCGGGAGGCGTGGCCAGCGTGTGCCCCGGCGCCAGCGCGACCGACGGCGCACGGCCGTGCTGCGCACGGCGCTGACGCGATGTCGGCGGCTTCGCCGGTCCCGCGGGACCGCTGCGCGGCGGCAGTTTGAGCGTGGGCGGGGTCATCACAACCCGAGCACCAGCCGCAAGCCGCCGTCGACACGGCTCATTGTCTGGGCTGGAAGCATGCGAACCCGTTCGGTGAGATACGAACGATCGATGGTCAGAACTTGAGATACGTTGACGATGGAAGGCTTGGAGAGACCGGACTCACTCTTGCCGATTCGCACATTGCCAGGCGCCTCCGCCAGGGCGAGATTGGATGTGATCGCTGCGATGACGATCGTTGGCGATGCGACTTTCGTTGAACGGATTCGACTGCACCACGACGACTGGACGTCGAAACCCCGGGCCGGACCCTGCCGCCGGAGGCAGGGAAGCCCACCATATCTCACCACGTCTCATGGCTTACGGACCTGGACTGGGCACGCTCCAAGGCGGCATCGACTGCGGACGTCTCGACGCCATAAACGGCGTCGAGCCGCTCGGTAACAGCGTTGGATCCGTGAGTTCCGACGTACTCGGCGATGGCTTCCGCATAGAGACGACTGCGGGGCTTCTTCAGGCGCTTGGCAAGATGCTCCGCCGCCTGGAAGACGGGATCCGGGAGTGAGATTGCGACCTTCATAAGGACAATGGTATCACTGGAGTCATACCTCCGCAATCGTGCGCATGTCCAGCGATACGAGGTTCGGTCAGTCACGAGGACCGTGCGACGGTCCGATCGGATAGTCGCCGGTGCCGGCGCGAAACGGCTGCAGCAGCATCCGGTCGAGCCACAGCTCCCGCCGCTCGCGGAACTGCTCGATGCCGATCGTCATCGCGTCGTGCCCGGCCCGGGGCTGCGCCCGGTAGGTGCCGAACAGGCGGTCCCACCACGGCACGTTGAACCCGAAGTTGCTGTTGGTCTCGCGGGGATCGATCGAGTGGTGGACGCGGTGCATGTCCGGCGTGACCACCAGCCAGCGCAGCACGCGGTCGATGCGCACGGGCAGGCGAACGTTGCCATGGTTGAACATCGACGTCGCGTTGAGCAGGACCTCGAAGATCAGCACCGCCACGGCCGGCGGGCCCAGCACGAGAATCACCGCAAACTTGATCAGCATCGACAGCGCGATCTCGATGGGGTGAAAGCGGGCGCCTGTGGTCACGTCGATGTCCACGTCCGCATGGTGGACGCGGTGCAGGCGCCAGAACAGCGGCACCGCGTGGAACATCAGGTGCTGCAGATAGATCGCGGCGTCGAGCACGAGCACCGAGACCACGATGGCCCAGGCCTGCGGCAGTGGGAAGATGTTCAGCACGCCCATGCCGCGCTCGGCGGCGAAGCCGGCGACGCCGATCGCCGCCACCGGCAGGATCGCCCGCACCAGTACGCTGTTCAGTACAGTGAGCGCGAGGTTGTTCGTCCAGCGCAGCGATTTGCGCTCGTGCAGCGCGCGCCGGGGCGCGAGTGCCTCCCACGCGGCCATCGCCGCGAAGATGCCGAGGAAGGCGCCGAGCCGCACCGGCACTTCGTGGGTCAGGAGAAAGGCGTCCATGATCGGGGTCAGTCAGGCATGTTGCAGAATCGACCGTCAGCGGTGCCTTCCCGCGGGCATTGGGTGGCCCGGTCGTCTTCGAGCCGCCGGTCCGATCACTGTCGGGCAAGTGGGGGACAGGGGCGCATGCCGGCGGACCGCGGCCCGAGTGGATTCAGGCCTTCGTATAGATCTCCGCGCCCTTCTGCACGAATTCCACCGCCTTCACTTCCATCCCCTTCGCGATCGCGTCCTTCTCGGCAACGCCCTGCTTCGCGGCGAACTCGCGGACGTCCTGCGTGATCTTCATCGAGCAGAAGTGCGGGCCGCACATCGAGCAGAAATGCGCGAGCTTGGCGCCTGTCTGGGGCAGCGTCTCGTCGTGGAACTCGCGCGCCTTGTCCGGATCGAGGCCGAGGTTGAACTGGTCGTCCCAGCGGAATTCGAAGCGCGCCTTGGAGATGGCGTTGTCGCGGATCTGCGCGCCCGGATGGCCTTTGCCGAGGTCGGCCGCGTGCGCGGCGACCTTGTACGCCATGATGCCGTCCTTGACGTCCGCCTTGTTCGGCAGGCCGAGGTGCTCCTTCGGCGTCACGTAGCAGAGCATCGCGGTGCCGTACCAGCCGATCATCGCGGCGCCGATCGCGCTGGTGATGTGGTCGTAGCCCGGCGCGATGTCGGTGGTGAGCGGGCCCAGCGTGTAGAACGGCGCCTCGCCGCACAGACGCAACTGCTCGTCCATGTTGTGCTTGATGAGGTGCATCGGCACGTGGCCGGGCCCCTCGATCATCACCTGCACGTCGTGCTTCCACGCGACCTGCGTCAATTCGCCGAGCGTGGCGAGCTCGGCCATCTGCGCCTCGTCGTTGGCGTCGAAGCCCGACCCGGGCCGCAGGCCGTCGCCGAGCGAGAACGCGACGTCGTACGCCTTCATGATCGCGCAGATGTCCTCGAAGTGCGTGTAGAGGAAGCTCTCCTTGTGGTGCGCGAGGCACCACTTGGCCATGATCGAGCCGCCGCGCGAGACGATGCCCGTCATCCGCTTCGCCGTCATCGGGATGTAGCGGAGCAGCACGCCGGCGTGAATCGTGAAATAGTCGACACCTTGCTCCGCCTGCTCGATCAGCGTGTCGCGGAACATCTCCCACGTCAGCTCTTCCGCCCTGCCGTCGACCTTCTCCAGCGCCTGGTAGATCGGCACCGTGCCGATCGGCACCGGCGAGTTGCGGATGATCCACTCGCGCGTCTCGTGGATGTTCTTGCCGGTCGAGAGGTCCATCACGGTGTCGGCGCCCCAGCGCGTCGCCCAGGTCATCTTCTCGACTTCCTCGTTGATCGACGAGGAGACGGCGGAATTGCCGATGTTGGCGTTGATCTTCACCAGGAAGTTGCGGCCGATGATCATCGGCTCGGATTCCGGGTGGTTGATGTTGGCGGGGATGATCGCGCGTCCGCGCGCCACCTCGTCGCGGACGAACTCCGGCGTGATGACCGCTGGGATCGCCGCGCCGAAACTCTGGCCGGGATGCTGGCGCGTGACGATCTCGGGCAGCGTCCGCAGCATCTCCTCGCGTTTCAGGTTCTCGCGGATCGCGATGAATTCCATCTCCGGCGTCACGAGGCCGCGGCGGGCGTAGTGCATCTGCGTGACGTTGGCGCCTTCCTTCGCGCGGCGCGGCTTCCGGTGCAGCTCGAAGCGCAGGCCGGCGAGCTCGGGATCGGCGAGCCGCGCGCGGCCGTATGCCGAAGTGAGGCCGTCGAGTGGATCCGTGTCGCCGCGCTCCTCGATCCACGGCGCGCGCAGCGCCGGCAGGCCGCGGCGGATGTCGATCGCGGCAGTGGGATCCGTGTACGGCCCCGACGTGTCGTAGACGACGATCGGCGGATTCACCTCGGCGCCCATCGAGGCCGGCGTGTCGGACTGGGCGATTTCGCGCATCGGCACGCGGATGTCGGGGCGCGAGCCCTCGACGTGGATCTTGCGCGAATTGGGCAGCGGCGCGACGGCCGCACCGTCCACGAGCGCGTCGCGCGCGTAGAACTTGTCGTTGGCGTTCATGGAGGCTCCTCGGCATCGAAACGGCGCGGGGAGCGGAGAGACAGGCTACGCTTCCCTGCGCCGGCATTACCCGCACAGGTACCAAGGGTTTGATCTCACCCTCCCGCGATGCGGGAAGGACCCCTAGCGTCGACCGACACGTTACGCCAAAGAGGTGCGACCGTCCAATGATAGGGTCGCGCGCCGCCGCCGTCGGACGTTACCTGCGGGTTCGTGGGCGCGGGCTTGCCCGCGCTCGTGAGGTTCGCGTCGCCTCGCTGGGCGAAGCGAGGCCAAGGCCGCACCTGCGGACTACGCAGCCCTCTGCCGCAGCGAACTAGCGACGGCCGCCGCCGCGGAAGCCGCCGCCACCAAAGCCGCCGCCGCCGAAACGTCCGCCGAAACCGCCACCACTGAAGCCGCCCCCACCGAAGCGATCGCCCCCGCCGAAGCCGCCGCCACCGAAGCGATCACCGCCCCCGAAGCCGCCACCGCCGAAGCCGCCACCGCCGAAGCCTCCACCACCACCGCTGTTCATGCGCGCCATCGGGCTCGCTTCGCTGAAGCCACCGAACTTGTCCGCACCAGACGATCGCGCCTGCGACTCCTTGTCGGCCCAGGACGTATCCCCCGACGCGCCGCTCCAGCCGCTCGACGAATGCTGCTGCCAGCCGTTGCCCGTGTTCGTGTAGACATTGCCGTTGACGTCGGCGACATGGTTGTTGCCGACGCTGGCGGTGCCCCACGTGTTGGTCTGGCCGGTCTTGGCGTTGTACGTCTGGCCGCCGCCGACATGCGCGTTGCCCTCGGGTCCGGCGGTCGTCGCGCCGGCGCGGTTATAAGTGCTTCCGCCCGCGCCGGTACCCGACACGCTCGACGCGGTGGAGCGCTGCCCGGAATAGACGTTGTAGTTGCTGGCGCGCGCGACGTTGCCGGAGCCGCCGGCCGCTCCGTTCATCGTGCGATCGTAGCCGCGCGTCGCGTTGCCCGTCCACGCGTTGTACTGCCGGCCGGCATTGATGTCGCCGGTCGTGCCGGTGCGCGCATTGGCGTAGGAACCGCTGAAGGTCGTCCCCGCGACACCGCCGCCCGCATACCACGAGCGCGTGCCGGAGTACGTGGTGGCGCCCCAGTGACCGTAGACGTTCGCGCTCGCGGTCGCGCAGCAGCCGTACCCGCCCCAGTAGCCGGGATAGTAGTAGGCGCCGCCCCACCAGGGCTCCATCCATGCCGCCGTGGCGAGGCCCATCGCGAACCCCCACGTATATCCCACGTAGGGGTTGTAGATCGGCACCGCGGCGACGCCGTACGTGTACGGGGGCGCGTACCAGTAACTGCCGATCCACGGCGTGTAGTAGTAACCGGTGCCGTAGACGACGGTGCCGTACGGCGCGACCACCGTGCCGAGATAACCCGGCGTGTAGCCGACGTAGACGACCTGCGGCGTCGCCTCGTAGATCCGCACGTAGGTCACGTAATGGATCGGCGAGGACGGCGGGATCGTGTAGATCACCGGCGGCACGGAGGTCGCGACGACCCACGGCCCGGTCAGCTGCGGCGCGGTGAACCAGACGCCCGCTGTTACCGCATAGAAGGCGTTCGGGGCCACCTGGATCACCGGCGAGTGCGAATTCGTCACGTAGGTGAGCGGCGTGCCGGGGATGGACGCGTATTGCGGCGGTCCGTCGAATTCCGGCGTGAACTTCGGCCCGTTCTTGAGCGGCACGGTCGCCGTTTGCGGGATGGAGTTCTCGATGATCGCCTCCTCCGCCTGCGGCGTGCCGGCAACGGTCGGCAGCACGGCGCCGGCGAGCGAGTGCGGCGGGATGCGCGCGAAGTCCGCCGGCAGCGCGTTGTTGGCGACGAACGTCCACGGCCCGGTGAGGCTGCCCGCCATGAACCAGCGGCCGGCGAGCAGCGCGTAGTAGTTGTTGTTCGCCGTGTTGATGAGAATGTCGCTGGTGGTGTTCGACGCCCACAGCAGCTGCGTGCCGACGATGGGCACGAAATCGGGCTGGCCCTTGAAGACGATGAGCTCCGTCGGCACCTGGCTCGTGTAGATCGTCGGCACGCCGTTGGCGAGGGACGGCTTGGGATTCGCCTTGGGGCCGCCGTCGAGCAGGTCGACCAGGCCGGCCTTGGCAAGCTTCTGCGCGACGTCGTTGATGCCGGGGGGCGTCAGGAACGGCTGCTCCCAGGGGCCGGTCACGCGCGCTCGACATCAGCCAGCCGTCGTACACGTGGATGAAGAATTTCTGCTCGATCCCGCCCTGGAGGATCAGCGCGCGCGTGTTGATCACGCGCTTGAACCGGGCGTCCTCGGCAATGGGCTTGATCACGGGCGCGCCGTCGATCGGCACCAGGATGGCCGGCGAATAGCTCACCAGCACCTGCGGCGGGTTGCTCTGCACGGCAATCGTGGGCGGCTTGATGCCGGCGACGGCGAGCGACGACTGGAGCCGGTCGAGCGAGATCGTGCGGATCTTGCTGGCGAACTCCTTCTGCAATTCCGGTGCGTATGCCGCGCCGCGATTCGGCAGCGTGGGGAAGTCGATCTTGCTGATCTGCATGTTCTCGAAGACCACCGTGCGCGCAACCTTGTCGACCTGGGTACGCGCCGTCGCGAAGATCACGCCGAACGTCTCCTCCGCAGCACCGGTGACCTTGATGGCGAGCGCGGCGCGGAAGTCGATCTGGTTGCCGTCCCACTTGTTGACCTGCGGCTGGTAGACGAGCACCTGCGCGTTGGTGAGGTCGACGACACGGGGCCAAGGGTCGGCGGGGAGCTGCGATGCGGGGGCCGCGGCCGGCGCCGCAGGGGCGGCCCCCGCGGCGGGCGCGGGTTGCGCGGTCGCGATGGCGGAGGCGCAGAGCAGCGTGGCAAGGGCGAGCGCGAACGGGGCGTGACGGCGGGCAACGATCATGATTTTCGGACTTCCAGGGGTTGGGGGCGAACGCTCCGGAACAAACGATAATTATCGCACCACCGCCACCTGTCGTGGAATCGTGCCGCGCCGGCACGCGCGGGCCCTCCGCGAGGTGCTCGGAGGCCACGTCGATCCGATCGGTTCGCGGGTGGAGCTTCGTCGGGCCGGCGCCGATCCGGTCGGTCCGCGACGGAACTTCGTCGGGTCGGCGCCGATCCGATAAGATGGCAGCAATCTCGTCCCTCCCTGCGGATTTCCAGCCATGCCCACGCCCGCGCCGACGCTCTACCTCGATCGTGATCACGGCCGCCTGCACGATGGCGCCGGCCTCGCGTTCGACGCCGATGCCCTGGCGTGGGAAACGACATCGCAGGCGCTCGCGGGCAATGCGCTCGATCCCGTTGCGGCGGTGCGCTGGCTGCAGAAGGAGAGCGGCGGGCCGTCGCGCCAGCCGATCGGCGTGATCGGCGGCCATCACGCGACGCACGCGCAGCTCGCTGCGGCGCGGCTCCTCGGCAACGAGCTCGCGAAGATCGGCCTGACGGTGCTGTGCGGCGGCCGCCGCGGCGTGATGCTGGCGGTGTGCGAGGGTGTCGCCGCGCAAGGCGGCGTCAGCATCGGCCTGCTGCCAGGCGAATCGATCGCGGACGGCAATCCGTTCGTGACGATCCCGATTCCGACCGGCGTCGGACTCGCGCGCAACGCGATCATCGCGCGCGGCGCGCTGTGCCTCGTCGCCGTCGGCGGGAGCCACGGCACGCTGTCCGAGGTCGCGTTCGGCATGCAGTTCGGCAAACGCGTGTTCGGGCTCGAGGGCGCGCCGCACGTCGATGGTGTCGAGCACCTGCCCACGGTCGAAGCCGCCATGGTCGCGGTCGCCCGTGTCGTGCTGGCGCTCGACGGCGAAGCCGCGCTTCCCTACGCAACGGACGACGCGTAGGCGCGCCACCCGGCCGTGTCCGAGTCACGCAATGCGGCGATCGCGGCCGCGGCCGCCTGGTTCGATGCCGGCGCGCTGCTCGCCGACTTGCGGCGGCGCGTGGGCATCCGCACGGAGAGTCAGAATCCTGAACGCGCCGCGGAACTCGTGCGCTACCTGACCGAGGAAATCGGCCCCGCGGTCGAGCGTCTCGGCTTCCGGTGGACGCGCTGGGACAACCCCGTCGTCGGCGCGCCGCCGATGCTGTTCGCGGAGCGCAGTGAGGATCCGGCGTTGCCGACGGTGCTGATCTACGGCCACGGCGACGTCGTCGCGGGCCACGACAGCCAGTGGACCGGCGGCCGCTCTCCGTGGGACGTCACCGAAGCCGGCGATCGCTGGTACGGCCGCGGCACCGCGGACAACAAGGGCCAGCACACGATCAACCTCACGGCGCTCGGGCAGGTGCTGGCCGCGCGCGGGCGGCTCGGCTTCAATGCGAAGCTGCTGCTCGAGATGGGCGAGGAGGTCGGCTCGCCGGGATTGCGCCGGACGTGTGAAGCGCGCGCGGAGTCGTTGCGCGCCGATGTCCTGATCGCCTCCGATGGTCCCGCGCCTGCGCTCCGATCGGCCGACGCTCTTCCTCGGCTCGCGCGGCGCGTTCAATTTCGATCTCGTCGTCGACCTGCGCGAGGGCGCGCATCATTCGGGAAACTGGGGCGGGCTGCTCATGAATCCCGGGGCCGTGCTGGCCAACGCGATCGCGTCGATGATCGATGCGCGCGGCCGGATTCTCGTCGCCGGGCTGCGCGCGCCGCCGATCCCCCGATCGGTGCGCCGCGCGCTCGAGGACATCGAGCCCGGCGAGCCGGACGGGCCCGCGATCGACGCCAACTGGGGCGAGCCGGGCTTGACGCCCGCCGAGCGCGTCTTCGGCTGGAACGCGCTCGAGGTGCTCGCGTTTCGCACCGGCAACCCCGACCGGCCCGTCAATGCGATTCCGCCGCGCGCGAATGCGCATCTGCAGGTGCGCTTCGTTGCGGGCTGCGACTGGCGAACGTTCATTCCGGCGATGCGCACGCATCTCGACCTCCTGGGCTTCGCCAAGGTGCAGGTGCGGCAGGCGGATGACGAGCCGATGGCGGCCACGCGCCTCGATCCGGACCACCCGTGGGTGCACTGGGCGGCGGCCTCGATCGCCGCCACCACGGGCGCGCGCCCCGCGATCCTGCCGAACCTCGGCGGGTCGCTGCCCAACGACTGCTTTGCCGACGTGCTCGGGTTGCCGACGATCTGGGTGCCGCACTCCTATCCCGCGTGCTCGCAGCACGCGCCCGACGAGCACCTGCTGGCCCGCGTCGCGCGCGAGGGTCTCGGGATCATGACGGGGCTCTTCTGGGACCTGGGCGAGCCGGGCAGCGCTCCGGCGCGGGAGCGCGCGGCCCCGCGGGCGTGACGGCGACGGGCAGCGCCATATTCGCTACAATCGCTGCTCGGGCGGGTGTAGCTCAATGGTAGAGCAGAAGCTTCCCAAGCTTACGACGAGGGTTCGATTCCCTTCACCCGCTCCACCCTAATTCGACGGTGGAAATCGGCTGTAATCCAGCCGCTACCGATTCGTCTGGGGCCTGATGGCCGCCCAATGCCGTCAAATCTGGACTCGACCGTTTCCGGCCCTGGACTGGTGCCTGCTCGTTTCCGCTCGGAATCGTGGCCCTTTGCAAGGCGGCTGGCAGCTTCTCTGAGGCGATAAGCGACGTGCCGAGCCCTTCTTGACGATAGCGCCACCGGCCAAATCGGTCGTTGCAGTCGACGAACTGCTGCATGCAAAACGCCCGCGCCACGCAACCGCGGTGGCAGGAGCCCGTTGCGAGGTTGCTGGGTCAAACGCATCGGCGACCGGCGGGCTGGGCTGCGCGGCAACAGTTCCGGAAAGTCCCTCGGACACCAGTGTAGAGTGCCTCCTTGGCGAGCCAGGGGAGGGTGCATTCGCATGGGTACGCACGGTGTGAGCGCGCGCAGGAGGGCGGTGATCGCACTGGCCGCACTAGCTGCACTGAGCGTGTCGTTTTCCGCGCGGTCGCAAGGCTCGCCGCGCATTTACCGGATTGGTTTCCTGGTGCCCCGGTCGTCCGCCAATTTCGGGGGTCGAGTCGCGGCTTTTCGGGCCGGGATGCAGGAACTTGGGTATTTCGAAGGAAAGAATCTGGCAATCGAGTGGCGCTTCGCCGATGGGGATTACACACAGCTTCCCGCGCTCGCCAACCAGCTCGTTCAATCGAAGATCGACGTTCTCGTCGTGGATTCGACGCCGGGGGCAAAGGCTGCGCATGCTGCGACTTCGACCGTTCCCATTGTGATGATTGCGGTTGGCGACCCCGTCGCCAGTGGATTCGTCGCGAGCCTTTCAAGGCCCGGCGGAAACATCACCGGTCTGTCGAGCGTCGTTGGAGATGTCAGCGCGAAGTATGTCGAGTTGCTGCATGCCGCCGTTCCGGGCCTCAAGCATGTTGCGGTGCTGCTCAATCCGGACAACCCAAACAATCCGAAAATTGCGAGCCAGGTACGGACTGCGGGCGCGACGATCGGGGTGAAGGTCTTGCTGATTGCAGCCCGTACTCCAGCGGAAATCGAAGCTGGCTTCCGGACGATCCGCAACGCGGGCGCGGGTGCGCTGATTGTGCTGGGCGACCCGTTTTACGGCCAGCAGGCCAACCAGATTGCGGGGCTCGCCTTGACGAATCGCGTGCCCAGTCTTCTGACGAACCGGACACTGGCGGAAGCGGGTGGATTGATGAGCTATGGCCAGGATCTTTCCGATCATTACCGACGCGCCGCGACCTACGTCGACAAGATACTCAGGGGCGCGAAGCCTCGCGACCTGCCCGTCGAGCAATCCACGAGGATCGAGCTCGTCATCAACATGAAGACGGCGACGGCGCTGGGGCTCACCATTCCGCAACCGCTACTGATGCGTGCCGATGTCCTGATCAAATGAACGGACGACCGTGTTGTTCCGTTCCTTCCAAGCGCCACCGCTCAGTGCCGCTGACGCGCAACCTGCAACCGAATCAGCATCCTCCCGCCCGACGCCCCCGAATCCCTGCAACGACTATGAAGCCGACGCGACCCTGACCCTATATTTCCCAAGCTTACGACGAGGGTTCGATTCCCTTCACCCGCTCCAACGAAAACGGCCCGCGAGGGCCGTTTTTGCTGTGGCGGGGTGAGAGCGGCCGGGGCGGGTGGCATCGACCCCTACGCCCAGTCGGCATCCGAGTACCCGGCATCGCGATTGCCGGCGTACGATAGAGCCTCGAATCCGGCAATCAATCGGGAATCCGCACGATGCGCTCCAGACTCACGATCCTGATCCTCGTGGCGGCGGTTGCCGGCGTGCTTGCCGGGCATTTCGCGCACGAGCTTGCGCCGGACCCCGCGGCCGCCGCGTCGATCGCCGGCTATTTTTCGATCCTTGCCGATGTGTTCCTGCGCCTGATCAAGATGATCATCGCGCCGCTGGTGTTCGCCACCGTGGTCGCCGGCATCACCGGCACCGGCGACACCAGGGAAGTGGGCCGCATCGGACTCAAGGCGCTCGGGTGGTTCGTCACCGCCTCGCTCGTCTCGCTGCTGCTCGGCATGGTCCTGGCCAACTTCTTCCAGCCGGGCGCGAACCTCAAGCTGCCGCTGCCTGATGCCGGGTTGTCCACCAACCTCAAGACCGGGGGGCTGAGTCTCAAGGAATTCATCGTCCACGTCTTCCCGCGCAGCTTCTTCGAGTCGATGGCGACCAACGAGATCCTGCAGATCCTCGTGTTCTCGCTGTTCTTCGGCTTCGCGCTCAGTGCACTGAAGAACCGCCCGGCGACCATCGTGCATTTCATCGAGGAACTCGCGCACGCGATGCTGAAGCTCACCGAATACGTGATGCTGTTCGCGCCGATGGGCGTGTTCGGCGCAGTCGCGGCGGCGATCACGACCCAGGGCGTCGGCATCCTCGCGACCTACGGCAAGTTCATCGGCACGTTCTACGTGAGCCTGGTCGTGCTGTGGGTGGTGCTGATCGCCGCCGGCTTCGTCTTTCTCGGGGGCCGCGTGTTCACGTTGATGAAGATGGTGCGCGAGCCGATGCTGATCGCGTTCACCACCGCCAGCAGCGAGGCGGCGTACCCCAAGTTGATGGAGCGGCTTGCCCGGTTCGGAGTCAACGAGCGCGTGACCGCGCTCGTGCTGCCGCTCGGCTATTCCTTCAACCTCGACGGATCGATGGTTTACCAGGCCTTCGCGGCGCTGTTCATCGCGCAGGCTTACGGCATCGAGATGTCCATCGGTCAGCAGGTCACGCTGCTGCTGGTGATGATGCTGTCGAGCAAGGGGGTGGCCGGCGTGCCCCGTGCATCGCTGGTCGTCGTCGCCGCCGTCCTGCCGACGTTCGGCCTGCCCGAGGCGGGCCTGCTGCTGATCATGGGCATCGACCAGTTTCTCGACATGGGCCGCACCGCGACCAACGTGATCGGCAACGGCATCGCGACGGCAGTGGTGGCGAAATGGGAGGGCGAGCTCGGCCCGACACCCCCCGATGCCGAGGGTCCGGCACCGGAGCCGAGTGGCGCATGAAGTGGATCTTCCGGCTGTTGGCGCCGGCCGGTCTCGCGCTCGCGCTGGGCACTACCCCCGGGCCGACGCTCGCCGGAGAGCCGCGCTGGGAGGACGCGCTGGCCGGCCGGCTGCGGCAGATCAAAGAGACCCGCGTTGTCCGGCTTGGCTATCGCGAGAGCGCCATCCCGTTCTCTTACGTCGGCGCGGAGGGCAGACCCGTCGGCTATACGCTCGACCTGTGCCGCGCGATCGTCGCGACGATCGCCGCGGATCTGGGGGATGTGGAGCTTGGCATCGACTACGTCCGGGTAACGCCACTCAACCGGATTCAGCAGGTCGTCGATGGCGCCGTGGATCTCGAATGTGGCGCGACGACGAACACCGCGGAGCGGCGGCAGCAGATCGCGTTTTCGCCGGTGATCTTCATCACCGGGACGCGCATTGCCGTGCCTCGCGGCAGCGCGATCCGCGACCTGAACGACCTGCGCGGCCGGCCCGTCGCAGTGGTCAGCGGCACGACCAACGCGGCCGCGATGCGCGAGTACGACCGCCTCAATGGGCTCGCGATCCGGTTCGTCGCTGCGGACGACTACCGCGCCGCGCTTGCGCTCCTCACGACCGGCCGCGCCGAGGCCCTGGCCGCGGACGACATATTGCTGCGCGGGCTTCTCGCGGAGACGAAGCAGTCAACAGTGTTCCATCTCGTCGGCGACATGCTGTCGTTGGAACCCTACGGGATCATGTATGCGCGCGGCGACGGCGCCCTGGCCGATGCGGTCGAGCGCACGCTGCGCAGCCTCGCCGAGAGCCGGGAGATCACCTGGATCTACGACCGCTGGTTCGTGCGACCGTTGCCGTCGGGCGGGCGCATCGGGCTTCCGATGAGCCCGGAGCTGCGCCGCTCGCTGGAGTTGCTCGGGCTGCCGCCATAGTGACCCGCGCTTCGCCACGACGAACCGGCTGTCTGCGCCAAGGGCTCGAACGCGCCGTACGCTATAGTTGCCCTGATTCCCCGTCCTCTTTCGGAGGCGGGCCCTCCTTCCGGATTGCCCTTGCAGGAAACAAGACGATGCGCTTGCGAATTTCATTTGGGGCAACGGCTTTGTTCGCGATTGCAGGACTGCTGGCGGTTCCTGCAATGGCGCTGCCGGCGCCGGAATCCGAACCGACCCTGGCCACCCGGGATCTCGTCCCCGCATCGGTCGCGCTGACCGGCGCGGGCTACCAGGTCGACTCGCCCACGGCAGGTCAAGGATTTTCTCGGCCGGTTCTCGATCCGGAGTGACTGGGGGCCCCTCGACGCCAGGGGCGCCACGCTCCTGTCCCTGCGCATCGCCGAAATGCCGGCGCTGGCCGAGCTCGAAAGGGTCAGCCGCCTCGACGTCTTCTCGAGGGCGATCGCGGAGTCGGCCGGCAAGACGGTGGACGGCATCGTCCGCGTGGCGAGGGATCCCGTGGGAACCGTCGCCGGAATTCCGGCGGGAGTCGGGCGCCTGATGTCGCGCGCCACCGGCATGGTGGGCAGCGCAGTCAGCACGGTCAGCGCAAGCATGCAGTCCGGGAGCGGCGACGCCGGGCAGGCCGGTTCGCAGGCCACCGACTTCGCGAAGGAGCTTGCCGGTCTCAACCGCGCGCGTCGCTCGCTCGCGAGGTCGATGGGCATCGATCCGTATACCGGCAACCCGCTGGTGCAGCGGCGGCTGGAGGACCTCGCATGGGCCTCGGTCGCCGGAGGCGTCCCCGTGAGTGTCGCCACCGGCGCAGTGTCCGGCGTGGCCGGCACGATGCTCACCGTCACCCGACGCCTCGACAGCCTGGTCTGGGATTTGAGCCCGACCGAGATCAGGGAGCATCTCGAGCCCCGTCTCACCGCGCGCGGCAACTCGCCGACGGTTGCGCGCGAGTTCCTGCGCAACACCACGTTCACGCCGACCCTGCAGCTGCTGTTCGTCGATGCGCTCGAGCCCCTGGGGACGATCAAGGGCGAGGAAGGTCTGCTGAAAATTGCGATCGGCGCGCGGAGCGAGGCCCATGCCCTGTTCCTGATCCAGCAGCTCCGCATGATCCGGCGTCATGCCGGCAATGATCCCGTGCGCGAGCTGATCGCGCTGGATCAATCCGTCGTGGCCCGGTTGGGGAGCGGCCGGCGCGTGCTTGCCCTGCCGGTCGACTATCTCAGCTGGACGGCACGCGTCGCCGAGCTCGCCGACCACGGGCGAAAGGACAAGGGAGCGCGCGAGCTCATCGTGTCCGGCATGGTGTCCCCGACGGCCGCGAGCGCCGCCCGCGAGCTCGGCTGGCGCGTGACCGACCTCGCCGGCATTGTGCTGGATTGACCAACCGCTCGGCGACGGTCCCGAGACCTCCCGGTCATCGGGTCA
>CAVVUJ010000005.1:0-147221 GCA_963751405.1 uncultured beta proteobacterium | reverse complement strand
AGCGTTTGACAGCCGTCAAGGCGGCCTTGCGCCGCCGTGGTTAGCATATCTCCTATCGAACACACCCCGCGCGCGGCAGCATTCCGCTCGAGCGCCGCGTGCGTGCGGATCTGCCAGCAGACCACCGGCCTCGGGTTCGACGCCGGTCCCGCGTAGACATTCGAGGAGGTACCCCATGTCATTCCGGAACAAGGTTCTTTTCACTGCGTTGATACTGGCGGGGATGGCTCTCGCCGGTGGCACGACGGCCCCTGTCGCCCAAACTCCCGCTGCCGCTCCGGCCCCACAGGCTGCGGCGCCGGCTCCGAGCTACCCGCCGTCAATCAACGAGATGGTCGCGAAGACCAAGTCGCAGATCAAGACCGTCAAGATGGCCGAATTCAAGGCGGCGCTCGATCGCAAAGACGTCGGACTCCTGATCGACGTGCGCCAGGAGAACGAGTTCGCGGACGGGTTCGTTCCCGGCGCCGTCAACGTGCCGCGCGGCCTGATCGAGTTCAGGATCTGGAAGCTCGTCGGCTTCCCGGACAACACCAGGATGGACACGAAGATGACGCTCTACTGCGCGACCGGAGGGCGCTGCGCCCTGGCGACCAAGTCGCTGCAGGATCTGGGCTTCACCAACGCCACCTCGGTGGACATGCGGTTCGACGACTGGGTCAAGGCCGGCTATCCGGTGGCCAAGCCGAAGTAACCATCGCCGCGTCGGACCCAGGGGAGCGGATGCTCGGCATCCGCTCCTCTTCGCTTGCGCCACCGCAAAGGTGTGGGAGCGAGACGCAACGGCGGCGGCATTCAGCTTCTGACGCTACCGCACCTTCTCCGCCTGCCAGCGGTCGAGCTTCGCCCGCGCCCCGTTGGTCGCGGGATCCATCTCCTGCGCGTGACGCGCGGTCTTCGCGGTCAGCTCCACCACGTAGCCGTTCGGATCGCGGAAATAGATCGAGTGGATGAAGCCGTGGTCGATGACGCCGCGGGTCTCGAAGCCTTGCGCCTTACCCTTGGCGAGCATCTCGTGCAGCGCGCGCTCGTCGACTTCGAGCGCAATGTGCAGGTCGAAGTCGTGCTGCGCCTTGAATTCGAACGGCGAATCCGGCGCCTCGAAGAATGCGAGGTACGAGCCGTCGTCCATCCGGTAGAACGTGTGCAGCACGGCGGTCTTGCGGCCCGTCTTCGTCTCGGTGATCGCAAGCGTGCCGGCGAGCGGCAGGCCGAGGAAGTCCTCGTAGAAGCGGCGCGTCTCCTCGGAGTCGCGGCAGCGGTACGCGTTGTGGTGGAGTCCCTTGATCATCGTCGATGCTCTCCTGTCGCGAAGCGTCGGGCACAGCAGGCGGGGCCGGTGCGCTGCGGGCTTAAGGTACTGCATGCGCCCGCAGCGCACCGGCCCCGCCCCACGCGGGCGACTCCTCAAACCGCCTCGAACGCCTTTTCCTTGAGCGCGCCGACCAGGCCGTAGAACGCCTCGTTGGCCTTGGCCCAGTTGGGCCGCGCTTTCATCGCGCCGTACCAGCGCGCGAGGTTCGGGTAGCGCGAGAAATCGCAATGGACGACCTCTCCCAGCGAGATCATGCCGGCGCCGAAATAATCGGCGATCGTGATGTCGTCGCCGCACAGGTACTTACGCCCCGAGCCCAGCAGATGCTGGTCAAGGACCCCGAGCCAGAATTTTGCCTTCTCCTTGCCCCACGCCACCGTGGCGGCGTGCGCCTCGTCGCTCGGGCGCTTGTGATGCGGGAAATATCTGCGGATACACGAGACCGTAACCGAAATCGCGGTAGAAGCCGGTATTGAGCCAGTCCATCATCTCGTTGACCCTTGCGCGCTTGCGCAGGTCCTTGGGATAGGCGGGCGAATCGATCTTGTCGGCGAGATACTTGAGGATCGCCGAGCTTTCGGTCAGGCGGAAGTCGCCGTCCTCGAGCACCGGCACGAGCCGGCTCGGATTGATCGCCGTGTACGCCGGCTTCATGTGCTCGCCGGTCATCAGGTCGACGACCTGGTACTCGAGCGCGATGCCGTTATCGGCGGCGAACAGCACGATCGGACGGCTGACCGTGGAGACGGGGTGGTAATAGAGCTTCATAATGGGCGTCCTTCCTGGCTGGATCGAGACCCTTGGAATTGTACCGCCGCCGTCGGCTCGCCCGCCGGCTCCATCGCAACACCCTCGTTCACGCTCTGCCGGGTCGAGGCCGGCGGCCGCAGCGGCCAAGGGGCGTGCTGATGCGCCCGCAGGCCCATGTCCCGCTGTCCGCGATTCTGCTGATCGTGGGGGCCGTCCTGTGTTTCACGCTCCTCGACGCGACGGTCAAGGCGCTGGCGGACCGCTACCCGATCCCCCTGCTCGTGTGGGCGCGCTATGCCGTCCAGTTGCTCGTGATACTGCTGTGGCTGCTGCCGCGGATGGGCGTCGGGCTCTTGCGCACGCCGCGGTTCCGGCTGCAGTTCGTGCGCGCCGCGATCCTGCCGCTCTCCTCGCTGTGCTTCTTCAGCGCGCTCCGGTACCTGCCGCTCGCCGAGGCGACGGCGATCAACTACGCGACGCCGGTCCTCGTCATCATCCTCGCCGTGCTCTTTCTCGGGGAGAGGATGACGCGGCCGAGGATCGCGCTCGTGCTGGCCGGCATTGCCGGGATGTTCCTGATCGTGCGGCCGGGGTCCGTGGTGTTCCAGGGCGCGGCGTTGCTGGCGCTGGGTTCGGCCGTGTTCTACGGGGCGTTCCAGATCCTGACGCGCACGCTTGCCGGCGAGGACTCGCGCGTGCTGCTGTTCTACCCCGCGCTCGTCGGCACGCTGATGATGACCGCGCTGCTGCCCTGGCTGGGCATCGGCTTCGAGATGCCCTGGACGGACGTCGCGGTCATCACTGTTGCGGGCCTGCTCGGGACCATCGGGCATTTCCTGTTCATCCTCGCCTTCCAGCGCGCGCCGGCGTCCGCCCTGACGCCGTTCACGTACATGCAGCTCGTGTGGGCAACCCTCATCGGCTGGATCGCGTTCGGCAATTTTCCCGACGCGTGGACGCTGGCCGGCATGGCGGTGATCGGCGGCAGCGGATTCCTGATCACGGTGCACGAACGCCGGCGCGCGAAGGGCGCGGCACCGGAGCCGACCGCGGTCGATTGAAGTCGGTCGCGCCTGTTTCTCGCACTCGTCGGCCATGCGGTAGACTCGCCGGCCGGGAACTCGGGGACAGACCCCAAAATCATCCACGGAGACAGACCCCAAGACCGGGGTCTGTCCCCACTCAGGGAGGACACATGAACGCAGACACGAAGCCGCGCATCGGTTTCATCGGGCTGGGGCTGATGGGCCACGGCATGGCGAAGAACCTCGTCACCAAGGGCTACCCGCTCACCGTGTGCGCGCACCGCAACCGGAAGCCGCTCGAGGACCTGCTCGCGGCCGGGGCGCGCGAAGTGACGACGCACGCGGAAGTCGCCCGCCAGTCGGACATCGTGTTCCTCTGCGTGACCGGCTCGCCGCAGATCGAGTCGATCGTCTATGGCGACACGGGACTGCTCGTGGCGGCGCGCGACGGATTGATCGTCGTCGACACGTCCACCGCGGAGCCGGCGTCGACGGCTGCGATCCGGCTGGATTTCGAGGCGAAGCGCGCGCTGTTCGTCGACGCCCCCCTCGCCCGCACGCCGGTCGAGGCGGAGCAGGGGCGGCTCAACACGATGGTCGGCGCCGACGACGCGGTGTTCGCGCGGCTGAAGCCGGTGCTCTCGGCCTTCTGCGAGAACGTCATCCATGCGGGCCCTCCCGGGCACGGCCACACGCTGAAGCTCATCAACAACTTCATCGCGCAGGCGATCGCGACGGCGACCGCCGAGGCCTGCGCGGTGGCGGTGAAGTCCGGGCTTTCGCTCCGGAAGCTGCACGAGGTGATCTCGGCCGGCGCGGTCAACTCCGGCATCTTCCAGATGATGGTGGGCAGGATGCTCGACGGGAACGGCGACCTCACGGGCCTCAAGTTCACGCTCGTCAACGCGATGAAGGACCTGCGCTACTACACGCACCTCGCGGAGTCGCTGCCGGCGCCCTGCATCGTCGGCGAAGCGGTGCACCAGAGCATCGTCACGGCGAACCTGCTCGGATTCGGCGACAAGTACATCGCCTCGCTGATCGAGGCGCAGGAAAAGCTCGCCGGCGTGACGATCGTGCCGCGCGGGTAGGTGCCATGCGCGCGCTCCAGCGGCCCCGGCGGTATCGCCGCGCGGGGATTCACGCGATCGCCGTCTCGTTCGTGACGCCCGCCGCTACCGCATGAAACTCCTCGTCCTGGGCGGCACGCGCTTTCTCGGCCGGCATCTCGTCGACGCCGCGCTCGCGCGCGGTCACGACGTCACGATCTTCACGCGCGGCGTGACGCCGCTGCCGCCGGGCGCCGCAGTGCGGCAACTCGTCGGCAACCGCGATCCGCGCGTTGCCCCCGGCCTGGCGGCGCTCGCCGCGGGTGAATGGGATGCGGCGATCGACACCAGCGGCTACGTTCCCCGCTGCGTCAAGGCGGCCGCAGAAGCGCTCGCCGGACGCATCGGACACTACACGTTCGTTTCGTCGCTGTCGGTGTACGCGGATGCGAGCCGCCCGGGTATCGACGAAACCGCGCCGGTCGCCACGCTCGAGGATCCTTCGTCCGAAGACGTCAAGGCGCACTACGGTGCGCTGAAAGCGTGCTGCGAAGAGGAAATCCGCGCCGTGTTCCGCGACCGCGCGCTCGTCGTGCGCCCGGGGCTCATCGTCGGACCCTTCGACCCGACCGACCGCTTCGCGTACTGGGTTGCGCGGTTCCTGCGACCAGGACTGCTTGGCGCAAGAGGCGAGGCCGCACTGGTGCCGGGACCGCGCGACCGGCCGGTCCAGTTCATCGACGCGCGCGACCTGGCCGCGTGGATCCTGGATGGCGTGGAGGCCGGCAGGGCCGGGACGTTCAATGCCTGCAGCCCGGAGGGCATGTGGACGATGGGCGCGCTCGTCGACGCCCTCGTGGCTCGCGGCCGCGGTCCGGAGAGCGCGCCGGTGCCGGCATGGGTCGACGACGCCCGCTTGTCGGCTGCGGCATCGTCCCCTGGACGGGGCTCCCGCTGTGGATTCCCGCGAGCGATCCGGAGTCGGCGGCGTTCATGGATTTCGCCTGCGCTCGCGCGATCGCGCACGGCCTCGTCGATCCGGCCGCTCGCGCAGACGATCGACGACACCGCGACGTGGCTCGGCGAGCGCGACAACACGGGACGCCTGGCGCAACGTGTTGTCGGCGGAGAAAGAACGGGAAGCGCTGGCCGGCATCGGCCCGGAGCGGTCCGGATCGTCGCCTGCCGCAACGGGCGTGCGATCATAGGATCGGGCCCGCACGGAACGCGGGCCGCCATCCGCATGGACAACGCCACGAACGCCGCCTTCCTCGAATTCGCCGTGCACACGGCGAAGGCCGCCGGCGATGTCATCCTCCCCCACTTCCGCGCCGCGCTCGATGTCGCGGACAAGGGGGGTGCTGCGGGCTACGATCCCGTCACCGTCGCCGATCGCGCGGCCGAGACGGTGATCAGCGAGGCGATTCGTGCGCGCGTACCCCGGTCACGGCATTCGCGGCGAGGAGCACGGCTGGCAGAAGGGCGCGTCGAAATACACGTGGGTGATCGACCCCATCGACGGCACGCGGAGCTTCATCCTGGGCCAGATGCACTGGGCCACGCTGATCGCGCTGAACGATGGCGACGGCGTGGTCGCCGGAGTCGCGCACCAGCCGTACGTCGGCGAGACATTCACGGCGGCGGGTGGCAACGCCGAGTGGCGGCGCGGGAGCGAGCGGCGCACGCTCCGCACGCGGCGCTGCCCGACCCTCGGGGATGCCGCCGTGGCCTGCACCGACCCCCGGATGTTCCGGACGGCCGACGAGCGCGCGGCGTTCGACCGCGTTGCCGACCGGGCACGGCTGACCCGGTGGGGGGGCGACTGCTATGCCTATTGCCTGCTCGCCATGGGCCTCATCGACATCGTGATCGAGGCGTCGCTGCACGCCTACGACGTGCAGGCGCTGATGCCGATCGTCGAGGCCGCCGGCGGGACGATCACCACCTGGGACGGCGGGCGCTGCGACGAAGGCGGATCGGTGGTCGCCTGCGGCGATCGCGCGCTGCATGCGCGCGTCCTGGAACTGCTGGCGTTGCCGTCCGGCTGACGCGCTGCCCCGGCGTCCGCCCGGGCGTGCATGCACCCCAGGCCGGCGGAGTCCGCCGACCGCCACGTCCGCCCGGAGCGGTCGCGCCGGCCCCTGTTTTTCCCCCGCTCGGGACCCTCGTCGTGTAACATTTCACCCCTGTTCCGGCATTCTTGTTAAGAAGTGCTCACTCCGCTCGGATTCTCGCTGCTGCGCCAACTTGCCGATGGAGAGTTCCATTCCGGTGAGGACCTCGCCGCCAAGGTGGGGTTGACGCGCGCCCGCGTTTCGCAGGTCCTGAAGGATGCCGGCACCTCGGGCCTCGCTCTCGAGCGGGTCAAGGGTCGCGGCTACCGCCTGCTGGAGGCGCCCGATTTTCTCGACGCCAAGTTGGTTCGGGCATCCCTCGCCGAGCTGGCCGCGGTGCGCGGGATCCCGTTGCCGATCGCGATCGAGGTCGTCGACCAGATCGAATCGACGTCCTCCGAGCTCATGCGCCGGGCGCAGCGGCGGGACGTGCACCAGACTGCCCTTGCCGCCGAATGGCAGACAGCCGGACGCGGCCGGCGCGGGCGCGCGTGGACGGCGATCGCGGGCGGGAGCCTCACGTTTTCGCTGGGCTGGAAGTTCGAGCAGGGCGCGGGCTTCCTCGCCGGGCTGTCGCTCGCAGTGGGCGTCGCCGTCGTGCGCGCGCTCGAGGCCGAAGGCTTCAAGGATGTGGCGCTCAAGTGGCCGAACGACCTCATCCACCGCCACCTCAAAGTGGGCGGCATCCTGATCGAGTTGAACGGCGACGCGCTCGGCCCGACGACGACCGTCATCGGCGTGGGCCTCAATGTCCGTGTGCCTGCGGCGGCCCGCAAGGACATTCCCGTTCCGGTCACCGATCTCGCGTCCATCGCCGGGCGACAAGGCGCCGCCGATCGACCGCAACCGGTTGTGCGCGGCGCTGCTGGCCGAGCTCGCCACGGTCCTCCACCTGTATGCGAAGGAGGGCTTTGCGCCGTTCGTCGCCGAGTGGCAGCATCGCCACGCGTACCAGGGCAAGGCGGTGCGGCTGCTGCTGCCGGACGGCGCGAGCGTGACCGGCAAGGTGGCCGGCGTCGACGCGAGCGGGGCGCTGGTGCTGGCCGACGGCCCGCGCCGCGCGCGGTTCCTCTCGGGCGAGATCTCACTGCGCCGCGCATGAGCGCCGCCGGGCCGTCCCAAGGCGCGAATGGTCCCTCCGCACGGCGTGCCCGCCGTGCATCTCGCCGCCAGGCGCGCAGAGCGCCCTTCGGGCCTTGGCTCGCCCTGCGCGCGCGTGCTCCCCCGGAGGGACGGCGCGCAGCGCCAAGGGTGCACTATTGAGCCGGGTTCTTGTCATCGACGCCGGCAACAGCCGGATGAAATGGGGACTGCGCGGCCCGCACGGGTGGGTGACGCTCGGCGTGACTCCCAACAGCGAGATCGGCGCGTTGTCGCTGCGCGATTGGCACAATCTGCCGCGCCCCGTGCGCGTCGTGGGCGTCAACGTCGCGGGCGAGGCTGCGCGCGTGCGGATCGAGGCGCAGCTCGCGCGCTGGCGCGTCACGCCGGAATGGCTCGCCGCGTCGGAATTCGCCTGCGGCGTCACCAACCGCTACGCCCATCCGGCGCAACTTGGCGCGGACCGGTGGGCCTCGCTCATCGCCGCCTGGCGGCGCTCGACAGCGACTGATCTGTTTCCGCCGGCGTGCGTCGTCGTCAATGCGGGTACGGCGGTCACCATCGATGTGCTCGACGTGGACGGCGCCTTCCGCGGCGGGCTGATCCTTCCCGGCCTGCGACTCATGCTCGCTTCGCTTGCCGAGAACACGTCGGGCCTCAAGGTGCCGGCCGGCGCGTTTCGACCGTTTCCGGACAACACGGCGGACGCGATCTATACCGGCGCGGTGCAGGCCGTCTGCGGCGCCATCGAGCAGATGCGCCGCCGGATCGATGCCGATCCGGGGCACGTCCGTTGCTATCTCGCCGGCGGCGCCGCCCCGGAAATCGGATTGCATCTCGACCCGCCGGTGGAGGTGGTCGACAATCTCGTGCTCGAAGGCGTGCTCGCGCTCGCCGGAGAAATGCAATGACCCCGTTGCGCACCATCCTGCTCCTGCTCCTGCTCGCGAACCTGACGTTCTTCGGGTACACGCGCCTCGACTTGACGGGAGGCGGCGAAGCGGTCCGCCTCGCCGACCAGGTCCAGCCCGACAAGATCAGGCTGCTCACCCCGCAGCAGGTGGCGGCGCTCGGGCCGGGCAAGGTGGCTGTGCTCGCGGACGTCTGCCTCGAGTGGGGCCCCATTGCCGAAGGCGACCGGGCGCGCTCGCTCGCGGAGCTCGAACCGCTCGCGCTGGGCAAGCTGCTCACGCAGCGACGTGTCGAGACCGGCACGGCTTTCTGGGTCTATCTTCCGCCGGCGGCAAACCGGGCCGAAGCCGAGCGCCGCGCCGCGGAAGCCAGGGCGCGCGGCATCGGCGACGTGTCGATCGTCGACAACGGCCCGCAACGCCATGCCGTATCGCTCGGCGCCTTCGTCACCGAGGACGCCGCGAAGGCCCGGCACGCCGACGTCGTGCGGCTGGGCGCGGCCAACGCCAGGCTGGGGCCGCGCCAGCAAGTGGTCGCGTCGACCCTGTTCGTCATCCGCGACCCGCAGGCGCCGGTCATCGCGCGCCTGCGCGATCTCGTGCCCGCGTTTCCGGGCAGCGAGGCGAAGATCGGCAATTGCGAGAAGGTGCAGTGAAGCAATCGGCGATGAGGCACGGATGAAGCTGGCGAGCTGTCCCGACGTGTGCCCGGCGGCGCGCATCGCAGCCGGGTAGGGCCGTGGAACGCACCGTGCCGACCGCCAGCCTTCGTCTCGCCACGACGGATGCGGACATCGCGCTTGCGCGCGCGCTGTTCGTCGAGTACGCGCATTGGCTGCAGGTCGATCTGTGTTTTCAGGGTTTCGACCGGGAGCTCGCCACTTTGCCGGGCGCCTATGCACCACCGCACGGGCGGTTGCTGCTCGCCGGCGGTCCCGGCGAAGCATTCGGCTGCATCGCCCTGCGGCCGATCCATCGGATCGAGGCAGCGGTTGCCGGCGCGTCGGCCGCACTCGCGGCGCCGAGCATCGGCGAAGTCAAGCGTCTTTACCTGCAACCGGCGCATCGCAGCGGCGGCTGGGGGCGCCGGCTAGCCGAGGCGCTGATCGCCGATGCGCGGGCGATCGGCTACCGGGAGCTCAAGCTCGATACGCTCGACTGGATGGCCGACGCCCGAAGGCTCTACGCCAGGCTGGGCTTCCGGGAATGCGCGGCGTATTACGACAATCCGCTGCCCGGCGTGGTTTACATGGCGCTCGCGCTCTGAGGAAAAGCGGGGTCAGACTACGACTCTTGTGCAGGCTGTCGGCGTCATGGTTCGGGGCTACAACAACGTCGAGTCTGACCCCGCTTTTCCTAAAGCTGCTCCCAGGGCAGGCCTTCCATCCGCCAGCCGGAGACGCTGCCACGGTGGTGAGCATCGTCGAGCGGCCCCTCGAATCCGTCGAGGACGTTGTAGACATCGCTGAAGCCGGCCTTCTCGAGCGCGTCGCCGGCGTCGAGCGACCGGTGCCCGCTGCGGCAGATGAGGACGATCGGCCGGTTCATGCTCGCGACTTTCTTCACCTGGCCCACGAAATGGGGATTGATGTCCCAGTCGGGACCGTCGTTCCACGCGACGTGGTGCGCGCCGACCGGGTGGCCGACAAAGAAATACTCCATCTCGCTGCGGCAGTCGATGAAGACCGCCGACGGATTTTCGTGGAGGAACCGGGCGGCTTCGTGCGGTTTCATGTGTTTCATGGCGGCGAATTTAACACGCGGGATGGCGGCGCGTTAGGCTCGTTGGTTGGGCGGTTATAACCGCTCCGGCGGGTCGGGCATCCCTGGCCCGGGAGCCACGGACGGCGTCGGGGCCAATGCTAGAATCCAAGGCTCGAATCCGCCTTCATCGCCCGCCATGCAACCCGATCGCACTGCCGAGATCAAAGCCTTGCTGGACCGGCGCATCCTGCTCCTGGACGGCGCGATGGGCACGATGATCCAGGGCTATCGGCTCGACGAGGCCGGATACCGCGGCGAATGCCTCGCCGGCCATGCGCACGACGTCAAGGGCGACAACGACCTGCTCGTGCTGACGCAGCCGGAAATCGTGCGCGCGATCCACGACGCGTATCTCGAGGCCGGCGCCGATGTCATCAGCACCAACACGTTCAACGCCACCTCGATAGCGCAGGCCGACTACCGGCTCGAGGGCAGGGTGCGCGACATCAACGTCGCGGCGGCGAAACTCGCACGCGCATGCGCCGATGCGTGGACCGCCCGGACGCCAGGCAAGCCGCGCTTCGTCGCGGGCGCGCTGGGTCCGACCAACCGCACGGCGTCGATCTCGCCCGACGTCAACGACCCCGGCGCGCGCAACGTCCGCTTCGACGAGCTGGTGGCCTCCTATGGCGAGGCGATCGACGGTCTCGCCGAAGGTGGCGCCGACCTCTTTCTCGTCGAGACGATCTTCGACACGCTGAACGGCAAGGCGGCGCTGTTCGCGCTGCAGACGTTCTTCGAGCGGATCGGCCGGCGGTTTCCGGTGATCGTCTCGGGGACGATCACCGACGCTTCCGGCCGCACGCTGTCGGGTCAGACGACCGAGGCGTTCTGGAATTCGGTGCGCCACGTGCGGCCGCTGGCCGTGGGCATCAACTGCTCGCTCGGCGCGGCGCTGATGCGCCCGTACATCGAGGAGCTCGCGCGCGTGGCGGACACGTACATCTCGTGCTATCCGAACGCGGGCCTGCCGAATCCGATGTCGGACACGGGCTACGACGAGACGCCCGCCGAGACCGCGGGGCTGATCGAGGACTTCGCGCGGAACGGCTTCGTCAATCTCGTCGGCGGCTGCTGCGGCACGACGCCCGCGCACATCCGCGCGATCGCCGATGCGGTGAGCAACCTGCCGCCGCGGAAGATCCTTGCGCCCGGAATCCATTGCCGCCTAGCGAGCCGCCGCAATCGGCGCGGGCGCAGGCAGGGGTCATGCGGCTCGCCGGCCTCGAGCCGCTTGCCATCGGCGACGACTCGCTGTTCGTCAACGTCGGCGAGCGCACGAACGTCACCGGCTCGCGCGCGTTCGCCAAGCTGATCCTCGCCGGCGACTACACCGGCGCGGTGGAGGTCGCGCGCCAGCAGGTCGCCAGCGGCGCGCAGATCATCGACGTCAACATGGACGAGGCGATGCTCGACTCGAAGGCGGCGATGGTCAGGTTCCTCAACCTGATCGCCGCCGAGCCCGACATCGCGCGCGTGCCGGTGATGATCGATTCGTCGAAGTGGGAGGTGATCGAGGCGGGACTGAAGTGCGTGCAGGGCAAGCCGATCGTCAATTCGATCTCGATGAAGGAGGGCGAGGCCGAGTTCCTGCGCCAGGCGGGCCTCGTGCGGCGCTACGGCGCCGCGGCGATCGTGATGGCCTTCGACGAGACGGGCCAGGCCGACACCTTCGAGCGGAAGGTCGAGATCTGCCAGCGCGCGTACGACCTCCTGACGCGCAAGGTCGGCTTCCCGGCCGAGGACATCGTCTTCGACCCCAACATCTTCGCGATCGCGACGGGAATCGAGGAGCACAACAACTACGCGGTCGACTTCATCAACGCCACGCGCTGGATCCGGCAGCACCTGCCGTACGCGAAGGTGTCGGGCGGCGTGTCGAACGTCAGTTTCTCGTTTCGCGGCAACGAGCCGGTGCGCGAGGCGATCCACACGGTGTTCCTCTATCACGCCATTCGCGCCGGGATGACGATGGGCATCGTCAATGCCGGGCAGCTCGGCGTCTACGACGAGATTCCGCCGGAGCTGCGCGAGCGGGTCGAGGACGTGGTCCTCAACCGGCGGCCGGATGCGACGGAGCGTCTGGTTGCCCTCGCCGAGTCGTTCAAGTCGCAGGGGAAGCAGGTCACGGAGGACCTGTCGTGGCGCACGGGAACGGTCGAGGAGCGACTCTCGCACGCGCTCGTGCGCGGGATTACCACGTACATCATCGAGGACACGGAAGAGGCGCGGCAGAACGTTCGACCGGCCGATTCACGTGATCGAGGGCCCGCTGATGGCGGGGATGAATGTCGTCGGCGACCTCTTCGGCGCGGGCAAGATGTTCCTGCCGCAGGTCGTGAAGAGCGCGCGCGTGATGAAGCAGGCGGTCGGCCACCTCGTGCCGTTCATCGAGGCGGAAAAAGCGAAATCCGGCGACGCCGGCAAGCCCAAGGGCACGATCGTGATGGCGACGGTCAAGGGCGACGTCCACGACATCGGCAAGAACATCGTGGGTGTCGTGCTCCAGTGCAACAACTTCGCGGTCATCGATCTGGGCGTGATGGTGCCGGCTTCGCGGATCCTCGACGCGGCCCGCGAGCACAACGCCGACATCGTCGGCCTGTCGGGTCTCATCACGCCGTCGCTCGAGGAAATGGCGCACGTCGCGCACGAGATGCAGCGCCTCGGCATGAAGCAGCCGCTGCTGATCGGCGGCGCCACGACCTCCCGCGTGCACACCGCGGTGAAGATCGCGCCGCATTACGGGGGCATCACCGTCTACGTGCCCGACGCCTCGCGCGCGGTGGGCGTGGCGAGCAACCTCCTTTCCGACGAGCTGAAGGACGCCTACGTGGCCGAGGTCGCCGCGGATTACGAGAAGATCCGCGTGCAGCATGCCGGCAAGAAGGGCCCGCCGCTGATCCCGCTCGCGGCCGCCCGCGCCAACGCGTTCCGGGCCGACTGGTCGCATTATTCGCCGCCGGTCCCGATGGCGCTCGGCCGGCGCGAATTCCGCAACGTCGATCTCGGGGAGCTTGCGCGTTACATCGACTGGGGCCCGTTCTTCCAGGCGTGGGAGCTCTCCGGCCCCTTTCCCGCGATCCTCGACGACGCCGTCGTCGGCGAGGCGGCGCGCAATGTGTACGCCGAGGGCCAGGCGATGCTGCGCGAAATCGTCGCCGGGCGCTGGCTGACGGCCAACGGCGCCGTCGCACTGCTGCCGGCGAATTCGGTCGGCGACGACATCGAGATGTACACGGACGAGTCGCGCGCCAACGTC
Organism: uncultured beta proteobacterium; assembly: GCA_963751405.1. Lineage (GTDB taxonomy): Bacteria > Pseudomonadota > Gammaproteobacteria > Burkholderiales > Casimicrobiaceae > CAIWHR01. The sequence goes on along the minus strand of CAVVUJ010000005.1, from coordinate 133,930 downwards.
GCGCTGACGTGGCACAATCTGCGGCAGCAGAACGAGCGGCCGCCGGGCAAGCCCAATTACTGCCTCGCCGATTTCGTCGCGCCGAAAGCCTCGGGCGTGCGCGACTATCTCGGCGCGTTCGCCGTCACGACCGGCCTCGGGATCGAGAAGAGAGTCGCGCTGTTCGAAGCGAAGAAGGACGACTACAGCGCGATCATGCTGAAGGCGCTCGCCGACCGGCTGGCGGAGGCGTTCGCCGAGTGGCTGCACTGGAAGGTGCGGCGCGAGCTGTGGGGATACGCCAAGGACGAGCAGCTCGACGCCGCGGCGCTGATCAAAGAGGAATACCGCGGCATCCGCCCCGCGCCCGGCTACCCGGCGTGTCCCGGGCACGGCGTCAAGGCGCCGCTCTTCGCCCTGTTGCGCGCACCCGAGATCGGCATGTCGCTCACCGAGAACTTCGCGATGCTGCCGGCGGCCGCGGTCTCCGGCTTCTACCTGGCGCATCCGGAGGCGATGTATTTCGCCGTCGGGAAAATCGGCGAGGACCAGGCGGCGGATTTGGCGCGCCGGACGGCCGCTTCGGCGCAACGTGCATGAGGAGGCTCGACTCCATGGAAGCCCATATCGACACGGCGCCGCCTGCTGGCGGCAATGGCGGCCTGCGCGGTGGCGCCGCGCAGCGCGCTTGGGGCCGCCGCATTTCCCGCGCGCACGGTGCGCATCGTCGTCCCGTACTCGGTCGGCATCGGCCCCGACCTCGTCGCCCGTGCGCTGGCCGAGCGGCTGGCGCAGCGCTGGGGGCAGTCGGTGATCGTGGACAACAAGCCCGGCGCGTCCGGCATCGTGGCGTTCGCGGAGGTGCGCAACGCGCCGCCGGACGGCCACACGCTCTTCGTCGGGGACACGGGCTACGCTCGCCGTGAATCCGCTCATTCACGCGTCGCTGCCCTACGACCCCGCACGGGACCTGGCGCCGATCTCGCTGCTCTTTCGCGCCACGTTCCTGATCCTGGTCTCGTCGAAAAGCCGCTACGCCACGGTGGCGGAGATGCTGGCCGATGCCCGGCAGCAGCCGGGCAAGGTGAGCTATGCCTCGCTCGGCAACGGCCACCCGACGCAGATGTGCGTCGAAACGCTGGCGCGGGCGGCCAACGTGAGCCTGCTGCACGTTCCGTTCAAGGAGGCCGGCGCCCTCTTCACGTCCGTGGCGCTCGGCGATGTCGATTTCACCGTGTTCGGGCTCAATTCGGCGAGCGGCTACCTCAAGGGCGGCAAGTTGAAGGCGCTGGCCGTGGCCGCGCCGGCGCGACTGACCGAGGCGCCGGAGATACCGACGATCGTCGAAGCCGGCGGTCCGGCAGTGGAGATGCGGCCGTGGGCGGCGCTGGTCGGTGTCGCGGGCACGCCGCCCCCGGTGCTGACGGCGATCCAGCACGAGGTGGTCGACGCGCTGGCCGCGCCGGCGGTGCGTGGCCGGATCGAAGCGGCCGGCTTCGAGGTGACCCCGTCGACGCCGCAGCAGCTGACGGCGCGCATCGACGCCGACGTGAAGCTCTACACGGCGCTGGTCCGCGAAGGACGCGTGCGGGGCGACTGAGCGGTTGAACCGCCGTTGTCCGGGGTTCGCACGCCACCCCGGCAACGGGGACGGACCGAATCCCGGCACCGAGCGGCGCAGATTGACACAGGTCAAGACCGCGGGTCAGGCCGGGTGACACCATTCGCCATCGACGTGCCCGAGGCCCGCGAAATGCCAGGTCGTGGCGAGTTGCGCTCGCGGGTACACAGCAGGGACATCGGATGATTTTCGCAAAAAGACTAGTCCACGCCGTTTGCATCGTTTTCTGCCTCGCTGCCGCCGCCTCCGCGCCGGCAGCAACCCGGGCAGCAGCTCCCGCGGCACCCCCGAACCCGAACGACACCTGCCTCATGTGCCATTCCGCGGCCGATGCCAAGGGCGCGGGCGGCAAGTCGATCGCAGTCGACGGGGCGAAGTTCGTCGCGTCGGTGCACGGCGAGCTCAAGCTGAAGTGCACCGACTGCCACGCGGATGTCTCGGCCGACAAGCTCCCGCATCCGGAGAAGCTGAAGCCGGTCAACTGCGCGACCTGCCACGAGAAGGCGGTCAAGGAGTACGCCGGCACCGTGCACGGCTTGGCGCGCAAAGGCGGCAACACCGTCGCCGCCACCTGCACGGATTGCCACGGCACGCACGACATCAAGCGGGCCAAGGGGGACGATTCGCGCACGAATCACGCGAACGTCGAGGCCACCTGCGACAAGTGCCACGGCAGCGATGCCGTCGTGGCCAAAGGCAAGCTCCCCGGCGGCAACATCGGCACCAAGTTCCACGACAGCATCCACGGCAAGGCGCTGATGGGCGCGGCGCAGGCGTCGGCGCCGACCTGCACGAATTGCCACGGTGCGCACGACATCCGCGCCAAGACCGAAGCGGGCAGCCGCACCAGCCGCGCCCGGATCCCGGACACCTGCGGCAGCTGCCACAAGAAGGAGCGCGAGGCGTACGTCAAGAGCATGCACGGCAAGCTGCGGCAGGAGGGCATGCTCGCGTCGCCCGGATGCACGGACTGCCACAGCGCGCACGCGATCCAGCAGCACGAAAAGCCGTCGTTCCAGACCGAGGTGATCAAGGAGTGCGGCAACTGCCACACCGATTACATCTCGACCTACCGCGACACGTTCCACGGCCAGGTGACGGCACTCGGCTACGCGCGGGTGGCGACCTGCGCGTCCTGCCACGGCGCGCACGAGGTGCTGCCGGCGTCGAACCCGGCGTCGAAGGTGTCCAAGGAGAACAGGCTCAAGACGTGCCAGGCCTGCCACGCCGGGGCGGGCCCGAAATTCGCGAGCTTCGATCCGCACGCGAACCGGCACGACAAGGCGCGCGATCCGATCTACTACTACGCCGCCATGTTCATGGAGTTCCTGCTGTTCGGCGTGTTCGCGTTCTTCGGCGTCCACACGATTCTCTGGCTGTACCGCGAGCTCGCCGTGAAGTTCGGCGGCGGCCGCAAACGTGACGAAAGGCATTGATGGCGATCGCTACGGGTAATCCGGCTGCTCCGGCGGCCGGCGTCGCGGCCGGCACCGCCGGTCCCGCGCAGCGCTACTACCGGCGCTTCACGGCGCCCCAGCGCGTGATGCACGCGGGGCTGATGCTCACTTTCGTCGGCTGCGCGTTGACCGGCCTGCCGCTTCTCTACGCGGAAAAACCGTGGGCCGCGACGCTCGCGCGCATTTTTGGCGGGTTCGAAAGCGCCGGCATCATTCACCGGATCTGCGCCTGCGTGATGATCCTCGTGTTCTCGAGCCACGTGGTCCTCCTGCTGTCGAAGGCGATCGCGCGCGGCGGCGTCCTGCCGCTCCTCTGGGGGCCGGACTCGCTGGTGCCGCAACCGCAGGACGCCATCGACATCATGCGCAGCTTCAAGTGGTTCGTCGGCGCCGGGCCGCAGCCCCAGTTCGACCGCTGGACCTACTGGGAGAAGTTCGACTACTGGGCGGTGTTCTGGGGGATGCTGATCATCGGCGGTTCCGGGCTGCTGCTCTGGTTCCCGGTGTTCTTCTCGCAGCTCCTGCCCGGCTGGGTGTTCAACATCGCGGCGCTGGTGCACGGCGAGGAGGCGCTGCTCGCCGCCGGCTTCATCTTCACGTTCCACTTCTTCAACGGCCACGTGCGGCCCGCGAAGTTCCCGATGGATACCGTGATCTTCACCGGGCGCATCTCCGAGCACGAGCTGAAGACGGAACGTCTGGCCGAATACGAGCGGCTGGTCAGGGAAGGGCGGCTCGCCGAGAAGGAAGCGCCGGCGCCGACCGCCGAAGCGAAGTGGTTCGGCTGGGTCGTCGGCGGCACGGCGCTGACGCTCGGCATCGTGGCGATCGTGCTGATCGTCTACAGCCTCTTCTAGTTACAATGGCAGGCGGGCAATTGCGCGGAACCACAGGGAGGAAATCGGCGATGAAGATCACGTTGGGTCGGCGCACGTTGATGCTGGGCACGGTGACGACGCTCGTCGTCGGCGCCATTGCGCTCGCGGTCCTGGCCGCGGGCGGCATCGTCGCGTGGGAGTACAGCAACAGCAACGCGTTCTGCACCGACAACTGCCACGCGGTCCACCCCGAGGAGCCGCGGGCCTACGCCGTCGCGTCGCACGCGCGCGTCCAGTGCGTCGAGTGCCACATGGGGCGCCTGCCCACGCTGCAGCTGATGACGCTCAAGGCGGCGCACTACCACGAGCTCCTGGGCATGATCACGGGCTACAAGCGGCCGCTCGCGGCCACGACGCTGCGTCCGGCCCGCGACAACTGCGAGAGCTGTCACTGGCCGGAGGTCAACCACTCCGACAAGGTCCGCACCAAGGTCCACTACGCCGCCGACGCCGCGAACACCGAGACGCGGACCCGGCTCGTCGTGCACACGGGCAGCGGCGAGGCGCGCGACAAGGCGACGCGGGGCATCCACTGGCACATCGCCCAGAACGTCGAGTTCGCCACCGACGACGTGCAGAAGCGCACGATCCCGTGGGTGCGCATTACCGGCAAGGACGGCAAGACCACCACCTACTTCGACGCCGCGAGCAAGGTCAGCCGTGCCGAGATGGACCAGAAGCCGAAGCAGCGGATGGAGTGCGCGGACTGCCACAATGCGGCCGGCCACCCGTTCGTCAACCCGGCGAATCGCGTCGACCAGGCGATCTCCGAGGGGAAGATCGATCGCAGCCTGCCGTCGATCAAGGCGCGCGCGCTCGCGATCATCGACAAGGCGTCGACGCTGCACGGCCCGATGGAGGAGCAGGTGCCGAAGTTCAAGCAGATCATCGCCGACGCGGCGCCCAAGGGCGAGCTGAAGCCCGAGGCGAAGGCGGCCGAGGCGCAGTTCGCGGCGACGATGCTCGACATCCTCAAGCTCTCCGAGTTCGAGGCGAAGGACCTCACGTGGAAGTCGTTCCCGAACCACGTCGGCCACAACGACTCCCCCGGCTGCTTCCGGTGTCACGACGGCAAGCACGTGAACGAGAAGGGCGAGGCGATCCGGCTGCAGTGCACGCTGTGCCACGACCTCCCGCAGGTCACGATCGACGGCAGTCTCAAGACCGTCGCGTCGACCGTCGCTCCGGGCCTGACGCCGCCGGAAGGCCACAACGCGCCCAACTGGATGCACGATCACCGCTCGAAGATCGACAGCTCGTGCACGATGTGCCACGGCCCGATCAAGTGGGGGAAGGACGGCGGCAGCTTCTGTTCCAATCCGGCCTGCCACGGCAGGAAGTGGCCGGAGATGAACCTCGACGCGACGAAGGGCTGAGAGGGGCAGCCGCCCGCGAGCAGCGTCAGGCCTTCGCCGGGCGGCGAAGGAGCTTGCGCTGCAGCGTGCGGCGGTGCATCGACAGCGCGCGGGCCGTCGCGGAGACATTGCCGCCGTTCTCGTGCAGGACGTGCTGGATGTGCTCCCACTCGACGCGCTCGACCGTCATGGGCTTCGCATCGATCGGCACGGCATCGTCGCCACCCTCGCGCCGGAATGCCGCCAGCACGGCGTCGGCGTCGGTCGGTTTCGTCAGGTAATACGTCGCGCCGAGCTTGATCGCCTCGATCGCCGTCGGGATGCTGCCGTGGCCGGTGAGGACGACGATGCGCGTGCAGGCATCCGCGGCCTTGAGGTGGGACACGATCTTCAGGCCCGACTGGTCGGGCAGCTTGAGGTCGACGAGCGCGAATTCGGGCGGATCACCGTCGATCGCGCGTATCGCTTCTTCCACCGTGTGCGCGGCAACCACGTCGAATCCGCGCGCCCTGAACGCGCGGCCCATCACCTCGCAGAGCGCGCGGTCGTCGTCGACCAGCAGCAGGCGCGCCTGGTCTTGGGGATCGGGTTTGGGGGCGTTCATGGGGACGGCGTCGACAGCAGCAGGCGGTCCAGCGGCAAGCGGATCTCGGCACGGAGCCCGCCGTCGGCGCGATTGGACCAGCGGACTGTACCACCGAGTCGATTCACCGTCGACGCGGCCAGGACAAGACCGAGACCGGTACCCTGACCGGGGGCCTTCGTCGTGAAGAAGGTTCGCCCCAGCATGTCGATGTGGTCGGGCGCAACGCCGCTGCCGCGGTCGGCCACGGTCACGCGGAGCGATTGCTCGTCCCAGCGGGCCGTGACGTCGACGCGATGGGGCGATGCATCCGCCGCGTTGTTGAGCAGAATCAGCAGCGACTGGCGCAGCGACTGATCGGCGAAGATCTCCGGCGCCGGCAGCGGGCCGTCCCAGTCCGCCTGCAGCGGCACATCGGGCCGCAGTTGCCCGGAACCGCGCCACGACGGACATCACGAAAGCGTCGAGCTTTTCGGGACCGCCACCCTCGGCGCGGGCGTGACCCGCCGCCGCGCGCAGATTGGACAGCGCGTGCCGGCACGCCTCCACCTGTGCGCCCAGGATCGCCGCGTCGCGGCGCTGCTCCGGCTGTCTGCGCGTCACGATGCATCTCGCCGGCGATCATCGCGATCGTCGTCAGCGGAGTGCCGAGCTCGTGCGCGGCGCCGGCCGCCAGCGTGCCGAGGCGATTCACCGCCTCGTCGTTCAGCGCCTTCCGCGCAGATTCCTGCAGCAAGCGGTCGTGCTCCCGCAGCGTGACGACGATCCGGCTGACGAACCAGGCGGTCACGGCCGCGGTCAGCGCGAAGCTGACCCAGAGTCCGAGCGCCAGCGCAGCCTCCGACAACGGCTGCCCGTTCGTGTGCCGCAGCGGCTCGGCAAAGCGAATCGCGAGCGCAAGGCACGCGATGACCAGCGCCGTGCCGGCGAGGGCGCTTCGCCACGGCAGCAGCATCGCGATCACGACCACGTGCAGCAGGTAGATGGACGCGACCGGATTGGCCGATCCGCCGGCACAGAGGAGAAGCCCGGTGAAGGCCGCGAGATCGAGCGCGAGCTGGGAGGCGACGACGCCATGCGTGGCGGGCGCCCCCCGCCTCAGGCGCGCCGCGGCGACAATGTTCAACGCGAGGAGCGCGGCGATGATGATCGCCATCGGGGCGACGGGGAGCGACACACCGAGCAGCACTGCGCCTGCCACCGCGAGCGTCTGACCCGCGATCGCCACGCTGCGCAGGTCGACGAGCTGGCGCAGGCTCGCCGGAAGCGCAGGATCCTGTCGCAGCGCGGGAGGATCGGTCCGGTCCGGTTGCAGCGGAACGGAGCGCTGCCCGGCATCGGGCGCCGATGTCCCGCCCGCGCCTCGGAGCGCGGGGACGGGAACGGCGGTCTCGGACATCGACGGGCATGGCTTGGGGCAGGGCTGCGGCAACCTGTGGTGCGACGAATTGCCACATCTTAGCCGGAGCCGACCGGGTTGCGGATGGCGATGTTTGCGCTGGCGCAAACTCGGCGTTCGTTACCCTCGGCCGCCGGGTCGAATGGTCGGTTGCGGGGCGCGTTGCGAAGCAGCCAATTCCCTTTGCTCAGCGACCCCGGGGCCACCGATCCCAGGCGCGGTCGGCGTCAGGCCCGATCGGCACCGCGGCATCGATCCGTTCCACCAAAGGTCACCTTGATCTGCGGCAAGCTTCGTCCACAGTCACGGCGTGAGAATGGCAAACCGGAGTGTGATTCCGTGCGTCTTGTCGCCGCGGCGTTGGCGCTGGCCTGCGACGTCGGGCAGCCGGAACGGACGCAAGCCGCAGGCCTTCCTGGCCACCGGAACGGAACAACGAAAAAGGAGATTCGAATGAAATGGATGCGTGCGGTACGTGTGCTGGCGGGTCTTGGACTCCTCGGCACGCTGGCGCTGGTTTCGGGGGGAGCCGCCGCGCAATCGGCGACGCCGGCGGATCCGTCGAAATCCGCGAAAATCGGCTCGACGCTGATCGGAAAGCTCCAGGGTCCGGAAATCATCCTCGATGCCAAGGCCTTTCCGAAAACCTTCAAGGAATCCCCGCTGCTTGCCGCGCAGGTGAAGGCCGGGAAGCTGCCTGCGGTGGATAAACGGTTGCCCGAGCCGTCGCAGCTGTTCGTCGTGAAGCCTCTGGACCAGATCGGAAAATACGGCGGCAACTGGCGCCGGGCCTTCACCGGACCGGCCGACCACGAAAACGGCAATCGCATCAATTCGGCCGACAAGATCCTGACCTTCGACTACACAGGGTCCAAGATCATCCCCAGCCTCGCCCGCGACTGGAAGGTCAGCGACGACGGCAAGACGACGACGATCTACCTCCGCAAGGGCGCCAAGTGGTCCGACGGCAAGCCCTTCACGGCCAACGACTTCATGTTCTGGTACGAGGACATCTACCTCAACAAGAACATCGTCCCCACGCCGTTCTTCGAGTTCCAGATCGACGGCAAGGACGGGAAGATGAGGAAGATCGACGACTACACCGTCGCCTTCGATTTCCCCGAGCCCTACACCTATTTCGTCTATCAGCTTGCCGGCAGCACGGGGATCGGCGGCGGGCTCGCGACCCGCGGCGCGTTCCAGAATTACGGTGGCGCCTATGCGCCCGCCCACTACCTGAAGCAGTTCCTGCCCAAGTACTCGTCCGAGGAGGCCGCGAACAAGAAGGCCAAGGATCTCGGTTTCGACAGCTGGGTGTCGCTGCTCAAGATGAAGTACAGCTGGGCGCTCAACAACGAGCTGCCCACGATGACGCCGTGGAAGACCGTGTCGCCCATCAATTCGCCGACCTGGTCCATGGAGCGCAATCCCTACTTCTGGGCCGTCGACACCGCGGGGAACCAGCTTCCCTACATCGACCGGATCACCATGACGCTTGCGGAAAATGCCGAGGTCGCGAATCTGCGGGCGATCGCCGGCGAATACGACATCCAGGAACGGCACATGCATCTGTCCAAGCTGCCGGTCTTCCTGGAAAACGCCAAGAAGGGCAACTATACGGTTCACCTCGACCCGGGTTTCAACGGAGCGGACGTGGCGATCCACATCGGCAACTCCTATGAAGGCGATCCCGAGATTTCGCAACTGCTGAAGAACAAGGATTTCCGCCACGCGCTCGCTCTGGGCATCGACCGGGACCAGCTCAACGAGGCTTTCTGGCTGGGCGTGGGAACCGCCGGATCGGTGGCTCCCGCACCCGAAACCATCTACAGCCCGGGCCCCGAGTGGAACAAGAAGTGGGGTGTCCTGGATCTGAAGCAGGCCAATGAGCTGCTCGACAAGGTCGGACTGACCAAGAAGGATTCCGAAGGGTATCGTCTGCGCAACGACGGCAAGGGACGTCTGCGTCTCGAAATGATCACGGTCGGCGGCCAGTTCGTTCCGTATACCCAGGTCGGCGAGATGATCAAGCAGCAATGGAAGAAGATCGGCGTCGATCTCGACGTCAAGGAGCTGGAGCGCAATCTGGCCTTCACCCGCGACAATGGCAGCGAAAATCAGATGATCACCTGGGCCAACGACGGCTCGGAAATGCTCTTCCTGTTCCCGCGCCATGCGCTGCCCGTCGACGCCGCCGAAAGCCACATGGGCATGGCCTTCGCCAAGTGGTATGCGTCCCGCGGCGCCTCCGGCAAGAAGCCCGACGACCCCGAAATGATCCGGGCCTTCGACCTCTTCCGCAGCGCCTTCGGCATGAAGGAGGAAGACCGGGTCAAGGCCGCAAAGGAGATCTGGAAGATCATCGTCGAGCAGACGTGGAGCATCGGCACGGTCGGTCAGTCGCCGGCCTTCATGGGCGTGCGTCTCGTCAAGAACAACATGGGTAACGTGCCCGAACGGCAGGTGAATGCCCAGCACGCCCGCACGCCGCACACCTCGATGCCGATCTCGTTCTACTTCAAGTAACCGGCAAGCGGCCGCCCGCGACGCAGGCGGCCGCCTTTTTCCGGGGCGCCGACGGGCTCGCGAGAGCCCGTTTTACAGGGAGTTGCGATGGTCGCCTATATCGTTCGTCGCTTGCTGCTTGCCGTGCTGACGGTCTGGGCCATTTCGGTCCTCTCCTTCGTGATCATCCACCTGCCTCCCGGCGATTACGTGACCTCGTATATCGCCTCGATGTCGGCGTCGGGAAGCGCGGTTTCCGAAGGCGAGGCGAACGCGCTCCGGGAACAGCTCGGTCTCGACAAGCCCATCACGGTTCAATACGCCAAGTGGATGGGGCTCATGCTGCAGGGCAATTTCGGCATGGCGATGGAATGGGGGCGCCCGGTTTCCGACGTCATCGGCGATCGTCTAACGTTGACCATGGTCATTTCCGTGGCGGCGATCATCTTCACCTGGGCCCTGGCCTTGCCCATCGGCATCTACTCCGCGGTCTACCCGTATTCGGTGGCGGATTACGTGTTCACGTTCGTCGGTTTCATCGGGCTCGCCATTCCCGGGTTCCTGCTCGCCCTCGTCGTCATGTACGTCGGCTTCGCCTGGTTCGGCGCGAACGTGGGCGGCCTCTTTTCGCCCGATTTCGTCGAAGCTCCCTGGAGCATGGCGAAGGTGTGGGACCTCACGAAGCACCTGCCGATCCCGGCCGTCGTGCTCGGTGTCGCGGGAACGGCACAGCTGATCCGCATCATGCGGTCGAACCTCCTCGACGAATTGCGGAAGCCCTATGTCATGACGGCCCGGGCCCGAGGGCTTTCGGAATACCGGGTCATCATGAGGTATCCCGTCCGGGTCGCCCTCAATCCGTTCGTGAGCACGATCGGCTACCTCCTTCCCTATATCGTGTCCGGAAGCATCATCGTCTCTCTCGTCCTGAGCCTGCCGACGGTCGGTCCCCTGCTGCTCAAAGCCCTGATCGCCCAGGACATGTTCCTGGCCGGAACCATCGTGCTGCTGCTGGGGGTCATGACCGTCATCGGAACGTTCCTTTCGGACCTGCTGCTCATGTGGGTCGACCCGAGAATTCGTCTGGGGCGGCAGTGATGGCGGAACTGCTGCCGGCATCGGAAACCGGGGCCCTGGCGGAAGACCGGATCGCCGTCGCCACGCAATGGCAGCTCATGTGGTGGCGCTTCCGCAAGCACAAGCTCGCCGTCGGTGGAACCATCGTCCTGCTGGCCTTCTATGTGGTTGCGCTTTTCGCCGACTTCTTCGCCTATGTGGACCCTCTGGAATCGGAAGCCCAGAGGTCGCTCATGGCGCCCCAGCAGATCCATTGGTTCGACGAGGGCAGCTTCAGGCCCTACGTGTACGGTCTGACAGGAACCCGCGACCACGTCACGTTCAAGCGGGTCTATGTTCCCGACACGAGCAAGAAGATACCGATCACGTTCTTCGGCCGGGGAGAGCCCTACATATTGCTGGGTTTCATCCCGACCGACCGCCATCTGATTGCGGTGGAAGGAGCCAAGGCCAGCGAGTCGCTTTTCCTGCTGGGAACGGACATGCAGGGACGCGACCTCTGGTCGCGGCTCATGTTCGCGACCCGTACGTCCATGACGATAGGTCTCGTCAGCGTGGCGTTGAGTCTCGTGCTGGGCGTCGTCCTGGGCGGCATATCCGGCTATTTCGGCGGCGTGATCGATACGGTGATCCAGCGGATCATCGAGATCCTGCGCTCGATTCCGACGATTCCCCTCTGGATGGGCCTGGCCGCGTCCCTGCCGGCCGACTGGGACGTCGTCAAGGTCTACTTCGCCATCACGATCATCATTTCCCTCATCGGCTGGACCGAGCTCGCCCGGGTTGTTCGAGGGCGGTTCATATCGCTCAAGCAGGAAGATTTCGTCATGGCTGCCGAGCTCCTCGGGTGCAGCAAGGCGCGGATCATCTTCCGCCACATGGTGCCCTCGTTCATCAGTCACATCATCGCGGCGACCACGCTGGCGATTCCCGCGATCATCATCAGCGAGACGTCGTTGAGTTTCCTCGGGCTGGGCTTGCGGCCGCCCGCGATCAGCTGGGGTGTCCTGCTGCAGGACGCCCAGAACATCCAGGCCCTGGTCATTTCTCCCTGGCTTCTCTACCCGTCCGTTGCCGTCATCGTTGCGGTCCTCGCGTTCAATTTCATGGGCGACGGGATACGCGATGCGGCGGACCCCTACCTGTAGGCGGGATGCTTCCCGTGCGCGACCACTCGATGACGCTGCAACTCCCGGCCCCACTGACGCCACCAGGACTCGCCCGCTGATCATGCAGAACGATGCGAAGCCGCTGCTTTCGGTGAGGAATCTCCGGACGAGCTTCTTTCAGGACGAGGGAACGACCCGAGCCGTCGACGGCGCTTCCTTCGACGTCTTTCCCGGGAAAACGCTCGGCATCGTCGGCGAGAGCGGCTGCGGGAAGAGCGTCACGGCGCAGTCGATCCTGCGGATCGTCGATCGTCCCGGCCGCATCGTCGACGGAGAGATCGTGCTCACCCGCGCCGACGGATCGCAGATCGACCTCGTCAAGCTCAAGGCCAACAGCCAGGAGATACGTTCGATTCGAGGAGGCGACATCGGTCTCATCTTTCAGGAACCGATGACGTCCTTCAGTCCCGTGCATACGATCGGCGCCCAGCTCATCGAGGCGGTCCTCCTCCACGCCGCCGTGAGCAAGAAGGAGGCGCGCCTTCGGGGAATCGAAGCGCTGCGCAGCGTGGGCATCCCGAAGCCGGAGCGGCGAATCGACGAGTACTCCTTCGAATTGAGCGGCGGGCTTCGCCAGCGCGCGATGATCGCGGTCGCTCTTTCCTGCGATCCGCGCCTCCTCATCGCCGACGAGCCCACGACGGCGCTGGACGTCACCACCCAGGCGCAGATTCTGGATCTGCTGCGCAGGATCCAGCAGGAACGGGGAATGGCCATCATGCTCATCACGCACAACCTGGGCGTGGTCGCGGAGATGGCCGACGACGTGGTCGTCATGTACCTCGGCAAGGTGGTCGAGCAGGGAACGGTCGACGAGATCTTTCACGACCCGAAGCACCCGTATACGAAGGCGCTGCTGCAGTCCATTCCGAGCATCGACTCCGTGCCGAGGATGAAGCTGCCGACGATCAGCGGATCGATTCCCCACCCGTTCAACCGTCCGCAGGGCTGTCCCTTCCATCCCCGTTGCGTCTCCTCCATTGCCGGCCGCTGCGACCGCGCGGAACCGCCTCTCCAGTCGGTCGGCGAGGGAAGGCAGGCAAGCTGCTTTCTCTACCAATCATGAGCGGCGGACGAACATGACGAGCGGCGCCGCCGGCACGGACAGGTCCGTGCTCCTCGACGTGAGAGGGCTGAAGAAGTATTTCCCCATACGGCGGGGGATCCTCCAGAAGACCATCGGCCACGTGAAGGCGGTGGACGACGTGACCTTCTTTCTCAAGCGGGGGGAGACGCTGTCCCTCGTCGGAGAGAGCGGCTGCGGCAAGACCACGACGGCCCGCTGCATCCTGCGCGCCATCGCGCCGACGGCGGGTCAGGTTCTCCTGTCGGACAACGGCGAAGTCCTGGACGTGGCAACGGTTCCGAAGAGCAGGCTGCGGCCCCTGCGGCGGCAGATGCAGATGATCTTCCAGGACCCGTTCTCGTCGCTGAACCCGCGCATGACCCTCCTGGACATCGTCGGCGAGCCCCTGCTCGTCCACGGCGAAGGCAATGCCCAGGAAAGAACCGACCGGGTCGTGGAACTCCTTGGCCTCGTGGGACTGCGGCCGGAATACATGCGGCGCTACCCGCATGCCTTCTCGGGCGGCCAACGCCAGCGCATCGGCATCGCGCGCGCGCTTGCCCTGAACCCCCGCCTGGTCGTCGCGGACGAACCCGTCTCGGCGCTGGATGTGTCGGTCCAGGCGCAGATCCTGAACCTCCTCCTCGAGCTTCAGGAACGGCTCGGGCTCACCTATCTCTTCGTCGCGCACGACCTCTCCGTCGTCAAGCACATCAGCGCGCGGGTCGCGGTGATGTATGTCGGCAGGATCGTGGAGACCGCGCCGACCGAAGAGCTGTTCGCCTCGCCGAAGCATCCTTATACCGAGGCGCTGATGTCCGCGGTCCCCAAGCCGGACCCGCGCCTTCGTTCCGAACGGATCGTCCTCCAGGGCGAAGTCGCCGATCCGGCCCACACGCCGCCGGGTTGCCATTTTCATCCCCGCTGCAAGTATGCGGTGGCCCTCTGCGGGGAAAAGGCGCCCGCACAGGAAGAGATCGCCCCCAACCACTTCGTGAGCTGTCACAGAGCGAAGGAGCTTTCGCTGCGCGGCGTCACCCGCGCAATCGCATAGGACCGTCACTCCGGACCGGCCGTGGACAGCCGCCAGCCGTTTCACGGCGACCACGCGCAGACGCCCGACCCCGCCGGCCCGCGCCGTCAATTCCTCGTCGACGCGCTCCAAAAGAAAAAGCCGGCGGCTGCCGGCTTTTTCCGGGGGGCGCCGCTGTTACAGCGACAGCACCCACTTGACGATGCCCTTGAGGTCATCGCCCTTCGCCTTCACTTCCGGGTGACCCTTGGCCGTGGAGAGCTTCGTCACGAGCGTAGCCTCGGCATCGGCCTTGCCCTTGTACTTGGCCGCGACCTCCTTGAATGCCGGGCCCATCTTCTTGGTGGCGACGTCATGGCAGTTCAGGCAGCCGCTGCTCTTGGCCAGCGCTTCCTGCGCGCTCGCCGTGCCGGCGGCGGCCATCCCGACGGCCACGACGGCCGCGATCACGATCGACTTCATTCTGGTTGCTCCTCTTTGCGCTAGTGCCCGGCCGACGGATGTGCGGGCAGATCACATTGCCGGCGGATGCCCGGCGCTCCGTGCCGCATCTTAACGCACGGGCGAGTCGTGGGGTTGACACTCCCCGGCAGCACCGGGAGGCACACCCCCTGCTGCGCGATGTCCGAACCCCGGCCTCGGCGATCAACTGCCCGGCCGGCTGAACGGCCCCCCCATCACCGTGCTCGCCGCCCCCGAGGGAGCGCTGATGCCTACATCGCGAGGATCCACTTCACCAGCGTGACCGTATCCGCATCCGACGTCTTGACGGCCGGATGGCCCTTGGCGGCCTTCAGGTTGGCGACGATCGTCTTTTCCGCATCGGCCTTGCCCTTGTACTTGGCCGCGATGTCCTTGAACGACGGCCCCATCTTCTTCGTGGCCATGTCGTGGCACGTCATGCAGCCGCTGCTCTTCGCCAGCGCTTCGGATGCGTTCGCTGCGCCGGACACGGCGATCCCCGCGGCCACGACGGCCGCCAAAACGATCGACTTCATTTTCGCTCCTTCGTCAGAAAATGCCCGGCGCGACGCGCGCGGGCGATGGTGAACCCACAACTCAAGAGGCTACCGGTCCGGTGCGCAAAGGTATTTGCGCTACATCAAGCGAGTGCGGGGTGCTGCACTCATCGCCGGCGTCGCAAGCGCCCCCGGACGTGCCTGCGGGTGGGTCTCGGCGGCAAGTGCCGGCGCTGAACGCGCCCGGATGCCCGGAAGGAGCCGTAGCCGGCGGCCGCAAGACCGCCGTGCCGCGAACGGTGTCGCTGTGAAACAATACGCCGCATGGACGTGCGCAAGACCGTGCTCGTCGGCCATTCGGCCGAGCAGATGTTCGACCTCATCGAGGCGTGCGAGCACTACCCGGATTTCCTGCCCTGGTGCAGCGGCGCGACCGTCATCGCCCGCGACGAGAACACGGTGGTCGCGGACATCAGCGTCAACTACCACGGCGTCCGGTTCGATTTTCGGACGCGCAACCCGAAAAGGCGCCCGACGGCGATGACCATCCACCTCGAGCGCGGCCCGTTCCGGCACTTCTACGGCGTCTGGGACCTGACGCCGCTTGCCGCCGACGGCTGCCGCATCGATTTTGCGTTACGTTACGATTTCCACAGCACGGCGATGGCGCGCGTCGCGCGCCCGGTTTTCGACCGCATTGCGAGCACGCTGGTCGACCGGTTCGTGGCGCGGGCCGACCAGGTGCACGCCTCCGGCCGTGCCGTCGCTGCCGCCGGCGCCAGCACCGTGCCGCCGCCATCGCCCATCGCCACGATGGCCAGCCTGGCACCGATCACATCAACGCGGGTCGCCCCCGAGCCGGGGCTCCCCGGCAACAGCGACGACCCCTTCCACAGGAGCACCCCGCCATGACCGATCCGACCCCATTCGATGCCGTGCGCTCGACCAAGCTCGCCGCCGAGCTCACCGACGACCAGTGCCGCGTCCTCGCCGGACTCGTCACGCTGCGCGATCTGAAGCAGGGCGAAACCCTGGTGGCGGAGGGCGTGGTCGACAATCACCTGTACGTGATCCTGCAGGGATCGCTCGGCGTGATCAAGAACGCCGGCACCGATCAGGCGCTGACGATCAACACGCTGTCGCCGGGCGATTTCGTCGGCGAGATGGGCTTCATGGACGGCTCGGTGCTCTACGCGGCCAAGGTCGCGCTCGGCGACACGCAGGTGCTGGGCCTCGAGCGCGAGAAGCTCGAGTCGGTGCTGCATTCGCATCCGGAGATCGTCTATCGCGTGATGCGCGCGATCATCCGCGTCGTCCACCAGATCCAGCGCCGGCTGTCGATGCAGCAGGTCGAGCTGTCCAACTACATCTACAAGCAGCACGGGCGGTACTGACCCGCAAGAAAAAGCCCCGCGCGAGGCGGGGCTTTTCAGGTCGCGCTTGCGGGGCGATTACTTCTTCGCCTCGCCCTTGACCTGGACTTCCACGCGGCGGTTCGGCTGCAGGCAGGCGATCAGCGCCTTCATGTCCTTCTGATCGCACTGCACGACGGGCTGCTTCTCGCCCATGCCGATGGTCTCGATCTTCGCCTTGTCCACACCCTTGCTGACGAGGTAGTTGCGCACTGCATCGGCGCGACGCTCCGACAGCTTCTGGTTGTAGGCCTCCGTGCCGATGCGGTCGGTGTGGCCCGTCACCAGGACGACTTCGAGCTTCTGCACCTGCGCCAGCTTGCCGACGACCATGCTGTCGATGGCCGCCATGCCCTCGGGCTTCAGGACCGCCTTGTCGAAGTCGAACAGGACCTTCGAGTCGAGCGTGATCTTCTGCACCTGCGGGGCGGGTGCCGGCGCGGGGGCCGGAGCCGGTGCCGGCGGCGGGGGCGGCGGGGGCGGCGCGACGACCGGCTTGGGGCGGCGCTTCCGCGACCTTCATGGCCGGCGGCGGCAGCGACGGCGGATCCCACGCGAACTTCAGCGTCAGGTAGAAGATGTTGGCGTTGTACGACTGGGCCGCGTTCCATCCGTTGAGGTAGCTCCGCTGCGTTTCGGTGTTCGCGCCGGTCGTCGCGCTGAGCGACGGCAGCGAGTTGAGTAGCCGGTGAACGCATCGTCGGTGTAGTCGTACTTCTGGTACGCGTAGCCGAACGTCGACGACCAGTTCTTGCTGAAGCTGTACGTGCCCTTGAGGTTGAGGGACGTCATCTTGACGTTCGGATAGGCGCTGAACGGCAGCGGATTGCGCGTAGTTCCGCTGCGACGACAGGTCCGCCGAGCCGTCGGTCTTCTCGTACAGCAGCGCGCCCGTGACCATCAGCCTGTCGCCCACCGGGACGTCGACGCCCGAGGCCGACGATCCAGTTGTCGTTCTTGACGCTGGAGCTCCAGTTGTAGGCAGTTGTTCGCGCCGGCGGGGCGAACGGGCTGGCAGTTCACGGTGAAAACCGGCGGGCTGCCCGGATCGAAGCAGTTCGGCGCCGGATCGCCGTGCAGCTCGGATTGCTGATGTACCGGTGATCCGAGTCGTACTTGACCTTCTCGTAATCGCCGAACAGGGTTGCGCGCCATTTGTTCGGCACGTTGTACGTCCGGTTGGCGAAGATCTCGTTGCGCGTGTCCTTGGTGCGGCCGAGCGTCGTTTCGTTGTAGTCGTTGTTCTTGTAGATGTACTCGAACGCCACGCCGATGTTCGTCCGACGGCGCCCAGTCGAGGTTCAGCTTGACGCGATTCGTCTGGAGGTCGGCGAGGTCGAAGAAGCGCGTGAACCGCTCGAGGTACGCCGGGTCGTTCGCGCCTCAACACCCGCGTCGGCTTCAGGTAGTCGCCAGTGCGCTTGCTGTACCAGTACTTGAGTCGTGCCTGCAGCGTCTCGAGCGACGTGTTCTTCCACTCGACCCAGAAGGTGTTCGTCGTGTTGTTGTCGAAGTCCTTCCGGTTCTGCTTGACGTTGTACCAGTCGTAGCCGAACCCGAGCCGGTTCGCCTTGTTGATCCGCCACCAGGCATCGAGGCCGACATTGTTCTTCTTGTAGTGCCACAGGTCGTTCTCGAAGGTGCCGCCGCAGGTGGACCGCTGCCGCTCGTTCGCAGCCCAGCCGGACGCGACGGCGTCGTCGGTGCTTGTCGTTCTTCATCTTCTGCCAGTTGTAGTACACCTTCGTGTCGACGCTGGTCACCGGCGTCGCCTGCCAGCCCGCGGTGAACGTCTGCCGCTGCTCGTCACCGCTGAACGTATTGGTGCTCGGCGCGACGTTGAGCCGCACCCCGCTGCCGGTGGCGGCATTGCAGCAGCCGGTGTTGAGCCGTCGATGCCGATCGTCGTTGGTGGTCTTGTCCCACGTATAGCGCAGGGCCAGCGTCGAGTTCCACGGCAGTGTCGCAGCACGCCGTTCAGCGCCGAGCCGCTGGTATTGGTTGTCCGGCGGCAGGTAGCTCTTGTCGGTCTGGTCTCGTGAAGTACGGGTTGGTCCACGTCATCGACTGGTTGGCGTTGTTGAAGTTGCTGGCGAGGTAGCTCGCCGTCAACGTCATCGTCTTCGTCGTGTAGCCGCCCTCGAAGGCCACGTTGTTGGTTTCGTACTGCACCGGGATGGCGGTGTCGCTGAAACCCTGGCCCGGGCTCGTCCCGTTGGACCACCCGCCGACCTTGGTGCCCTCGAGTCTTCACCTGGTTGCCGTCGACGCGGAAGTACCACGGCGAGTTCTTCTGCCACTCGAAATAGCCGCCGGTGTCCTTGCGCTCGTACCCCAGGTCGACGTTGTTCCAGTTCCCGAGCGTCGGCTTCGGGAAGGTGGCCAGCGAGGTTCGCCGACGCCGCTCCCGGTAAACGGCGTGACGCCGTCGATCAGGAAGTTGTGCGGCATCCAGTTCGTGTAGGCACGAGCCTTGAACACGTCGTAGAGCCCGCCGCGGATGTTCACGTACATGTCGTCGCGGCCGAAGTTCTCGCCGTACGCGTCGATCCATGACGAGCTGTTGCGGCCGGTGATGCCGAAGTTGGACAGCATCCCGTTCGAGAGGTCCTGGTATTCCCGGAACTTCGACGTGTCCGTGGTGCCGCTGGTATCGGTCACGATGCCGCCCGCTTCGACCTGTCCCCTGGACAGGAACGGGTCGGTGCCCTGCGCGAGGACGGGTGCCGCTGCGAAGAGCGACGCGATCAGGATGGAAAGTTGTGTCTTGCTCATGGTTTTCTCTCCTGGCCCTAGCGGAAGAAGTACTTGCCGCGGTTGGAAGGCGCGTTCGAGCCGTGGATGTTGTTGTGGCAGTTCGTGCACGAGCGGGCGATCATCCGCGTGTTCACGCCGGCGTTGAAGCTGCCGGGCTGCTTGCCCTTGCACCCCGGATAGTTGATCGGATCGGCGATGGCCGCGGGTGTGCACTGGAACTCGCCGCCGGCCCCGTAGAACGTGCCCGGGTGGCGCGCTGCGTCATGGCATTCCTGGCAGAGGTTCGGCTGCCGCTCGTTCAGCAGCTTGGCGTAGACCGAGCCGTGCGGGTTGTGGCAGGACAGGCAGTTCTCCTCGACCGCCGGGTGCGCGAACAGGTACGGCCCGCGCTTGTCGGCATGGCAGGAGTAGCACTGCTGGTTGACCGTTTCCGACTTCAGCATCGCCGGCGTGAGCGCGCCGTGGACGTTGTGGCAGTCCGAGCACTTGATCTTGTTCTCGATGATCGGGTGGTGCGAGGGCTTCAGCGTCGCCGCACGGACCTGCTGGTGGCAGGTGCCGCACAAGTCCGATTCGTTCGGGCGGAAGGACGTCGTGAACGGCGCGACGATCGCATTGCCCGGCTTGCCGTGGATGCTGTGGCAGCTGCTGCACGAGACCTCGTTCCGCGCGTGCTTGCCCGTGTCCCAGAACACCAGGTGGCGGTTGCCGGCATGGCAGGTCATGCACACCGCGTCCTTTTGCGCCGCCGGTGATCCCTTCTTGAGCGGGTTCGCCGGCTTGTTCTTCATCGGATCCTGCAGGTGCGTCGAGGCGTCGCCGTGGCACGCCGCGCACATGCTGCCGTTGGCGTCGTTCTTGGCGCCGTGGGCGGTCAGCATGGTCGAGAGGTGCTGGTTCTCGTGACAGTTCGCGCACACGGGTGTGATGGCGGGTGACCCGGCCACCGGCTGCTGCGCCAGCGCCGACATCGGCATGAACACCGCGCAGGCGACCAGCATGCCGGCGGCGGCGAGGATGGACTTGAGTTGCATGGAACCCCCTTTTTCTGTTGCTTCGAGGCGCCCTTCACGGTGTACCTCCGCTCGGGGTGCCGGCTCCGCGGCCCAGGGCCGCTTCGTGCGCGCAAAAACGACTTCCGCTTGAATCCTTGTGTATTCCACCTCGATGGAAGTACGGCAAAGTTGATGCAGATCAAAACGGGGTCAACGGCACAACCATTCTCTGAAATCCGAGGAACTTTTGCCACGCGACCGAATGCCGCGCCGCACGTTGATTTCGATGGTGTGGCGTTTTTGCCACGCGGCGGATTGTCGCGGCGGGGCGGGAATCCGGGGCGCGAGGCCTGCGCCTGCCGTACCGGTACCGGGGCGTGCGCTCGTGGCGGGCGGTACGGCTCGCGGCACAGGTCGCGACACGGACCAAGAAAAAGCCCCACACGCGGTGGGGCTTTTCCGGTCGGGCTGCGGGGCGATTACTTCTTCGCCTCGCCCTTGACCTGGACTTCCACGCGCCGGTTCGGCTGCAGGCAGGCGATCAGCGCCTTCATGTCCTTCTGATCGCACTGCACGACGGGCTGCTTCTCGCCCATGCCGATGGTCTCGATCTTCGCCTTGTCCACACCCTTGCTGACGAGGTAGTTGCGCACTGCATCGGCGCGACGCTCCGACAGCTTCTGGTTGTAGGCCTCCGTGCCGATGCGGTCGGTGTGGCCCGTCACCAGGACGACTTCGAGCTTCTGCACCTGCGCCAGCTTGCCGACGACCATGCTGTCGATGGCCGCCATGCCCTCGGGCTTCAGCACCGCCTTGTCGAAGTCGAACAGGACCTTCGAGTCGAGCGTGATCTTCTGCACCTGCGGGGCGGGTGCCGGCGCGGGGGCCGGAGCCGGTGCCGGCGGCGGGGCGGCGGGGGCGGCGCGACGACCGGCCGGGGCGGCGCTTCCGCGACCTGCATCTTGGCCGGCGGCGGCAGTGGCGTGTCGAAGCTGTACGTCACGGTCAACCAGAAGATGTTGTTCTTGTAGCTCGGGTTGGCGTAGGCGCCGGTGTTCCAGCTGTTGTTGGACGACAGGCCCGTCGGGTTGGAGGCGCTCGCCGTGCCGGGGATGTACTGATAGTAGGGGTAGTAGCCCTGATAGCCCCGCATCTGGTCGTCGCTGTAGTCGTACTTCTCGTACGCGTAGCCTGCCGTCGCGCTCCACGTCTTGTTGACCTTGTAGGTGGCCTTGATCAGGAAGCGCGTGGTGTCGGTATTGTCGGTCACGTAGTTGACCAGCGGACCGGGCGTTCCGCCGGGCGGGGTGAAGCCGCCGGCACCCGTATAGTTGCCCGACCAGAAGTCGACCCCGCCGCCGGTGTTGAGCCAGCTGGCCTGCCCCGTCACCAGCAGCTTGTCGGTGGCCACCCAGTCCGCCTGCAGCGCGACCAGCCAGTTGTCCTGGGTGTTCTTCGTGCCCCAGTCGAACGTGGTGGCAGTCTGCGTGCCGCCCGGCAACGGGCTGGCCCCCGAGGAAGTGTTGCGGTAGGCCTGATTGAACTGGGTCTTGCCCCAGTTGCCGATCGCCGAGAGGCGGAGCTTGTCGGGATCGCCGTAGGCGATCGAGGCGTCGTAGACCTGGCGCTTGTCGTCGTTGCGACCGTAGTAAAAGTCCTTGTAGTCGGTCTTGCGCCACGTCGCGCCAATGCCGATGTCGAGCAGCGGTATCGGGTTCCAGTCGACGACGAGCTTGACCATGTTCTGGTCGTAGTTCGCGACGTCGTACGCCCTGAAATAGTACGGGACCTGCGCGGACGTCTGGCCGCTGCTGTTGTTGGTGACCGAGGGATCGAAATCCGAGCGCTGCTGCAGGTACTGGTACTTGAGCCGCCCCGAGAGTCCTTCCCACATGCTGTTGCGGTACTCGACCCAGACCCGGTTGTCCGTGGTGCTGGGCGCCGGCTCGAGCTCGCGGTCGATCTTGTACCAGGTGTAGTTGCCCACCAGCTTCTGGCGCGGGCCGATCCGGTAGATGAGATCGAGGCCGGCCTCGTTCTTCGTGTAGCCGAAGAGCTCGCCGGCCGGGTCTGCGGCGATGACGAAGCAGGTCGCGCTGGTGGTGCCCGCGGCGCAGTTGCTGCCCTGGGAACCCTTCGCGTACCCGATCGACGTCGAGTCGTTCGACTTGTCGTAGTAGTTGTAATAGACGCGGCTGTCGAGGCCCTTCATCAGCGTGGAGGTGATCGACGCCTGTACCGACGTCGTCTTCTCCTCGCCATCGAACGTCGACGAGGTCGGGGCCGTGATCAGGTAGCCAACCCCCGTCGGCTGCAGGTTGGAGGGCTGGGTGGCGTTCGACGTCGGCTTGAGGCTGCTGTTCCAGGGCGTGGCAACGGAGCCGCTACCCAGGTCCACGCTGTTGGTCAGCTTGCTCTGGCTGGCGCGCAGCAGGAACGTCGAGTCGAGCGGCAGCTCGCGCGCGGTCGCGTGGATGCTCCACTTCTTGAGCTCGTTGTCCGGCGGCAGCAGCGAGGCGTCCAGCGCGCTGCGCATGTAGAAGTTCGTCCACTGCATCGTGTCGATGCTGTTGCTGAACTTGCTGTCGAGGTAGGCGATCTTGACGTTCCACGTCTTCGCCGTGTAGCCGCCTTCGAAGAGCGCGTTCTTCGTCTTGTATTCCGTCGGAATGCCGAACTCGATCAAGCCGTTGCCCGAGCCCGTTCCCAGCTGGCCGCTGCCCGGCCGGGTTCCCGTCGTCTGCACTTCGTTGTAGTCGGCGCGGAAGAAGAACGGCGACCTGGCGGAGACTTCGATGGCGCCGCCGGTCGTGTTGCGCTGTATCCCGTAGTCGAACGTGTTCCAGGCTGCCGGGTTTTGCGCCTGCGGATAGGTGCCGGCGGGTCCCTGCTGCAGGTTGCTCCACGTGTTGTACAGCGGGGTGAGCGCATTCCACGACAGGTTGTGCGGCATCCGGTCCTGGTACACGATCGCCTTGAACACGTCGTAGGCGCCGCCGCGCGCTTCGACGAACTGGTCGTCGCGGCCGAAATTCTCGCCGAAGAACTTCATGTAGTAGTTCTTGCTGCTGCCCCGCACGTCGAGGACGCCGATGACGCCGTTGTTGACGTTCTGGTACTCCTGCGCCTTGGCTTCGTCGGCCGGGCCGGTGAACGGCTTCACGGTCGCCGTCGGATACAGGCCGAACGCGCCATTGCGCGTGCCGCCGTCGGTGTTGACACCGCGGCCGCCGAGCTCGGCGGACCCATCCCAGACGAAGCTGTCGTATTGCGCCCACGCTGAGCCGTTCGCGAACAGGCTTGCCACGGCGATGGCAATAAGCTTGATTCTCATGTGTGTCCCCTTGTCTCAGCGAAGGAAGAATTGGCCGTAGGCCGATGCCGGCGCGTTGCTGCCGTGGATCTGGCGATGGCAGGCGACGCAGCCGCTCCCCTCGAAGCGGATGTTCGACGGATTGATGCCGGGCAGGGTCCCGCGCCCGTCGTAGATGCCGTGGGTATGCCCGCCCGGATGGCAGTCCGCGCACAGCGCCGGGGGTTTCTGCGCGAGCAGCCGGTTGTGCGACGAGCCGTGCGGCGTGTGGCAGGTGTTGCAGTTCTCGGACACCGGCGGGTGCTCGTGGATCCACGGGCCGCGCTTGTCGGCATGGCAGGTCGTGCAAAGGTCGGTGATGCTCTCGCCCTTGAGTTGGCCGGGCGTCAACGAGCCGTGCGGATCGTGGCAGCTTTGGCAGAACACCTTGCCTTCGACGATCGGGTGGTGCGACGGCTTCATGATCTCGGCGCGCGTGTCGCGGTGGCACGCGACGCAGGCCTTGTACGAGAGTTGCCGCTCGGTCGTCACGTACGGTGCCGCCGCGAACTGCCCCGCCCGGACGTTGTTGAAGTTGGCACCCGCCTGGCCGCCGTGGACGGCGTGGCAGTCGGTGCAGGAGACGTCGTACTTCTTGTGGACGCCCGCCGCCCACGCCGACAGCTGCCGCTGCCCCGCGTGGCAGGTCAGGCACACGGCTGACTTCTGCTCGGGCGTCGCATCCTTCGTGTTCAGCGCGTTGACCGGCCGGTTCTTGGTCGGATCCTTCACGTGCAGCGCCGCGTCACCGTGGCAGGCCTGGCAGGCGCTGCCCTTGGCGTCGTTGTTCGCGCCGTGCGCCGTCAGCATCGTCGTGCTGTGCGACTTCGCGTGGCATTCCGCGCAGACGGGCGTGACGCCGGTCGCTGTTGGCATCTGCGCCAGGGCTGGCGACGAGATGAATCCCGCGAGTGCCGCCAGTCCGGCTGCGGCGAGGATGGACTTGAGTTGCATGGAACCCCCTTTTGCTGTTGCTCCGAGGCACTTTTGGCGGGGAATGTCCGCTTTCGGTGCCGGCTCCGCGGCCAAAAGGCCGCTTCGTGCGCGCGGGATCAACTTCCGCTCGGTGTATTCCACGCCAGGCAATCTGGGGTAAGGTTGACGCATGTCAACGAATGGCCAGAGTCGGTGGAACTTTTCGAATCCGCCGCTGAATTGCCACGCGACAAAGTGTCGCAGCGGCAGCGCCCGGGGTTGCCGATGAACGCGACCGGCGACCCGGCGAGCCAGGCGCGGCTGATTGCGGCGCTCACCGACCCCGCCGTCTTCGGGCCCGGCTGCGAGCGCGTCCGGCACCTGGAGACGCACATCTCGCACGTGCTGCTGACGGGTGCGCACGCCTACAAGATCAAGAAGCCGGTCGACCTCGGGTTCCTGGACTTCACGACGCTCGCGCAGCGGAAGTTCTACTGCGAGCAGGAGCTGCGCCTCAACCGCCGGCTCGCGCCGGCGATCTATCTCGACGTCGTCGCGATCACCGGCAGCGTCGACCGGCCGGCGATCGGCGGTGATGGACCCGTCGTCGAGTACGCCGTGAAGATGCGCGAATTCGCGCAGGAGGCGCTCGCGAGCCGGATGCTGGCCGCCGGGTCGCTGGGTGCCGCCCACGTCGACGCGCTGGCCGCGGAGGTCGCCGCTTTCCACGGCCGCGTCGAGACGGCGGGCGAGGGCACGCGCTTCGGGTCGCCGGACACGATCCTGCGGGTCGCGCTGCAGAATTTCGACTCGATCCGCCCGCTGCGCGACGATCCGGCAGATCGCGAGCGGCAGGATGGGCTTCGCGCGTGGACGGAGCGCGAGCACGCGCTGCGGCTCGCCACATTCGAACGGCGCAAGGCGGACGGCTTCGTGCGCGAATGCCACGGGGACCTCCATCTCAACAACATCGCGGTCATCGATGACGAGGTCACCGTCTTCGACTGCATCGAATTCAACGACGAGCTGCGCTGGATCGACGTGATGAGCGAGATCGCGTTCACGACGATGGATCTCGCGGACCGCGGGCGGCCGGACCTCGCGCACCGGTTCGTCAACGCGTATCTCGAGAGCACCGGCGATTACGCGGGACTGGCGGTGTTTCCGTTCTACCTCGTCTACCGCGCGATGGTGCGGGCGAAGATCGCGTGCCTGCGTCTCGGTCAGCTGGAGCCGGGCGACGAGAGAACGGCGCTCGTCGCCGAATACCGCGGCTACGTCGATCTCGCCACCCACTACGCGCGGGCGCCGCATCCGGCGTTCGTCGTCACGCACGGGCTGTCCGGCAGCGGCAAGACCACGCTGACGCAGGGATTGCTCGAATGGATCGGCGCGATCCGGATCCGCACCGACGTCGAGCGCAAGCGGCTGCACGGCCTCGACGCGCGGGCGCGCAGCGGGTCCGGGCTGGACGAGGGCCTGTACGCTGCCGATGCGACCGAGCGCACCTACCGTCGCGCGCTGGCAGCTCGCCGAAGCGGTCGCGGCGGCGGGCGGCGTCGCGATCGTCGACGGCACGTTCCTCAAGCGCTGGCAGCGCGATCTCTTCCGTGCCCGCGCGGCAGAACTCGGGCTCCCGTTCGTGATCCTGGCGTTCACCGCGAGCGACGCGACGCTGCGGGCGCGCATCGTGGAGCGTGCGCAGCGCGCCACCGACGCGTCCGAGGCCGACCTCGGCGTGCTCGACGGCCAGCTGCGCACGCGCGAGCCGCTCGTGCCCGACGAACGGGCGCACGTGGTGGACATCGATGCCGAGGCGCCGCAGGAGCGCTCGCGCGACCCCGCCACCTGGCGCGAGGTCTGCGCCCGGCTGGGCATCACGGGGACGCCGCCGCCGTGACGCTGCGCGCAAAACGGCTTTCGCTTGAATCTTTGTGTATTCGACCCCGAAGGAAGTGCGGCAAAGTTGATGCAGATCAAAACGGTGTCAGCGGCACCACTATTCTCCGAAATCCGAGGAACTTTTGCCACGCGACAGAATGCCGCGCCGCACGTTGATTTCGATGGTGTGGCGTTTTTGCCACGCGGCGGATTGTCGCGGCGGGGCGGGAAATCCGGGGCGCGAGGCCTGCGCCTGCCGTACCGGTACCGGGGCGTGCGCTCGTGGCGGGCGGTACGGCTCGCGGCACAGGTCGGACACGGACCAAGAAAAAGCCCCACACTCGGTGGGGCTTTTCCGGTCGCGCTTGCGGGGCGATTACTTCTTCGCCTCGCCCTTGACCTGGACTTCCACGCGCCGGTTCGGCTGCAGGCAGGCGATCAGCGCCTTCATGTCCTTCTGATCGCACTGCACGACGGGCTGCTTCTCGCCCATGCCGATGGTCTCGATCTTCGCCTTGTCCACACCCTTGCTGACCAGGTAGTTGCGCACTGCATCGGCGCGACGCTCCGACAGCTTCTGGTTGTAGGCCTCCGTGCCGATGCGGTCGGTGTGGCCCGTGACCAGGACGACTTCGAGCTTCTGCACCTGCGCCAGCTTGCCGACGACCATGCTGTCGATGGCCGCCATGCCCTCGGGCTTCAGCACCGCCTTGTCGAAGTCGAACAGGACCTTCGAGTCGAGCGTGATCTTCTGCACCTGCGGGGCGGGTGCCGGCGCGGGGGCCGGAGCCGGTGCCGGCGGCGGCGGCGGGGGCGGCGCGACGACCGGCCGGGGCGGCGCTTCCGCGACCTGCATCTTGGCCGGCGGCGGCAGTGGCGTGTCGAAGCTGTACGTCACGGTCAACCAGAAGATGTTGTTCTTGTAGCTCGGGTTGGCGTAGGCGCCGGTGTTCCAGCTGTTGTTGGACGACAGGCCCGTCGGGTTGGAGGCGCTCGCCGTGCCGGGGATGTACTGGTAGTAGGGGTAGTAGCCCTGATAGCCCCGCATCTGGTCGTCGCTGTAGTCGTACTTCTCGTACGCGTAGCCGGCCGTCGCGCTCCACGTCTTGTTGACCTTGTAGGTGGCCTTGATCAGGAAGCGCGTGGTGTCGGTATTGTCGGTCACGTAGTTGACCAGCGGACCGGGCGTTCCGCCGGGCGGGGTGAAGCCGCCGGCACCCGTATAGTTGCCCGACCAGAAGTCGACCCCGCCGCCGGTGTTGAGCCAGCTGGCCTGCCCCGTCACCAGCAGCTTGTCGGTGGCCACCCAGTCCGCCTGCAGCGCGACCAGCCAGTTGTCCTGGGTGTTATTCGTGCCCCAGTCGAACGTGGTGGCAGTCTGCGTGACCGCCCGGCAACGGGCTGGCCCCCGAGGAAGTGTTGCGGTAGGCCTGATTGAACTGGGTCTTGCCCCAGTTGCCGATCGCCGAGAGGCGGAGCTTGTCGGGATCGCCGTAGGCGATCGAGGCGTCGTAGACCTGGCGCTTGTCGTCGTTGCGACCGTAGTAAAAGTCCTTGTAGTCGGTCTTGCGCCACGTCGCGCCAATGCCGATGTCGAGCAGCGGTATCGGGTTCCAGTCGACGACGAGCTTGACCATGTTCTGGTCGTAGTTCGCGACGTCGTACGCCCTGAAATAGTACGGGACCTGCGCGGACGTCTGGCCGCTGCTGTTGTTGGTGACCGAGGGATCGAAATCCGAGCGCTGCTGCAGGTACTGGTACTTGAGCCGCCCCGAGAGTCCTTCCCACATGCTGTTGCGGTACTCGACCCAGACCCGGTTGTCCGTGGTGCTGGGCGCCGGCTCGAGCTCGCGGTCGATCTTGTACCAGGTGTAGTTGCCCACCAGCTTCTGGCGCGGGCCGATCCGGTAGATGAGATCGAGGCCGGCCTCGTTCTTCGTGTAGCCGAAGAGCTCGCCGGCCGGATCGGCGGCGATGACGAAGCAGGTCGCGCTGGTGGTGCCCGCGGCACAGTTGCTGCCCTGGGAACCCTTCGCGTACCCGATCGACGTCGAGTCGTTCGCCTTGTCGTAGTAGTTGTAATAGACGCGGCTGTCGAGCCCCTTC
This sequence comes from uncultured beta proteobacterium, assembly GCA_963751405.1. Taxonomy (GTDB): domain Bacteria; phylum Pseudomonadota; class Gammaproteobacteria; order Burkholderiales; family Casimicrobiaceae; genus CAIWHR01. The sequence continues at coordinate 105,431 of CAVVUJ010000005.1, read as the reverse complement.
ATCAGCGTGGAGGTGATCGACGCCTGTACCGACGTCGTCTTCTCCTCGCCATCGAACGTCGACGAGGTCGGGGCCGTGATCAGGTAGCCAACCCCCGTCGGCTGCAGGTTGGAGGGTTGGGTGGCGTTCGACGTCGGCTTGAGGCTGCTGTTCCAGGGCGTGGCAACGGAGCCGCCACCCAGGTCCACGCTGTTGGTCAGCTTGCTCTGGCTGGCGCGCAGCAGGAACGTCGAGTCGAGCGGCAGCTCGCGCGCGGTCGCGTGGATGCTCCACTTCTTGAGCTCGTTGTCCGGCGGCAGCAGCGAGGCGTCCAGCGCGCTGCGCATGTAGAAGTTCGTCCACTGCATCGAGTCGATGCTGTTGCTGAACTTGCTGTCGAGATAGGCGATCTTGACGTTCCACGTCTTCGCCGTATAGCCGCCTTCGAAGAGCGCGTTCTTCGTCTTGTATTCCGTCGGAATGCCGAACTCGATCAAGCCGTTGCCCGAACCCGTTCCCAGCTGGCCGCTGCCCGGCCGCGTTCCCGTCGTCTGCACTTCGTTGTAGTCGGCGCGGAAGAAGAACGGCGACCTGGCGGAGACTTCGATGGCGCCGCCGGTCGTGTTGCGCTGTATCCCGTAGTCGAACGTGTTCCAGGCTGCCGGGTTTTGCGCCTGCGGATAGGTGCCGGCGGGTCCCTGCTGCAGGTTGCTCCACGTGTTGTACAGCGGGGTGAGCGCATTCCACGACAGGTTGTGCGGCATCCGGTCCTGGTACACGATCGCCTTGAACACGTCGTAGGCGCCGCCGCGCGCTTCGACGAACTGGTCGTCGCGGCCGAAATTCTCGCCGAAGAACTTCATGTAGTAGTTCTTGCTGCTGCCCCGCACGTCGAGGACGCCGATGACGCCGTTGTTGACGTTCTGGTACTCCTGCGCCTTGGCTTCGTCGGCCGGGCCGGTGAACGGCTTCACGGTCGCCGTCGGATACAGGCCGAACGCGCCATTGCGCGTGCCGCCGTCGGTGTTGACACCGCGGCCGCCGAGCTCGGCGGACCCATCCCAGACGAAGCTGTCGTATTGCGCCCACGCTGAGCCGTTCGCGAACAGGCTTGCCACGGCGATGGCAATAAGCTTGATTCTCATGTGTGTCCCCTTGTCTCAGCGAAGGAAGAATTGGCCGTAGGCCGATGCCGGCGCGTTGCTGCCGTGGATCTGGCGATGGCAGGCGACGCAGCCGCTCCCCTCGAAGCGGATGTTCGACGGATTGATGCCGGGCAGGGTCCCGCGCCCGTCGTAGATGCCGTGGGTATGCCCGCCCGGATGGCAGTCCGCGCACAGCGCCGGGGGTTTCTGCGCGAGCAGCCGGTTGTGCGACGAGCCGTGCGGCGTGTGGCAGGTGTTGCAGTTCTCGGACACCGGCGGGTGCTCGTGGATCCACGGGCCGCGCTTGTCGGCATGGCAGGTCGTGCAAAGGTCGGTGATGCTCTCGCCCTTGAGTTGGCCGGGCGTCAACGAGCCGTGCGGATCGTGGCAGCTTTGGCAGAACACCTTGCCTTCGACGATCGGGTGGTGCGACGGCTTCATGATCTCGGCGCGCGTGTCGCGGTGGCACGCGACGCAGGCCTTGTACGAGAGTTGCCGCTCGGTCGTCACGTACGGTGCCGCCGCGAACTGCCCCGCCCGGACGTTGTTGAAGTTGGCACCCGCCTGGCCGCCGTGGACGGCGTGGCAGTCGGTGCAGGAAACGTCGTACTTCTTGTGGACGCCCGCCGCCCACGCCGACAGCTGCCGCTGCCCCGCGTGGCAGGTCAGGCACACGGCTGACTTCTGCTCGGGCGTCGCATCCTTCGTGTTCAGCGCGTTGACCGGCCGGTTCTTGGTCGGATCCTTCACGTGCAGCGCCGCGTCACCGTGGCAGGCCTGGCAGGCGCTGCCCTTGGCGTCGTTGTTCGCGCCGTGCGCCGTCAGCATCGTCGTGCTGTGCGACTTCGCGTGGCATTCCGCGCAGACAGGCGTGACGCCGGTCGCTGTTGGCATCTGCGCCAGGGCTGGCGACGAGATGAATCCCGCGAGTGCCGCCAGTCCGGCTGCGGCGAGGATGGACTTGAGTTGCATGGAACCCCCTTTTGCTGTTGCTCCGAGGCACTTTTGGCGGGGAATGTCCGCTTTCGGTGCCGGCTCCGCGGCCAAAAGGCCGCTTCGTGCGCGCGGGATCAACCTCCGCTCGGTGTATTCCACGCCAGGCAATCTGGGGTAAGGTTGACGCATGTCAACGAATTGGCCAGAGTTGGTGGAACTTTTCGAATCCGCCGCTGAATTGCCACGCGACAAAGTGTCGCAGCGGCAGCGCCCGGGGTTGCCGATGAACGCGACCGGCGACCCGGCGAGCCAGGCGCGGCTGATTGCGGCGCTCACCGACCCCGCCGTCTTCGGGCCCGGCTGCGAGCGCGTACGGCACCTGGAGACGCACATCTCGCACGTGCTGCTGACGGGTGCGCACGCCTACAAGATCAAGAAGCCGGTCGACCTCGGGTTCCTGGACTTCACGACGCTCGCGCAGCGGAAGTTCTACTGCGAGCAGGAGCTGCGCCTCAACCGCCGGCTCGCGCCGGCGATCTATCTCGACGTGGTTGCGATCACGGGCAGCGTCGACCGGCCGGTCATGGGGGGTGATGGTCCCGTCGTCGAGTACGCCGTGAAGATGCGCGAATTCGCGCAGGAGGCGCTCGCGAGCCGGATGCTGGCCGCCGGGTCGCTGGGTGCCGCCCACGTCGACGCGCTGGCCGCGGAGGTCGCCGCTTTCCACGGCCGCGTCGAGACGGCGGGCGAGGGCACCCGCTTCGGGTCGCCGGACACGATCCTGCGGGTCGCGCTGCAGAACTTCGACTCGATCCGCCCGCTGCGCGACGATCCGGCAGATCGCGAGCGGCAGGATGGGCTTCGCGCGTGGACGGAGCGCGAGCACGCGCTGCGGCTCGCCACATTCGAACGGCGCAAGGCGGACGGCTTCGTGCGCGAGTGCCACGGGGACCTTCATCTCAACAACATCGCGGTCATCGATGACGAGGTCACCGTCTTCGACTGCATCGAATTCAACGACGAGCTGCGCTGGATCGACGTGATGAGCGAGATCGCGTTCACGACGATGGATCTCGCGGACCGCGGGCGGCCGGACCTCGCGCACCGGTTCGTCAACGCCTATCTCGAGAGCACCGGCGACTACGCGGGACTGGCAGTGTTTCCGTTCTACCTCGTCTACCGCGCGATGGTGCGGGCGAAGATCGCGTGCCTGCGTCTCGGTCAGCTGGAGCCGGGCGACGAGAGAACGGCGCTCGTCGCCGAATACCGCGGCTACGTCGATCTCGCCACCCACTACGCGCGGGCGCCGCATCCGGCGTTCGTCGTCACGCACGGGCTGTCCGGCTGCGGCAAGACCACGCTGACGCAGGGATTGCTCGAATGGATCGGAGCGATCCGGATCCGCACCGACGTCGAGCGCAAGCGGCTGCACGGCCTCGACGCGCGGGCGCGCAGCGGGTCCGGGCAGGACGAGGGCCTGTACGCTGCCGATGCGACCGAGCGCACCTACCGTCGCGCGCTGCAGCTCGCCGAAGCGGTCGCGGCGGCGGGAGGAGTGGCGATCGTCGACGGCACGTTCCTCAAGCGCTGGCAGCGCGATCTCTTCCGTGCCCGCGCGGCAGAACTCGGGCTCCCGTTCGTGATCCTGGCGTTCACCGCGAGCGACGCGACGCTGCGGGCGCGTATCGTGGAGCGTGCGCAGCGCGCCACCGATGCGTCGGAGGCCGACCTCGGTGTGCTCGACGGCCAGCTGCGCACGCGCGAGCCGCTCTTGCCCGACGAACGGGCGCAGGCGGTGGACATCGATGCCGAGGCGCCGCAGGAATGCTCGCGCGACCCCGCCACCTGGCGCGAGGTCTGTGTCCGGCTGGGCATAACGGGGACGCCGCCGCCGTGACGCATTTCGCGGCAGAATATCCGCTGTCCTCGCGCCCGAGTCCTGCCATGCGCCTGTTGCTTGCCCTGTTCGGTTTCCTGGTGCTTGTCTCGCCGCATGCCCGGGCCGATGCGATCGCGGATGCCCTGCGTGCAGGCGGCGTTGCCGTCCTGATGCGGCATGCCACCGCACCGGGCAACTTCGACCCCGAAGGGTTCAGGCTCGATGACTGCTCGACCCAGCGCAACCTGTCGGCCGAAGGAAGGGACGAGGCGCGGCGCATCGGCGTCCACCTGAAGGGACTCGGTCTCGTGCCGGGCGAAGTCCTGACCAGCCAGTGGTGCCGCTGTCGCGAGACGGCAACGCTCGCTTTCGGCGCGGCCCGCGACTGGCCCGCGCTCAACTCCTTCCTGCGGACGCGCGACAGCGAGGCGGCACAGGTGGCCGAAGTGCTCGCGCGCATCGCGGCGATCAAGCCCGGCGACAAGCCGCTGGTGCTGGTGACGCACCAGGTGATGGTCACGGCCATCACCGGCGTGTATCCGCAGTCGGGCGAGGTCGTCGTCGTGGCGCCCGCGCGCAAGGATGGCAAGGCGGGCGTGACGGTGATCGGCAGTGTGAGGCCGGACGCGGCGAAATAGGCATCCGCCGGGCGCCCGCACGCGTGGCGCCGACGGTCAGCGGCGGTGCCTCAATACTTGGCCTTGACCTTGTCGAGCTGATCCTTGGTAATCGCCGGCACGTTGCCGCGTGTCTCCCAGCGATTGAGGTTCCACGCTCCCTCGCCCAGCCAGCTCTTCAGCGTCGCCAGGTTCCTGGCGCGGTCCTGGTCGGTTGCCCCCAGGAACGCATGCATGTTGCCGGGCTTGCCGTCGGCGTTCTTGCCGTCGTCGAGTCGTCGCGCCATCGAGCCGGTCGCGGGCCAGACCACGTGCCGCATGAAGTCGGTGTAGTTGTCCATCCGCGGCCCGATCTTCTTGGCCTCGAAGTTCTGCCGGTCGAGGTTCCACTCCTCGTAGCTCGGCGCGCTGGACCCGTGGCAGCCACCGCATTTTTCCTTGATCATCGGCTGTATGTCCTTGCGCCAGGTGAGATCCTGCGCCGCGACCGAAGCGGCAAGGCTGCTTAGGGCGAGCACCGCGAATGCACGTATGAGTTGCATGACCTTCTCCTTGACCGTTGCGCGGGAACCGCGAGCTCGAGGGTACCCCGCGCCATGGGCGGGACCATTGACCCAGGACAACCCCGGGCAGGTACGAGCCACGCAATCGTCGCTTTACCCACCCTTGCGCGCTCTTTGTGATCCGGGCTTGATCCGGGTGATCCCGCCCGCGTACGATGGTGGCGAGCGCCGACGGCGCGATTCATCGCGCCGTTGGCGATGCGTCGGCGGGACGGCGTGGTGCCGCGAAAACTGTGAGGCAGACGATGAAACGGGTACTCGTGCCAGTCGACGGATCGGATTGCTCATTGCGCGCCGTCGACTACGTCGTCGGCGACCGCGCCCACTGTGCCGCTGCGGACGGGTACGAGGTGCATCTGCTCAACGTGCAGGCGCCGCTGCCGCGCGACGTCACGCAATTCGTCGGTCACGCGCAGGTCGCCGACTTCCATCGCGCCGAAAGCGAGAGGGCGCTGGAGCCGGCCGAGGCGGCACTCGTGAAAGCCGGTGTTCCGTTCACAGCGCACGCCGAAGTGGGCCACCTCGGCGAGACCATCGCCCAGCGCGCCGATGACCTGGCGTGCGACCTCATCGTGATGGGCGCGCATGGCCGGGGCGCGCTCGCCGATCTGCTGCTCGGATCCATCGCGACCAGAGTCATCCACCTGGCGCGCGTGCCCGTGCTGCTCGTCAAGTGACGCGCATCGGGGCCGGTGGAACATCGGGGATTGCCATGAGTCCGGCGCAGAGCCTCCGCGGGGTGCTGTCCCCCGTCGTCACCCCTTTCACCGCCGACCTGCGTCCCGATGCGGCGCGGCTTGCGCGCCATTGCCGGTGGCTCCTCGCCAGCGACGTCGGGCTGGCGGTGTTCGGCACCAACTCGGAGGGCAACTCGCTGACGGTCGCCGAGAAGCTCGCGCTGCTCGATTCGTTGGTCGAGTCGGGCATCCCCGCCGCCCGGATGATGCCCGGCACCGGCACGTGCGCGCTCCCCGACACCGTCGAGCTGACGCGCCGCGCGGTGGCCCACGGCTGCGGCGGCGTGCTGATGCTGCCTCCGTTCTACTACAAGGACGTGTCCGACGATGGCCTGTTCGCAAGCTACGCGGAAGTCATCGAGCGCGTCGGCGATGCGCGGCTGCGCGTCTATCTGTATCACATCCCGCAGGTGTCCCGCGTCCCCATCAGCCTCGCGCTGATCGACCGGCTGCTCCAGCGTTATCCGGGCACCGTCGCGGGCATCAAGGACAGCTCGGGCGACTGGAGCAACACGCAGGCGATGCTCGAGCGGTTCCAGCCCCGCGGCTTCGACGTGTTCTCCGGCAGCGAGACGTTCCTGCTCGCGACGCTGCGCGCGGGCGGCGCCGGCTGCATCAGCGCCACCGCGAACGTGAATCCGGCCGCGATCGCAAAGCTCAACCGGGAATGGCAGGCGCCGGACGCCGACGCGCGGCAGGCGGCGCTCGACGGCGTGCGCGCGGCGTTCCAGAAGTTTCCGATGATCCCCGCGCTCAAGGCCGCCATCGCGCACTTCTCCGGCGACGACGCGTGGCTGACCGTGCGGCCACCGCTCGTCGCCCTCACCGACGGAGCAGCGGCGGCAGCTGCTGGAAGCGCTGAACGCGCTGGGGTTTGCGATGCCGGGTCTGGCGGGCTGAAAATAGCGGAACCCGTGCGGCCGTGCCGGGCCGGAATCCGGTCACGTGGCTTCGGTGCCGGTGCCTTCCATGGTGCGGGCGCATGAAGCGCCTGGTGCTGCTCGGCGGCGGCCACAGCCACGTCGAAGTGCTGCGCCGCTTCGGGATCGATCCGCTCCCCGGCGCCGAGCTGGTGCTGGTGAGTCCGTACCCCGATGCCGTGTATTCCGGAATGCTGCCGGGCTGGATCGCAGGCCACTACACGCGCGATGAATGCCACATTGATCTGGTTCGGCTGACGGGTTTCGCCAATTGCCGCTTCGTCCGTTCCGCCTGCACCGGAATCGACCCGGAGGCGCGCCTCGTGACCTGCGCGGACGGCACGACGCTGCCCTTACGACGTCGTCGCGCTCGGATACCGGCACGCAATCGCCGGTGCTGGGCACGCCCGGCGCGCCCGAGCATGCGCTGCCCGTGAAACCGGTGGAGCACTTCTATCCCGCCTGGGACGAGATCTGCCGGCGGACCGCCGCCGGTGCCGCGCCGCGCCGCATCGCGGTGGTCGGCGGCGGCGCCGCCGGCGTCGAGATGCTGCTGGCGATGCAGTTCCGCCTGCGTGGCACTGGCGCCGTCAGCCGAGATCGGATTCGAGCTCGTCGGCGACACCCCGAGCCTGCTGCCCACGCACAACGAGAAGGTGCGCGCGATCTTCCTGCGGGTGCTGGCGCAGCGCGGCGTGACGCTGCGCCTGGGACGCGCCGTGGAGCGCGTCGATGCCGGCATGCTGCGGCTGCGCGGCGGCGGCGATGTCGCGGCCGATGCGATCGTCTGGGCGACGGGCGCTTCGGCGCCGCCGTGGCCGCGGTCGGCGGGCCTCGCCACCGACGAGCGCGGATTCGTGCGGGTGAACGAGTGCCTGCAGTCGGTCTCGCATCCCGAGGTGTTCGCCGCGGGCGACATCGCCGGCGTGGAGGATCATCCGCGACCCAAATCCGGCGTGTACGCGGTTCGCGCCGGTCCGCCGCTCGCTGCGAATCTGCGGCGGATGCTGCGGGGCGAGCGGCTCGTCGCATGGCAGCCGCAAACGGGAGGCACTGGCCCTGATCAGCACCGGTGACCGCCATGCGGTCGCCTCGCGCGGCAATCTCGCGCTGGAGGGAAAGTGGGTCTGGCGCTGGAAGGACCGGATCGACCGGCGCTTCATGCAGCGCTATCGGATTCCCTGAGCACTGCGCTTCGCGAAAGATCGATCGCCGGTGATCCTGCCCGTGCCGCGATGCGGTGGCCGAGCGCGTGCCGTCAATCGCGGGCGACGTCTTCCCAGCGGCCGCTCCCCTCGGACCGGAACAGCGCGTCGATGGCGCGCATGTTGGCGATCGCGTCCTCGATGCCGTAGGGCAGCGCGATCTCGCCGCGCACCGCGCGCGAAAACGCCTCGCCCTGCAGCTGGTACTGGTCGCTCGGCGGCAGCGTCTCCGTAACGATGCCGGTGCCTTCCAGTGACGAGCAATCGTCGATGGAGATCCGCGTCGCCGCGCCCTGCGGCGCGTTGACCGGGATGTGGAGCTCGATCCGGCCCTTGCTGCCGCAAAGCTGGAGGCGCTGGTGCGGGGCGATCTGCGTGGACACGGTGAAATCGAGGCGCCGGCCGTCGCCGAAGTCCATCAGCGCGCTGGTCAGGCGATCGGTGCGAAACGTCGGGTCGCGGTCGACGAGCGCGATGCCGCGCGTCGGCTCCGCGCCCAGGAAGAAGCGCCCGGCCACGATGGCGTAGCAGCCGATGTCGTAGAGGCCGCCGCCGCCGATGTCCGCCTTGTTGCGGACGTTGGCGGGATCGAGATTGTTGTAGCCGAAGAACATCTGCACCGCGCGCAACGTGCCGATCCGGCCCTCCCGCACCAGCTCGCGGGCCCGCAGCCACTGCGGATGGAAGCGCACCATGAACGCTTCGGCGATCAGCACCTTGCCCGCCGCCGCGCGGAGCTGCGTCGCCTCCTCCGCCGTCAGCGCGATCGGCTTTTCGCACAGCACGTGCTTGCCCGCGGCCGCGGCCTGCAGCGTGAGCGGCACGTGCAGGTGATTGGGCAGCGGATTGTAGATCGCCTCGATCTCGGGATCGGCGAGCAGGGCCTCGTACGAGCCGTAGGCCCGCGGAATGCCGAGGGCGTCGGCGGCGGCGCGCGCCGCGAGCCTCGTCGCGCGACGCCATGGCCCGGATTTCGAGGAGGCCGCTCTTCAGCATGCCGGGCAGCACGCGCTCCCGTCCGATTTTCGCCGTGCTCAGAACGCCCCAGATCACCTTCTTCATGCGTGCCTCCTTCGGCCGTCGGCGGGCCGATGATTCAGCACGCCCGGGAGGCGGAGTTTAACCGGCGGCAGGCGCTTCGAGCAGTCCTTCCGGGTCAGCTCCGCACCATCGCCATAGCGACCAGCTCGGCGAGGTCCCGCGTCTCGATCGCGTCGTCCTTGCCCAGCGCCGCGATGCCGTCGGCCATCATGACCGCGCAGTAGGGGCAGGCGGTCACGATCGTGCGCGGCGCTTGCGGCAGCGCCTGCTCGACCCGCAGCACGTTGATCCGCTTGCCGATCGATTCTTCCAGCCACATCCGCGCGCCGCCCGCGCCGCAGCACATCGCCTTCTCGCGGTTCAGCGCGAACTCCAGCGGCCGGTCCTTCACCAGCCGCCGCAGAACGGCGCGGGGCGCCTCGAATTCGCCGTTGTGGCGGCCCAGATAGCAGGGCTCGTGGTAGATCACGCGCTCGAACTTCGGCTCGATGCGCAGCTTTCCTTCGGCAATGAGCTGCGCGATCAGCTGCGTGTGGTGGATCACCTCCCACCGGCCGCCGAACTCCGGGTACTCGTTCGTGAGCGTGTTGAACGCATGCGGGTCGCAGGTGACGATGCGGACCACGCCCATTCCGTTCAGCTTCGCCACGAGGTCGTTCGCCAGCTGCTGGAACAGCATCTCGTTGCCGGCGCGGCGCACGCACTCGCCGGTCGACGATTCGGCCGGGCCCAGAATGCCGAACCGCACACCCGCCTGCTGCAGGATCGCGGCGAAGGCCCGCGCGATCTTCTGGCCGCGCGGGTCGAAGGATGCGGCGGAGCCGACGTAGAACAGGTAGTCGAGGTTCTTGATGTCGTCAGCGGACTCGACGCGGGTCACTCCGAGATCCTTCGCCCAGTCGCCGCGGGTGTCGGAGGGGAATCCCCACGGGTTGCTCTGCGCTTCGTACGCCTCGAACACGGGCTTGAGCTCGTGCGGGAACGCGCCTTCCATCAGCACGCGCTGCTGGCGCATCCGGTAGAACTTCGGCAGGTGCTCGAGCTCGATCGGGCACGCCGCCTCGCAATAGCCGCAGGTGGTGCACGCCCACAGCGTGTCCTCGCCGATCACGTCGGGAACGAGGGCCGGCAGCGCGTCCGGGTCGGCCGCGCTCGCCATGACGACGTCGCGCTTCTCGAGCAGGTGGTGCTTGAGGCTGTCGTGGACCCACTTCTGCGACAGCGGCTTGCCGGACAGGAACGTCGGGCATGCATCCTTGCAGCGGCCGCACTCGGTGCAGGTGAAGGCGTCGAGCCCGTCCTTCCACGTGAGGTCCTTCGCCGTCCGCACGCCCACGCGCATCGTGTCGGCATCGCTGCCCTCGCCCATGATCTTTTCGAGATCGACGGACGGCACCGCGTTGGCGGGCCTGCCGCGCCGGAAGTACAGCGCGGGCAGCGCGGTGACGATGTGGAAATGCTCGCCGGTCGGCAGGATCACCAGGAAGGTGAAGACCACGACCAGCTGGATCCAGTAGGAGGCGTGGTAGCCCGCCGCGAGCGCGGCGGGACCCAGGCCCGACACCGCGCGCTCCACGACGCGGCCGGCAAAGGCGTAGGCGCGCTCGTGCGCGATGCCGGGGTCGCCGCCGGCAAACAGGGCGAACCGGAATCCGTCGAACGCGAGGTCCGTGATCACGATCGCGGTGATCAGCGACAGGACCAGCAAGGCTTCCCGGTTGGGCTCGAGTCGGGCAGGCTTCGTCACGTAGCGCCGCCAGAACGCATAGGCCAGCGCCACCAGCAGGGCGAGCTCGACGACGTCCTTGGCCGCCGCGAAAACCCCGCCGGCGAGGCCCGGATACACGAACGGCTCGTGGTAGCCGATGACGATCAGCTGGACCTTGCGCACGAGCAGCGTCATGAAGCCCAGGAAGATCACCGCGTGCATGACCCCGGGCTTCCAGTCGCGCCGGATCATCCGTTGCTGCAGAATGCCGTTGGTCAGGACCGCCCGGAGGCGCCGGCCGGGATGATCGAAGCGATCCTCGGGCGCGAGCGCGGCGACGATGGCGAGCTTGCGCTGGGCAAGGTAGCCGAACCCGGCGAATGCGGCCAGCATCAGCAGCGAGATGGCGACGGGGCTCATCGGCGGAATGGGTGGCAGCGGGCCGGGGTCGCCGGGGTCGTCTTCCCCTGCGCCGCTGCACGCTGCCGGCATCTTCAGCCGCGGTGGCGGTGGTCGCGTTGATCTGGCGCAAGGGAAAGCGGGGCGTCGAAGCAGTACACTGGCGCGGCGGATGGAGCGGCCGGGGGCCGGTGTACACGGAACAACACGGAGGCGAGAGATGACGCGAGAGACACTGGTGGCGGTGCTGCAGAAGCACCCCTTCGTCGGGGAATTCCAGCCCCAGCACATCGAGAAGCTGAGCGCGCTCGCGAAGGAGGTGCAGTTCGAGCGGGACAACGTGATCTTCCACGAGGGCGACGAGTGCCACGATTTCTACCTGATCGTGAAGGGGCGGGTCGCGCTCGAGATCGAGGCGCCCGGGCACACGTTTCGCGTGCAGACGCTGCACGAGGGCGACGAGCTCGGCTGGTCGGCGATACTGATGGGGCGGGGCAAGCACTTCCAGGCGCGGGCGCTGCAACCGGTCAATGCGCTGGCGTTCGACGGTGTGGCGCTGCTCGACGCCTGCCGCGCCGACCCGGCCTTCGGCTTCGCGCTGATGTACCGGATGCTGGGGGTCGTGTCCGAGCGGCTGCAGGCGACGAGGCTGCAGGTGCTGGACATGTATTCGCCGGTGGCGAAGCGCGCGGGGACGTGATCGGGGCAATGCCCCCGGCGGTCTTCGCGGCTGCCGCTCGGCGCCCTTGATCCCGTGCGCGGCGTTTTCCGCGGCAGCGGGGCGCTGCCGGCGCTCCTGGCGGCGCTGGTCCTGTCGTTCGGCGGTGCGGCATGGGGTGAGGCCGGCCCGTCGATCGCCGCCGCATCGGATCTCAAGTTCGCGCTCGACGAGATCGCCGCCCGCTTCCGGCAGCAGACGGGCAAGGCGGTTCGCCTGACCTACGGGTCATCGGGCAATTTCTATCGGCAGATCCAGCAGGGCGCGCCGTTCGAGCTGTTTCTGTCCGCCGACGAGGACTATGTCAGCCGGCTCGCGCAGGAGGGCCTCACCGTCGACGGCGGAGCGCGCTACGCCACCGGGCCGCATCGTTCTCTTCGTGCCGAAGGGTTCCACCGTGAAAGCGGATCCGGCGTTCGCGGATCTGCGCGCCGCGCTCGACGACGGCCGCTTGCGGCGCCTCGCGATCGCCAATCCGGAGCACGCGCCGTATGGTCGCGCGGCGAGGCAAACCCTCGAGCACGAAGGGCTCTGGAAATCGCTCTCCACACGGCTCGTCCTTGGCGAAAACGTCTCGCAGGCGGCGCAGTTCGCGGTTTCCGGGTCCGCGCAGGCCGGCATCTTCGCGCTGTCGCTCGCGTTGTCGCCCGATTTCGCCGGGAAGGGCGATTACGTGCTGATCCCCGAGAGCCGGCACGAGCCGCTGCGCCAGCGCGCGGTTCTGCTCAAGCGCTCCGGCGACACGGCGCGCGCGTTCTACCGGTTCCTGCGGGAGCCGGCGGCGCGGGAAGTCTTCGCGCGGTACGGCTACGCGCCTCCGGGAGACTGACCCGCCATGGATTGGGAAGCGCTGCGCCTGTCGTTGCTCCTCGCCGTCGCCACGGGCCTCGTGCTCATCCCGGCGGGCGTGATGGTCGCGCGCGGGCTCGCGTACGCCGACTTCCGCGGCAAGTCGCTCGTCGAGGCGGCGATCGCAATTCCCCTGGTGCTCCCGCCGACCGTGCTGGGGTATTACCTGCTGACGGCGATGGGCGGCGCGTCGCCGCTGGGCGCCTTCTACGAGCGCATGACGGGCTCGCCGCTTGCCTTCTCGTTCGAGGGGCTCCTCGTCGGCTCGCTGATCTTCAACCTGCCGTTCGCGCTGATTCCGATGGAGCGGGCGTTCGAGTCGATCCCCGTCGAGGTGCGGCAGGCGGCCGAATGCTGCGGCCTGTCCCGGCACCGGACGATGTGGCGCATCGAGCTGCCGCTCGCGTGGCCGGGCATCGTCTCGGCGCTGGTGATGACGATCGCGCACACGGTGGGCGAGTTCGGCGTCGTGCTGATGGTGGGCGGCAACATTCCCGGCGAAACGCGGACCATCGCGATCTCCATCTACGACCGGGTGCAGGCGTTCGACATGGGCGCGGCCGGAGCGATGTCGGCCTTCCTGCTGGTGTTTTCGCTGGTGACGCTGGCGTTGACGAGCCGGCTGTCGCGCCGCGTCTGGTAGGGCGGCTCCGAGCCATGCTGCACGTCGAGATCCGGCAGGCGAGCCCCATCGAGCTCGACGCGACGCTTCTCCTGCCGCAACGGCGAGACGCTCGTCCTGGTCGGGCCGTCGGGCAGCGGGAAATCCACGATCCTGAAGACGATCGCGGGCATCTATCGGCCGGCGGCCGGGCGCATCGAGGTCGACGGCGAAGTCTGGTTCGATTCCGCGGCCGGCGTCCACGTGCCCGCGCGACGCCGGCGCGCCGGCCTCGTCTTCCAGAGCTATGCGCTCTTCCCGCATCTCACGGTCTTGTCGAACGTGCTCGAAGCGGTGCCGCCCGGGCCGCAGCGCCGGCGGATCGAGCGGGCGGGGGAGGTGCTGGCCTCGGTCAATCTGGCGGGACTCGAAGATCGGCGTCCCGCGCAATTGTCGGGCGGACAGCAGCAGCGCGTGGCGCTCGCGCGGGCGCTGGCGCGCGAGCCGGCGGTGCTGCTGCTCGACGAGCCGTTCTCGGCCGTGGACCAGGCCACGCGCGAGCGCCTCTACGAGGAGCTCGCCAATCTGCGCCGGCAATTGAAGATGCCGGTGGTCCTGGTCACGCACGCGCTGCAGGAAGCGTCTGCTGCTCGCGGACCAGATGTGCGTGCTGCATCACGGCACGACGCTGCAGACGGGCACGCCGCAGGACGTGATGACCCATCCGCAATCGGTGGAGGTCGCCCGGCTGGTCTCGCTGAAGAACATCTGCAAGGCGACGGTGCGCGCGCACGACGCCGCGGCCGAACGGACGATCCTCGACTGGAGCGGCCTGCCGCTGGAGGCCGCGCTTCAGGCGCAGCACCGGGTCGGCGCCGCCGTATCGTGGGTGGTTCCCTCCGGGGCGATCCTGCTGCACCGGCGCGACCGCCCGTCGCACGGCGAGCGCGAGAATCCCGTCCCCTGCGCGGTCAGGCGCTGCATCCCGATGGGGGACATGGTCCAGATCACGCTGGAACCGATCCATGCGCGGAGCGACCATCTGGCGACGACACTCTCGGTTCACGTCGCCGCGCGCAACCAGGTCAGGGTCGGTGAGCCGGCGGTGGTCTCGCTGCTCGCCTCCGGGATTCATCTGCTTCCGGGGCCGCGTTCGTAGCGCGGATGCCGCGTGCCGGTCAGGACAGGAAAGGGCGACGATGCAGGACGAATTCCGACAAGAGGCAGCCGCCGCGCGCGAGATCGCGCTTGCCGCCGGACGCATCCAGCTCGACTCGCTGGATCGCATCGTGGGCATCGAATACAAGGGCGACCGCTCGCCGGTGAGCGAGGTCGACCGGCGCTGCGAGGAAAGCATCATCGCCGCGCTGCGCCGGAAATTTCCCGACGACGGCTTTCTGGGCGAGGAAACCGGTGCGGAAGCCGGACGCTCGGGCCGGCGCTGGATCATCGATCCACTCGACGGGACGCGGCCCTACCTGCGCGGCATACCCACCTTCAGCGTGCTGATCGCGCTCGAGGCGCAGGGCGAGCCGGTCGCGGGGGTCATCCATCTGCCGGCGCTCGGCCGGACCTACAGCGCCGCGCGCGGCGGCGGTGCATTCCTCGACGGCGCGTCGATCCGCGTGTCGGGAACAGACCGGCCCGCCATCGCCATGGGCAGCGCCCTCGGCTATCGCGAGCTCCATGACACTCCCCGCGGCCGGAAGCTTTTCGAGTTCATCCGCCAATGGGATTACGCCTACGGTTTCATGGATGCGTTCACCTATGGGCTGGTCGCGTCAGGCCGGCTCGACTGCAGCGTCAATCTGCTCGACAAGCCGTGGGACTGCGCCGCTGCCGCGATCATCGTGGCCGAGGCGGGCGGCACGTACAGCGACGTCACCGGTGCGAAGACCATCCACGGGGAAGGATTCGTCATGTCCAACGGACGCTTCCACGACGAAATGATCGAGGCGTTGCGAATCCGGGATTGAGCGAACCGGACGGCGTGCGGTCAGCGGGCGCCGGTTGCGCGGCCTCCAGGCGGACGCAGCGCTCGCTGAGGTCGGCGAGCTCGCGGTAGAAAGCGGTCTGCGCGCCGCTTCTGACCGCCGCAGCGAAGGGACCGATCCAGGCGCCCAGGTGCGCGGCGAGAAAGCGCTGGCGCAGATCGGTCACGGCCGCCAGCGCGTCGAGGTCCCCCTTGCCCAGCGCCTCGGTCTCGCGAAAGATCAGCAGATACAGGAATTCGAGCTCCGCCGCCACGTGGTCGGGCAGCTCGCGAAAGCCGTCGTCGATGTCGAATCCGCCCTCCGCGTAGAGCTGCTGGACCGCCACCGTCGACTCCTCCATCAGCGTGTTGTCCCGGCGCAGCCAGATCGAGCCGTACGGCTTGGCGAGCGTGTCCACCGGACCGAGAAACAGGCGCGTGTAATCGATCAGCAGCGTCTCCGGGTCCTCGGCCGCGAACGCCTCGCCCAGCCGGCGCGCGCCTGCCGCCAAGTCCGGGTGCACCCGGGACGCCGCGGCCTTCATCGAGTCGAAGAGCTTCTCCTCGGCAAACTCCGGGCCGGGCTGGTAGTAGCACGCGGCCAGGAAGCGGCAGAGGTCTGCGCGCGCCATGCCGCGCGCCACGTCGTCTTGCGCCATGAGGGCTCCTGCAATGAAAAGGGGGCGGGCCGGGCCCGCCCCCAGGGCTGACGATGCGGTTCTAGTATTCAGCTGCGGGCGCTGTACTTGCCGACGTAGTGTACGTTCGGCTGGGTGCCCTTGTCCTCCTGCAGGCGGAACGATTTCTGCGCCTTCAGCACCTTGGCGATATCGGAGTTCGCATCCTCCTGGTCGCCGAAGATCCGCGCCTTGGAGGGGCAGACCTCCACGCAAGCGGGCTGCATGCCGTTGCTCGTGCGGTGGTAGCAGAAGGTGCACTTCTCGACGACCCCCGCCTGGCGGATCGTCGGCACGTCGCCGGCGATGAACCTGTTCTCCATCGGAATTGTCGCGCCTGCCGCCTTGGCGGTTTCGGCGCCGGACGCGGTGCCGCCGGCGATGATCGACGTCGTGTCGGCCCACTGCGGCTGGGTGCTGGCGTCCCTGCCGTTGAAGCTGATTACGCTATAGCTTGCCCCGTCGAGGCTTGCTTCGTCCAGCGAGCCGGCGCTGTACGGGCAGGCATACTGGCATTTTCGACAGCCGACGCAAAGGTCCGGATCGTGCATCGTGATGCCCTCGGGCGTCTTGAACATCGCCTTCGGATTGACGGGACAGGCCGCGACGCAGGGAGCCTCGGTGCAGTGGTTGCACAGCACCGGCATCACCCAGTGCGTGACGTTCGGGAAGGTTCCCTCCGTCTTCATGATGAAATCGGCCCAGTTGAAGCTCTGGCCGTCGGCGCGGTTGCGCGTGTTGTTCTCGGTCTTGCAGGCGAATGCACAGGCTCCGCAACCCACGCACCGCTGCAGGTCGATGACCATTCCAAGTCTTGCCATCATTGTTCTCCGTTAGCGCAGGTTGGGGATCAGGCCTTCTGGATCCTGACGCCGGTGAATCCGCCGTTGCGCGCCGTGGAGCCGCTCAGGCGATCGTAGTCGTCGACCAGGATGTCGTTGTTGCTGCCGCCGCGCGGCAGCGCCTTCGCGTAGTCCAGCGCGGCCACGCGGCCGTAGGCCCAGTGTCCCTGGCCGTAGCACTTCGCGACGGTGCCCGGGCGCAGGCCCTCCCAGAGCTTGAGCTTGACGACCATCGCGCCCGATGGCGAAGTCACCTTCACCACGTCGCCGGTCTTCAATCCCAGCTTCGCGCCGTCCGCCGGGTTCATCTTCAGCACGTCGTCCCACGACACGTCGCCCGGATCGACCTTCTTGAACTCCTGGTACCAGGCGAGGTTCGCCGAGCGGCCCTCGCGGTTCAGCCGCGACTTGTAGTCGACGAAGGTGAACGGATACTCGTCGAGGCTGCCGTGGCGCTTCGGCGGCTCGTAGTGCGGCACGAACGCCTGCTGGCCGCGCGCGACGTAGCCCGAGACGGCGAGGATGTCGTCCACCGTCGTCTCGTACTTCTTCGCGTGCTCCTCCAGGCCCTTCTTCGCGGTCTCGCTGTAGAACTCGAACTTCTTGGTTTCGGTGGCGAACTTGCCGCCCCAGCCCCGCTTCAACGTGTACCGAGCGTCCGCTGAAAATGCCCTTCTTGCGGAAGTCGTCCCAGCCGGTGAGCGGTGCATCGCCCTTCAGCGGCTCTTTCGGCTTCCACAGCGACGAGCTGGATATCTTGGTCGCGATCTCGGAGAACTCCATCGCGCTGGTCGGCGTCTTTCCGGTTTCCGGATCCTTGAACTCCTTCGAGTAGTAGTCGAAGAGGTTCGGGAAGCCCTTGGCCTTGAGCTTTTCGGCCAGCAGCCACATCACCTCGGTCTCCTCCTGCTTCACGTCCCACAGCCGCTTGACCGCGTTCTGCTGGATCGACGCGTAGCCGAAGCCGTTGCCCATGTTGGTGACGACCGACCAGCCTTCGGACGAGTTGAACGTCGCGGGCAGCACGATGTCGGCGAACTGGGTCATCTCCGACGGGTTGGTCACCATGTGCACGAAGAACGGCACGGCGGCCATCGCCTTGTCCCAGCGCTGCGCGCCGGTGCAGGAGAAGTTGAAGTTCGACCACGACGAGATGAACACCTTGCACGCGCGCCGGGATCCTTCAGCATGCCGTTGGCAACGTTGTTGGTGACCACGCCGCTGCCGGGCCGCGCGTTCATCATCGCCGGCATGTCCTTGGCGCCGCGGCCGTCGAGCTTCTTGAACTTGCTCGCGCCCTTGGCGACGTCGTCGAGATACGCGTCCTCCTTCGGAAAGCGCGGCGATCGGCACGCTGCTCGACTGCCAGACGC
Organism: uncultured beta proteobacterium; assembly: GCA_963751405.1. Classification (GTDB taxonomy): domain Bacteria; phylum Pseudomonadota; class Gammaproteobacteria; order Burkholderiales; family Casimicrobiaceae; genus CAIWHR01. The sequence goes on along the minus strand of CAVVUJ010000005.1, from coordinate 87,270 downwards.
CGCCTTCGACGTCGATCGAGCCCAGGATGCCGTTGAGCGCGTAGACGGCCATCGCCGTGTAGGTGCCGCGCGGGTTCATCGCCACGCCCGGTCCCATCCACACGACGGTCTTCGGCGCGGCCTTGCCCATGGCCCGGGCCACGCGCACGATCTGCGCCGCCGGAATGAGCGTCTCCTTCTCGGCCCAGGCCGGCGTGCGGTCCTTGAGCTCGATGTTCCACCAACGGACGAGACCGAACGTGTTGTCCTTCTCGGCGAAGGCCGCTTCGCCCAGCGCCTGCCCGGCTACGAACTGGTTCTTGCCGTCCTTGAAGTCGCCGACGAACTCGCGGCTCCACATGCCCTCGGTCAGCAGCACGTGCGCGATCGCACCGGCGAGCGCGCCGTCCGTGCCGGGCTTCACCGGCAGCCATTCGTGCGCCTTGGCGGCGACGTTCGACAGGCGCGGGTCGATGGCGATCACCGTCCCGCGCGCGACGATCTCGTGGAAATTCGCGATGGTGTTCGGGACCATCGCGGTTCGACGCCAGCGGATCGGTGCCCCACAGCACGAGGCAGTTGGTCTTCGGCAGGTCGTAGTCGCGATAGCCGAAGAAGCCCTGCGTGAGCCCCGGCCCCATCTTCTCGGCTTCGGCGCAGATCGCGCTGTGCGAGAAGTAGTTGGTCGTCCCGTAGATCTTCGGCAGCGAGCCGTACAGGATGTCGGTCGATGTCGGCGAGTAGCGCCCGCGCATGTAGACGAGCTTGTGCGCCTCGTTGTTCTTGCGCAGCTCGATCATCCGGTCGGCGATCGTGTTGAGCGCCTCGTCCCAGCTGATGGGGACGAACTTCGGATCGACGCCGCGGCCCTTCTGCGCATTGGTGCGCTTCATCGGCACCTTGACCCGGTCGGGATCGTAGGTCTGCTGCGGGATCAGGTGCCCGCGCGGGCAGACATAGCCGTGGTTGGTCTGGGACAGCGGGTTGCCGCGCACGCGCACGGCACGGCCTTCTTCGACGAAGATCTGGATCGCGCACCATTGCGTGCAGCCCTGGCAGGTGCTCGCGACCCAGTCGCCCTTGGCGGGACCCGCCGGCCTGGCCTTGCGCACGACCATCGCGCTGGTGACCGGGGTGGCCGATTGCGTTGCGCACCCCGCAACGAGCATGCCCGCCGTCGCGAGCGACGCTTGAATGAATTCACGTCTCGTCAGTCTCATCTGGATGTCTCCCTCGCCACGACCCAAGTCCGATGCGTATGGGCTTTGCAAGCCGTGCGCTACCGGCTCACCCCGTGCGAATTTGACCCTTATGTGACCAAGGTCACGTTGACGCAGGTCAAATTGCTCGTATAGTTGAACAATCATGAAAACAAGCAACGTCCTCGTCGCCCTTGCTGCGCTGGCCCAGGAAACGCGGCTCGCCATCTATCGGCTGCTCGTCGAACACGCGCCTGAAGGATTGCCTGCCGGCCAGATAGCGGAGCGGCTCGGAATCCCTCCCGCATCGCTTTCGTTTCACTTCAAGGAGTTGACGCGCGCAGGACTCATCGTGCCGCGCCCGGAGGGCCGTTTCGTCTGGTACAGCGCCGACCTCGACGCCATGAACGGCGTTGTCGGCTATCTCACCGAGAACTGTTGCCGGTCCAGCGCGGTGTGCGACCCGAAATGCGCGCCGAATCCGCGGCAGATTGTCGCAGTGGGCGTGCCGCTACCGAAGCGCAGGCGGTCTGCGTAAAGCGCCGCGAATAACACGAGGTACCCATCGATGAATGCCCCAGCCGATGTGAAGGATGCCGTACGCGAAAAGTACGGCCAGGCAGCCTTGCGCGTGAAGGTCGGCCAGGGCGGATGCTGCGGCAGTGCGCCGAGTGCGATCGACTGCTGCGACCCGATCACCTCCAACCTTTACGATGCCGGACAGGCGGGCGAAGTTCCCGCTCGACGCGATGAAGGCCTCGCTGGGCTGCGGCAACCCGACGGCACTCGCCGAGCTCAAGGCCGGGGAGACTGTGCTCGACCTGGGCTCGGGCGGCGGCATCGACGTCATCCTGTCCGCGCGCCGGGTCGGGCCCACGGGCAAGGCCTACGGCCTCGACATGACCGACGAGATGCTGGCGCTGGCCGAGGAGAACAAGCGCAAGAGCGGCCTTGCCAACATCGAATTCCTCAAAGGCGAGATCGAGAACATTCCGTTGCCCGCAAACGCGGTGGACGTGATCATCTCGAACTGCGTGATCAACCTCTCGGGCGACAAGGACCGGGTGCTCGGCGAAGCGTTCCGGGTGCTGAAGCCCGGCGGGCGGTTCGCCGTCTCGGATGTCGTCGTGCGCGGCGCGGTGCCCGCGGCGATCCGGAAGAGCATGGAGCTCTGGGTCGGCTGCATCGCGGGGGCGTTGTCCGAGGACGACTACCGGAACAAGCTCGCCCAGGCCGGATTCACCAACATCGACGTGGAAGTCACGCGCGTCTATGGCGTGGAGGACGCGCGCACATTCCTGGCGGCCGAAGGACTCGATGCCGATGCCGCCGCGAAGGAAATCGACGGCAAGTTCGTCAGCGCTTTCATCCGCGCCACCAAGCCGGCGCCCTGCTGTGCACCGGGCTGCTGTTCGCGGTAGCAGTACCCGCTTGAACATCGTCGGCATCATCGGCGCATCGGCGCTGCGCGAGCGGAATCTCGTCGAGGACATCATCCTGTCGCTGCGCTTCGACGGGTGGTCGGTGTCGACGCTCAAGCGCGCGCCGGATGGCTTCGACATCGATCAGCCGGGCAAGGTCTCGCACCGACGGCGCGAAGCGGGCTGCCGCGAAGTGATGCTCGTCGGCGATCGCCGGCTGGCGCTGATGATGGAATTCCGCGAGGAGCCTCAGCCGTCGCTGGCAGTGGCTGGCGGCGCGCCTGCTGCCGGTGGACGTCGTGGTGGCCGAGGGATTCAAGGGGGCTGCGGTGCCGACGGTCGAGGTCTTCGTCGCCGCCCGGCAGCAGGAGCCGCGTTGCCGTTCGGATCCGAACATCGTCGCGGTCGTGACCGATGATCCGGTCGCATGCGCCGTGCCGTGTTTTCGTGTCGGCGACGTGGACGGGCTGTGCCGTTTTCTCGTCGAGCGCCTCGGCCTGGCAGGCCACTCGCGGTCCTAGGCGCGGCTCCACGGCAGGGACAGGATCGCTTCCAACCCTCCGTCCTCACGATTGCGCAGCTGGATGTCCCCCCCGTGCGCCTGCGCGATGCTCCGCGCAATCGAAAGGCCGAGCCCGGTTCCGCCCGTTTCGCGGCTGCGCGAGCCTTCGAGGCGATGGAACGGCTCGAACACCTTGTCGATCTCGCCATCCGGTATGCCGGGACCGTGGTCGCGCACGCGAATGGTCAATTGGTCGGGCCCGTCGTCGACCCGGATTTCCGCACGCTTGCCATAGAGCACGGCGTTGTCGACCAGATTGGAGATGCAGCGCTTCAGCAGCTGCGGCGACCCGCTCCAGGGTCGGGTGATGCGTCCGTCGACGGTGACGTTGCGCCCCATGGCTTCGTTGTCGGCCTGCAGGCTCTCGAGCAGCCCCATGATGTCGACGAGTTGCGCCGGCTCGCGGCGGGAAAGTCCGCGCATGAATTCGAGCGTCTGGGTCACCATCGCCTCCATTTCCAGCAGATCCTTCTCGAATTTCTCGCGCACGCTGCCGTCCTCCAGCAATTCGGCGCGCAGCCGCATCCGGGTCAGCGGGCGTCTTGAGGTCGTGCGACATGGCGGCGAGAAGACGCGTCCTCTCGTCGACGAACCGGACGAGGCGGGTCTGCATCGTGTTGAAAGCGTGGGCGGCCCGACTGACCTCGACCGGGCCGCCTTCCGGCAGCGGCGGGCGATTGATGTCCCGGCCGAGCTCGTCGGCGGCGGTGGCGAGCAGCTGCAGGGGGCGTGTGACCCAGCGCACCGCGACGTAGGACAAGAGCAGCACCGCGACGAGCAGGATCGCAAGGGTCAGCAGCACGCGCCAGGGCAGGCTCGCCGACTCCTGCGTCATCTGCGTATCGAAGATCGCCCAGGTCCCGTCCTGCAGGCGGACCTGGATCAGGAACGCGACGCCGTCGGGCGGGAATCGGTGCATGCCGGGACCGGCCATCGGCCCGCCCATGGGGCCTTGCCCCCGCCCTCGGCCGGCGCCCGGCGTCCACGCCGGCGGGGTTCCCCTCACTGTCACGCGAAGCGGACGTTCATCGCCCAGCGCCGCGTGCAGCACCGTCGAGAGCATCGTTGCGTGGAGCCCCCCCGTTGCGGCCGGTTCCTCGGCGGCGGGAGCATCCCGCAACGACACGGCCATCGGCGGCACGTTCAGAATCCCGACGATCCGGTCGCGTTCGGCCGGGCTCAGCGAATCCAGCAGGTTGACGATGTCGGCGATCCGATGCGCGGGCTGCATGCCCCTCGCCGTGACCAGCACGCGATCGCGCTCGACCAGGTTGATCGTCGCGCTCAGCAACTGGGCGACGATCAGTCCCGCCGACAGCACCAGCATCAGCCGGCCGAAGAGGGATCGCGGCAGGAAGCGCATCATGACTCTGCAGCGACGTCGACGGCGAGGACATAGCCTTCGCCCCGCACTGTCTTGATGAGACGCGGTTCGCGCGGATCGTCGCCGAGCCGATGTCGCAATCGGCTCACCTGCACGTCGATGCTGCGGTCGAGCGGGTCCGCGTCCTTGCCCTGCGTGAGATCCACCAGCTGGTCGCGATTGAGCACGCGATTCGGGTGCGTGAGAAATATCCGCAGCAGCCGGTATTCGGCGCCGCTCAACGGTGTGACCACGTTCGCCGCGGAGATCAGCTGCCGCTGCGCCGTGTCGAGCACCCAGCCGGCAAACCGGATGTGCCGCGCGCTGTCGGGCTGGAGATTCTCCGGCAGGCTGCGCGCGCGGCGCAGGATGGCCTTGATGCGCGCCAGCAGCTCGCGCGGGCTGAAAGGCTTCCCCAGGTAGTCATCCGCGCCCATCTCCAGGCCGACGATGCGGTCCGTCTCCTCGCCGCGCGCAGTGAGCATGATGACCGGGATGTCGAACGACTTCGCGCGCAGATTGCGGCACAGGGTCAGGCCGTCGTCCCCCGGGAGCATCAGGTCGAGCACGATCAGGTCGATGCGCCCCGCCTCGAGCGCCTGCCACATGGCGCGACCGTCGGCCACCGCCGTGACGCGCAGGCCGTTCTTCACCAGATATTGGCAGAGCAGGCTGCGGATCTCGGCGTCGTCGTCGACGATCAGGATGTGGTCGGGCGCGTCCATGGCGCGAGTTTCCGATGATTGCGGGCCGGCGGGGCGGGAGAAAAGTAACGCAGTGTGTCAGCCGGCGGATGGGTTACAGAGCGATACCAAAAGGTCCTGTCGTGACATGCTGCGCTTACACGATGGTGCTCAAATCATAACCGTTGCGAAGGATCCACCGCCGACCATAGGCAATCCTTTCGGACAGACACTTTCACCTCTCATCGGAGACACACCATGAAACGGACTCACACTCTCATCGCCGGCCTCGTCGCCGGTGCATCGCTCGCACTCGCCACCGCCACCTTTGCCCAGCCGTGCGGCGGCATGGGACAAGGCTACGGCCCCGGCATGGGCATGGGGCCCGGTCACGGGCCAATGGCGGGCCACGGGCCGATGGCCGGGGCCGATCATGCGGCCATGGCCGAATCCCGCCTCGCCGACCTCAAGGCGCAGCTGAAGATCACCGCGGGGCAGGAAGCCGCGTGGCAGTCCTTCACCGACCAGGCGAAACAGCAGGCCGCCACCATGCAGGCCATGCGCGCCCAGATGCAGGAAGGTGCCGGAACCGCTCCCGAGCGGATGGGACAGCGCGCGACGGCCATGCAGCAGCGCGCCACCGGCATGGCGGCGATGACCAACGCGTTCAATGCGCTTTACGCGGTGTTGACGCCCGAGCAGAAGGCCATCGCCGATCAGAATGTCGGGATGATGGGGGGGCGCGGCATGCGCCATGGACCGCGCGCCGGCTGAGCGGTATGGGGGGCGGGCGATCCGCCTCCCTTTTCGAGCCCGTAGCGCTGGCCTCCGCTGCGGGATCATGGTTTAATACTTCAACGAAGGTTGAAGTGAAAGCCATGCGCAAGAACGTCGCCGTCACCGTGTTCGAAACGCTCTCCTCGGGCGTGCGGCTGGATGTTTACCGGTTGCTGGTCCGCAAGGGCATGGACGGCATGGTCGCCGGTGAAATCGCCACGGCGCTGGACGTTCCGGCGACCAATCTTTCGTTCCATCTCAAGGCCATGACGCAGGCCGGTCTGGTGACGGTGGAGCAGCAGGGGCGCTTCCAGCGCTACCGGGCCAACCTCCCGCTGATGCGCGAGCTGATCGGCTACCTGACCGACGAATGCTGTGCCGGCCACCCGGAGCAGTGCGCGGACCTCGGCACCCTTCCGCGCCGCCCGGCGCGCGTGGTGGTTTCAATTCCCGCAAGCCGAAGCAAACGCTGAAGCCATGAACGTGCTCTTCCTTTGCACGGGCAACTCCTGTCGCTCCGTCCTTGCCGAGGCCACGTTCAATCACCTGGCGCCGGCAGGATGGCGCGCGATGAGCGCCGGCAGCCATCCCACCGGCCAGGTCCATCCGCGCTCGCTGGCCTTGCTCGCCCGCGAAGGCATCTCCACGGCAGGCGTGCACAGCAAGTCCTGGGACAGCCTGCCGGCGACGCCGGACATCGTCGTCACGGTGTGCGCCAGCGCGGCGGGCGAAACCTGCCCGGCCTATCTCGGACCGGTGCTGCGCACGCACTGGGGCGTCGACGATCCGGCGCACGCCACCGGGACCGACGCCGAAATCGACGCCGCGTTCGCGCGTGCCTACCGCATCCTGCGCGCGCGGATCGAGGCGTTTCTCGCGCTGCCGCTCGCGACGCTCGCGCACGACAAGGCAGCGCTCAAGGCCGCGATGGACAGGATCGCCACGCTGACCGCCTAGAGAAAGCCCGGCCGACATGTCCGCACCATCCGACGCCATCGCCAGGCCGGCCGCCATCGCGCCGCTGAACTTCTTCGAGCGCTACCTCACCGCCTGGGTCGCGCTGTGCATCGTCGTCGGGATCGCCTTCGGGCAGTTTCTGCCGGGCTTCTTTCAGGCGATCGGAGGAATGGAGATCGCCAAGGTCAACCTGCCGGTGGGCCTGCTGATCTGGGTGATGATCATCCCGATGCTGCTGAAGATCGACTTCGGCGCGCTGCACCAGATCAAGGGGCACGTGAAGGGCATCGGCGTGACGCTGGCGATCAACTGGCTGGTCAAGCCGTTCTCGATGGCGTTCCTGGCGTGGCTTTTCATCCGCGTGCTGTTCGCGCGGTGGTTGCCCGCCGACCAGATCGACAGCTACATCGCCGGCCTCATCCTGCTCGCCGCCGCGCCGTGCACCGCGATGGTGTTCGTCTGGAGCCGGCTGACCAACGGCGACCCCTATTTCACGCTGTCGCAGGTGGCGTTGAACGACGTGATCATGATCTTCGCGTTCGCGCCGGTGGTCGGCCTGCTGCTCGGCATCTCCAGCATCACCGTGCCGTGGGCGACGCTCTTCACGTCGGTGGTGCTCTACATCGTCATCCCGGTGATCCTCGCGCAGATCATCCGCAAGCGGCTGCTCGCGCGCGGGCAGGCGGCATTCGACGCCGCGATGGCGAGGATCCAGCCCTGGTCCGTCGCTGCGCTGCTGCTCACGTTGGTGCTGCTGTTCGCCTTCCAGGGCAACGCCATCCTCACGCAGCCGCTGATCATCGCGCTGCTGGCGGTGCCGATCCTGATCCAGGTCTTCTTCAATTCGTCGGTGGCCTATCTGCTGAACCGCGCCGTCGGAGAAAAGCACAGCGTCGCCTGCCCGTCCGCGCTGATCGGCGCGTCGAACTTCTTCGAGCTGGCGGTCGCGGCCGCCATCAGCCTGTTCGGCTTCGAATCCGGCGCGGCGCTCGCCACCGTGGTCGGCGTGCTGATCGAAGTGCCGGTCATGCTGCTGGTGGTGCGCGTGGTCAACGCCAGCAAGGGCTGGTACGAGGCGGGCGCGAAGGCATGAACTGCCTGATGACTGCCTGGCACGCGAACGAAGCCGAGTTGCGCGGCTGGCTGCGGCATCGGCTGGGCAACCCGGTCGATGCCGAGGACATGCTGCAGGATCTCTTCATCAAGGCCATGCGCCAGGGCGAGCGCTTCTGCGCGATCGGCAATGCGCGCGCGTGGCTGTTCGAGGTGGCGCGCAACGCGCTGGCCGACCGGCTGCGCATGAAGCGTGACCTGATCGAGCTGCCCGCGGATCTGGCCAGCGAGGCCGAGGAGGTTGCGACCGTCGACAGCCTGGTCGCCTGCCTGCCGCGCGTGCTCTCCGAATTGAGCCCCGAGGATCGCGAGGCCATCACGCTGTGCGACCTCCAGGGCCTGCCGCAGGACGAATATGCGCGCCGCAAGGGGCTGAGCCTGCCGGGAGCGAAGTCCCGGGTGCAGCGCGCCCGCAAGCGACTGCGCGAACAGCTCACGCAAGCCTGTCAGGTGCGCCTCGACGCCGCCGGACAGGTGAGCGATTTCGTGCCGCGGCCGCCGCTCGGCTGATCCTGCCTGGCGGGCGAGGTGCCCACGTCTGTGTCGGCCAGTACTTCACGCAGTGCCGGTTCTGCATCTTTTGGCCGGGTCATTCGTCTTCTTGTCCGAAGGCGGCGATTCCGCCCAACGAGACGAGCCGGCACACTGCCCATGAACGCTACCCTCGCGCCGCTGCGGCGCTTGCCCGCGCGGCAGCCACTGCTCTTCCTGCTGTTGGCCGCCGCGGCGTGGCTCGGCCTGTACCAGACCCTGAACCCGGCGGCTGAAGCGCTGGTGGCCGCGCTGCCGGTCGAGCGGGACAGCCACCTGGGCGGCGCCCTGCAGTTCTTCCTCTACGACACGCCGAAGGTGCTGCTGCTCCTCACCGGCATCGTGTTCGTGATGGGGATGATCAATTCCCACTTCACGCCGGAGCGCACGCGCGCCATGCTGGCCGGGCGCTCCGAGGGTGCCGCCAACGTGATGGCGGCGAGTCTCGGCATCGTCACCCCGTTCTGCTCCTGCTCGGCGGTCCCGCTGTTCATCGGCTTCGTGCAGGCCGGCGTGCCGCTGGGCGTGACGTTCTCGTTCCTGATCTCGGCGCCGATGGTCAACGAAGTGGCGCTCACGCTGCTGTTCGCCCTGTTCGGCTGGAAAGTCGCGCTGCTCTACCTTGGCCTGGGGCTGACGGTGGCCATCGTGGCCGGCTGGGTCATCGGCCGGCTCAAGATGGAGGCGTATCTGGAAGACTGGGTGCGCGAAATGCCGCATGCCGGCGGCCGTGGCGGGCGATGACAGGCTTACGCTGGGCGAGCGCATCGACGCCGGCTTCGCCTCGGTGCGCGAGATCGTCGGCAAGGTGTGGCCGTACATCCTGGTCGGCATCGCCATCGGCGCCGGCATCCACGGCTACGTGCCGGAAGACTTCATGGCCAGCTTCATGGGCAAGGATGCCTGGTGGGCCGTGCCGCTGGCCGTGCTGATCGGCGTGCCGATGTACAGCAACGCCGCGGGCGTGATCCCTGTCGTCCAGGCGCTGCTGGCCAAGGGCGCGGCGCTGGGCACGGTGCTCGCGTTCATGATGAGCGTGATCGCGCTCTCGTTGCCCGAAATGGTGATCCTGCGCAAGGTGCTGAAGTTGCGGCTGATCGCCACCTTCATCGCCGTTGTCGCCAGCGGCATTCTGCTGGTGGGCTTCGTGTTCAATGCGGTCCTCTGATCGCTCGGCCTGCCCACCCCCATTTTTCAATGCAGACAACAAGGACCATCAACGTCGGGCCTCATCCTTTGCGCGCTGCCAGTGCGCGAATTTCCCCCTGCAGCGAATCTTTCTCCGGAGACAAGCATGGACATCAAGGTACTCGGCACCGGTTGCGCGAACTGCCGCAACACCATCGCGCTGATCGAGCAAGTGGCACAGGCCAGGGGTGTTGCCGTCAATCTGCAGAAGGTCGAAGAGCTGCGCGACATCATGAGCTACGGCGTGATGTCGACGCCCGGCGTGGTCATCGATGGCAAGGTCGTCCATGCCGGCGGAGTTCCCGCTCGCGACAAGATCGAGCAATGGCTGGCTGCGGGAACTTGAGATCGGGACGGAGCGGGCGATGACGGACAGCCTCGGTGCCGTCCGCCGGCCGTTGGCGCATCGTCGCGGCTTCGTCCTGGGTGGGCTCGGCCTTGCCGTGGTCGCCGGCTCGATCAGCTACGTGATGATCGAGCGCGCGACGGCGCCTGAGCCGCAGGCTCAGTACGTCGACGAAGGCGACCAGGTGCAACGGGCACTGCGGCTCGGGAAGCCCGCCGTGGTCGAGTTCGGAGCCAATGCCTGCGCCAGCTGCCGCGAAATGAAACCGGTGCTGGAAGCCCTCCAGCGTGAACATGGCGAGCGCATCTCCGTGCTCGATATCGACATCCTGAAGACGCGCGGCTACATCGCGCGCTACAGGATCCAGCTGATGCCCACGCAGCTGTTCTTCGATGCGCAGGGCCACGAGATCGGGCGCAACATGGGCAAGATCTCCGCCGGCGAAATCCTCGCCCAGCTCGGTGTGTCGACCACGGAACGCACGCCATGACAGGGGTGGAGAGCCTCGTGGCGGCACTGCTGGGCGGTCTCGTGACATCCGCCGCGCCGTGCGTGCTGGCCGCCGTGCCCGTGGCCGTCGGCTACGTCGGCGGTCAAGCAACCTCGCCGCGTCGTGCGTGGGCGCTGTCCCTGGCCTTTGTTGTCGGGATGAACGTGGCGCTGCTCGCGCTCGGGCTGCTTGCCGCGCGCCTCGGCTTGCTGCTGGGGGCACTGCCCGGTCCGTGGTCGATCGCCGTCGGCATCGTGGTCGCCGCGGCCGCCGCCTGGCTGTGGCGCGCCGACGCCGCGTCCTGCGGTCCGCATTTGCCTGCATCGTTCGAGCGGCGGCTCGCGCAATCGGGCATGGGCGGCGCCGCGGTGCTCGGCGCGTTGATCGGCACCGTGATGAGCCCCTGCGCGACCCCGGCGCTTGCCGCCGCCCTGGCGTTGGCCGGATCGGGCGCGCTGTTCGGCATGTCGATGCTCTGGGGTGCCGCGTTGCTGCTGGCCTATGGGCTGGGCCACAGCGCGCTGCTGCTGCTCGCCGGTGCCATGCCCTCCGCCGCGTCGGCCCTTGCTCGCCGATTCGCTCCCTTCCAGGCATGGATTCCCGGACGGCGCGCGTTCGCGCTCGTCATGTTCGCCGCCGGCCTGTGGTGGATCGTGCAAGGATTCGACCGCTACTGACTCCTGGACCTCCAATCATGAACAAGCTGCCCAAGCGTCGCTTCCACCTCGTGTTTTCCCTGCTGATGGGCGCGATGATGATCTTCGTCATGACCTTCGTGATCACGATGGTCAATGTCGGCCCGGTGCCGGATTTCATCGCCCGCTGGGCGCGCGCCTTCCTGATTGCCTACGTCGTCGGTGTCCCGGTCATCTATTTCCTGGCACCCACTGCACGCAAGTTGACCGCGAGGTTCGTCGAGGCACCGTGACCGAATTTGCGGCCACATGACTATGAGCGTGCCAACGGCAATGATGCGATTCCATCGGGAGCGGCGTCGCGTCGACGCTTCAACGCGGTCGCACCCGGGGCGGTGCTCGTTGGCGTGCAGCGGCGCAGGGAGGAGCAGAAGCGAGCGGCGAAGCATTGATCCTCGTCAGAGAGCGCATTCTGCGAACGCGCAAACTGGATTTGAAGGCACGAGAACCGCCTATGGCGTCTGGGACGTCGGCAGTGCATGACTGCTGCCGAGTGAGCACTGCGAGTCCTCCACGGATATGGACACTTTTCTGCACCTGATGAATGGCGGGGCCGGCAACCTGGCCACCTACCTCGCGGCCCATGTGTTGCTGTGCCTGCTGCCGGCATTTTTCATTGCGGGCGCCATGGCCGCGCTGATTCCGAAGGCCAGCATCACGCGCTGGCTGGGCCGTAGCACGCCCTACCGCGTGTCCTACCCGGCCGCGGCGGCGGCCGGCTCGCTGCTGGCGGTGTGCTCCTGCACCATCGTGCCGCTGTTCGCCGGCGTCTATAAGAAAGGTGCCGGGCTGGGGCCGGCGATCACCTTCCTGTTTTTCGCGCCGGCCGGCAATGTGCTGGCCCTCGCCTACACCGGCAGTATCCTCGGCGCGGAGTTCGCGTTCGCGCGCTTCGTGCTGTGCCTGCTGTTCGGCATCGGCATCGGCATGCTGATGGCCATGCTGTTCTGGCGCGACGATGCCACGCACGACCAGCAGACCGATGCCTTGTTCGCCGAGCAGGCGAGTATCGGCCCGGCCGCCACCGGCGTGCTGCTGTCGCTGGTGGCGGTATTGATCGCCGGCACGCTCAAGGTTTCGCTGCTGACGGCCACCGTCGGCGCGGTCACCCTGCCGCTGCCGTGGGCAGAGGCCTGGCAGGCCACGCTGTTCCAGTGGGTGCCCTTCGACGCAGCCAAGGGCGAGGAAGGCGTGAGCGTGCAGGGCTCGCTGCTGATCGTGCTGCTGCTGCTGATCGGTCTGTCCGCCTGGAAGGGTCTGGAGAACATCGTCGAGGGCGCGAATCGCTGGACCTGGATCGCATTGGGTCTGACGGCCACGACGCTGCTCATCGCGGCGATGCGGCTGACGCCGCGCGCTGACGGTCTTGAATTTGCGCTCACCGGGCGTGCGCTGGCGGTCGGCCTGACCCTGTGGGCCGTGTTGCACCATGCGCGGCGGCTCGAGGCCGACGCCTGGCGGGCGTGGTTGTGGGAATCCTGGCGCTTCGTCAAGCAGATCTTCGCGCTGCTGGTGGTGGGCGTATTCGTCGTGGGCGTCATCCGGCAGTTGATCCAGCCCGAGTGGATCCAGAACCTTGCCGGCAGTAACACCCTGCTCGCCAACGCGGTGGCCGTGGTGTTCGGCGTGTTCATGTACTTCCCGACCCTGGTGGAGGTCCCTGTCGCGCGCATGTTCCTCGACCTGGGCATGCACCGCGGGCCGCTGCTGGCCTACCTGATGGCCGACCCGGAACTGAGCCTGCAAAGCATCCTGATGGTGGCCGCCGTGATCGGCAGACCCAAGACCTTCACTTACGTCGGCCTGGTGGCGGTGTTCAGCACCGTGGCCGGACTGCTGTACGGCGCCTGGGTGGACGGCGTGAACCCGGTTTGGATCGCCATCGGGCTGGCCGTCTTCCTGGGCTCGCTGGCGGCACTGCTCGCCTGGACGCTGGGGCGCCGGGCGGCCCCAGCTCACGCCTGACCATTTTCGACAAGGAGAGCAATGATGAAGACGGTAAAGATCCTCGGATCCGGATGTGCCAACTGCAAGAAGCTCGAAGCCGTCGCGCGTGAGGCCGCGACCAGCGCCGGCGTCGAGGCCGAGTTCGTCAAGGTCACCGACATGAAGGCGATCATGGCCTACGACCTGCTGCCGACACCGGGCCTGGTGATCGACGAGAAGCTGGTCAGCAGCGGCCGCATTCCGACGCAGGCCGAGATCCGGCAATGGATGGTGGTCTGAGGACGGCACCGGCGCGACGCTACCAGACCACGAGAGTTCAGCATGAACAAGACTGCCGTTCTCGCGCTCGACCTCTCGCCGGCGGCCGAGCCCTTGCTCGAGTGTGCCGCCGAGTTGCGCCGCTGGCGTGTGGGTCGGCTCGTGATCGTCCACGTCGTTCGGATGGGCTATGGCCAGGCACCCGGGGACCGGGCGCTGCAGGAGATCACCGAATGGCTGGAGGGGCGGGCAGCTCGCTTGCGTGGCGCCGACCTGCGCGTGGAGGTCGCGGTTCGCGCCGCCGGTTCGCCGGCCGACGGGATCCTCGCGGTGAGCAACGAGGCCAAGGCTGACCTGATCGCTCTCGGCTCGCGCAGCCACAACCTGGCCAGTCGACTCTTCCTCGGCAGCGTCGCGAGCGACATGGTCCGCAAGACCCAGGTGCCGCTGCTGCTGGAATGGCTCGAGCCCACCGGTGATGGCGCCGCGAGGGGCTGCGCAGCGGTTTGCGCCGATACCTTGCGTCATGTCCTGCTCGCCACCGACCTGTCGAAGCATGCAGGTGCTGCGGAGCGCGCCGCCGTTGCCTTGGCATCCGATGCACAGCGTGTCGATTGCCTGGCCGTACTGACAGCGGACGCGGTCGACGCCACGCCCGCCTTGCCGCTGATGGCCCGGGCGGCGCTGGATGCCCTGGTCGCACGGATCGCTGCAGCGGGCGGCCACGGCGAGGCCCTGGTGCTCGAAGGTGATCCCCATGAGGTGATTGCCCGCGTGGCGCAGGAGCGCGATTGTTCCCTGATCGTCTGCGGCAAGCATGGCGAGCACTGGGTGCAGAGCATGGTGATCGGCAGCACCGCGTTGCGCCTTTGCGAAATGGCGGGACGGCCCGTTCTGCTGGTGCCACTGAGTCAGGAAGCGTGAGCAGGTATTTCTGGAAACCATCGCACCGCCTCGGCCGAATCACGGCCATCGAGCCAACGCAGGCGATGAAGGCTGAATACACCTTAGGTTGTTCTCTGCCACGCCGTGCGTACCTGCATCGGTACCCATAGTGACAGCCTCGAGGATGTGCCCGCCCCCGACAAAGGTCCCGTCGCGATCCGCGAGACGCTGAAATTGGGCTTTGCGTCGCCTTTGTAGCAATCGAGGCATTCTACGGCTGGACGGTGCTCGTCGTTCGCGCGCGCCGGCTGCTCTATACTCGCGGCTCGATGTTTCCGAGGCGGTCCCGAGGCGGCGCATGAAGTGGCAGATGAACGAGAATTCGCTGTTCGCGATCCTGCTGCGCTCGTCGTGGTGGGTGAGCTTCGCCATCGCCGCCGCGCTGACGGCCGTCGCGGTAGCGCTGCTGCCCGAGCCGTACCGGCTCTTCGGCGCGGTGACCGGCCTCCCGTTCTTCGTGATCGGCTGCATCGCCGCCTGGAGGCAATTCCAGGCGCCGTCGACGGCGCGCATCGACAAGACGATCGCGGCGGTTCGTGCGATGTCCTGGGTCGAGTTCTCCCGCGCGATCGAGGCGGCCTATCGGCGGGACGGGTACGATGTCACCGCCGTCAACGCCGCCGCCGCCGATTTCAGGATCAGGAAGGAGTGGCGCATCGCGCTCGTCAGCTGCAAGCGCTGGAAGGCGGCGCGCACGGGCGTCGAGCCGCTGCAGGAACTCCACGCGGCAAAGGAGGCGCATGACGCGCAGGAGTGCATCTACGTGACCACCGGCGAGCTCACCGACAAGGCACGCGGTTTTGCGGGCAGGCACGCGATCAGGCTGGTGGGCGGCGCCGAGCTCGCCCGGCTGCTGCCCGATGCCGGGCGCGGCAAGAAGGTTTAGTGGACTGTTGCAGTCCACTGGTTGCAGCGGGGGACCGATGAGCGAGGCCGTGAGCCTGATTGATTTTGTCCGCGCCAACGTCATCGGCGACGACGAGGCGGTGGGCGGGCCCGTTCGGGCTGCGTCGCGTCACCTATGCCGATTACACGGCCTCCGGCCGCTCGCTCGCGTTCATCGAGAACTTCATTCGCGAGGCGGTGCTCCCGCTCTACGCGAACACCCACACCGAGTCCTCGGGCACCGGGTTGCAGACCAGCCGCTTCCGGGAGGATGCGCGCCGGATCATCCGCGAGGCGGTGGGCGGCACGGTGGCCGACCACGTGGTGCTGTTCGCCGGCTCGGGCTCCACCGGCGCCATCGACCGGCTCATCGACTGCCTCGAGATCCGGCTTCCGGCGGGCCTCGACGATCGCTACAACCTGCGGGCGGCGATCCCCGTCGCGGCGCGCCCGGTCGTCTTCATCGGCCCCTACGAGCACCACAGCAACGAGCTGCCCTGGCGCGAGTCGCTGGCGGATGTCGTCGTGATTCCGGAGGACCACGACGGACGGATCGACCTCGCGCGTCTCGAGGCGGAGCTCGTCGCCCACGCGGATCGGCCGCTGAAGATCGGCTCCTTCTCGGCGGCGTCGAACGTCACCGGCGTCATCAGCGACGTCCGCGCGATCTCGATCCTGCTGCACCGGCACGGCGCTCTGTCGTTCTGGGATTTCGCGGCGGCGGCGCCGTACGTCGCGATCGAGATGGGGCCGTTCGCGCCGACGCCGCAGGGGCGCGAGACCGATCCCCTCGCCTACAAGGACGCGATCTTCATCTCGCCGCACAAGTTCATCGGCGGGCCGGGAACCCCGGGCGTCCTCGTGGCGCGCCGGGAGCTATTCCACAATCGCGTTCCCTCGGTTCCCGGCGGCGGCACGGTCGCCTACGTCAATCCGACCGAGCACCGCTATCTCGCCGACATCGAGCAGCGCGAGGAAGGCGGCACGCCGGCCATCGTGGAATCGATCCGTGCCGGGCTCGTGTTCGCACTGAAGGAAGCCGTGGGCGCGGAGACGATCCGCGCGCGCGAGCATTCGTTCATCCGGCGGGCGATCGCGCGCTGGGACCGTCATCCGAACATCGAGATCCTCGGCAGCCATTCGCTCGACCGGCTGTCGATCGTCTCGTTCGTCGTTCGTCATCCCGGCCCGGACGGGAGCCGACGCTACCTTCACCACAACTACGTCGTCGCGCTCCTGAACGACCTGTTCGGGATCCAGTCGCGGGGCGGCTGCTCGTGCGCCGGGCCCTATGGCCATCGGCTGCTCGGCATCGACCTCGAGCGCTCCCGCGAGTTCGAGCGCGAGATCGGGCGCGGCTGCGAGGGGATCAAGCCCGGCTGGGTTCGCGTGAATTTCAACTACTTCATCAGCGAGACGGTCTTCGACTTCATCCTGGGCGCGGTCGAGCTCGTCGCGAGCGACGGCTGGCGGCTCCTCCCGCACTACCGGTTCGAGCCGTCGACCGGACTGTGGCGCCACGCCGGCGGCACGGCCGAGCCGCCGCTCAGCCTGCGCGACGTCCGCTTCACCGATGGCGGAATGACCTGGCCGTCGCACCGGCGCACCGCGCCGGAGTCCGCGCTCGCCGGCTATCTGACGGAAGCGCGCCGGCTGATCGCCGACCCTGCGCCCCCGACGGTCGCCCCCGAGAGGCTCGTCGTCGACGCGGACTTCGAGACGCTGCGCTGGTTCCCGCTGCCTGCCGAGGTGGCCGGGCGTCAGGCGGGGTAACGACGACCCGAACGACTGCCCGTCAGAACCACCCGAAGACCCAGCCCGGGAACACGGCGATGAGGATCGTCGGGACGAGGCAGAGGACGCTGGCGGCGAGCGCCATGCGACCGTGCGCCACGCGCGTGCCGGTGTCCGCCTCCGGGCTCATGAACATCATCTGGATCACGCGCAGGTAGAAGTAGATCCCGAGATAGCTGCCGACGAGACCGAGCACCGCGTACATCGTGTAGCCGGCGGCGATCACGTTCTTGAAGATGAGGAACTTGGCGACGAAGCCGGGGAACGGCGGAATGCCGGCCAGCGACAGCATCGCGATGCCGATCATCACCGCGGCGTAAGGATCGCGATGGAACAGGCCGCGCAGCGTGTCGAGGCGGTCGCG
This sequence comes from uncultured beta proteobacterium, assembly GCA_963751405.1. GTDB lineage: Bacteria > Pseudomonadota > Gammaproteobacteria > Burkholderiales > Casimicrobiaceae > CAIWHR01. The sequence goes on along the minus strand of CAVVUJ010000005.1, from coordinate 69,773 downwards.
GTTCGCGTCGTCGGCGTTGGGCGGGATCGAGGCGAACGCGAGCACGTTCATCAGCCCGTACGCGAGCAGGTAGAAGACGACGGCCTGGAACCGGCCGGGGCCGGCGCCCAGGAACGCGTAGAACAGATACCCGGCGTGGGCGATCGACGAGTACGCGATCATCCGCCGGAAGCTCGCCTGCCGCATCGCCGCGAGATTGCCCCAGACGATCGACACGAGGGGCAGGATCGCGAGCAGGTCGACCATCGCGCCCGACACCGGCGACACGCCGAAGAGGCGGAGCGCGGCCAGCAGCACGCCGGCCTTGATGATGGTGGCCATGTACGTCGTCACCGGGAGGCTCGCGCCTTCGTAGGCATCGGGCGCCCAGGCGTGGAAGGGGACGATCGCCGCCTTGAGGAAGAAGGCGAGGACGACGAGCACGACGCCCGCCGTCGCCATGACGTCGCGGGCGCCGAGCGCCGCGGTGAACGACGACAGCGCCAGCGTCGCGCTGCCGCCGTAGAGCAGCGAAACGCCCATCAGGAACATCGCGGAGGCGGTGCCGCCCAGCACCAGGTACTTCAGCGCCGCCTCGGGACTCTCCGGCCGCCCGAACGCCAGCAGCACCAGCACGTAGACGGGGAGCGACATGATCTCGAGCCCGAGGAACAGGGTGAGGAAGCTGTCCGAGGACAGCAGCAGGCAGAAGCCGTACAGCGAGGACAGGAACAGCGGATAGAAGGGGCCCTCGGGGAAGTCGTCGCGGGCGAGGAGCAGGACGGGCACCGCGAGCGCCAGCACCACGGCCTTCGCCACCGAGCTCGACGCGTCCACCGAGAAGTGCCCGGGGAACGGCGCTTCGGCGTAGCCGGTGAGGTACAGCCAGGTCGCGGCGGCGGCCGCCGCGCCGACGACGACGAGCGACAGCGCGAGCGCGCCGCGCGGCTTGTCCGAGGCGATCTCCAGCACGAGCAGCAGCACGATGCCGATGAGGAGCAGATGCTCCGGCAGCATCGCGGTGAGGACGGACTGCCAGTTCATTGGTGTGCCCCCACGTTGCGCCTTGGACGTCCGCGGCGCTCATGGCGCGCTCCCGGGCAATCTAGGCGTCGTGACCAGTTGCTGGAACTGCTTCGCCGCGAGCTCGGTCTTCTGCATCGGCTCGTCCGGGAAGAGCCCGAGCGCGAACACCGCGACGACGATCGCCGCGAGGATCAGCTTCTCGCGCCGATCGAGATCCTTGATCGGCATGTGCGGCGCCTTGGCCGCGCCGAACAGGAAGTGCTGCGCCAGCCGCAGCATGTACAGCGCGCCGAGCACGACGCCGGAGACTGCGAAGACGCTCAGCACCAGCGGCAGCGAGTTGCCCTGCTGGTACTGCGGCCAGGACGAGGTGAACGCGCCCAGCAGCACGAGGAATTCGCCGGTGAAGCCGGAGGTCGTCGGCAGACCGATCGACGCCAGCGTCAGCACCATGAAGAACAGCGAGTACACCGGCAGCAGCCGCGCGATGCCGCCGTAAGCCGCGAGGTCGCGCGTGTGGCAGCGCTCGTAGATCATCCCGACGATCAGGAACAGCCCGGCCGCGGTCAGGCCGTGGCTCACCATCTGGATCACCGCGCCCTGGATGCCGAGGAGGTCGAGGCTCGCGAGCCCGAGCATCACGTAGCCCAGGTGGCTGATCGACGAGTAGGCGATGATCTTCTTGATGTCGTTCTGCACCAGGGCGAGACACGCACCGTAGACGATGGAGACGACGGCGAGCGTCATGATGAGCGGCGTGAACGCGCGCGTCGCATCGGGGAAGAGCGGGAAGCCCAGCTTCATGAAGCCGTACGTTCCCATCTTCAGCAGGACGCCGGCCAGGATCACCGAGCCCGTGGTCGGGGCCTCGACGTGCGCGTCCGGCAGCCACGTGTGCAGCGGCACCATCGGCACCTTGATCGCGAACGACAGGCCGAAGGCCGCGAGCAGCAGCGTCTGGACCGGAAGCGGCAGCTTCGCCTGGTACAGGTCGGCGAAGGCGAACGAGGTCACGCCCGTCGTCGTCTTGAGCGAATAGACGAGATAGATCACCGCCGCCAGCATCAGGATGCTGCCGAACGCGGTGTAGAGGACGAACTTGTACGTCGCGTAGAGCCGGCGCTCGCCGCCCCAGATGCCGATGATGAGGAACATCGGGATCATCATCGTTTCCCAGAACAGGTAGAACAGGAACAGGTCCTGCGCGACGAACGCGCCCAGCATCGCGAACTGGATCAGGAACACCATCGCATAGAACAGCTTGACGTCCTTCGTCACCGCCGTGAAGGCGCCCGCGACGACGAGCGGGCCGAGGAACGCGGTCAGCAGCACCAGCAGGATGTTGTAGCCGTCGAGGCCGATCTGGTAATAGACGCCCCAGTCGGGGATCCACGGCAGGCGCGTCTCGAACTGCAGGCCGCCGACCTTGCCGTCGAACTGGACGTAGAGCCAGGCGGTCAGCACGAACTGGACGACCATCACCCAGAACGAAAGGCCGCGCATCTGCCGCTCCTGCCCGGCGGGCACCGCGACGAGCAGCGCGATCCCGGCCAGCGGGAGGAACAGGACGAGGTTGAGGAGGTCCGCGTCAGCCATGGCGGAAGCTCCACGCCAGCGCGGCGACGGCGCCGGCGAGCACGAAGAGGGCATAGAGGTGCAGGTTGCCGGTCTGCACGCGCGAGAACACGCCGGCCGTGCGCTGTGCGAGGCGCGCGAGGCCGTTGAGCGAGCCGTCGAGCAGGAAGCGATCGCCGAAGCCCAGGAACACCTTGTCGGAGAGCCAGGTGAGCGGCCGGCCGAGCAGCGCCTCGTAGATTTCGTCGATCCAGTACTTGTTGGCGAGCAGGCGGTGGAGCCCGGCGAAGCGCTTCGCGATCGCCTCGCCTTTCGCCGGCCCGCCGCGGTAGACGAACGAGGCCGCGGCCAGGCCGGTGACGGCGATGATGACCGACAGGATCAGCAGCGGCATCTCGAAGTGGTGCAGCGCCTCGGGAACCTGCGGCAGCGGCAGCAGCGGCTCGAGGAAGTGCGGGACCTTGATGAACCCGCCGATCGCCGACAGGAGCGCCAGCACCATCAGCACGCCGGTCATCGACAGCGGCGACTCGTGCACGTGGTGCTCGACCTTGGCTTCCATCCGCGACGGGGTGAGGAACACGAGCCAGAGCAGCCGGAACATGTAGCAGGCGGTCATCAGCGCCGTGGCGGCCATCACCGCCCACAGCATCGGGCTCCCGCCGGCCGAGCTCGCGAACGTGAACCAGAGGATCTCGTCCTTCGACCAGAAGCCGGCGAGCGGCGGGATGCCGGCGATCGCGACCGTCGCGATCGCGAACGTCCAGAACGTCACGGGGATCCTCTTCGCCAGCCCGCCCATCTTGTGGATGTCCTGCTCGCCGGAAAGCGCGTGGATCACGCTGCCGGCGCCGAGGAACAGGCAGGCCTTGAAGAACGCGTGCGTGACGACGTGGAAGATGGCCACGCCGTAGGCGCCCACGCCCAGCGCCGCGAACATCATGCCGAGCTGCGACAGCGTCGAATACGCGAGCACCTTCTTGATGTCGGCCTGGGCGAAGGCGATCGAGGCGGCGAAGAACGCGGTGGCCGCGCCGATGACGGCGACGACCGCCGACGCCGCCGGCGCCTGCATGTAGATCGGCGCCATCCGGGCGACGAGGTAGACGCCCGCGGTCACCATCGTCGCGGCGTGGATCAGCGCCGACACCGGCGTCGGGCCCGCCATCGCGTCGGGCAGCCACACGTGCAGCGGGATCTGCGCCGACTTGCCGGAGGCGCCGATGAACAGGAAGATGCCCGCGAGGGAGGCCGAGATCGTCGTCACCGTGCCGGCCCGGTACGCGGCGTCGATCGTGTCCATGTCGAGCGTGCCGAACGCCCAGTACAGCAGGAACATGCCGAGCAGGAAGCCGGCGTCGCCGATGCGGTTGGTGATGAAGGCCTTCTTGCCGGCCGCCGCATTGGCGGCGTCGTCGAACCAGAAGCCGATCAGCAGGTAGGAGGCGAGCCCGACGCCTTCCCAGCCGACGAACAGCACGAGGAGCGAGCGGCCGAGCACCAGCGACAGCATGAAGAACAGGAAGAGGTTGAGGTACGCGAAGAAGCGCGCGTAGCTCTTGTCGTCGTGCATGTAGCCGATCGAGTAGATGTGGATCACCGATCCCACGCCGGTGACGATCAGCGCCATCACCGCCGACAGGCGGTCGAAGTAGAACGCGATCTCGAAGGAGCGCCCGCCGATCCGCGCCCAGGTGTACGCGGTCTCGATCAGCGGCGTGCCGCCGGTCGCCACGAGCTCCATGAAGCCGCGCACGACGAGCAGGAACGACAGGATCGGCAGCCCGCACCCGACCACCGTGACGAAGGTCCTGCCGAACGGGGCCTCCCGCAGCCGCGTGGCGAAGAGGCCGTTCAGCACGGCTCCGAGGAGCGGCAGGACGACGATGAGGGTGAGCAGATGCGTCACCGGCTATCCTTTCAGGTCGCCGAAGGCGTCCGCTTCGAGCGTGTGCTTCCGGCGCGCGAGCAGGAGGACGATCGGGATGGCGATGGCGATTTCGGCCGCGGCGACGACGAAGATCAGGAACACGAGCACCGCGCCGGCCGCCGTGCCCGTCTGCTGCGCGAACGTGACGAGCGAGAGGTTCACGCCGTTCAGCATCAGCTCCATGCACATCAGCATCACGAGCAGATTGCGCCGGATGATGACGCCGAGCAGCCCCACGGCGAACAGCGCCATGGCGATCAGCAGCAGGAAATGCAGCTTATCCATGCTTCTTCCGGGTGCCCTTGACGACGGCCAGCGCGGCCACCACCGCCGCCACCAGCAGCACCGACGTCAGCTCGAAGTGCAGCCAGTACTCGTTGAGGAAGGCGATCGAGAATTGCTGCAGGCCGAACGACCCCGTGGTGCTGACCGGCGCGTAGAGCCCGCGCCAGAAGGCGTACGCCAGCACGGCGAGCAGCAGCGCGCCGCCGATCGCGCCCGGCACCAGCAGGGTCGAGAAGCGCCGCGTGAACGACGGGTCGCGCACGTCGAGCAGCATGATCACGTACACCATGAAGACCATCACCGCGCTCACGTAGATCAGCACCTGGAACGCCGCGATGAAGTGCACGCCGACCAGGCCGTAGATCGCGCCCAGGAGGGTCATGGTCGTGACGAGGGCGGTCGCGACGTGCATCGGATGCCGGAGCACGAGCATCAGCACCGCCGCGGCCAGCGCCCCGACGCCGCAGAGCACCAGCAGCAATGCGTCCAGGTTCTGCAGCAGGTACTCGATCATGCGCGGCCTCCTGCCTTCGGCGGGTACGGCTTGGCGACGTCGCTCTGCGGTCTCCAGGTCAGGAGCTCGTCCATCTTGAGCCACATGTGGTCGCGGTCCATGGACGGCAGCTCGGGCACTTCCTTCACCATGCGGATCGCGTCCTCGGGACAGGCCTCCACGCACAGGCCGCAGAAGATGCAGCGCGAGTAGTCGATCTCGAAGCGGGACGGCGACTTGGGATGCGCCGTGTCCGCCGGATCGAACGCGGCGTCGATCTCGATCACCTGCGCCGGGCACACCGTGGCGCACATGTTGCAGGCGATGCACTGCGGGCTGCCGTCGGGCCGCTGCGTCAGGATGTGCTTGCCGCGGTTGCCGGCGGCGTAGTCGGCCCGCGTCTCCTCCGGGTAGTACGTGGTCAGCGCCCCCTTGCGGCCCGTCATCCAGCGCCACATGTTCTTCAGGAAGACGCCGCCGGTGATGCCGAGGCCGCGCATGATCTCGAACAGGTATACCCGCTCCCACCACGTCATCGTGGGCGCGTTCCAGTAGACCTTGCGCTGGTACGGCTTGCGGTTCAAAGCATCACCCATGACTCGACCACGCCAGCACGGCGGTGACGCAGAGATTGACGAGCGCCAGCGGCAGCATGAACTTCCACGCGAACATCAGGACCTGGTCGTAGCGGAAGCGCGGCAGCGACCACCGGATCAGGATCTGGAAGCTCGCGACGGCCAGCACCTTGGCGAGGAACACGACCAGCTGGGTCACGACGACCGCACCGTGGGAGAGCGGCAGGACGAGGTTCCCGGCGAACACGATACCGGCGTCGGTCATGAACGGCAGGTTGTAGCCGCCCAGGAACAGCGTCGTGAACAGCGCCGCGACGATGGCGATCTCGATGAACTCGGCGAACATGAAGAGGCCCATCTTCATCGCGCTGTACTCGGTGTAGAAGCCGGCGATGAGCTCCGACTCCGCCTCCGGCAGGTCGAACGGGATGCGCTTGTTCTCGGCGATCGCGGCTGTAAGGAAGAGCGCCGCGGCAAACGGCTGCAGAAAGATCCCCCAACCGGGCAGGAACCCCAGCAGCGTGGCGGATTGCTGCTGGACGATCGTGTTGAGGTCGACGGTGCCGTAGATGAGGATCAGTCCCAGCACGGTGAGCCCCATGATGAGCTCGTAGGAGATCATCTGCGAGCCGGCGCGCACCGCGCCCAGCATCGAGAACTTGTTCGACGACGACCAGCCGGCGAGCATCGCGCCGATGATCGACAGCCCGCCGAACGCGAACACGATCAGGAGCCCCGCGTCCAGCTGGGCGATCTGCATCGCGTAGGTTCGGTCGCCGAACCACGCGGACACGGCGGGAAACGCCGCGAAGAGCTTCCCCGGATCCAGCACTCCGCCGAACGGGATCACCGCGAACACCAGCAGCACGGGCGTGAACACGACCCACGGCGCGACGGCGTACGCAAAGCGGTCGTACGTGTTGGGCTTCCAGTCCTCCTTCAGCAGCATCTTGAGGCCGTCGGCGATGCCGTGGAACAGCCCCAGCCAGATCATCTTGTACTGCGTGAACGGGATGCGGATGTACGCGCGGTTGGCGCCGATCCGGTCGGACATGACCGCGGCCTGCTTGCGCTCGACCCACGTCAGGATCGTGCCGAACGTCAGCAGCACCGCGAGCGCGTAGCCGATGTAGACGGCGTAGACGACGAGGTCCTGGGTCATGGCCGGCTCCCCGGTGCCGCGGCCAGCGCGGCGAACACCGCCTCGGCGTCGACGACCCCCGGTTTCTTCGCGAAGCAGGGCGCGAAGGCGCTGACCGTGCCCTGGAAGTTCGTGTAGTGCCCGCCGCGCTCGGTCTGGATGCTGGTCGGGAAGAAGACGTCCGCGTGACCGTTCTCCGGCTGCAGCCAGGCGTTGAGGAAGATGATCTTCGCGCCGGCCGGCAGGCGGGAGAAGTCGAATCCTTCACCCCAGACCAGCACGAGGTCGGTCTCGCCATCGAACGCGGGCGGGGCATCGCCGAAGAGCTTGCGGGCCGCCGTCGTGTTCGGATTCTTGTCCGCGCGGATGAGGATGTTGTCCTCGACCGGCTCGCCGGGCTCGGGCACCTGGTCCGGCTTGACGAATGCGGTCAACCGCCCGCCCAGCGCGCCTGCGAATGCCGAGAGCTCCTCGTTCGAGCCCCACGACGAGACCAGCGCCACCGGGTGCTTCGCGGCGGCGATGAGCCGGCGGGCGGCGTCCAGAGCTGCGTCCAGCGCGACCGGCTTGCCTTTCAGCATCGGCTCCTCGGCGCGCGGCCGCTCGAAGATCTGCGCGAGGTCGCGTCCCTTGTTGCAGATCCACGGCCCGTTGACCGCCGGGTTCTCGAGCGGGGTCACGCGGGCGATGCTGGTGTTCTGCTTCGGGTCCAGCGACTTCAGCTGCCACGTGGGCTTCCGGTGCCAGATGTTCACCGCGCACCCGCGCGCGCAGCCCGGGCAGACCGACGGCGTCGGCTGGAGGTACCAGACGCGGGCCTTGTGCAGGAACGAGCGCGACAGCAGCGCGCCGACCGGGCAGATGTCGATGACGTTGTCCGAATACGGGTCGCGGTCGAGCGCGCCGTCCTCGCTGGCGCGCACGAGCGACTCGTCGCCGCGATGCTTGATGCCGAGCGCGCAGGATTTCGAGATCTCGTGGGTGAAGCGCACGCAGCGCGAGCAGAGGATGCAGCGCTCGTTGTCGAGCACGATCCGCTGCGACAGCTCGTGGTGCTTGGTCGAACGGACCTTCGGCTCGCGCGAGATCGACGGCGTGCCGTTGTAGGCGTAGTGATAGTCCTGCAGCGAGCACTCGCCGGCCTTGTCGCAGATGCCGCAGTCGACCGGATGGTTCAGCGTGAGGAACTGCATCACCATCTTGCGGTGCGCCTTCACCAGATCGGAATCGGTGAACACGCGCAGCCCGGGCGTCACCGGCATGTTGCAGGCGATCTCCACCCAGCTGCGGCCCTCGACCTGCACCACGCAGATCCGGCAGTTGCCGGCGATCGACAGCTGCGGATGCCAGCAGAAGTACGGGATGAAGTGCCCGCTCGCCCGCGCGGCCTCCAGGACGGTACTGTTGTCCGCGGCCTGCACCGGATGCCCGTTGATGAAGATCTCAGGCATGCGCGGGGACCTCTAGATTGCCGTTGAAGCGCGAGCGCTTCTGGGTGATGAAGTGCTCGAACTCGTCGCGGTACTTGTCGAGGATGCCGATCGCCGCGTACCCGGCGGCGTCGCCCATCCCGCAGATCGTGTTGCCGTCGTTCCAGCGCGAGATCTGGTACAGCTGGTCGATGTCCTCGGGCCGGCCGCTGCCGGCGACGATGCGGTCGATGATCCGGTGCATCCAGCCCATGCCCTCGCGGCAGGGCGTGCACTGGCCGCAGGACTCGTGGTGGTAGAAGCGCAGCAGCACCTGGAGCAGGCGCACCATGCAGGTGCCCTCGGCGATGACGATCATGCCGCCCGAGCCCAGCGACGAGCCGGCCGCGTTGAACGACGCGTGGTCGTAGGTGACGGGCTCGATCTCCGCGGCGGTCAGCACCTTGGTGGAGATGCCGCCCGGGATGATGCACTTGAGCTTTGCGCCGGGCATCATGCCGCCGCAGTCCTCGAACAGGAACTTCTTGAGCGGGTAGCCGTGCTCGACCTCGTAGACGCCCGGGCGCGCGATGTGACCGGAGATCGAGACGAGCTGCGTGCCCGGGCTCTTCGGCGTGCCCACCTTCTTGAACGCCTCGGCGCCCAGCGCGAGGATCGCCGTGACGTTGGTCAGCGTCTCGACGTTGTTGACCACCGTGGGCATCTGGAACAGGCCCTTCACGGTCAGCCGGGGGGGGCGGTTGCGCGGATAGCCGCGCTTGCCCTCGAGCGAAGAGAGGAGCCCGGACGCCTCGCCGCAGACGTAGGATCCCGCGCCGCGATAGACGACGAGGTCGCAGGAGAAGTCGACGCCCAGGATCCCCTCGCCCAGGAGGCCGGCCGCGTAGGCCTCGTCGACCGCGCCCTGCAGGCGCCGGAACGGCAGGTCGAACTCGCCGCGGATGTAGACGAAGGCGTTGCGCACCTGCAGCGCATACGCGGTGATCAGCATCCCCTCGATCAGCATGTGCGGGTTGTGCTCGAGGATCCAGCGGTCCTTGAACGTGCCCGGCTCGCCCTCGTCGGCGTTTGCGCACAGGAAGTGCGGCTGGCCGTCGTCGAGCTTGATGACCTGCCACTTGCGGCCGGCCGCGAAGGCGGCGCCGCCGTGGCCGAGGATGCCCGCCGCGGTGACCTCCTTGGTGACGTCCTGCGGCGCCTTGGTTTCGAGCACCTTCATGAGCGTCGTGTAGCCGCCGCGCGCGCGATAGTCCGCCAGCGTGTGCGAGGTCGCCGTCACCGGGAACGTCATCAGCAGTTGGGTGCCGGGCATACGGGTTATTTAAGTCCGTTCAACAGCGCGTCGATCTTCTCGGCGCTCATGTTTTCGTGGTAGGTGTCGTTGACCATCACGACGGGCGCCGTGCCGCAGGAACCCAGGCACTCGACGGTCGACAGCGTGAAGCGGCCGTCGGGCGTGGTCCCGCCCGGCGCCACGCCGAGCTTCTTGGCCAGATGGTCGATCAGCCGCTCGGCGCCGCGCATCGAGCAGGTGATGTTGCGGCAGGTCTGCACGTGCCAGCGGCCTATTCCTTTGCGCCGGAACTGCGTGTAGTACGAGAGCACCTGCTCGATCTGCATCCGGGGCACGCCCAGGTACTCGACCAGGCCGTCGATGTCGCTGTCGGCGACGTAGCCGCGGTCTTCCTGGATGCGCCGCACGCAGGGCAGCACGAGCGAGGACTCGTAGCCCTTGGGGAAGCGGGCCTTCCAGCGCTCGAATTCGGGGATCAGATGCTTCATCAGTGCCCGCCCGGCCGCCCGAAGGGCACTGTGCGCCCCCTCGGGGGGCAGCGAACGCAGTGAGCGTGGGGGTCGTTCATCGGTCGCACTCGCCGCCGATCATGTTGACCGAGCCGAAGGTCGGCACGATGTCGGCCAGCTGGTAACCGTCCAGCATCTTGTGCACGCCGCCCATGTGCACGAAGCTCGGGGCCCGCGCGTGGACCTTGTACGGAATGCCCTCGCCGGTGCTGACGATGTAGAAGCCGAGCTCGCCGTTGGGCGACTCGTGCGCCAGGTACACGTCGCCCGCGGGCACCTGCGGGCCGTCCATCACCAGCTTGAAGTGATTGATCAGCGATTCGATTTCGTCGTAGACCAGCCGCTTTTCCGGGAACACGCAGCGGCGGTCGTCGACGTTGATAGGGCCGGCGGGGAGCATGTCCATCAGCTGGCGGATCATGTGCACGGACTCGTCCATCTCGCGCATCCGGACGTAGTAGCGGTCGTAGTTGTCGCCCTTGATCCCGACCGGCACCTCGAAGTCGAGTTCGGCGTAGGCGAGGTACGGCACGTCCTTCCGCAGGTCGCGCGGCGCGCCGGTGGAGCGCAGGATCGGGCCGGTGTAGCCCCAGTTGACGGCATCGGCGGCGGAGATCACGCCGACGTTGCGCATCCGGTCGATGAAGATGCGGTTGCGGTCCATGAGGCCGTGCACGCGCCCGATGAACATCTCGTACTTGTCCAGGATGTCGGCGAGACGCGTGAGCCAGGTCTCCGGCAGGTCGCGCGCGAGGCCGCCGATCCGGCCGTAGGAGTAGGTGACGCGCGCGCCGGTCAGGTCGGCGATGTGCTCGTACATGAAGTCGCGGACCATGACGAGGTAGAGGAACGCGGTCATCGCGCCCAGCTCCATGAGGCTCGCCGCGACGCAGGTGAGGTGATCGACGAGCCGCGAGTACTCCGACAGCAGCGTGCGCAGGTAGCGGGTGCGGGGCGTGATCTCGATCCCCATCAGCTTCTCGACCGCCTCGCAGTAGGCGAAGTCGTTGATCAGCGCCGAGACGTAGTTCAGCCGGTCGACGTAGGGAATCAGGTTGTGCCAGGTGTGCGACTCGCACTCCTTCTCGAAGCCGCGATGCAGGTAGCCGCAGTGCACGTCGGTGCGCAGCACGCGCTCGCCGTCGAGCTCGGCGATGATCTGGACGGTGCCGTGGGTCGCCGGATGCGACGGCCCGATGTTGACGGTCACCGTGCCGTCGTGCAGCGGCTTGTCGAACGCCGAGCGGACCGGGTTGGGCAGCTTGATTTCCACGGGCGGCATCGTCATTTCCGGTAAGGCACGAGCGGCTGCTCGCGGTCCTTCGGATAGTCCTTGCGCAGCGGATGGCCTACGAACCCCTCGTAGAGCAGGATGGGCCGCAGGTCGGCATTGCCGCGAAACACGATGCCGTACATGTCGTGGCACTCCCGCTCCATGAAGCGGGCCGAGCCGTACAGCGGAACCAGCGAGTCCACGGTCGGATCCTGCTCGGAAACGCGCGTCTTCAGCCGCACGCGCCCGAAGTGCTGCGTCGAGTAGAAGTGATAGACGACCTCGAAGCGCGGCGTCTGGCCGGGCCAGTCGACCGCGGTCACGTCGAGGAAGAGATCGAAGGCGAACTCGGAGCGCATGAGCGCCACGGTCGCGAGCAGCGCCGCGGGCGCAAGATGGACGACCAGCGTCTCGTGGGCGAACGAGGCCTCGCCGACGGCGGGCGCCAGTCGCTGCTGCAGTTGTTCCAGGACCGGACTCGCCACGATCAGAAGTTCTCCGTGACGATCGGATGCTTCGAACCGGCGATCTTGGCCTGCAGCTGCATGATGCCGTCGATCACCATCTCGGGGCGTGGCGGGCAGCCGGGGATGTAGATGTCGACCGGGATGACCCGGTCGATGCCGAGCACCGCCGCATAGTTCTGGTAGAAGCCGCCGCTCGTGGCGCAGACGCCGAACGCCATCACCCATTTCGGCTCGCACATCTGCTCGTAGACCTTGAGCAGGACGGGCGCCTGCTTGTGCGTCACCGTGCCCACCACCATCAGCAGGTCGGCCTGCCGCGGCGAGAAGCGCGGCAGCGCGGCGCCGAAACGGTCGGTGTCGTACGGGCTCGAGCTCACCGCCATGAACTCCATCGCGCAGCAGGCGGTGACGAAGGGGTACGGGAAGAGCGAGAACTTGCGCGCCCAGCCGACCAGTTCGTCCTTCTTGGTCGTCAGGTATTCGAAGGCCTGGGTCCGGGACGTCGCCGTCCGGATCGGTATGGTGGGCGAGGGCATGGCTATTCCGTGACCGCTTCGAGCAGCCTCGCCTTGTAGACGTAGAGCAGGATCAGGACGAGCAGGAAGACGAAGAAGCCGAAGAGGAGCAGCATGAAGGTCGTGATCGGCTGCGCGCCCAGCGCCCAGATGAACAGGAACACGGTCTCGAGGTCGAACAGGATGAACATGATGGCGACCGCGTAGTACTTGATCGGGATCGCCTTCACGTTCAGGCGGTCCACCGGCGTCGCGCCGCACTCGAACGGCTCGAGCTTCATGGCCGAGGAAACCGGCTTGGGGCCCAGCAGCCGGTTCATCAGCAGCGTGACCGCCACGAAGCCGAGGATCGCCAGCAGGTAGAGCAGGAAGACGGAGTAGGGATTCATCGTCCGTGCAGACTAGGGCCTCGGCGCCCGCGGCCGGTTGACGCAGATCAACGCGGCGCGGGTTTTCGGGGGGACGTCACCTGCCGGTGGCATAAGTGGCATACCGCGGCTCGTACATCTGGGACCGCACGTAGGCCAGCAGATCGGCCGGACGGGAGACCGTCGCGTGACCCTGCTCGTAGGCGACCTCCGCCACCGCCGCCGCGATGTGCGCCGACACGTCGCGCACGTGCGCCAGGGGCGGATAGAGGCTGCCTTGGGCGAGATCTTCCGCGGTGACCTGCTCGGCCAGCGTGCGCGCCGCCGCCATGAACATCTCGTCGGTCACGCGTTTCGCGCCGACGGCGATCGCCGCGAGCCCGACGCCGGGGAAGATGTACGAGTTGTTGCCCTGGCGCGGGACGTGCGTCCTGCCGCCGACGGTGACGGGGTCGAACGGGCTCCCGCAGGCGAACAGCGCGCGCCCGTCGCTCCACTGGTACGCCTGCTCGGCCGTGCATTCCGACTTCGACGTCGGATTGGAGAGCGCGAATACGATCGGCCGCGGGTTGATCCGCGCCATTTCGGCGATGACCTCCTGCGTGAACGTGCCGCCCACCGCCGCGACGCCGATGATCGCCGTCGGCGCGAGCGCCTTCAGCGCAGACGGAAAGTCGGCGACCGGCGCATGCTCGTGCGCATACGGCAGCTTGTGGTGGCCGAGATCGGCGCGGCTCTTGACGACGAGCCCCTTGGAGTCGACGAGCCAGCAGCGCTCGCGGGCTTCCGCCACATCCGTCCCCTGCGCCACCATGGCGGCCACGGTCAGGTCGGCGATGCCGGTGGCGGCCTCGCCGGCACCCATGAACAGGATCTTCTGGTTGGCGAGCTTCCCGCCGGTGACGCGCAGCGCAGTGAAAATGCCGGCGAGCGCCACCGCGGCGGTCCCCTGGATGTCGTCGTTGAACGTGCAGATGCGGTCGCGGTAGCGCTCGAGCAGGCGGAACGCGTTCTGGTTGGCGAAGTCCTCGAACTGCACGACGACGCCGGGGAACACCGTCTGCGTCGCCACGATGAATTCCTCGACCAGCTCGTCGTACGCCGCGCCGCGCACGCGCTTCTGCTGCAGGCCGATGTACAGCGGATCGGCGAGCAGCGTCTCGTTGTTGGTGCCCATGTCGAGGATGATCGGCAGGCACTGGTTCGGGTGCACGCCCGGCGCAGGCCGTGTAGAGGCCGAGCTTGCCGACCGGAATGCCCATGCCGTTGGCGCCGAGGTCGCCCAGCCCCAGGATCCGCTCGCCGTCGGAAACGACGATGATCGCGACGTCGCGATACGGCCAGTTGCGCAGGATGCTCTCGACCCGGCCGCGGTCGTTGATGCTGATGAAGAGGCCGCGCGGCCGCTGGAAGATGTGGCCGAACTGCTGGCAGGCGAGGCCGACCGTCGGCGTGTAGATGATCGGCAGCATCTCGTCCGGATGGTCGATGACGATCCGGAAGAACAGCGTCTCGTTGCGGTCGTGCAGCGCCGCGAGGTTGATGAACTTCTCGAGGGGCGATGTCTTGCGCCGGAAATTCTCCAGCACCCGGTCCGCCTGCACGTCGAACGTCTGGACGTGGGGCGGCAGCAGCCCCCGCAGCCCCAGCGCGTCGCGCTCGGCGTCGGTGAACGCCGTGCCCTTGTTCAGCGTCGGATCGCGCAGCAGCGCCATGCCCCTGGGAAACCACGCGGGAACGCTCGTCGGTGCTCCGCCCTGATTGCTGTTGCTCATTGCTTCCTCCGTTGGATTGTCTCTGGCACGATGTTGATGGCAAACGGCTTATCCAGGCGCCGCGTCCTCCGCCAGGAGGTCGAACTCCGCCACGTTGCGGTCGGCGATTTCCTGGATCAGCGCGATGCGTTCCCTGGACGCCGCGTTGACGAACAGATAGGCGAAGCGCGACTGGAGCCCGAGGTACTCGTCCACGGGCACCTTGCGGCGCAGCGGCGTGCGCGCCGTCACCCGGCCATCGTGCGCCTCGAACAGCGGAAACAGACCTGATTCGACGGCAAGCTGCGCGATCCTGATCGTGTCCGCCGGCGCCGAACCCCAGCCCGGCGGACAGGGCGCGTGGATGTGGATGTACCGTGCGCCGCGCAGCCCCATCGCGTGGGTGACCTTCCGCTCGAGATCGGGGAGGTCGGCCACGCTGGCTGTCGCCACGTAGGGAATCCGGTGCGCCATGGCGATCAGCGGCAGGTTCTTGCCCGTGGCGAACGCGTTCCCCGGCTCCTTGCCGAAGGCGGACGTGGTCGCGGTGCGGGCCGCCGGCGGCGTTGCGCTCGAGCGCTGCGCGCCGGAGTTCATGCGGGCCTCGTTGTCGTAGCAGATGTAGAGCACGTCGTCGTTGCGCTCGAACATCCCCGACAGGCAGCCGAAACCGATGTCGGCAGTGCCGCCGTCGCCGCCCTGCGCGATGACGCGCACGTCGGCCCTCCCCTTGATCCGCTGGGCTGCGGCAACCCCCGTCGCGACCGCCGCGGCGTTGCCGAACAGCGAGTGGATCCAGGGCATACGACATCGTCGTCTCGGAGGACGGTGTCGAGAACGCCTCGAGGCAACCGGTGGCGTTGACGGTGATCAGCCGGTTGCCGGATGCGCGCATCGCGGCGCCAATCGCGTGCCGCGCGCCCAGTGCCTCGCCGCAGCCTTCGCAGGAGCGTTGATCCGGGTCCAACGAATGGCCCAGCGCCGCTTCGCCTTGGGAGAATCCGGCGGTCTGCATGACCGGAGACTGATCCGCGGCCCTGTTGGACAGGCTCACGGCGTCGACTCCCTGCCCGGGCGGGTGAAGGGCATTGGCCGTTGCGCATCCATGGTCGGAGCGGGCGCCGGGCGCGGCTACCGGACGCCGGACGCGACAGTGCCGATCCGGCGCAGGATGGCTTCGGCGGTGGGCCCGGTGCGGCGCGCGAGGGTTTCGCGCTCGAGCTCGTGACTGATCACGTCGGCGTTGAGGTCGAGGAACGTCACCTGCTCCAGCTCGTCGGCGCCGGCATCCTCGAAGACCTGGCGCAGCGACGCGTGCGTGATCGCCCGACCGCCCAGGCCGGCGATGATCGTGTATCCGTTGAGCTGGACGCCCGACAGCGACTTGCGCACGCCGTCGGACACGATGCCGCCGAGGCCGACCGCGAGGCTCTTCTCCAGCACCACGACCCGTCGCGCGCGCTCCAGCACCTCGCGCAGCGCGGCGAGCGGGAACGGCCGGAACGAGCAGATCGCCACCGACCCGATCGCCACGCCCGACGCGCGCATGTCGTCCACCACTTCCTGCACGGTGCCGTTGACCGAGCCGAGCGCGACGACGATCGTCTCGGCATCCTCGGTGCGGTAGGGTCGGATCAGCCCGCCCGATCGGCGCCCGAACTGCGCGGCGAACTCGGCGGAGAGCTGCGGAATCAGCGTGAGCGCGCGCAGCTGCTTGTGATGGGCGAGATAGCGCACCTCGGTGAACGCCTCGGGCCCGACCATCGAGCCGATGGTCATGGGCTCGGCGGGATCGAGCACCTGCCGCGGCTCGAACGGCGGCAGGTATTTGTCGACCTGCGCCTGCGACGGCATGTCGACCCGGTCGTACGCGTGGGTGAGGATGAAGCCGTCCATGCAGACCATCACCGGACACGACAGCTCCTCGGCCAGCCGGAAGGCCTGGATGTGCAGGTCGAGCGCCTCCTGGTTCGTTTCCGCGTAGAGCTGGATCCAGCCGGCATCGCGCATCGACATGCTGTCCGAGTGGTCGTTCCAGATGTTGATCGGCGCGCCGATCGCGCGGTTGCCGATGGTCATCACGATGGGAAGCCCGAGGCCGGAGGCGTTGTAGACCGCCTCGGCCATGAACAGCAGGCCCTGGCTCGAGGTTGCCGTGTACGAGCGCGCGCCGGCGGCGGAGGCGCCGATGGCGACCGACATCGCCGCGAACTCGGATTCGACGTTGATGAACTCGCAGCCGGTGAGCTCGCCGGTTTTCACCATCTCGCCCAACCCTTCGACGATGTGCGTCTGCGGCGTGATCGGGTACGCGCAGATCACTTCGGGCCGGCAGAGGGCGACGGCTTCCGCCACCGCCCGCGAGCCTTCGATCTGCTTAAGCATGGACTGTCTCTTCGGCCTTGCCCGCCAGCGCGTAGCGGCCCTCGAGAAACGCGGCGACGGACAGCATCTCGGCGCCGCTTACGACGCCCTGCCCCCCTCGGCCGTGAATGCGTATCTGGTACATGTCTCCGTCGCTGCCGTATCGGTCACCAAAAGCGAGTCCATCCGGCAGCGCGTCGAGCCTTGCCTTGGGCCACGGCACCTATAGTGCACCGGTGGTTGCGACGGCCGTTGACGTAGGTCAAACGGCGCGCGCGGTGCGCAACGGCGCTCGCGGCGCTCGCGCATCGCGCTGCTGCGCCGCAAGATGGACGCGATGGGGAGGGCTACGCCCGCCGGCCGACGAGCAGCCGCAACCGCGGCATGTCGATGATCTTGATCCGGCGCCCCTGCACCTGCACGAGGCCCGCCTCGTGGAACTTCGACAAGAGGCGGCTCACCGTTTCGAGCTTGAGACCGAGATAGCTGCCGATTTCCTCGCGAGTCATCCGCAGCACGAACTCCGTCGCCGAGTAACCCCGGGCCTTGTAGCGAGCGGAAACGCCGAGGAGGAACGCCGCGAGCCGCTCTTCCGCGTGCATGCTCCCGAGCAGCAACAGCATGCCGTGGTCGATGCTGATCTCGTGGCCGAGGATCCGATGCAGGCTGTGCTGCAGCGCCGGCAGCAGGCGCTCCATGGTCTCGAGGTGATCGATCGGAATGACGCAGCATTCGGAATCTTCCAGCGCGCTCGCCGCGGACTCGTGCCGCTCCATGCCCAAGGCGTCGAGACCGACGAGATCCCCCGGCATGTGATAGCCCGTGACCTGTTCACGACCATCGTCGGAAAGCGTGACGGACTTGAGGGACCCGATGCGCACGGCGTAAAGCGCGGTGCACGGCGCGCCGGCGCGGTACAGCGTCTCTCCCCGATGCACCTTGACGCGCTTGCCGAGGATCCCGTGCAGATCCTCGATTTCGGTCGCGGCGAGCCCGGCGGGCAGGCAGAGCTCGCGCATGCCGCAATACGCGCAGTGCGTGCGCGATTCGCCGATCGGGACGACGTTCGACGCGCTGCCCGGCGTGTGGCTGGGGACCGTGTGCGACCCGGTGGACATCCTGACCAAACCCCATTCGCTGGCGACCACCCCGGCGGGGCGGCCGGTCGATGCAAGTGTATGCCCATGCCGACAGGGTGGGGATTGTGGCAAATTGCCGCAGATCGGTGCCGGCGGCCCGTCCGTGCCCATGTCGGGGTCCGGGCCGGTCGACGGGGCCGCGACCGAAAGATGCTAACCTGCCCGCCCATGGACAGACTCGAATTCAGCCGCAAGCTGGCCCGCGATGCCGGCCGGCTCGCGCATTCCGCCTTTGGCGCGTCCGCGACGTCGATGAAGGGCCGGCACGACGTGCTCACGGCGATGGACGGCGAAGTCGAGCGCTTCATCCGCAAGGCGATCGTCGCGAGCTATCCCGACGACGCGATCATCGGCGAGGAGGAGGGGGGCCGCGGCGGCGACCGCGTCTGGCTGATCGACCCCATCGACGGCACCGCGAACTACGCGCGCGGCATTCCCCACTACTGCGTGTCGATCGGCTACCTCGAGCAGGGCGTGCCGACGGTCGCGGCGCTGCACGACCCCAGCCACGACTGGCTCTATTCGGCCGCGCGCGGGGAAGGCGCCTGGCTCGACGGCAGGCGCCTCGCGGTCAGCCCGTGCGCCGACCTCGACGCGGCCACGGTCGAATGCGGCTGGTCGACGCGCCGCAGCACGGCCGATTACCTCGCGCTGGTGGCGCGGGTGATGGATGCCGGCTGCGCGATCCGGCGCGTGGGCTCCGGCGCGCTCGGCCTCGCCGACGTCGCCGCCGGGCGCAGCGAGGCCTATGCCGAGCTGCACATCAACGCCTGGGACTGCGCGGCGGGCATACTCCTCGTCACCGAGGCGGGGGGGCGCACCAACGACTTCTTCGCCGGCGAGGGGATCAACGCCGGCAATCCGCTGCTTGCGACCAACGGCGCGCTTTGCGCTAAGCTAGCCGACTTGATCGGCATTCCCATAACAAGCTGACTGGAGGACCCACCCATGAATCCACGCAAATGGCTGTCCGGCATCGTCGCCACGCTGGCGCTGGCGGCACCCCTGACGGCTGCGGCGCAGGGCGAGCTCGTTCTTTACTGCACGGTGCAGGAGGAGTGGTGCCGGCCGATGGTCGCCGGGTTCGAGAAGGCGACCGGCATCAAGGTCCTGATGACGCGCAAGAGCTCGGGCGAGTTCTACGCGCAGTTGAAGGCCGAGGCGGCGAACCCGCGCGGCGACGTCTGGTGGGGCGGCACCGGCGACCCGCACCTGCAGGCCGCCGAGGAGGGCCTGACCCAGGAGTACAAGTCGCCGAAGCTCGCGGACCTGCAGGACTGGGCCGTGCGCCAGGCGGAGGCGTCGAAGTACCGGACCGTGGGCGTGTACGCCGGCGCGCTCGGCTACAGCTACAACACCGATCAGCTGAAGAAGAAGAACATCCCCGAGCCCAAATGCTGGTCGGATCTCGTCAAGCCTGCCTTCAAGGACGAGATCCAGGTGGCGAACCCGAATTCCTCGGGCACCTCGTACACGATGCTGGCCACGCTGGTGCAGCTGATGGGCGAGGACAAGGCGTTCGACTACCTGAAGGCGCTGCACAAGAACATCAACCAGTACACGAAGTCCGGCGCGGCGCCGGCGCGGGCGGCGGCCACCGGCGAGAGCCTCGTCGGCATCACGTTCCAGCACGACGCGGTGGTCCAGGCGATCGGCGGGGCGCCCGTCAAGATCGTGTCGCCGTGCGAAGGCACCGGCTACGAGATCGGCAGCATGAGCATCATCAAGGGCGCGAAGAACATGGAAAACGCCAAGAAATGGTACGACTGGGCGTTGTCCCCGGAGGCACAGAGCATCGGCACGCAGGCGAAGGTGTCCTACCAGGTGCCGTCGAACAAGAACGCGAGCGCGCCGCCGCAGGCGCCGAAGCTCTCCGAGCTCAAGCTCATCAACTACGACTTCGTCAAATACGGCTCGTCCGCCGAGCGCACGCGCCTGCTGACGAAGTGGGACAAGGAAGTCTCGACGCTGCCGAAGTAGAGAACGGCCCCCACGCTCACTGTGTGCGCTGCCCCCCGAGGGGGCGCACAGCGCCCTTCGGGCGGCCGGGCGGGCGCTGAGCGGCGTCTAAGTGGCGGCTGCCGCGCCCGCGCTCGCGCGGGCCGTCTTCGTGCCGATGGCGCGCGACCGGGCGACGGCGGTCGTCGCGGCCGTCGCGCTCGCTGCGCTCGCCGTCGTGCCGTGGTCCGGCATCAGCGGACCGTCGGCGCTGCTGCGGGCCGTTTCCGGCGAGGCGCTGTTCTGGCCGCTGCTCGCCGCGTCCGTCGCCACGCTGCTGTTCGCCGCCTGGGGTCGCGATGCCTGGACGGCGGCCGCCGCGGCATTCGCGGTGGCGTGGGGCATCGGCTCCGGGTTTGCCGCCGGCAATGCCGGTGCCGCGTTCGGCGTCGGCGCAGCGCTGGCGCTCTTCGCGCTGACGGTCTGCCTCGCACGGGCGATCGCGCGGCGGGGCCTCTTCGGCGGCGATCCCGCGGTCGCCACGATCGTCGTCGTCATTGCCGCGCTGCTGCTGCTGTTCATCTTCTTCCCGGTCGGCAAATCGCTGCTGTCCGCGGTCCTGGACGCGAAGGGCAATTTCGCGCCCGCGCTCGCCGCGGAGCGGCTCTTCGCGGCCGACATCTGGTCCATCGACTGCCTGCGCGGCGGTTCCCGGTGCGGGGTCGCGGTCAACTCGGCCGTGCTGGCGACGATCGTCGGCGTGCTGTCGACGCTCCTCGGCCTCGTGCTGGCGCTGGTCGTGCAGCGCGGCGGGCAGCGTTTCGTCGGGCCTGCTGAAGGTGATGTCGATCCTGCCGATCATCACGCCGCCGTTCGTGATCGCGCTGGCGCTCGTCGTCCTGTTCGGCCGCACGGGCCTCATCACCGGCTGGCTCGACGCGGCGTTCGGCATTCCGCGCTCGCGCTGGATCTACGGGCTGCCGGGCGTGACGCTCGCGCAGCTGCTGTCGTTCTCGCCGATCGCGTTCATGATCCTGCACGGCGCGCTGGCCGCCGTGAGCCCGGCGCTCGAGGAAGCCGCCCAGACGCTGCGCGCGTCGCGCGGCCGCGTCTTCCGCACGGTGACCTGGCCGCTGCTGCGCCCGGCGCTCGCCAACGCTTTCCTGCTGGGATTCGTGGAGAGCCTCGCCGACTTCGCGAACCCGATCGTGCTCGCCGGCAATTACGAGGTGCTGTCGACCAAGATCTTCTTCGCCATCGCCGGGGCGCAGCACGATCCGGGCCGCGCCGCCGTGCTGGCGTCGGTGCTGCTCGGCTTCACGATCGTCGCGTTCTGGCTGCAGCAGCGCTGGCTGGGCAAGCTGTCCTACGTGACGGTCAGCGGCAAGGGCGACGGCGGCATTCCGGCGCAGCTGCCGCGCGGCCTGTGGTACTCGTGCTTCGGCATCGCCGCGGGCTGGATCCTGTTCACGGTCGTCTGCTACGCGGTCATCCTGATCGGCGGCTTCGTCAAGGACATCGGCCGCGGCGACATGACGGTGTCGCTGACGCACTTCGCGGCCGGCTTCGGCGTCGAGTGGACCGAGCGCGGGCTGTTCTTCCCCGGGTCCGCGTGGGACAGCTTCTTCACGACGATCGAGGTCGCCGCGGTGGCCGCGCCGCTCACCGCGGTGATCGGCCTCCTTGCCGCCTACGTGATCACGCGCCACCGGTTCGTCGGCCGGCGCTCCTTCGAGTTCCTGACGATGGTCAGCTTCGCGATACCCGGCACGGTGATCGGCGTGTCGTACATCGTCGCGTTCAACGTGCCGCCGCTCGAGCTGACCGGCGGCATGCTGATCCTCGTGCTCTGCTTCGTGTTCCGCAACATGCCGGTCGGCGTGCGCGCCGGCGTGGCGGCGCTGGCGCAGATCGACAAGACGCTGGACGAGGCCTCCGCCACGCTGCGCGCGTCGACGTCGCGCACGCTGCGGGAAGTCATCGTGCCGCTGCTGCGGCCGGCGATCCTGGCCACGCTCGTCTTCAGCTTCACGCACGCGATGACGGCGGTGAGCGCCGTGATCTTCCTCGCGACCGCGAAGTACAACCTCGCCACCGTCTACATCATCGGCCGGGTGGAGGCGGGCGAATACCCGCTCGCGATCGCCTACTCGACGGTCCTCATCTTCTTCATGCTGGCGGTGCTGCTGCTCGTGCAGAAGACCATCGGCGAGGCGCGGTTGGGCCGCCGCGCGGCCAACGTGCTGGCAACCGGGAACTGACATGGACAGGAAAACGGGCGGGGTCGTCTTCGAGCGCGTGTCGAAACGCTACGGCAACGTGACCGTGGTCGACGAGGTGTCGTTCACGGTGTCGCCGGGCGAGCTCGTCACGCTGCTGGGGCCCTCCGGCTGCGGCAAGACGACCACGCTGCGGATGGTCGCGGGCCTCGAGCCGGTGACGAGCGGGCGCATCGCGATCGGCGGCACCGACGTTACGCTGCGCGCGGCGAACGAGCGCGACGTCAGCATGGTGTTCCAGTCGTACGCGCTGTTTCCGCACATGACGGTGCTGCAGAACGTCTGCTACGGCCCGCTGTCGACCTCCTCCGACAAGGCGAAGGCCCGCGAGCTCGCGCACTCGAAGCTCGAGATGCTGGGACTCGCCGGGCTCGAGAATCGCCTGCCGTCGGAGCTTTCCGGCGGGCAGCAGCAGCGCGTCGCGGTGGCGCGCTCGCTCGTGCTCGAGCCGGCCGTGCTGCTGTTCGACGAGCCGCTGTCGAACCTCGACGCCAAGCTGCGCCGGCGCGTGCGGCAGGAGATCCGCGACCTGCAGCAAGTCGCTGTCGCTCACGGTGATCTACGTGACCCACGATCAGGAGGAGGCGCTCGCCGTCTCCGACCACATCATCGTGATGGACAGCGGACGCATCGCGCAGAAGGGCACGCCGCACGAGCTCTACGAGACGCCCGCGAGCCGGTTCCTGGCCGACTTCATCGGCGATGCCAACCTCGTCGACGGCGAGCTCAGGGCGGGCGCGGACGGCCCGACGTTCATCGCGGGCGGCGCCGGGATGCCCGTGCGCGCGGACGGCATCGCGCCGGGTCCCGCCACGCTCGCGGTGCGGCCGAACCGGTTGCGCCTCGCCGAGCCGGGGCCGGGCACGCGTGCCGGGCGTGTGCAGGCGCGCCGCCTACCTCGGCAGCCGGATCGAGTACATGGTCGAGACGCCGTGGGGCGAGCTGCTGGTGTTCGACGAACAGGCGCGGCAACCGCGACCGCGCGACGCGCGGGTCGGCGTGGTATTCGATCCCGACGCCGCGATCGTGCTGCAGCGCTGATCGGATCGGGGACAGATCACGCTTATCGGCTCGTCCGTCGCGCAATCGCGCGCCGTCGCCGACAGGCGTGGTCTGTCCCCGGCTGCGCCCGGCTACGCCGCCTTCACCGACGGCAATCCCGCCAGCGCCATCGCGAGCTCGGCCTCGTCGTAATCGAGGTCCTGGAGCTTGCCGCCGAAGTAGTCGATGTAGGCCTGCATGTCGAAGTGGCCGTGGCCGCAGAGGTTGAACAGGATCGCGCGCGAGACGCCCTCCTCGCGACAGCGGATCGCCTCGTCGATCGCGCCCTTCACCGCGTGGTTCGCCTCCGGCGCGGGGAGGATGCCCTCGGCGCGCGCGAACTGCACGCCGGCGTCGAACACCTTCGTCTGCTGGACGGCGACGGCGCCGATGAGCCCCAGCTCCTTCAGGTGCGAGACGAGCGGCGCCATGCCGTGGTAGCGCAGCCCGCCGGCGTGGAAGCCGGGCGGCGTGAACGTCGAGCCCAGCGTGTGCATCTTGGTGAGCGGTGTCAGGTGCGCCGTGTCGCCGAAGTCGTACGCATAGGTGCCGCGCGTGAGGCTCGGACACGCGGCGGGCTCGACGGCGATGATGTTCACCTTGCGGCCTCCGCGCAGCTGCGCGCCGAGGAACGGGAAGACGATCCCGGCGAAATTCGACCCGCCGCCCGTGCAGCCGACGATCACGTCCGGGTAATCGTCGGCCATTTCCATCTGCGCCATCGCCTCCTGCCCGATCACGGTCTGATGGAGCAGCACGTGATTGAGCACGCTGCCGAGCGCGTACTTCGTGTCGTCGCGCTGTGCCGCGACCTCGACCGCTTCGGAAATGGCGATGCCGAGGCTGCCGGGGTGATCGGCGCGCTGGGCGAGGATCGCGCGGCCCGATTGCGTCTCGCTCGACGGCGAAGCGATGCAGCGGGCGCCGTAGGTTTCCATCAGCGCGCGCCGGTACGGCTTCTGATCGTACGACACGCGGACCATGAACACCTGCACCTCGAGGCCGAACAGCGCGCCGGCGAAGGCGAGCGAGCTGCCCCACTGACCGGCGCCCGTCTCCGTCGACAGCCGCTTCACGCCCGCCTCGCGGTTGTAGAACGCCTGCGCGACCGCGGTGTTCGGCTTGTGGCTGCCGGCGGGCGAGACGCCCTCGTACTTGTAGTAGATGCGCGCCGGCGTCTGCAGCACGCGCTCGAGGCGCCGCGCGCGGTAGAGCGGCGTCGGCCGCCATTGCCGGTAGACGTCGCGCACCGGCCCGGGAATCTCGATCTCGCGCTCGGTCGACACCTCCTGCCGGATCAGCTCCATCGGGAAGAGCGGCGCCAGGTCATCCGGCCCGATGGGTTTCAGGGTGCCG
The DNA here is from genome assembly GCA_963751405.1 of uncultured beta proteobacterium. Classification (GTDB taxonomy): domain Bacteria; phylum Pseudomonadota; class Gammaproteobacteria; order Burkholderiales; family Casimicrobiaceae; genus CAIWHR01. Next base: position 45,042 of record CAVVUJ010000005.1, on the reverse strand, counting down.
GGGTGCAGCACCGGGGGCAGTGCCTGCGGCAGGTCGGCCTGCAGGTTGTACCAGACCTTCGGCATCCTCGACTCGTCGAGGACGTACTTGACGGTGTCGTTCATGGCGCAGCTCCTGGAGCGTGCTTCCTAGGCGAAGGAGCCGACGAAATCGCCCTTGCCCATCTTCGATGCCGTTGTGGCGCAGGATCGCGTACGCGGTGGCCAGGTGGAAGTAGAAGTTGGGCAGCGCATACTGGAGCAGGTAATCGATCCCGGCGAAGGTCCTCTCGACGCCGCGAACCTTGCGCTTGATCTCGCGCGCTTCCGAGCCGTCGATCTTCACGGCCGGCAGCGTGTGGAGGTAGGCGATCGCCACGTCGACGCGCGCCACCAGCTCCGCGAAGCTCTGCTCCTTGTCCTCGACCGCCGGGGGCTCGACGCCGGAAAGCCGGGCGCCGGTCCCGCGGGCGAAGTCCGTCGCGATCTGCACCTGCCGCGTCAGCGGGAACATGTCGGGAAACAGTCGCGCATTGAGGAGCGCCGACTCGTCGATCTTCCGGGCCGCGGCGTGCGCGGCCGCCTTCTGCAGGATCCCCTTCAGGTTGCCGAGCATGCGGATGAACTGGGGAACCGAGGCCTGATACATGGTGATGGACATGCGCTGTTCCTTTGGGTGAAGTGGTGTGTCGGGAAATGGCAGGACGGTGACAGATCCAGCCTGCGATTATCCTCCGATCGCGGCCGGCGGCGCGGGGCCGGTCGCGTGGCAGCCTGCTAAGATGGCCGCGTGGCCCGGTTCAGGTGCGATGCGGTGGGCGGGGAGCGTGGCGTGGGCGCGAGTCTTGTGCGCGCCGTCGTCGTTGCCGGATGGCTGGCCGGGTGCGCTTCCCCGGTGCCGCGGCTTGCAGACGTTGCGGGCGAGCAGCCGGCGGAGTTTCCCGACGCGTACTACCGGCAGGCGGCGGCACGCGGGCAGCCGGTGTACGAGGTCGATCCCGCGTCCTCGCTCGTCGTCATCGAAGTCAGGCGCGGCGGGACCCTCGCGCATCTGGGCCACGATCATGTGGTGGCGAGCCACGACGTCCGCGGCTACCTGGCGCCGGCCGCCGGGCGGGCGGACCTCTACCTTCGTCTCGATCGGCTGGTGGTCGACGAGCGCGAGCTGCGCGCCGAAGCGCAGTTCGACACGCAACCCTCGGCCGAGGCCATTGCCGGCACGCGCGCGAACATGCTCGACAAGCTCGGCGCCGGCGCGCATCCCTGGGCGCTCGTCGCCGTGCGGAACGTGGCGATCGACGCGTCGGGTTTCCGGATGAATGCCACGCTCACGCTGAACGGCAGCACGCGCGCGATGGACCTGTCCCCGCAGATCGTTCTCTCCGCCGGTGAAATTGGCGTGGACGGCCGCGTCGCCCTCGAGCAGACGAGCTTCGGCATCACGCCTTTCTCCATCCTCGGCGGCGCCCTTCAGGTGCAGGACCGGGTCGCCGTGCGCTTTCGCATCCGCGCCCGGCAAGTGCCGCTGTAACGCCGCGCCGATCCCGCGCGAAGCGGAAGCCACGGCCGCGAGCCGCGTGCAGTAAGATTCGCCGAGGCGCCTTCACGGCGCGTTTTCTTGCGCTGTTGCGGAGGGTTGGTGATGCCATCGAGAAGTCGCTCCTGGGCCGCCGTCGCGTTCGTGGGGGTGGCCGCCATCGCCGGCGTCGCGTTCTGGGCGCTGCGCGACAGGACGCCCACGGCGGTCCCGCCGGGGCCGGTCGCCATCCCCGCGGCTGCGGTCGCGGCGAAACACGCCGGGTCCGCGCAATGCGCCACTTGTCACGCCAGGGAGCACGCGGCGTGGAAAGGCTCCGACCACGACCTCGCGATGCAGCGCGCCGACGAGAAGTCGGTGCTGGGCGATTTCGCCAATGCGAAATTCACCTATGCCGGAACGACGTCGACGTTCTCCCGCCGCGATGGCAAATTCTTCGTCAATACGGACGGGCCGGACGGCAAGCTCGCCGATTACGAGATCAAGTACGCGTTCGGCGTGCGCCCGCTGCAGCAGTACCTGATCGAGCTCCCCGGCGGGCGCCTGCAGGCCCTGGGCATTGCGTGGGATTCGCGCCCGAAGACGCAGGGCGGCCAACGCTGGTTCCACCTCTATCCGGGCCAGAACATCAAGGCCGGCGATCCGCTGCACTGGACCGGCGTGCAGCAGAACTGGAACTTCCAGTGCGCCGAGTGCCACTCGACCAACCTGCGCAAGAACTTCGACGCGAAGTCCGGCACCTACGATTCGAAGTGGGACGAGATCAACGTCGCGTGCGAGGCGTGCCACGGCCCCGGCTCCACCCACATCGCGTGGGCGAAGAAGGCAGGGCGACTGGCAGGCGCTTGCGGCGAGCAAGGGCCTCGCGCTCGCGCTGGACGAGCGCAAAGGCGTCACCTGGACGCCGGTGGCCGAGACCGGAAACGCGAAGCGCAGCGCGCCGCGGACGACGACCCGCGAGCTCGGGATGTGCGCGCGCTGCCATGGCCGCGCCAGCCGCATCTCGGACGACTACGTTCACGGCAAGCCGCCGCAGGACACGCACCGGCTGGCGCTGCTCGAGGACGGGCTGTACTGGAACGACGGGCAGATGCGCGACGAGGTCTACAACTGGGGCTCGTTCGCGCAGAGCAGGATGCACGCGCAGGGCGTTACCTGCTCGGATTGCCACGAGCCGCACGCGCTGCAGCTGCGCGCTCCCGGCAACGGCGTATGCGCCCAATGCCATCTTCCGGCGAAGTTCGACACGGTGCGGCACACGCATCACGCCGAAGGCACGCCGGGCGCGGCGTGCGCGGCGTGCCACATGCCGACGACGACGTACATGGGCGTCGACTCGCGGCACGACCACTCGCTGCGCATTCCGCGGCCCGACGTCTCGGCGAAGCTCGACACGCCGAACGCCTGTACCCGCTGTCATGCGCAACAGTCCGCGCAGTGGGCGGCGGACGCGATCGCCCGTTGGACCGGCAAGGTGCCGGGCGGCTACCAGAATTTCGCCGCCGCGCTGCGTGCGGGTTCGCAGGCGGCGCCAGGCGCGCGCGGGGCGCTGCTCGCGCTGATCGAAGACAGGACCCAGCCGGCGCTGGTGCGCGCCAGCGCGATCCAGCGGCTGGGCGGCCTGCTGACGCCGGCCATCACCGACATCGTGGCGCGGGAGCTGAACGATCCGGATTCCCTCGTGCGGCTGGCCGCGGTCGAGGCGCTCGCCGCTGCCGAGCCTCCGGTTCGGCACCGGTATCTTCCCCGGATGCTTGCCGATCCGGTGCGCATGGTCCGCATCGAGGCGGCGCGCGCGCTCGCCGGCGAGCCGGAAGCGCTGTTCTCCGACAATGAACGCGCATCGTTCGCCAAGGCGCTCGCCGAGTATGTGGCGGCGCAGACCTATAACGCCGATCGTCCCGAAGGGCGGACGAGCCTCGGCAACCTGTATGCGCAGCGCGGGGATCCCGGCGGCGCCATTGCCGAATATCGCCAGGCGCTGGCGCTCGACCCCACGTTCCTGCCCGCCTACGCCAATCTCGCCGACCTGTACCGCAGCCGCGGCGCGGATGGCGAGGCGGTCGCGGTGTTGCGCGAGGGACTTGCCCGCAATCCGCGCGCGGCGATGCTGCATCACGCGCTGGGCCTGGCGCTCGTCCGCCAGAAGCAGAAGACCGACAGTCTGGCCGAGTTGCGCGCCGCCGCCGAACTGGCGCCGGAGAGCGGCCGCTTCGCCTACGTCTACGCGATGGGGCTCGACGACGCGGGCCGCACCTCCGATGCGTTGAAAGTGCTGGCCGCCGCGCACGCGCGCCATCCGTACGACCGCGACGTGCTGTCGGCGCTCGCGTTCCTCACGGTGAAGGCCGGCGATCGCGCAACCGCGCTGCGCTATGCAAACCGGTTGCGCGAACTCGATCCCGAGAATGCCGAGTACGCGCGGATGGCGCAGCAGATCGAGGGCGGGCTGCCGCGCTAGTCGATCACCCGGTCCGCGCGCAGCCGGGTCGCCGATGACACTGCAAGGCCGAGCGCCTTGGCTGTCTTCATGTTGATCACGAAATCGAACGTCGTCGGCCGCTCGACCGGAATGTCCGCAGGCTTGGCGCCTCTTAGGATCTTGTCGACGAAGACCGGTGCGCGGCGATAGAGCGCGAGAAAATTCACGCCATAGCCGAAGAGCCCTCCTGCGTCCACGAACTCGATGAAGCCGATCGAGGGGAGGCGCAGTCTCGCCACATGCTCGGCAATGCTCTTCACGCTGGCGATGATGTTGATGTCGCCCTCGTTCACCGCGACCGCGTCCACCTTCTTCTCGGCCATCGCGGCGAAGGCGCCATCCAGATCGGCGGGACCCCGCACGTCGAACCGGAACAGCGCCACGTTCAGCGCCTTGACCGTGCTTTCCATGGCCTGGAGTTGCGGCGCCGTTCCCGGGCTGTCCGGATTCACGAGGACGGCCACTCGGCGCAGCTGCGGGATCGCGTCCTTGAGCACCTCGAGCCGCTTCGCGGCGAGCTCGGGAGCGAAGAACGTGTCGCCGGTGATGTTCCCGCCGGGCCGCGCGAGGCTCGCGACGATGCCGCTCCCGACGGCGTCGCCGACGTTGGTGATGACGACCGGGACCGGATTCGACGCGGTCGCCTGCTTCGCGGCGAGTGCCCCGACGGTCGCGTGGGTCACGATGACGTCGACCTTGAGGCTAACCAGCTCCGCAGCGAGCGCGGGGAGGCGATCGTACTGCCCCTCCGCAAACCGATATTCGATGGCGATGTTCCTGCCTTCGACGTAACCCAGGTCGCGCAATCCCGCCCGGAACGCGTCGAGACGTGGGGCCCATGCCGCCGGGTTTGCCGCTCCCAGGAATCCGATCCGCGGCATCGCGGTGGCCGGCTGCGCGAATCCCTGCAGCGGTGCGGCGATGAGCACGCCGGCGGAAACCAGGAATTTCCTGCGCGGGACCCGATTCACGTTCCCTCCGGGAAAAGTCCTCGGCAAATATCTACGCTTCGGCCGTCCTCCGGCAAGGGACGCGCGGCGCGGACTTACAGCTCGACCAGCTTCCCCGTCCGCAGCGACTCGGTCACGGCGATGCCGATGCGCGTCGCTGCGGTGGCGTCGGCGAGCGTGAGCGGCGGCGGCCGGTCCTCGCGCACGACGTCGACGAAGGTCTGCGCCTCCTGCAGGAACGCCTCGGCGAAGCGCTCGTAGAACGTGGGTGTGCATTCGTTGCGCACGCCGTGCGCGTCGGAGATCTCGACGCGGTTGATCCGGGGATTCTGCCCGACGGTCAAGCGCCCGGCGGTGCCGATGATCTCGGTCAGCGTCTCGTGGCCATGCGCCATCGTCCGCGACGCGTAGATGGACGCGATCTGCCCGTCCGCGAATTCGATCGTCGCGACCGCGTTGTCGACGTCGCCGACCTCGCGCAGCCCCTCGTGCACCGCGATCGTGCCGGTCGCGAACACGCGCTTCGCCGCGCTCGCCCCGAGCATCCAGCGCACGGTGTCGATGTCGTGGACGCTCATGTCGAGCAGGATGCCGCCGGAGGCTCCCGCGTAGCGCACGAAGAAGCCGGAGGCGTCGTTCTGGTCGGCGGTCTGCGAGCGCGCGAGGAACGGGCGGCCGATCGCGCCGGACCGGATCTTCTCGAACGCGTCGCGATAGCTGGGATCGAACCGGCGCACGTAGCCGATCATCGCCTTCAGCTGCGGGTGCTTCGCGGCGACCGCCTCCACGCGCAGGCAATCGGGCAGATTGAGCGCGAGCGGCTTCTCCGAGAACACGTGCTTGCCCGCCTCGAGTGCGCCGATGATCTGGTCGGCATGCAGCGTCGTCGGCGTCGCGAGGAACACCGCGTCCAGCCCCGGGTGGGCGAGCATCCGCGCATAGTCCGCATAGCCGTGCGCGACGCCGAGCGTGTCGCGCGCCCACGCGAGCTCGTCGGCGACGGGACTGCACGCGGCGACGAGCTCGGCGCCGAGGACGCGATGCGCGAGGTTGGCCGCGTGGTGACGGCCCATGCGGCCCACGCCGGCGATGCCGATGCGCAGTGGCGAAGCAGTCATTCGGGATCTCCTGTGCGATGAAAGGCCGGGACTGGCGCTCGCCCCGCTGCGGCTCAGACTTGCAGATCGGCGGTGATGCGCTGCGCCCGCAGCTTCCTGGCGAAGGCGTGCCGGGCCCGCAGCCGCGGGTCGTTGACGATGCCGCCGACCGTCCCGGCGATCACCATCACGACGCCGGCCAGCGGCAGGACCAGGATCAGTCCGGGAATCCCCGCGACTGCGCCGCCGACGAATATCAGCAGCACCGTGGGCAGCGGATGCATGTGCAGGCTGCGGCCGATCGTCAGCGGCATGAACACGAAATCGTCGAGCAGGCGGACGAACAGGAACAGGCCGACGGCCGCGTACACGATCCAGGGGCTCGTCGGAAAATCGGTGGCGGCGACCAGCACCACGATCACGCAGCCGATGACCGAGCCGATGAAGGGCACCCAGGCCAGCACCGCCGCCATCAGGCCGAGCGCGAACGCGCCGGGCACGCCGATCGCCAGGAGCCCGAGGGCGAGACAGACCGTGTCGATGGCCGTCAGCTTCAGCAGTCCCTGGAAATACGCGCGCGCGGTGCCGTCGACGCGGTCGATCATGTACAGCGTCCGCTCGAAGTACGCGTTGGGCACCGATTCGCCGAGGAACTTGAGGAAGCGCCGGCCGTCGCGCAGGAAGAAGAACGCGAGAAACGGCGCCAGCAGCAGCGCGGGCAGCCAGGCCGCCGTCGCGAGCAGCACGTCGGTGAGGTGCTCCTTGACGTAGGTGGTGCCGAACTCCGACACCTTCCGGCTCATCTCGGCGTGGAAATCCATCTGCTTCAGGAAATTGAATTGCGACTCGAGCACCAGCAGCGTGCGGTCGATCAGCACCCGCCCGCCCGCGAGGTAGCGGTACACCGCCTCCTCGCCGGTGACGGCCTGCGCGGCGAGCCACGGCAGCGTCGGCACCATCGCGACCGCCGCCGCGAACAGGGACCCTCCCGCGACGATCCCCGCCGCGGTTTCGCGGTCGACCCCCGCGAGCGTCAGGCGCCGGACGGTGGGGAACAGCGCATAGTAAAGAATGATCGCGAACAGGAACGGCACGACCAGCCACAGCGCCTGCTTCAGCAACGTGAGCAGCAGCGTCGTACAGGCGATCGTCGCCAGCCACACCACCGGTCCGGACGCCAGGTACGGGCTGGTGCCGAGGCTCGCGTCTGTTCGGAGCTCATTCGCGCCTGGGACGGCCCTGCGTGCTCATAGCGGCCGGCGTTCGGTCAGCGGCGATCGGTCACGCAGCTGCCGGCCGAGCTGGCGCGCGAGCTGGAGCAGGATCTTCGACGCGATCACCGCATGGGTAACCAGCAGGCTTTCCAGATCGCCGCGCGACAGCGAGGCCACCACGCAATCCTCTTCCGCCCGCGCCTGCAGGGCGCGGGGCGCGTTCTCGAGCAGCGCAAGCTCGCCAAACGCGACGCCGGCATTGATCTCCGCGATGCGTCCTGTCTCGGGTTCACCCTGCTTGCAGATGACCACGCGACCGGTGATCACGACGTGGAGGGCCTGACCTTCCTCGCCCTCGTCGAAGATGATTTCGCCCTTGAGGAAGCGGCGCTCGTGCAGCAGACCGTCGACCACGCGCAGCTCGAGCCGCGACAGCGTCGAGAACAGCGCGAGCTGCCGGAGCGTGCCCAGTCGCGGCGTTTCGTTGCGACCCTGGAAGAAAGCTAGCATCCTCGACGCTCCACGTCCAAGAAAAACCCCGCGGTTGCCCGCGGGGCCGTCAATGCTGCGTGCGCATGCCGGCGCTACAGCCGCTCGATGATTGCCGCGATGCCCTGCCCGCCGCCGATGCACATCGTGATGAGGCCGTAGCGTCCGCCCGTGCGGTGGAGCTCGTACATGGCCTTCACCGTGAGGATCGCGCCGGTCGCGCCGATCGGATGGCCGAGCGCGACGGCGCCGCCGTTGGGATTGACCTTCGCCGGATTCATCCCGGTTTCCTTGGTCACGCCCAGCGCCTGCGCGGCGAACGCCTCGTTCGACTCGATCACGTCCATCTGCTCGAGCTTCAGGCCGGCCTTCGCCAGGACGCGCTGCACGGCGGACACGGGGCCGAGGCCCATGATCTTGGGATCGATGCCCGCGTGCCCGTAGGCAACGAGCCGCGCCATCGGCTTCAGGCCTTTCTTTGCCGCCGCCGACTTCTCCATCAGCACGACGGCCGCGGCCGCATCGTTGATGCCCGACGCATTGCCGGCGGTGACGGTGCCGTTTTCCTTGACGAACACGGCGCGCAGCTTGGCCATGCCCTCCAGCGTCGAATCGCCGCGGACATGCTCGTCGGTGTCGAACATCACCGGGCCCTTCTTGCTCTTGAGCTCGATCGGCAGGATCTGGCTCTTGAAGTGTCCGGCGGCGACCGCCGCCGCGGCGCGCTTGTGGCTCTCCACGGCGAACGCGTCCTGCTGCTCGCGCGTGATGCCGCACTTGTTCGCGACGTTCTCGGCGGTGACGCCCATGTGCACCGTGTCGAACGGGTCGGTCAGCGCGCCGACCATCATGTCCATCATCTTCGTCTCGCCCATCCGCGCGCCCCAGCGCTGGGTCAGCGACGCGTACGCCGCGCGGCTCATGCTCTCGGCACCCCCGGCGACGGCGGCATCGGTGTCGCCGAGCAGGATGTACTGCGCGGCGGTCACGATCGCCTGCATGCCGCTGCCGCAAAGCCGGTTGACCGTCAGCGCGCCGGCGTCGTGCGGCAGGCCGCCGTTGACGCAGGCGAGGCGCGAGATGTACATGTCCTTCGGCTCGGTGTGGATGACGTTGCCGATCACGCACTGGCCGACGTCCTTCGGGTCGACCTTCGCCCGGCTGACGGCTTCCTTGACCACGCGCGCGGCCAGCTCGCTCGGCGCGACGTCCTTCAGGCTGCCGCCGTAGTCACCGATCGCGGTGCGCACTCCACTCAGAATGACGACTTCTCTTTGCTCGCTCATCGATGCTCTCCCCGACTAAAGAACTGCAATTATCGCGCGAATCGCCAATTCCCGCACTAGGGGCCGTCGCCGGGGTGTCAACCGGCCGGTGGCAAGCGGAAGACGGCCGATTCCGTGGTTGCCCTGCCTGTGGCACCGGCGTTGCGCTGCGGCGATTGTCGTTGGACGCGGCGGGAAGTCGAAGTAAACTCGCTTTGCTCCTGTCCACCTCCAACGATCATGCCTTTTCGTCAGCGCGGCTCGATGCTCGGCAGCATTCTCGGAATCCTCGTCTGCGGTGTCGGAGGCGGCTTTGCCGCCTGGGCGGCCGTGACTGCCATGGGGGTCACCGGCGTGGTCGGCGCGATTCTCGCCGCGGTGACCGGCATGGTCGTCGCAACCGCGCTCTGGGCGGGCGGGACGACGCTGCTGCGGGCGCTGGGCTGGGTGCGCTAGCGGGCATGCGCGCGGACATCGGGGCGATCGCCGGCCGGCTGATCGCCGCGTACGACAGCGCGACCACGCTCGCGCCGATCACCGCGGGCCATCCCGATTTCGATGTCGCCGCCGGGTACGACGTCCTCGCGGGAGATCGAGGCGCGCCGTGTTGCGAGCGGCTGGACTCCGGTCGGCCGCAAGATCGGCTTCACCAACCGGACGATCTGGCCGCGCTACGGCGTCTACCTGCCGATGTGGGCGCATGTCTGGTCGCACACGGTCCACTACGCGACGGCAAGTCGCGCGACGCTCGCGCTCGGGCCGTTCGTGCAGCCGCGCATCGAGCCGGAGGTCGTGTTCAAGCTGAAGGCGCCGGTGCCGGTCACCGCCGATGCGCGCGCCGCGCTCGATTGCGTCGAGTGGATCGCGCCGGGCTTTGAAATCGTGCAAAGCCATTTCCCGGACTGGCAATTCACCGCCGCCGATTGCACGGCGGCCTTCGGCCTGCACGGCGCGCTGGTCATCGGCGCGCCGCTTGCGGTGACCGATCGCAACCGCGCCGAGCTCGCCGCCGCGCTTCCGGATTTCACGCTGACGTTGCGGTGCGCGGGCGCGGTGATCGACACCGGAGTCGGCGCGAACGTCCTCGACAGCCCGGCGCTGGCGCTCGTGCATCTCGCCGGAGTGCTCGCGGGGCAGCCGCAGTTCCCTCCGCTCGCTGCCGGCGAAATCGTCACCACCGGCACGGTCACCGACGCCTGGCCGGTGGCGCCGGGGGAGACGTGGACGTCCGACTACGGCGCGCTCGGGCTTCCGGGGGTGACGCTGACGTTCGCCTGAAGCCGCGGCCGGCGGCGGGGCGTTTGCGCACCTCGCGCCATTGCACCCGAGGCCGCGCTCCCTGCCGTCAGAGCGATGATGGCGTCCCGGTCGGCGGTAGGTGTTCTTGTCCGCGCTCGTGGCGATAGAACGCGACGGGCTCGGGTGGCAGGGGAGCATTTCCGGCGATGAGATCGGCGGCCTTCTCGGCCACCATCATCACGGGCGCGTAGATGTTGCCGTTGGTGACATAGGGAAGCACGGAGGCGTCGCACACGCACAGGCCGTCGACGCCATGCACCTTCATGCTCAGCGGATCGACCACCGACATCGCGTCAGTCCCCATCCGGCAGGTGCAAGACGGATGCAGTGCCGTCTCGGCGTCCCGGGCAATCCACGCGAGGATCTGCTCGTCGGTTTGCACGTCCTTGCCGGGCGAGAGCTCGCCGTCGCTGAACTCGGCGAAAGCTGGCGCATCGAGAATGCGTCGAGTGACCCGGATGGCCTCGATCCACTCGCGCCGATCCTGTGCGGTGGACAGGTAGTTGAAGCGCAGCGCCGGCTGCGCGCGCGGATCGCGCGAAGTGATCTTCACCGAGCCGCGCGCGTCGCTGTACATCGGGCCGACGTGCATCTGATAGCCGTGCTTCAGCTTCTCGCTGCCGGGAGGCGGTGAACCGTCGTAGCGGATGGCCAGAGGCAGGAAGTGGAGCATCAGGTTCGGGTATTTCACGTCGCCGTTGCCGCGCACGAACCCGCCCGCCTCGAAGTGGTTCGTGGCGCCCGGCCCCCCGCGGAAAAAAAGCCATTGCATGCCGATCCACGGCCGCCGCCAGAGTTGCAGCGACGGCTGCTGCGTCACGGGCTGCCGGCACGCGTGCTGGATGTAGACCTCGAGATGGTCCTGCAGGTGTTCGCCCACGCCCGGCAAGTGATGGACGACCGGGATGCCCAGTGCACGGAGTTCGTCCCGATTGCCGATGCCACTGAGCTGCAACAGCTGCGGCGTGTTGATCGCGCCGCCGCACAGGATGACCTTGCGCGCCGTCGCCCGGTGCGGCGGGCCACGGCCGGTGGTGAACTCCACGCCCGTGGCCCGCCTGCCGTCGAACAGCACGCGGGTCGCCATCGCCCGGCAGACCACCTCGAGATTCGGGCGCTGCAGCACGGGATGCAGATAGGCGCGCGCTGCGCTGAGCCGGCGACCGCGCCGGATGTTGCGATCGAACCGCGCGAAGCCCTCCTGCCGGTAACCGTTCACGTCGTCGGTCAGCGCATAGCCGGCCTGCTGCACGGCCTCGAAAAACGCTTCGAACAGCGGCGAGGCCGCAGCGCCGCGCTCGAGCACGAGCGGACCCGTGGTCCCGCGATACGGATCGCCACCGGCCAGGCAGGTTTCCATGCGCTTGAAGTAGGGCAGGCAGTGCGCGTAGTCCCACGTGTCCATGCCGGGGTCGGCGGCCCAGCGTTCGCAGTCCATCGGATTGCCGCGCTGGAAGATCATGCCGTTGATGCTGCTGGAGCCGCCGAGCACCTTGCCTCGAGCGTGGCGGATCCTGCGGCCGTTCATGTGCGGCTCCGGCTCGGATTCGTATTTCCAGTCGTAGCGCGGGTTGCCGATCGGCATCGCGAGCGCCGCGGGCATGTGGATGCGCACGTCCCACCAGTAGTCGCGCCGGCCCGCTTCGAGCACCAGCACGGTCTGCGCGGGGTCGGCACTCAGGCGATTGGCCAGTGCGCAACCGGCGGAGCCGCCGCCGACGATGATGTAGTCGTACGTCTTGCCGGCGGCGTTGCGAGCCATGGTCATCCCGCTTCGATGGGCAGGGAAGGCTTTCGCGTCCGGCGCCGGTCTTGCCGCGAGTCGGGCCGCGTGGAGAACGGCGAGCCGGCGTTCGCGCCTAGTCGCGATGCCGCCCGGGTTCGGCCCTGGCCTCTCCTTTCGTCGCCCCGAAGTCGATGCCGGTGAAGAACGCCCGCAGCGGGCATGGCGGGGTCTCCGCGCAGCCGTGTTCCCGGACGCACTCGACGCGCGTCTGGTCCAGAAGGACATAGTCGCGGCAGATCCGGCAGTACTCGAACGGAGAATCAAGCATGCGTCTGCCTCTCCGGTCAGATGATCGACTCATCGCGAGCCAGGCGCAAGGTGCCCGCCGTCGGCCACGATTCCGGCGTTCGCCGGAGAAGCTTCGGCATCGACCCGGACGCAGTTGCGTCCGCCGCCCTTCGCCCGGTAGAGCGCGTCGTCGGCGCGTTGCAGCAGGTCTTGCACCCGACGTGTCGCCTCGTCGTCCGCGTTTTCGTTCGCGGAAGGGCTGCGTGGACGATGGGTGGCTACACCGATGCTGATCGTCACGCCGAGCGGGCCGCCGGCGGTGTCGATCGGAGTCTCGGCCAGGTCGGCGCGCAGGCGTTCCGCCGTGGTCAATGCTCCTTCGGCGTCAGCCTCCGGCAGCAGCACGACGAACTCCTCGCCGCCAATGCGTCCGCACAGGTCCACGGCCCGCAGTCGCGCCACGCACCGCTCCGCCACCGCGGCCAGCACTTCGTCCCCCACCGCATGCCCGTATCGGTCATTGATGCCCTTGAAGTGGTCGAGGTCGATCATCAGCACCGACAGTGGCCGCCCGCTGCGCTCGGCGCGGCGCAGCTCCTTCTCCAGCTCGGCGAGCAGGTGACGCCGGCTGGCAAGACCGGTCAGGGCGTCGGTGGTGGCGAGACGGGTGAGCTGCTCCTGATTCGCCCGGATCGCGCGCAGCAGGCGGTCGAGCCCAACCAGGCTGAAGGCAATCAGCGCGGAGATGAGGAGTGCGAAGAGCGCGTCGAGAAGATCTCCCACGCCATCGTGAAACTCGAGCAGCGGCGCGACGCGCCGCTCGACCATGAGCGCCAGGGCGAGCGAAAGGGCGATCCAGGGATAGCGATAGATTCCGCTGTGCGGCATCGCGCGCAGCGCCAGCAGCGCAGCGACCAGTTGCAGCAGGGCCGAGGCGGCGAGTGTGACGGCGACGAGGGTGACCATCTGCCGGTCATTGTGCGGCGATTCCGTCCGCTTGGACAGTTGCCGGGGTTGCGGGAACTGTGGCCGGGTCGGCCGGATGCCGCGGTGCCGTTGCGCGACAGCTTCCGGCAAGCGCCGCGCCGGACCCGGCCCCTCAATCGTGGCGGTAGGCGGGCAACGGCTTGCCGCAGTGCTTGCAGAACAGGGCGGTGGCGTCGTGGCCTTCGGTCATGCAATCGGGACACGTGCGCGTCGTCACCGCGTGCCCGGCGCGGCGGATCGTCATCTCGGCCGTGACGATGCCGGTGGGAACGGCCAGGATGCCCCACCCCATCAGCATCATGCATGACGCGATCAAGCGGCCCAAATCCGTCTTCGGCGTGATGTCGCCGAAGCCGACGGTGGTCATCGTCGTGATGCCCCAGTAGATCGCAATCGGAATGCTGGTGAAGCCGTTTTCGGGGCCTTCGACCACGTACATCAGGGTCCCCAGGATCGTGACGGTGATCAGCACGAAGCCGATGAAGACGATGATCTTGCGCCGGCTGGCCATCATCGCCGCGCCGAGGAAGCCGAACTCGGACACGTAGGCGCCGAGCTTGAGGATCCGGAAGATGCGCAGCAGGCGCAGCATCCGCACGTCGATGAGCGCGTGGATTTCCGGCACGAAGAACGCGAGATACGTCGGCAGCACGGCCAGCAGGTCCACGATGCCGAAGAAGCTGGTCGCATAGCGCAACGGGTGCCGGACGCATGCGAGCCGCAGCACGTATTCGACGGTGAACAGCAGCGTGAATCCCCATTCGAGGACATCGAACAGCGTGCCGTAGCGCGCCGTGATCGGTCCCACGCTGTCGAGGATCACGACCAGCACGCTGGCGAGGATGGCCGCGATCAGCGCGAGATCGAACAGCCGGCCGGCGCGGGTGTCGGCTTCGAAGATGATCGTGTAGGCCGCGCAGGCGCCACGGAGTCCGCCGGCCGGCCGAAGCGCGCGGCCGCTTCCGCTTGCGCGATCGACGCGGGCGGAGGGCGAGGCCGGAACCGATTCAGGGGTCGTCATGAATGAGATGTGCGGACGGCGATTTCAACCGTACCACAGGGCGCGGCCGGCTGGCGAACCCGGCCGTTGCGATGGAGCGCAATTCGAGTCCGCTCGACCATCCGTTTCGCGCTCGTGCGACGGTCGGGACCGATACTGGACGGCGCCCGACGCCGATGCGATGATCGACGGCCGCCGTCGCGGCGACGATCGCGTGCGCCGGGGCGAACGGGGAGGCCGCAATGCCACGCTTTGAATTGCACGTGAACGGCGACGCGAAGACGGTGGAAGTCGGCGACGCGAACGAGCCGCTGCTCTACGTCCTGCGCGACACACTCGGGCTGACGGGCGCCAAGTTCGGCTGCGGGCTGGGCCAGTGCGGCACGTGCACGGTGCTGATCGACGGCGAGCCGGTGCGCTCGTGCGTCGTGCCGGTGTCGCGTGCGGCACAGCGCAAGGTGACGACGATCGAGGGGCTCGGCACCGCCGAGAAGCCGCATCCGCTGCAGATCGCGTTCATCGCGGAGCAGGCGGCGCAGTGCGGCTATTGCGTCCCCGGGATGGTGATGACCGGCGCGGCGCTGCTCGCGAAGAAACCGAACGCCACGCTGCAGGAAGCGAAGGAGGCGCTCGCCGGCAATCTCTGCCGGTGCGGAGCGCACCAGCGCGTCCTGCGCGCCGTGATGCGCGTCGCGGGGAGGGCCGCGACATGAGTCCGCCGGGCCGCCCCAAGGGCGAAAACCGGAATGCGCAGCGCGAAGGTGTTCCGGTGAGCCCGCCGCTTTCCCGCCGTGAATTCCTCCAGACGACCGGCGCGCTCTTCGTCGGCCTCTCCTTCGCCGGCGAGGGCGCCGCCCAGCGCCTGCCGGCGGCGGAAGCAGCGCTCGGCAAGACGCTCGATCTTTCCGAGGTCGACGGCTTTCTCGCGATCGGTGCCGACAGCAGGGTGACGATCTTCTGCGGCAAGGTCGATCTCGGCCAGGGCCTGCGCATCGCGATCCCGCAGATGGCGGCGGAGGAGCTCGGCATCGGCGTCGACCGGATCGTGATGCTCGAGGGCGACACCGCGCTCACGCCCGACCAGGGGCCGACCGCGGGAAGTTCCGGCATCATGCGCGGCGGCGTGCAGATCCGGCAGGCCGCGGCCACGGCGCGGGAAGCGCTGATCGGCCTGGCGGCGGCGCGCGCGGGTCGCCCGGCCTCCGAATTCACGGCGCAGGACGGCGAGATCCGGCCCAAGGCCGGAGGGCAGGGTTACCGTTTCGGCGAACTCGTCGGCGCCAAGCGCTTCAGCCTGAAGGTCGACGCCAAGGCGCCGCTCAGGAGCCCGGACACCTACACCGTCGTCGGCAAGCCGATCGCGCGCCCCGATGTTCCGGGAAAGGTCACCGGCCGGCACATCTTCATGCACGACTTCAAGGTCGACCGGATGCTGCACGCGCGCGTGCTGCGGCCGGCCTCCGTCGGCGCGAAGCTCGTCGCGATCGACGAAAGTTCGATCGCCGACATCAAGGGCGCGCGCGTCGTGCGCATCAACGATTTCGTCGGCGTGCTTGCCGATGGCGAGTGGACGGCGATCACCGCCGCGCGGAAGCTCAAGCTGTCGTGGTCGGACGAGCGCACGCTGATCGGCAACGAAGGCGTGCGGGCGTGGATGCGCGCCGGCCCGTTCGAGTCCGACGAGTTCCTGGTGCGCAAGGGCGACAGCCGGCAGGCGCTCGCGGCTGCCGCGAAGCGCATTACCGGGGAATATTACTGGCCGCAGCAGTCGCACGGCTCGATCGGGCCCTCGTGCGCCGTCGCCGACGTGCGGGACGGCAAGGCGACGATCTGGAGCGCGTCGCAGGCCACGCACCGGTTTCGCCTCACGATAGCGCGGGTGCTCGGCCTGCCGAACGAGGCGGTGCGCGTCGTCTACCTCGACGGCTCGGGCTGTTACGGCATGAACGGTCACGACGACGCGGCGGCCGATGCCGCGCTGCTGTCGCGTGCCGTCGGCCGCCCGGTGCGCGTGCAGTGGATGCGCGAGGACGAGCACGGCTGGGATCCCAAAGGGCCGCCGCAGCTGCTGGCACTCGAGGGCGCGCTGACCGATGACGGGAAGATCGCGGCGTGGCGCACCGAGATGTGGCTGCCCAGGGCGACCGCGAGCCTGCCGAACATGCCGCTGCTGGGCCCCGAAGCCGCCGGCATCGCGCAGACGCCCGGCATCACGACGGGCCTCATCAGCCAGAACGGCGATCCGCCGTACGCAGTGGCGCATCAGGAAGTGCAGGTGCACTGGATCAAGACCTCGCCGCTGCGCCCGTCGAACCTGCGGGCGCCGGGCAAGATTGCGAATTGTTTCGCGGTCGAGAGCTTCACCGACGAGCTCGCCGCCGCGGCCGGCCGCGATCCATTGGAGTTCCGGCTGCAGGGGCTCTCCGATCCGCGCGGGATCGAGGTGTTGCGCCGCACGGCGGCGCTGATCGGCTGGAAGCCGCGTTCCGTGCCCGCGAAAACCGGCGCCGGACGGGGCATCGCCTATATCCACTACAAGCACAACGAGAGCTATGTCGCGATGGCGATGGAGGCCGAAGTCGAGCGCTCGTCGGGCGCGATCCGCGTGCGGCGCGTCGCCTGCGCGCACGACTGCGGGCTCGTCATCAATCCCGATGCGGTGCGCGCGCAGATCGAAGGCAACATCCTGCAGACGCTGTCGCGCACGCTGCTCGAGGAAGTCGCCTTCGATCGGGCGCGCGTGACGAGCGTGGACTGGGCGAGCTATCCGATCCTGACGTTCCCCGACGTGCCCGAGATCGTCATCGATGTCGTCGACCGGCCGCGCGAGCCTCCGCTGGGCGCAGGCGAGGCGGCGGCGACAACGGTGCCGGCCGCGCTCGCCAACGCGATCTTCGACGCTGTCGGCATCCGCCTGCGCACCGTTCCGTTCACGCGGCAACGCGTGCTGGCGGCGCTGGCGTGACGGAGCGGCTCGAGCGACGAATTACTTCGCTTCGATCACCGACGCGGCCGGCGCGCGCTTCCTGATGAAGGCGACCAGCATCGCCTCGGCGTGCCGGATGTGCGCGGTCAGGAGCTTGCACGCCGCCGCCACGTCGCCGGCGCGGCACAGCCGCACCATCGCCGTATGCTCCTTCTCGGCGCGCGTCCGCCCGCGGCCGGTCAGCGACAGCTGCAGGCGCGTGTAGCGGTCGGTGTTCTGCAGGAGCGCGGTGACGATGGCGAGCGTGCGCGGCTGTTCCGCCCGGGACATGAGCCGCAGGTGGAGCTTCGTGTTGAGCTCGCCCCAGCGGCCCGGGTTCAGCGTCCGGATTTCCACGCGGTATTCCGCGTTGATGGCGTCGAGTGCCGCGAAGTCCTCGGCCGTGAGGCGGGGCGCGGACAGGCGCAGGAGCCGGGGCTCGAGCAGCGCGCGCAGCTCGAAGAGCTCGCTGATCTCCGCGTGCGACAGCCCCGAAACCTGCGCGCCGCGGTGCGGCAGGATCCGGACCAGGCCTTCGCTCTCGAGCTGCACGAGCGCCTCGCGAAGCGGAATCCGGCTCATCCCGAAATCAGCGGCGAGCGCGTCCTGCTTCAGCTGGAAGCCCTCCGGGAATTCGCCGGAGAGGATCCGCCGCCGCAGCTCGTCGGCGGCGGCGAGCGCCATCGTGCGGTGGCCCAGCGTCGGAGGGGTCGCGTCCACGCTGCGTCTGCTCGTGCCTGCGGACATCCCGTGTCCAGGCCCTAGTTGGCCTGCAGCGCCTGCCATTGGGCGAGGAACTCCGTGCGCTTGTCCTGTGCTTCCTGGTCGTCGACCGGAAAGACCTTGATGCTCTTGAGATCGGGCAACGCGACGTACTTGCTGACGTCGATGTCGCTGCGGCTGGGGCGCCGGAACGCCGACTCCAGCAGCGCCACCTGGGTGTCCTTGGACAGCAGCAGGTCGTAGAGCCTGCGCGCGGCCGCGGCGTTGGGCGCGTTCTTCACCAGCACCACGCTCTCCTCCGTGACGAACGTTCCGTCGCTCGGATAGACCAGCTTGATCTCCTTCTGCCCGCCGGCCACATAAGCGTAGGCGTTCGATTCGAAGGTGAGGCCGATCGCGTATTCGCCCTGCGCCACGGACTTCAGCACGGCGCTGGCGTTCCTGGAGACGACGACGCTCTTCGCCAGGGTTTTCAGTCCCTCCGGGCCGAGCAGCTTGCCGGCGCCCCAGAGGACGGTGTACGCGGTCGACGAGGCGGAGGGATCGGCGACGATGATCTTGCCCTTCCAGCGCGGGTCCAGCAGGTCCTTCCACGTCTTCGGTTCGGGCAGTCCGCCGAGCTGGTTGCGGTTGACCATCATCACGACGACGTGAATGTTGCAGGCCGTCCACAGATTGCCGGGACCGTGCAGGTCCTTGGGCACCGCCTTGCCCTCGGGCGACTCGTAGGCCGCGAACTGGGCCTTGAAGGCACCGAGCGTGTTGGGACTGGAGCTCCAGAACACGTCGGCCTGCGGCGCCGCGGCTTCGGCCTCGATCCGTTTCAGCAACGTGGCGCTGCCGCCGGTCACCGTGCCGATCTTGACCTGAGGCATGACCTTCTTCGCGACGTCGGTGACCGTCTGCACGGCTTCCGCGTTGTTCGACGTGTAGATGACGACATTGCCGCTTGGCTGCTGGGCGCTGGCGGTGCCCGCGACGGCAAGGCACGCGCCGGCGAGGACCAGGAACTGCGCTGCTCGTTGCAACATGATCATTCTCCTTCGTTGACAATCAATGGAACGACGTTCGCTCGTGCAGCGCCGGAGCGGCAGGGCGCGCGGGTGCGGCACGGACTTCGCGGCGGCAGGACAACCTCATTTCGCGGTGAACAGCTCGAGCTTGAAGAACTTCACGGCGACGAATATGGGCACCAGAATCATCACGACGAGCGCCAGCCCGTACGCCGACGCGCGGCCGTTGAGGCCCGTGTCGATCAGCCGGAAGATCTGGATCGGCGTGGTTTCGCGTCCGGCCGAGTAGACGACGACCGATGCGCTCAGCTCGGAGACGGTGGTGGTCCACGTCAGCACGGCGGCGGCGCCTATGGCGGGCGCCATCAGCGGCAGGATCACCTTGAAGAACGACGCGAGCGGCGGGACGCCCAGGCTGATCGACGCCTCCTCGATCGAGTTCGGGATGTTGTACAGCGTGGAGGACGCGTTGCGCACGCCGAACGGCAGCCGGCGCACGACGTAGGCGACCACGATGATGGCCGCGGTGCTGGTCATCGCCAGCCAGCCGGTATTGAACGTCATCACCAGCCCGATGCCGAGGACCGTCCCGGAGATCGCCATCGGCAGCATGATCAGGTAGTCGATCGCCGGGGTCAGCGCGTTGCGCTTCTTCACCACGACATAGCTGGCGATCACGCTCAGCACGATGCCGATCACGGTCGCGGTCGAGGCATAGAGCAGGGTGTTGATGATGGGGTCGGGCGCGTTGACGAACACCCGCTCGATGCTGGCCAGCGAGAACTGTCCCCAGTACATCACGGGGCCGCGCGTGTGCGTGAAGGCTCCGGCAACCACCGTGACGAGCGGGAGCACGGACACGACGACGACGACCAGCGCGGCGGCAGCCAGCGCGCTGGCCGGCAGGCCCCGCAGCGTGGTCGCGCGCGCGCCGCGCCCCTGCACGATCTCGTAGCGCTTGCGCGCGACGATCCAGCGCTGCAGGAACAGCACGACCGCGACGATGCCGATCGAGGCGCTGGCCAGCGTGCTCTGCATCACCGGGTCGGCGCCGACTTCCGAGACGAAGCTGAGATAGGTCAGCACTGACAGCAGCTGGACCTTGTGCCCCAGGATGGTCGCGACGGCGAAATTCCCGACGACGAGCGTGAACACCAGCAGCGACGTGGCGAGGATCGCCGGCATCACGACCGGCACCATGACCTTCAGCCGCGACGCCGCGGGCGACGTGCCGAGGCTCTGCGCGGCCTCCTCCAGCTGCACGTCGAAGCCGCGGATGGCGGCCAGCGTGCCGATGTAGACGTAGGTGTAGTAGATGAACGTCATCACGATGACGAGGCCGGGCCAGCCGTAGAAGCTCGGCAGCGGAATGCCCGCCGACCCCAGCAGCGTGGTGATGAGACCGTTGTTGCCCAGCATCATCAGCCAGGTCTGCGCGGCGATCACCTCCGGCACGATCAGCGTCGTGAGCGGCAGCATCGCGATCAGCGCCTTGAACGGAAAATCGAAGCGGGCGGTGAAGTACGCGAGCGAGACCCCGATGACGGTCGACGCGGCCGTCACGATGCCGCCCAGCAGCAGCGTGTTGAACAGCGCATCCCGGTACTTGGCCTCGGCGAGAAACGTCGCCCAGCCGCTCTGGTTCGTGCCCTTGACCGTCGTCACACTGGCCGACAGCAGGTTGAAGAGCGGCCATACCAGGAAGACGACGAGCAGCGTCAGCACCGCGCAGGCGAGGAGGAACCAGATCGAGCGCATCTGGCGCGGGATCATCGCGTCACCAGAATCGAGGCGCGCGGGTCGAACACCACGCTGACGCTCTGCCCCTCGGCGTATGGTTCCTTCGCCGGGCCATGCAGGTCGACCGCGATCACGCGTCCGCCCGGCAACCTGACCCGGTAGCTGACCTTGAAGCCGAGATAGCGCCGGCGCTCGATCGTTCCCGGCAGCGCGTTCGGCGTGGCCGCGTCGGGCGCGGCGAGGCGCAGGTCCTCGGGCCGCGCGGCGACCAACGCCTTCCCCGCCGCCACGGGGCCATCGGCGAAGACGACGAGCTCGCGTCCCTCGAGCCTCAGCACGGCCTGCCGGGGGAGGGGACCCGGGCCAAGAACGTCCGCTTCGATCAGATTGGCGGCGCCGATGAAGTCGGCCACGAACGCCGTCGCCGGGGCCGTGTAGATCGACTCGGGCTCGCCTATCTGCTCGATCCGCCCCTTGTTCATCAGCGCGATCCGGTCGGACAGCGCGAGCGCCTCCTCCTGATCGTGGGTGACGAAGACCGTGGTGATGCCGACCTCGCGCTGCAGATCCGAGATCGATTCCCGGATCTGCACGCGCAGCTTGGCGTCGAGGTTGGACAGCGGCTCGTCCATCAGCAGCACCTGTGGCTCGATCACCAGCGCGCGGGCCAGCGCCACGCGCTGGCGCTGGCCGCCGGAGAGCGCCGCCGGGAATCGCGCGTCGAAACCGCCCATGCCGACGCGCTCGAGGTAGGTTCCCACTTTCGCCTTGATGGCCGCAGGCTCGAGCCTGCGGGCGCGCAGGCCGTAGGCGACGTTGTCGAACACGGTCTTGTCGGGGAAGAGCGCGTAGTCCTGGAACACCATGCCGATGCCGCGCCGGTGCGCCGGCACGCGGGTCATGTCCTGGTCGTCGAAGCGCAGCGACCCGGCATCGGGCTCGATGAACCCCGCGATCGCGCGCAGCAGCGTCGTCTTGCCGCAGCCGCTCGGGCCCAGCAACGTGAAGAAGGCCCCGCGCGGGATTTCCAGCTGCAGGCCGTCGATGACGCGCGCGCCGCCGAACGAAACGCTCAGGCCTTCGATCGAAATGCGCGCCATGTCCGGATTTCCGTGCCGGTGCGCGCTAGCCGTCGCGCAGCAGCAAGAGCGCTTCGGCGTGGCGCCGCCGGTCGCCGGCGGCGATGAGCGAGGTTCCCGAATGAAGCGTCAGCGGCTGCCCGTTCCAGTCGGTGATCACGCCGCCGGCGCCTTCGATCACGGGCACCAGCGCGCAGTAATCCACCTCGCGGTGGCCGCCGCTGTCCACGCTCAAATCGATCTGCCCGGTCGCCAGGCTGGCGTAGGCGTAGCAGCTCGCGCCGTAGAGCCGCCATTTCGTCGCCGCGCGCACGCGCTCGAAGCCGGCGCGCTCGTTCGGCCCAATCGTCTCCGGATTGCTGCACGACATCAGCGCGTCCGCGAGCCGCGCGCAGGCCCGCGTGCGGATCGGCTGCCCATCGAGCGTCGTGGGCCGGCCGGTGGCGCCGACCCAGCGCTCCGCGGTGATCGGATGGTCGATGATGCCGACGATCGGGGTTCCCCCGCATGTCACGCTGATCAACGTGCCGTAGACAGGCACGCCCGCGATGAACTGCTTGGTGCCGTCGATCGGATCGATGACCCACACGAATTCCGCATCGACCCGGTCCGGCGCGAATTCCTCCCCCAGGATCCCGTGCCCCGGAAACGTCCCGGCGATCATGTCGCGCATGCGCGACTCGATCGCGCGGTCCAGCGCGGTCACCGGGCTCGCATCGTCCTTGGTCTCGAATTGGCTGGCGCCGCCGCGCGGGCGCGTCCGGTCTGCGCGCAGCATGCGCCCGGACTCGTCGGCGATCCGCCCGGCGAGAGCAAGCAACGCCTGCAGATCGGATGCCGGCAGCACGGGTGCTTACGTCCGGCAGGTCTAGCTGAGCTCGACGCCGGGCCTAGCCGCAATGGACGTCAAGCCGCCGCCCTGAGCCCGACCTCGGGCAGCTTCGGCCGCGTCGCGAGCGCCGTCTTCATCATCGCCTCGATCGCCGCGCGCTCGGCTGCGTCCAGCGCCAGCCGCGGCGGCCGCGTGAGGTGCGTGCCGCGGCCCATGATGTGCTCGCACAGCTTGATGCACTGGACGAGGTCGGGCCGCGCGTCGAGGTGCAGCAGCGGCATGAACCAGCGATAGAGGCTCATCGCCTCGGCATACCGGCCGGCGCGGGCGAGCCGGAACAGCGTCTCGCCTTCGCGCGGGAACGCGTTCGACAGGCCGGACACCCAGCCGACGGCGCCGACCATGATGCTCTCGACGACGACGTCGTCGAGGCCGGCGAAGAGCAGGAAGCGGTCGCCGATCATGTTGTACAGGTCGGTGAAGCGCCGCGTGTCGCCCGAGGATTCCTTGAAGCAGACGATCGTGTCGCAGTCGGCGAGCGAGGCCAGGATCTCCGGCGTCACGTCGTTCTTGTAGATGGGGGGATTGTTGTAGACCATCACCGGCAGGTCGGTGGCCTTGGCCACGCTGCGGAAGTGCGCCGCGGTCTCGTGCGGCTTCGACGAATAGACGAGCGCCGGCATCACCATCACGCCGTCGAGGCCGATGCGCGCCGCCTCCTTCGCCATGTCGATCGCGAACGCGGACGTGAATTCGGCGATGCCGCTGATCACGGGCACGCGGCCGCGCGCCACCGCCTTGCCCGCCTCCATCACGGCGACCTTCTCGGCTTTGGCGAGCGAGCAGTTCTCGCCGACGGTGCCGCAGACGATGAGGCCCGACACGCCGTCGCGGATCAGGCCCTCCATCACGCGCGCGGTGGCGTCGATGTCGAGCGAGAGGTCGGGGTGGAACTGCGTGGTGACGGCGGGGAAGACACCTTCCCAGTTGACGCGCTTGCGCATGGCGGACTCCTGTGGCCGAGCCCTGAAGATAGGGCTTGATTTTGGATTGTATAACATATATTGTTTTCGGCGCGACCCTTGCGGGAAGCGGCCGGGAGCCCCCGACCGCGGCTCGGGTCGCGGCAGCGCGGGGCCGTCGCCTTGCGTCCGTTACCTTCCAGAGGGAGTCATCCATGATCAGCCGTACCGGACTGTTCTTCGCCATGCTGGTCAGCATGGCCGTCGTGATGCCGGCGCAAGCCGACAAGCTCGACGACATCATCGCTTCAGGCAAGCTGCGCTGCGCCATCGTGCTCGATTTCCCGCCGATGGGATCGCGCGACGAGAAGAACCAGCCGATCGGCTACGACGTCGACACCTGCAACGATCTCGCGGCGGCACTCGGCGTGAAGCCCGAGTACGTCGAGACGCCGTTCCCGGATCGCATCCCGGCGCTGACCTCGGGCCGGGCGGACGTCGGCGTCGCGTCGACGTCGGATACGCTGAAGCGGGCCCAGACCATCGGTTTCTCGATTCCCTACTTCGCGTTCAAGATGGTCGTGCTGACGAAGAAGGGGATCGGCATCGATGCCTACACCAGTCTCAAGGGACGCAAGACGGGATCGGTTTCCGGCACGTTCGAGGCGATCGCGCTCGAGAAGGACGTCAAGAAGTGGAACGATCCGAAGGGCTCGTTCCGCGCCTACCAGACGCAGGCCGACGTGTTCCTGGCGCTGGCGCAGGGCCAGATCGAGGCGACGGTCGTGACGTCCACCGTGGCGGCGGCGACGGTCAAGAGCGGCAAGTTCAAGGACCTGCAGGTCGGCAAGGATGCGCCGTACGACATCGACTACGTGGGGCTGATCGCGCTGCGCCAGGATTACGGCTTCATCAACTACCTCAACCTGTTCGTGCACCTGCAGACGCGCACCGGCCGCGCGCAGGAGCTCTACCAGAAATGGGTTGGCGGCACGATGCCGGACCTGACGGTCAAGGGCGTCTATCGCTAAACTGACGCACGCCGCGGCGCCATGGTGCCGCGGCGGGTGGCAAAACGGCCTCCGGCCCGGGTACCATGCAGGGGTCATGAACTACACGTTCCACTGGTACCAGGCCTTCGGGGCGCTGCCGGAGCTCCTCTGGGGCGCGCTGGTCACCATCGAAGTCGCCGTGCTGTCGATGGTGATCGGCATCGCCTTCGGCGTATTGCTGGCGCTCGGCCGCAATTCCAAGAACAAGCTGCTGTACGGATTGTCGACGGCCTGGGTCGAGGGCGCGCGCAACACGCCCGCGCTGTTCCAGATCTACATGGCGTATTTCGGCCTCGGCTCGCTCGGCATCTTCGTCGATTCCTTCCCGGCGCTGCTGATCGGCATCTCGTTCAACAACGCCGGCTATCTCGGCGAGACGTTCCGCGGGGGCTTGCGCGCGGTGCCGCCGACCCAGATGCGCGCGGCGCGCTCGCTCGGCATGAGCGCCCCCATGGCGTTCCGGCTGATCGTGCTGCCCCAGCTGTTCCGCACGGTCTTCCATCCAATCATGAACCAGATGGTCTGGGCCATCCTGATGACCTCCCTGGGCGTGATCGTAGGCGTCAACACCGACCTCGCGGGCGTCACGCAGGAACTCAACGTGCGCACGTTCCGCACGTTCGAGTATTTCGCCATGGCGGCGGCGATCTACTACCTGATCACGAAGCTGATCACGCTTTCCGCCCGCGCCGCCGCGACGCGGCTCTTCCGATACTGAGGCTGCGGGATTCCCATGATCGAAGGTTCGGATTTCGGCCTGCAGGAACTGCTGCTGATGTTGGGCGGCGCCGGCGTGACGCTGCAGATCACGTTCTTCGCCGTGCTCGGCGGCACGCTGATGGGGCTGGTGTTCGGCCTGGTGCGCGCGGTGGCGCCGTGGTGGATCAACTGGCCGCTGGGCGCCATCCTCGACGTCTTCCGCTCCGTGCCGCTGCTGATCCAGCTGGTGCTCGTCAATTCGTTCAAATCGATCCTCAACCTGCCGACGTCGGCCTTCGTGGTGAGCTGCGTGGTGCTCGCCTTCTACACGTCCTCGTACTGCTCCGAGATCGTGCGCGCCGGCGTGCAGGCGGTGCCGCCGACCACGCGGCGGGCGGCCCGGTCGCTCGGGCTCACGTACTGGCAGGACCTGCGCGAGATCGTGTTTCCCATCGCGCTCCGCGTCTCGCTGCCCTCGTGGATCGGCCTCACGCTCGGCGTGATGAAGGATTCGGCGCTGGTGTGGTGGATCGGCGTCATCGAGCTCCTGCGCACGTCGCAGGTGATCATCACCCGCATCCAGGAGCCGCTGCTGGTGCTGTGCGTCTGCGGGCTGATCTACTTCGTGATGAGCTATCCGATCTCCCGCCTGGGCGCCCGGCTCGAAGCGAAGTGGAGGGACCTTGATTGAGATAGAGAAAGTCCACAAGGCGTTCGGGCCGCTCGAGGTGCTGAAGGGCATCTCGATGACGGTCGCCAAGGGCGAGGTCGTTTCCGTCCTCGGCGGCTCCGGCTCGGGCAAGTCCACGCTGCTGATGTGCGTGAACGGGCTGGAGCCGATCCAGAGCGGGCGCATCCTCGTCGACGGCACCGAGGTGCATGCGCGCACGACCGATCTCAACAAATTGCGGCAGAAGATCGGCATCGTCTTCCAGCAGCTCAACGCCTTTCCGCATCTCACCGTGCTCGAGAACGTGATGCTCGCGCCGCGCAAGGTGCTCGGCAAGAGCCGCGAGGAGGCGGAGGCCATCGCCGTGCGCCAGCTGAAGCACGTCGGGCTCGCGGACAAGCTGACGGTCTACCCGTCGAAGCTCTCGGGCGGGCAGCAGCAGCGGGTGGCCATCGCCCGCGCGCTGGCGATGTCGCCCGACTACATGCTGCTGGACGAGGTGACCTCCGCGCTCGATCCGCAGCTCGTCGGCGAGGTGCTCGACACGCTGCGGATGCTGTCGGGCGAAGGGATGACGATGATCGTCGTCACGCACGAGATATCGTTCGCGCGCGAGGTTTCGGACCGCGTCGCGTTCTTCAAGTCCGGCCTGATTCACGAAATCGGGCCGCCCGAGCAGGTGATCGGCCATCCGCGCGAGCCGGAAACCGCCCAGTTCATGAAATCGGTGTTGTCGAACACCGCCAAACAGGATGCTCCGTGAAGATCACCGCAATCAAGGCGTGGCAGGTCGACCTGCCGATCAAGGAAGGCCGTTACAGCTGGTCGAACGGCAATTTCGTCGACGTCTTCGACGCCACGGTCGTCGCCGTCGAGACCGACGCCGGCATCACCGGCTACGCCGAGTGCTGTCCGCTCGGCTCGGCCTACCTGCCCGCGTACGCGGCGGGCGTGCGCGCCGGCCTGGCGGAGATCGGGCCGAAGCTGATCGGCCTCGACCCCCGCGATCTCGGCGTGCTCAACCGGCGCATGGATGCCGTCCTGCGCGGCCACGCGTACGCGAAGGCGCCGGTGGACGTCGCCTGCTGGGACATTCTGGGCAAGGTCGCCGGGCTGCCCGTCTACCGGTTGCTCGGGGGAAGCGAACAGCCGGACATCGCGCTCTACCGCGCCATTTCGCAGCTGCCGCCCGACGAGATGGCACGCAACATCGCCGGTTACCGGAAGGAGGGCTACACCAAGTTCCAGCTGAAGGTGGGCGCCGACGCGAACGACGACATCGCGCGCATCCGCGCGTGCCGGAAGATTCTCGAGCCCGGCGACATCCTCGTCGCCGACGCCAACACCGGCTGGACGATGCACGAGGCCGCGCGGGTCGTCGCCGCGGTGCGCGACGTCGACGTCTACATCGAGCAGCCCTGCCCGTCGTACGAGGAATGCCTTTCGATCCGGCGCCGGACCGGCCTGCCGTTCGTGCTGGACGAGGTGATCACCGGCACCGATGTCCTGGTGCGCGGGACTCGCCGACCACGCGATGGACGTGATCAATCTCAAGATCTCCAAGGTCGGCGGCCTCACCAAGGCGCGGCTGATGCGCGATCTCTGCGTCGCTTCGGGCATCCCGATGACGATCGAGGACACGTGGGGCGGCGACATCGTCACGGCGGCCATCGCCCATCTCGCGCGCTCGACGCCGGCCGAGTTCTGCTTCTCCGCGACGGATTTCAACAGCTACGGCACGGTCACGATCGCGGACGGCGCGCCGCAGCGGGTCGACGGCAGGATGACGGCTCCCGACCGGCCGGGCCTCGGCATCGAGCCGCGCTTCGACGTCCTCGGCGATCCCGTGGTCGTCATCGGCGCCCGCTGAACCGCAAGCCGGGGTCCGCGCCATTCGCACTTCCACGCTCGTCCACGTCGTGAGCTGCCACGCCGAAGGCGAGGTCGGCGACGTCATCGTCGGCGGCGTCGCGCCGCCCCCCGGCGACACGCTCTGGCAGCAGTCGCGCTTCATCGCGCAGGACGAGACGCTGCGCAATTTCGTGCTGAACGAGCCGCGCGGCGGCGTGTTCCGCCACGTCAACCTGCTGGTTCCGGCCAGGGATCCCCGGGCCCGGATGGGCTGGATCATCATGGAGCCGGCGGACACGCCGCCGATGTCGGGCTCGAATTCGATCTGCGTGGCGACGGTCCTGCTGGACACCGGCATCGTGCCCATGATCGAGCCCGTGACGCGGTTCGCGCTCGAGGCGCCCGGAGGCATCGTCGAGATCGCCGCCGATTGCCGCAACGGCAAGGCCGAGCGGATCACCGTGCGCAACGTGCCGTCGTTCGCCGATCGGCTCGACGCGAAGCTGGAAGTGGCGGGAATCGGCACGCTGACCGTGGACACCGCGTACGGCGGCGACAGCTTCGTGCTCGTCGACGCGCAGGCGCTGGGTTTCTCGATTGCGGCCGACGAGGCGAAGGACCTCGCGGAGACCGGATTGAAGATCACGCGGGCGGCGGACGAGCAGCTCGGCTTCCGGCATCCCGTGCTGCCGGAGTGGAGCCACATCTCGTTCTGCCAGTTCACGGCGCCGCTGGCATTCGTCGATGGCGTCGCCGTGGGGAAGAACGCCGTGGCGATCCGCCCCGGCAAGATCGACCGCTCGCCCTGCGGCACCGGCTGTTCCGCGCGCCTTGCGGTGCTGCACGCGAAGGGCGTGCTGAAGACCGGCGATCGCTACATCGGGCGCTCGATCATCGATTCCGAGTTCCGCTGCCGCATCGAAGCCGAGGTGCCCGTCGGCGACAAGGCGGGCATCGTGCCGTCGCTTTCGGGGCGCGCGTGGATCACCGGGACGCACCAGCACATGCTCGATCCGGACGATCCGTGGCCGGGCGGCTACCGCCTGTCCGACACCTGGCCGATGCACAAGGCCTGAACCTGCTGCGCACGGCCTGGCCGGGCGCATTCGCCGACGAACGACATGGCAACGCACATCATCGAAGTCATCGATTCGCACACGGGCGGCGAGCCGACGCGTGTCGTCATCGCCGGCGGTCCCGACCTCGGGACGGGTCCGCTCGCGGAGCGCCGCGAGCGATTCCGGCGCGAGTTCGACCGCTTCCGCTCCGCCATCGTCAACGAGCCGCGCGGCTCGGATGTCGTCGTCGGAGCGCTGCTCGTGCCGCCGGAGGACACGTCGTGCGCGGCCGGCGTCATCTTCTTCAACAACGTCGGCTATCTCGGCATGTGCGGCCACGGCACGATCGGGCTCGTGGCGACGCTCGCGCACATGGGCAGGATCGCGCCCGGCACCCACCGGATCGAGACCCCCGTCGGGACCGTCACCGCGACGCTCAATCCGGACGGGGATGTTGCCGTCGCGAACGTCGCCAGCTGGCGCATCGCGAAAGCGGTTACCGTGGAAGTGCCCGGCCTCGGCGCGATCACCGGCGACGTGGCGTGGGGCGGCAACCGGTTCTTCCTGATCGCGGAACACGGCCAGGATCTCGCGCTGGCCAATGTGGACCGGCTGACGGATTTCTGCTGGCGGGTGCGGCAGGCGCTCAACGCGCAGGGCTACCCGGACGTCGATCACGTCGAGCTCTTCGGTTCGGCGGTGGCGCCGACGGCGAATTCGCGGAGCTTCGTGCTGTGCCCGGGCAAGGCCTACGATCGCTCGCCCTGCGGCACCGGCACCAGCGCGAAGCTCGCCTGCCTCGCCGCCGACGGCAAGCTCGCCGAAGGCGCCGGGTGGGTCCAGGAGAGCATCCTCGGCAGCACGTTCGGCGGCAAGTACCGCTGGCTCGATCGCGCGACGGGCAGGATCGAGCCGGTGATCACCGGCAGGGCGTTCGTGAACGCCGAGGCGAAGACTGTTGCTGAACGATCTCGACCCGTTCGCGCACGGCATCCGCTGAGATGAGCCAAGCGCGTTGCCATCATCGGCGGTGGCGTCATCGGCCTGGCCACGGCCTACTACTGCGCGCGCCGCGGCTGGGACGTGACGCTCGTCGATCGCAATCCCGCGCAGCGCGACGGCTGCTCGTTCGAGAACGCCGGCATGCTGGTGACCAGCCATTTCGTGCCGCTGGCCGCGCCCGGCATGGTGGCGCAGGGCCTCAAGTGGATGTGGAATCCCGCGTCGCCGTTCTACGTCAAGCCGCGCCTGTCGCGGGACCTCCTCGACTGGGGCATCAAGTTCTGGCGCGCGGCCACGCCCGAGCACGTTCGCCGCGCCGCGCCGTTGCTGCGCGATCTCAGCATCGCGAGCCACCGCTGCTTCGAAGAGCTCGCCGCGCTGCCCGGAAGCGACTTCGGCCTCGTCAGGAAGGGGCTGCTGATGCTGTGCCGCACCCCGCATGCGCTGGACGAGGAAGTCCGGACGGCGGAATTGGGCCGCGCGCTCGGCATCGCTTCGGAGGTGCTCGACGCCAGGCAGGCGGCGGCGCTCGATCCCGGCATCCGGATGGACATCGCCGGCGCCGTGTACTTTCCGCAGGACTGCCATCTGTCTCCGGATCGTTTCGTCAGGGAGTTGCAGGACCGGCTCGCGGCGGAGGGCGTCGAGTTCGCATGGAACACCGAGATCACGGGCTGGCGCGTCGAAGGAGGCCGGACGATCCGGGCCGCGACGACGCGCGGCGGCGGCGAGATCGAGGCGGACGAGTTCGTGCTCTGCGGCGGCTCGTGGTCGTCGTCGCTCGCGCACGAGCTGGGCTTGCGCCTGCCGCTGCAGGCGGGCAAAGGCTACAGCCTCACGCTCGCGAAGCCGCGGCAATTGCCGGCCATCTGCGCGATCCTGACCGAGGCGCGGGTGGCGGTCACCCCGATGGGCGGCGCGCTGCGCTTTGCCGGGACGATGGAAATCGCGGGCCTCAACGAGGACATCAGTCCGGTGCGCGTGCGCGGCATCATCGCGGCCGCTGCGAAGTACTATCCCGACTTCGAGCCGTCGGATTTCGACGGCGTCGCGCCGTGGCGCGGGCTGCGGCCGTGCTCGCCGGACGGGATGCCGTACATCGGCCGCACCGCGAAATGCGCGAACCTCTCCATTGCCACCGGCCACGCGATGATGGGCATGAGCCTCGGTCCCGGCACCGGGAAGCTGATCGCCGGGATACTGGCGGGCGAGCGTCCGCCGTTCGACATGGCGCAGCTGTCGCCGGATCGCTACGCCGGGCGGTGACGCGCCGGTGACGCCCCTTTGCCTCCGCCTTCGATGCTGAACACGCGCAGCGTCTTCAGCGCCTTCTGGGTCGCCTATCTGCTGTCGTACCTGTTCCGGACCGTCAACGCGGTGGTCTCGCCGGAGCTGACGCGCGACTTCGAGCTCGGCCCGGGAACGCTCGGGCTCCTCACCAGCGCCTATTTCGTCACCTTCGCCGCCGTGCAGCTGCCGGCGGGCGTCCTGCTCGACCGCTACGGGCCGCGCCGCGTGGAGTCCGCGCTGCTGGTGCTGGGCGCGACGGGCGCGCTCCTCTTCGCGCTCGCGGAATCCGCGACGGGACTGGTCGTGGCCCGCGCGCTGATCGGCGCCGGGGTCGCCGTCTGCCTGATGGCGCCGCTGAAGGCGATCGCCGCGTGGATGCCGCGGGAGCGGCAGGCGTCGCTCGCCGGCTGGATCATGACGGCCGGGAGCGCCGGCGCGCTCGCGGCGGCCACGCCGACCGAACTCGCGCTGCGCTACGTCCACTGGCGCACGCTGTTCGCCGGGCTCGCGGTGCTGACCTTCGCCGCCGCGGTCTGGATCTGGCTGCGCGTGCCCGACACCGCGAAGCCGACCGAGAGCCAGAGCGTCGGCACGCTGTGGGCGGGCGTGCGCAGCCTGTTCCTGCACCCGCGATTCTGGTGGATCGCGCCGCTCGCCGGCAGCTGCACCGGTTCGTTCTTCGCGATTCAGGGGCTGTGGTCGGTGCCCTGGCTGACGGAAGTCAACGGTTTCGACCGCGGCGTGGCGGCGGGACATCTGTTCTGGCTCGGGATCGTCATGCTCGCGGGCTATCTCGCGCTGGGGCTGTTCTCGGCGCGCATCGCGCGGTACGGCCTCGGCCCGCGGCACCTGTTCGCGCTGGGGTTCGCGCTCAACATCATCGCGTTCGCGGCCATCATCGGGCAGCTTCCCGGCACGTATGTCTGGTGGGGGTTCTACGGGCTGGGCGCCGCCACCAACATCCTCGCGTTCAGCGCCCTGAACGCCGGCTTCGCGGCCGAGTTCGCGGGGCGCGCGAACACCGCGCTCAACCTGATGATGTTCGGCGGCGGCTTCGTCGCGCAGTGGGGCATCGGCCTCGTCGTCGACGCGGCGCGCGCGGGCTTCGGCCTCGATGCCGCCGGCGGGCTGCAGTTCGCGTTTGCGCTCGTGCTGACTCTGAACGTGCTGACCTACGCGTGGTTCGCGCTGGGCTGGCGGCGGCACGCCCCGTACTCGCACGTCGCGGTCCCCGCGGCACCGCCGAAACGAGCCTGAGCGCACGATCATGCACCTCCACATCCTCGGCATCTGCGGCACCTTCATGGGCGGCATCGCCGCGATCGCCCATCGCGCCGGCTATCACGTGACGGGCTGCGACGCCAACGTCTACCCGCCGATGAGCACCCAGCTCGAGGGGCTCGGCATCGCGCTCACCGAAGGCTACGACGCCGCGCAGCTGGCGGGCGTGGCGCGCGGCGCCGACGTGTTCGTCGTCGGCAATGCGCTCTCGCGCGGGCAATCCGCTCATCGAGGCGATTCTCGACGCGGGCCTGCCGTACCAGTCGGGGCCGCAGTGGCTCTTCGAGCACGTGCTCGTCGACAAATGGGTGCTCGCGGTCGCCGGCACGCACGGCAAGACGACGACGGCGTCGATGCTCGCGTGGATCCTCGATCACGCCGGCCTCGATCCGGGGTTCCTGATCGGCGGCGTGCCGCTCAATTTCGGCGTTTCGGCACGCCTGACCGACAGCGCGTTCTTCGTGATCGAGGCCGACGAATACGACACGGCCTTCTTCGACAAGCGCTCGAAGTTTGTGCACTACAGGCCGCGCACCGCGATCCTCAACAACCTCGAATACGACCACGCCGACATCTTTCGCGGACGTGGCCGCCATCGAGACCCAGTTCCACCACCTCGTCCGCACCGTGCCCCGGTCGGGGCGCCTCGTCGTGAACGCCGAGGCGCCGAGCCTCGACCGCGCACTGGCGCGCGGCGCGTGGTCCGAAGTGGAGCGCTTCGCCGGCGCCGAGTTCGTCGCGACCGAGGGCGCGGCGGCGCCCGCATTGGCGGATCGACAGCGACGGCGCGGTGACCCTGGCCGGGGCACCGCAGGGCATCGTCCGCTGGCCGGCCGATCTGCCGCAGCTCGGCCGGCACAACCGCCTGAACGCGCTGGCCGCACTGGCCGCCGCGCGGCACGCGGGCATCCCGGTGGCCGCGGGACTTGCCGCGCTGACCGAATTCGAAGGCATCAAGCGCCGCCTCGAGGTGCGCGGCACGGCGGGGGGCGTCACCGTCTACGACGACTTCGCCCATCATCCGACCGCGTTCGCGACGACGGTCGACGGGCTCCGGCACGCGGTGGGCAAGGCGCGCATCCTCGCGGTGCTGGAGCCGCGCTCGAACACGATGAAGCTGGGGGCGATGAAGGACGCGCTGCCGGGAAGCCTGGCCGCCGCCGACCTGACGTTCTGCTACGCCGCGAAGCTCGGCTGGGATCCCGCCGCCGCGCTCGCGCCGCTCGGCGCGAGGGCCGTCGTGCACGACGATCTCGATGCCCTTGTCACCGCCATCGTGGCCGAGGCGCGCGCCGGCGATCACGTGCTGGTGATGAGCAACGGCGGCTTCGGCGGCATCCACGACAAGCTGCTGCGGCGGCTCGCCGCGCGCCAATGAAGTGCGCGGCAGGACTGCCCGCGGGCGGGCGACGATCACGCTCGACGGGGACAGCGGGCTGCGGCCCGGGGCACGCGTTGAGCGTGCCGACGATCCTCTATCTGCACGGCTTCAATTCGGCGCCGCAGTCGGTGAAGGGGCGCATCCTTGCGCGCGCGGCGGCCGCGCTTGCGGATCCGCCGCGCTTCCATCTGCCGCAACTCCACCACCGCCCGGCGCAGGCGATGCGCGACGTCTGCGCGTGGATCGACCGCGAGGCGCCGGAGGGGCGTGATCTAACGCTCATCGGCAGCTCGCTCGGCGGTTTCTACGCGACCTGGCTCGCCGAGAGATACGGCGCGCGCGCCGTCCTGATCAACCCGGCGATCCGGCCGTACGAGGATCTGCGACCGTTCCTCGGCCGCCAGCGCAACCTGTACACGGGCGAGGAGTACGAGGTCACGACCGCGCATTTCGAGGAGCTTGCGGCGCTCGCGGTGACCGCGGATCACGCGGCCCGAACGCTATTTCCTGCTCGTGCGCACGGGCGACGAGATCCTCGACTGGCGCGAGGCGGCCGCGTTCTACGCCGGCGCGTTTCAATATGTCGCCGGCGGCGGCGACCACGGCTGGACGGATTTCGACGACGAGGCGGCGTCGGTGCTGCGCTTCGCGGGATGCGACACCTGAGCATCGCGGGATGTTGCGCGGCCTGGTCGGTCCACCGATCCTTGCCGGTAGCGCTCCCACTTCGCCCGGTTTCTGTCCTCGGCGGGCACCATGCCGCCCACTGATCCGTTCCGGCACGCCTTTTGCGTCCCGACCGCAGGGCGTGGTACGGTTGAATTTCTGTCTGGGGCAACAGGGGGGCACGATGAACATCGGCAAAGCGCTGATCGTCGACGATTCCAAGGTGGTGCAGTTCAAGCTGAAGCGCATGCTCGAAGCCCGCGGCCTGGGCGTGGACACGGCCAGTTCCGGCCACGAGGCGCTCGATTTCCTGAAGAGCCACGCGCCGGACGTGATCTTCATGGACTTCATGATGCCCGACATGGACGGCTACGAGGTCACGGGCATCATCACGGCCAACCCCGAGACGGCCGCGATTCCGGTGATCATGTGCACCGGCCACGACACGCCGCAGGACCGCGAGCGGGCGCGCGAGAACGGCGCGAGCGCGCTTTGTGACCAAGCCGGTCGACGACGCCACGCTCGATTCGGTGCTGGCGCAGTTGAAGGAGCGCGTCGCCGGGCGCGGTTCGCGATCGCGGCTCCGGCCGCCGTCGTCGCTCCGGTTCCGGCCGTCGTCGTGCCGCCGTCGTGCCCGCCGCGCCGGTTCCGGTCGGCGGCGCCGTCCCGGCCCCCGCGTCGGCCGTCCCCGCGCCGGCGATGGCCGCGGACACTGCGCGGATCGCCGAGCGCATCGCGCAGGAAGTGGCCGAACGGCTCGTGCGCGAAGCGATGGCCACCCTGTCTGCCGCGTCCGAGCGGGCGGCGCGCGACGTGGCGCAGGAGGCGGCGAAGCACGCGACCCGCGAGGCGCTGGCCTCGTGGCGCGCCGAGGTGGCGCAGGAACACGAGAGCGCGGGGCTTGCGGCCATCGCCGCCGCGACGAAGGCCGCGCGCGAGTCCGTGCAGCCGGCCATCGACGCGGCGGAAGCCGCGCGGCGGTCGGAAGCGATGGCCGCCGACGACAAGCTGCGCGAGGCGCTCGCGTCCGTTCACGCGACGGCCGAGCGCGTCGCCCGCCAGTCGATGGACTCGGCCAAGGCGACGATGGAGGACGCATCGCGGAAGATCCTGGAGTCGGCGCGCGCCGATCTTGCCGACAGCGCCCGGATCGCCGCCGAAGCCGCGGCGAAGCCCGTGGCCGAGACGGCGGCGCGCGCCGTGGCCGAGCAGCTCGTGCGCGTCACGCTGGCGGGCGTCCACGAAGAAGAAGCCGCGCTGCGCACCGACGTCGAGCAGGCGGCGCTTGCCGTCGCCGAGCAGATCACCCGCGAGACGCTGCAGCCGGCCGTCGACGCGGCCGAGGCGGCGCGCCGGTCGGCGGAGGCGACCGCCGAAGCAAGGCTGCAGGAAGCGCTCTCCACCGTACATGCAACAGCCGAGCGCGTCGCGCGCGAAACGCTGGACTCGGCCAGGGCGACGCTGGCGGATGCGTCGCGGGAAATCCTGGAGTCGGCCCGCAGCCGATCTGCAGGAGCGCACGCACGTCGCGGCCGAGGCCGCCGCGAAGCCGGCGGCGGAAACGGCGGCGCGCGCAGTGGCCGAGCAGCTCGTTCGCGTCACGCTGGCCGCGGTCACCGAGGATGCGGCGCAGTTGCGCGCCGATGTCGAGCAGGCGTCCGTCACGATGGCCGAGCAGGTGGCGCGCGAGATGGTGCAGCAGGCCGTCGAGGCCGCCGCGGCCGAGCGCCAGTCGGCGGCGCTGGCCGCCGAAGAGAAACTGCAGCACGCGCTTGCCGGCGTCCCGGCGACGGCCGAGCGCGTCGCGCACGAATCGCTGGAGCTCGCCAAGGCGGTGATGGAAGACGCGTCGCGCGGAGTGCTCGATTCGGTGCGCGCCGAGTTGCAGGACAGCGTCCGCATGGTCGCCGAGGCCGCGGCGAAGCCCGCCGCCGAGGCCGCCGCGCGCGCGGTGGCCGAAGAGGTCGCGCGCAGCGCGCTGGCGGTGGCGCAGGAAGAGGAAGCCGCGTCGCGCCAGCGGATCGAAGAGAGCGCCATCGCCGTCGCGGAGCAGGTTGGCCGCGACCTGGTCAAGCTGGCGTTCGAAGCCGCCCGGACCGGCCGGCCGGCCGCGACGAGCGAAGAACCTGTCGGGCAAACGGATGATGTGGCGCGCTCCGGTGTGGTCGAAGCCGGTCCGCATGCCCCCGCCGGCGCCGTCGGTGCCGGAGCCGCGCCCGCCGGCCTGGTCCTCGCGTACCGGTGCTCCTGCCGTGGCTCGTCGGCCTGACCGTGGCCGTGGTGTATCTTGTGTACAGGAGTTTCTCGATAGCGGGCTGTCGACTGGCGGCGATTCGCGTCGGTTGAACAGGGAGGAAGGAATATGAAGATCGCAATCGTCGGGTCCCGCTACTTCGGCGCATCAGGTGTTCGAAGCACTGCGCAAGGAGGAAGGGGTCGAGTTCTCGAGCGTCGTCGCGCCGGCCGCGGACGACCGGCTGGCGCTCGCGGCGCAGGCGGCGGGACTCGCGTCCACGTGCTCGAGAATCCGAAGATCGTGCCGGGAGAAGCCATTGCCGCGGGCACCGATCTCATCGTCGCCGCGCACACGCACGCGCGCGTGAGCAACGAGGCGCTGGCCCACTCGCGCCTGGGCGGGGTCGGCTATCACCCGTCGCTGCTGCCGCGGCATCGCGGCATCGCGGCCGTGGAATGGACGATCCAGGAAGGCGACCCGATCGCGGGCGGCTCCGTCTATCACCTGGCCGACGGCTGGGATGCGGGCGCCATCGCCGCGCAGGACTGGTGCTTCGTGGCCAAGGGCGAGACCGCGCGCGAGTTGTGGGAACGTGCGCTGGCGCCGATGGGCCTCGAGCTCCTGGCCAAGGTCGTGCGCCATGCCCGGCTGCACGGCGCACTGCCCGCCAAGCCGCAGGACCAGCGCTTCGCGACCAAGGCGCCGATGATCAAGAAGCCGGCGTAGCCAGGGCTGTCGCGTGTCGAGCCACATCGTCCTCACCTCGCATCCGCTCGGACGCTCGGCGGGGCAGTCGCCGCCCATCCGCTGGGGCGCCGCCACGGCGGCCGAGCGCGGGCCGGTGATGGCGACCCTGACGAATCCGGCGCAGCGCAACGCGATCGGCACGCATTCCGGCGGCTACGCGCTCTACCGCGCGCTCGCCGTGGCGGCGGGACGACTCAAGCCGCGACCATCGGCCCGACCTCACCGACACCGCGCCGGCGGAGCCGATCGGCCCGCATCCGCAGTGGGCCGATCCGGACAAGATCGTCTCGCTCGATCCCTGGGGCCACATGGTCGGCCGAGGTGTTCGCCGACGAGCTCGCGGCGGGCTATCGACATCCGCCCGACGATCGCGGTCACCAAGGCGCACATCAACATGCCGGAGATGCAGGACGCGATCGCGGCCGGCCGGCTCAAGCCCGACGGAACGTCCTGCGCGAGAACGGCGACGTGCGCGGTCACCAAGGCGGCGATCGATCCGGTCTGGTATCTGCCGGGCATCGCCGAGCGCTTCGGCATCGACGAAGACCGAGCTGCGGCGCGCGCTGTTCGAGCAGACCGGCGGCATGTATCCCGAGCTGGTGACGCGGCCCGACCTCAAGGTGTTCCTGCCGCCGATCGGCGGCACGACGATCTATTTCTTCGGCGACGTCGCGAAGCTCGGCCGATCCGCAGACGCCAGCTCGCCTGCCGCGTGCACGACGAGTGCAACGGCTCCGACGTGTTCGGCTCCGACATCTGCACCTGCCGGCCCTATCTCGCGCACGGCATCGAGATCTGCATCGAGATGGCGCAGCAGGGCGGCGTCGGCCTGGTCATCTACAACCGCAAGGAAGGCCGCGCGCTGGGCGAGGTCACCAAGTTCCTGGTCTACAACGCGCGCAAGCGGCAGAAGGGCGGCGACCGCGCGGCGCAGTACTTCAAGCGCACCGAATGCGTCGCCGGCGTGCAGGACATGCGCTTCCAGGAGCTGATGCCGGACGTGTTCCATTGGCTCGGCATCACGCGCATCGACCGCTTCGCGTCGATGAGCAACATGAAGTACGACGCGCTCGCCGCCAGGGCATCGAGATCGTCGAGCGGTGCCGATTCCCGACGAGCTGATTCCCGCCGATGCGCGCGTCGAGATGGAGGCCAAGAAGGCCGCCGGCTATTTCACGCCGGCGGCAAGCCGCGACGCCGGGATGCTCGAGCTACGGCCAAGGGTCGCGGCGCTCGACGAATGAGCGCGACCGGTGCGCGCTGCCCGTAGCGAGCCAGCTGCGGCGTCGGCACACGCCGGTGCGCGGACTCGCGGCCATGCGCGCGGCTGCTGCACGGCGGCCGCGGTGCGCGAGCGCTGCGCGACGATCATGGCGGCGGCCGAGCGCGGTGCAGACGCGGCATCTCGCGCTGGCATCCCGAGCGGCTCGCCGCGACGGCGGCTACGTGCGCGGACACGATCGCGCAGCCTATCCCGATCTGCGCATCCCCTACCACAGCCGCTGGCGCCACTTCGACGCCGGCGGGCGTCGATCGCTGGGCGGAGCTCGCGGCGCGTTGCCGGCCGATCGCGCTCGAGCGCGCGCGCACGCGATCGATCTCGCGATCGACCAGCGTTCTGCTCGACGCCGGCGCCGGCCCGGCGTGGCGCTATCGCGATGCGGCGACCGGGCACGACGCTCGGGCGCTCGGAAGGGCTGGCGTCGCCAGCCTCGCCTGTTCGCGGCCGGCGCGTTCTCGTCGTCGACGCGAAGCGCCGTGCGGGCCGATGCGCGCGGCGCTGGCGGCGCTCGAGGCCGCTACGCTGGCGCAGCGGCTTCCAGGTCGCCGCCGACAATCCGCTGGTCGGCCTCGAGGGCCGCGCCGCACTGCTGCGCCGGCTGGGCGCGTGCGCGGCGCCACGCCCGCGGTGTTCGGCACGCCGGCGCGGCCCGGCCATCTCTTCGATCATCTCGTCGCGCATGCGCGGGAGGGCGCGGTCGCCGCCGGATTCCTGCTCGCCACGCTGCTCGCGCGCTGGGCCCCGATCTGGCCGCCGCGGCAGGTGCTGGACGGCGTGCCGCTCGGCGACTGCTGGCGGCATCCGCGGCGCGCGCCGCGAATCCGGCCGACCGACCGATGGCTACGTGCCGTTCCACAAGCTGTCGCAGTGGCTGGCCTATTCGCTGCTGGAGCCGCTCGAGGCGGCCGGGCTCGCCGTCACCGACCTCGATGAGCTGACCGGCCTGCCCGAATATCGCAACGGCGGCCTGCTGCTCGATCTTGGCGTGCTCGTGCCGCAGCATGCCGATGTCCTGCAGCGGCGCATGCGGTCGGCGACGAGGCCATCGTCGAGTGGCGCGCGCTGACGGTGATCGCGCTCGACCGCTTCGCCGCGGCGGTGCGCGAGCGCTCGGCGCTCGGCGAGCGCGTTCCCGCTCGCCCGCGTGCTGGAAGGCGGGACCTGGGGCGCCGGACGGCGGATCGCCGCGGAGCGCCGCGGGCGGCGCGCCGCCGATCCGATCGACAGCGACGGCACGGTCTTCTAATCTCCCTCCAACGCAGACAATCGAGGCTATCCCATGCCGGACATGCTCACCGTCGTCGACCATCCGCTGATCCTGCACAAGCTCACCTACATGCGCCGCAAGGACACGTCGACGGAGATGTTCCGCCGCCGCCTGGGCGAGATCGCGCAACTGCTCGCCTACGAGGTGACGCGCGACCTGCCGCTCGAGCACGGCGCGATCGAGACGCCGATCGTGGCGATGGAGGCGCCGCAGATCAGCGGCAAGAAGCTCGTGCCTCGTCTCGATCCTGCGCGCGGGCAACGGGATGCTCGACGGCATGCTGGATCTCCTGCCCGCCGCGCGCGTGGGCCACGTCGGCCTCTACCGCGATCCGGCCACGCTCGTGCCGGTCGAGTATTACTTCAAGGTGCCCGACGACATCGCCGACCGGCTGGTCATCGTCGTCGACCCGATGCTCGCCACCGGCCACTCGGCGGTCGCGGCGGTGAATCGCCTGAAGGAGGCGGGCGCCGGACGATCAAGTACGTCTGCCTGCTCGCGGCCCCCGAGGGTGTCGCGGCGCTCACGGCAGCCCATCCCGACGTGCCGATCTTCACGGCCGCGATCGACGACCACCTCAACGAGCACGGCTACATCATCCCGGGCCTGGGCGACGCCGGCGACCGCCTCTTCGGCACGAAGTAGCCGCCGCCGCTCGTTCGGCGGGAACGCAAGCGGTCGCTGCCAAGTTCGCGCCATCGTGGTCCTGCGCGGCCACATGGCCATGCTCGACGCCGGCTTGGCAGCGCTCTATGAAGTCGAAACCCGGGTACTGGTGCGTGCTATCGCCGTCAACATCGAGATCATGCGTGCCTTCGTGCGGCTGCGGCTGCTCGTCGCCTCCAACAAAGACCTCGCCCGCCGCCTCGATCGACTCGAAGCCAAGACCGACGCCAAGTTCACCACCGTCTTCGAGGCCATCAGCCAACTGATGGCGCTACCGGAACCCAAGGATCGCCCTATGGACTTCGTGGTAGCCAAGGAGAAGTAGCGACGATAGACCGACTGTGTGGGGCACATCGATTGCGCCATCGTGACTCGCGTGTCGGCATCCACTTGAACGGCCGGCCGCAAAGATCAGAAATGAGCGCGACTTGGATAAAGAGCCAGCACACTCCTCCGGGTACCCGGAGCAGCCGCGTTCGCCGACCCAATGCCAAGTGGGTGTCCGCACTTGACGATGGACTGGAGTCGACCCACAGCAGCCAGTCGGACTTCTCAGAAGCAGCCCTACGACGAATCAGTGCAATCGGCGACTGGCCGGGTCCAGCCAAATTCCTCGCCACCTCACTCGGCCGTCATCGACGCGATGCAGTCCCATATGCCGCCGGACGGCGCAGCCGGAAGACAACGTGACTGGATTAGGCTTCGACCCCTTCCGCGTCCTGTAGCGAGCCCAGCATTTGCATCCGCCGATACTGCGCGGTAGCGGCGGCGAGATGCTCCTTCGCTTCCTGCTCGGCCCCTGCGCGACGCGATAGCTTCGCGAGCGCGAGATGACAATGCGCGACGAGCGGTCGCATGCCGAGTTTATCGGCCAGGTCGAGTGCCTCGCGGTAGCAATCAGCCGCGCGAAGGCCAGAGTCATCGCCGCGCAATGCGATTTCTCCAAGCAAGTGCAGCGCCCAGGGCTCACTCACTCGGTGCCTCCCTTCGCGCGTCAGCGCCAGCGCTTGTTCGCCGACCGTTCGGGCCTCGTCGAATTGGCCGGAGAGCATGAGCGCCTCGCCCAGCCAGATAACGTTCTGTGAATGCCAGACTCCATGGCCAAACGTGCGTTCATAGCTCGCGACGGCCTCCCGAAGGAGGGCGACACCCTCGTGCCCGCGTCCCGACCGCGCGCGGACGATCCCGAGCGTCCCCGACACCAGCGCGCTGCTAAGGGGAAATTCCACTCGCGACAAAGGCTGTCGGCCTTTTCGAGGACGCGTGCCGCCTCCACCAGATCCCCGCGCACGACGTAGGGCATGCCAAGACCCCAGGCCGTGTAGGACTGCGTATACGCGTGGTGCGCCATGTCGGCGATGTCGACGCCCTCCCTTCCGCACGCGATGGCCTCGGCAAATTCGCCGCGTTCGGCAAGAAACCAAGCAAGATAAGCGCGTGCCATGGCAGCCGGAAGTCCGTGCAGGCCGAAACGTTCGCCAAGGAGATCGCCCTCCAGCATGCGAATCGTCTTGGTGAGATGCACTTGTGCTTGGTCGAATTCGCCAAAACCGAGGCATGCCGCACCAAAATAGAGGTTGACGGCGACCTGTAGGGGCATGTCGTTGACCGATCGGGAGATGTCGAAAGCTTGTTTGCCCCATCGATGGGCCTCTTCGGCACTGCCGGTTACCAGACAGTGGTGGGCGGTCGCGATCGACACCCGCCCAAGGCGCAATTGATCGCCCAGCGCGGAAGCGAGCTGCTCGGCATCAGCGAGGTGTTTCCGGACGGCCTCGATCTCGCCCTGTGCGACGAGCGAGCTGCGCAGGCCGAGCCGAAGGTCGATTGCACACTCGCGCGTCTCACGCGTCTCGGGCAAATGCGCCAGGGCCGACAGCGCCTGCTCGAAGTAGGACTCGGCTTCGCGATGCGCCGACCGGTCCAGTGCGCGCGCGCCAGCCTGCGCTAGATAGTCCGTCGCCTTCTGCCATGTCTCACTGCGAAATGCATGGTAGGCGAGACGCTCCACCTGTTCTTCAGCCGGTCCGAATAGCGCGTTTCGATGGTTTCGACGATCCGTGCGTGCAGCGCCCGCCTTCGCTCGTGCAGTACGCCGCCGTACGCCACTTCATAGGTGAGG
Source organism: uncultured beta proteobacterium (assembly GCA_963751405.1). GTDB lineage: Bacteria > Pseudomonadota > Gammaproteobacteria > Burkholderiales > Casimicrobiaceae > CAIWHR01. The sequence goes on along the minus strand of CAVVUJ010000005.1, from coordinate 2,146 downwards.
CCGTGTCGGAAGGTGTACTCGACTTCCGGAAACAGTCCTGTCTCGTAGAGGAATTCTGCCGACTGGAGGTGCGCGAGTCCTTGCTGTAGCTGGTCCTCCGGTTCTTCGGCGATCGCCTGCAACAGCGCGAACGGTACATCCACACCGATCACGGCCGCGGCCTGGAGCAGATGCTTTTCCAGCGGCGACAGGCGATCGATACGTGCCGACAAGATGGCCTGCACGGTGGCCGGAATCTGAATGCCCGCGAGGGGTTTGGCCAGCTGATAGCTTCCGCGCTCCCCGACGAGGACCTGAGTTTCGGCCAAGGTGCGGATGCTCTCCTCGAGGAAAAATGGGTTCCCCTGGGTCTGCTTGATCAGGCGCTGCTTCAAGGGCCGCAAGTGCTCGTCTGCACCAAGCAGTCCCTCGAGCAGCTCCTCGCAACTCGAAGGCGGCAACGGATCGATCCGCAGCTGCGTGTAATAACTCTTGCCGCCCCAGCCGTGCTGGTACTCGGGACGGTAGTTCACCATGAGCAGCAACGATGCGGTCGGCATGCTCTCGACCAGGCTGTCGAGCAATCCCTGCGTTTCCGAATCGACCCAATGCAGGTCTTCCAGCGCCAGGCTCAAGGGCTGGACCTGGCTCTCCCGAATCAGCAGACGCTTCAACGCATCGAGCGTTCGCTGGCGTCGCGTCGGCGGATCGAGCGCCTGCCACTTCGGGTCGTCGACCGGTACGTCGAGCAGTTCAGGAAGGCGGGAAGTCCCGGCTCCAGCGCGCGATCAAGAGAAAACACTTTGCCCGTGACTTTCTCCCGAATGGCGCGCGGCTCGTCACGCGCGTCGATCTGGAAGTAGCTCTTCAAAAGGTCAATTACCGGCAGATAGACGCTGGACTTGCTGTACGACGCCGGGCCTCCTTCGAGTCAGCCATCCGTGTGTGCGATGGGAGTGAATGAACTCCCAGAACAGCCGCGACTTGCCGACGCCAGGCTCTCCGACAAGCGCTACGATCTGGCCGCGGCCAGCGCGCGCCATTTCGAGTGCCTTGTTGAGCGTCGCAAGCTCGGACTCGCGGCCGACGAACGGCGTGAGGCCGCGCACCGCAGCGGCTTCCATGCGCGAATGCACGTTACCCGCACCGGTTACCTCGTAAACTTCGATTGGCGCCTCGAGTCCCTTGACCTTCAGCGGACCCAGCGGCTTGACCTGAACGAAGCCCTCGACGAGCGCAAGCGTGTCGGACGAGATCAAAATTGACCCTGGCATGGCTAACTGTTCCATACGGCCGGCCACGTTTGTTGTCTGGCCGACGACGGTATAGTCCATCCGGAGGTCGCTGCCAATCGAGCGCACGACAACTTCGCCAGAGTTGAGACCAACCCGGATCTGGATCGGGACGCCCTCGGTCCGGCGGACGCCCTCCGCATAGCGCTTGACGTTCTCCTGCATGCGCAGCGCCGCATAGCACGCTCGAACCGCGTGATCCTCGTGGGCGACCGGAGCACCAAATAGCGCAACGATGCCATCGCCGAGCACGTGATTGACGGTGCCTTCGAAGCGATGAACGGCCTCCATCATATGGTCGATAACCGGGTCTAGGATTCTCCGGGCTTCCTCGACGTCGCGATCGGCGAACAGCTCCATTGGGCCCTTGAGATCCGCGAACAGCACGGTGACGAGCTTGCGCTCGCCTTCGAGCGCCGCTTTGGAAATGAGGATCTTTTCGGCGAGGTGCTTGGGGGTATAGGCCTCCGGCGTGCCGAACCGAGCCGCCGAGACAGGTGTCGACGGGGTGACGGATGCGGCCGCATGACCACACTCCGAGCAAAACTTGTCGGCGGGGATAGTGCGGTCAGCAGTTCGCACATGCCCGCTCCAGCAGAGCTGCGCATTCCTCGCAGAACTTGGCGCCCGCGCGATTCTCGTGCCCGCACTTCAAACGCTTCATGGACGCTCCCCCGAGTTTCTAGCGTGGACCGTGGGCGAGGTTCGTTGACCGCCCCCTCTAATGCACTAGAAATGGGGCCCCCGTCAAGACACGGCCTCGGCGGGGCACCGGATCCCCGGGTGTGGCCGCATTAAGTCACTGACCGCGCCAATGGCCGGTCAGGAGATAGTTTTGCGGCAACCGCAAACGACTGGAGTTGGCCGGTCTGCGA
>CAVVUJ010000004.1:0-58793 GCA_963751405.1 uncultured beta proteobacterium | reverse complement strand
TCCGTCCGCATCCAATCGCGCTGACTCAGACAAACGCTGACGTTGTCAGTTTGGTCGAAACGCAGTTCCAGCAATTGAAGCGCCGACGGCAGACCACGGGAACGCGGTGACCGCGCGCCGGCGCCCCGAACTGCGCCTCGACCGCGACGTCGACAATCGACCGCAGCTTACCGCGGCTCGACCGGCCGCGCGCTCGCCTGGCCCGATGCGACATCCGGCGCGCCTTCCACTTCCTCGTAGCCGGTGAACATGGCCTTCACGTGCTCGCTCGCCGTCCGGCCGAGCGTGGTCAGGTAGACGTGCACCAGGATGAAGATGATGAACACGATGCACAGCCCGACGTGGATCGTGTCGACGACCCGCGCGCCGCCGAACAGCTCGACGGTGCCGGCGAACCGCTGCAGGTCCCACAGCACCAGCCCCGTGTAGAACTGGAGCGGCACGAGCACCATCATGACGATCTGATAGGTCATGGCCTGGATCGCGTTGAACTTGCGGTAGGCGCTCACGTGGTGGGGGTTGGGATGCCCCTTGAAGATCCCGTACCCGTAGTACGCGAGCTGCCGCATCACGTTGCGGAAATGCCGGGTCGGGTTGAAGTCCGGCTGGTAGACGGTGATCTTGTCCGACAGCAGGTAGAACCCCAGCCAGAGGAAAAAATCGGCGATCAATATGAAGCCGGTCACGTTGTGCACGTCGACGATGGTCTTGAAGGCCATTCCCGCGAGCATGCCGTACCGGATCTGCAGCCCGGTGACGATCAGCACGACGAAACCGACCGCGTTGATCCAGTGCCAGACCCGGACCGGAAGGGGGTGAACATAGATGCGTGTCATTCGCGTCCGCCATCATCTGCCGGGGGCCGGCGAAACCGTCGCCGCAGGGCGTAGTGCAAGGCCGGCACCGCAAGTCCGCCGATGAGGCCGAGGGCCAGCACGATGTCCAGCAGCTTGAAGCGCGTGCCGCCGATCGCGTAGAAGCCGCGCAGCGCATCCCACGTGGTCGCCGAGTTCAGGATTTCCTTGTGGGCATCGTAGCGCACGGGTCGGCCGCTCGCGTCCAGAACCGAGACCGTGACATTCTGGAACGGCGCCGCGCTCGCGTCATGGCAGCGGGCGCAATCCCTGATCGCGCGCGCCTTGTCCGGCAGCTCGTGCGCTTCCACGCCGGAGCGCAGCTCGATTCGACCGCGCAGCGAAACCTTCCCGCCGCTGCGCTCGAGATCGGCGAGCAGCGCGCGCAGCTCGTTGGCGTCGAGCCCGTCGGCATTGGCGTCGGCGGCGCGGGCGCGCCGCGCGAACTGCACCGCTCCGTCGGCATCGCGCAATGGCTGCGCTCCCCTCTGCAGCTGCAGGTCCACGCGCGGCAGCGCGCCGGGCGCGTGGCAGGCCGAGCACGTCACGGCGCGCAGATGATTCTCCGCATTCGGCAGCCATTCGTCGTGCAGCTTCGCGGCGCCGGCATGGCACGCCAGGCAGGCGTCTTGCGGGCCGCCCTGCGCCGACGCCGGCACGACCCCGTGCGGGGGATGGCAATCGCCGCAAACCGGCGCCGCGGCCTTGCCCTCGCGCACCCGGTTCGCGTGGACGCTGCGTTCGTAAGTCTCGAACACGCGATCATGGCAGGCACGGCAGGCCTGGTTCCCGGCCAGCGCGTATTGCCGTGCGCTGTCGAAGCTCTGCCCGCTGCCGGGGTGATTCGGCGCGGCAGCCTGCGCATGACAGGCCGCGCAGCCGACCGGCCCGTGAACGGAACGGGCAAACGCCGCGCCGTCGATTGCCAGCGACAACAGGTCGCCATTCGCGAGCTTCTTGCTCGACCCTTCGGTGGCGTGGCAACCGATGCAGAGCTTGTCGGCATCGGACAGGCCCGTCGCCCCCTTGGCGGCATCGGTCGCGCCCGTCGCCGGTTCCAGGCTGAATAGTGCGGCGACAATCGCAACGATCAAATATCGGCCTGCAGCCACACGCCCCCCGCTACCCGATCCTCGCTTGTTGCTCATGCGTCATTCTCCATTGTCCCGGTCGCAGACGATAGCCCCACCAGCGCCGCGGCCTGCCCGCTACTGCGATGCAGACCGCGGCGCTGGTGGGTGTCGCAAACCCGAGCCGGAGTCACCTGCCGTGCAGACTAGCCGGCGTTGGCGCGTTTCACGGCCGCCTTCACGCCCATCCAGGCGAGCATTCCCATGCCGACAAAGGGCAGGGCGATCACATAGGCGAGTCCGAGGAAAGGCGCGGCGAGCAGGAGCGCCACGTTCCTGAGCCAGGTCTTCATCGCGCCGGCGCGCTTCCACAGCGCCTTGCCGCCGTACCAGAACGGAAGCGCGATCAGCGCCGCCAGCCCGACGAACGGCAGCACCACCACATAGGCGAGGCCCAGCACCGGCGCACCGACGACGAGTCCGACCGATTTCCAGAAACCCATGCCCGATGCGGTCTCGGGCAAAGGCTCGACGACCGCCAACGGCGCTTCGGCCAACGGCGAATCGTTTGCCGCCGGCATCGCAACGGCATCCTTCTCCACGATCGCTGCACGGGCGCCGTCTTCGATCATCTCCGGCGAGAGGGGCTTGTGCAGGACGGCCGACACTCCGGCCGCCTTGGCCCGCGCTTCGTTCTCGGCCGTGGCGTAGCCGCTCACGATCACTACCGGAAGCCAGGGCTGCCGGCTCTTGATCTGCTCGGCAACAGCGATGCCGTCCATCCCGGGCATCCTGATGTCCGTAAAGACCGCGTCATAGCTTCTCGGCCGCGATCTTGCGCAGCGCCTCGGCGCCGTCGCTTGCCGTGACCACGACGTACCCCCGACCGGAAAGCACCCGGTCGAAACTCTTGCCGACCACTGGGTCGTCATCGACGATCAGAATTTTTCGCAGCGTGTTCATGATGTCTCCGTTCAATCAGCTTGCATTGCCCGGCGCCGGTGCGGCGCCGCCATTCGAACCGTTGACCTGCCAGGCGCCCTCGCCTTCACGGCGCAGCGTCCAATGCTTCCTCTCGATCGCGCTGTTGGCCGCCTCGATCACTTCACAGGGCGCGAGCGGCTTGGCGAGGTAGTCGCAGGCGCCGAGCCGAATCGCCTCCTTGGCGGTGTCGACGGACGGATATCCGGTGACCACGATCACTTCGCCTTCGGGCCAGCGCCGCTTCATCGTCTTCAATACGGACATGCCATCCATGCCGGGCATGCGCAGGTCCAGGAGAACGATGTCGTAGGGCTGGGCTTCCATGGCCTGCAGCGCCTGCTCGCCGGTGCCGGCGGTTTCGACGTGACGGCATCCGCTCGCGAGCACTCGCTGAAAACCGCGGCGCACCACTTCTTCATCGTCGACGACGAGGATGTTCGCATTGGTGTTCATCGTTTGCTCCTCTTGGCACCTTTTTCAGCTATTGAGTCGCAGAATCCGTGCCAGCGGGCCAGCGAGCTGGCGCAGGAAAAAATCTGGTTTGCTTTCAGGGCACTGGGCGACGACGACTCGCTTTCGCCGAATGAACAAACGGAGGTCGAATCGGGTGTTTATGTGCACCTCCGGCGTGCTGCAGGCGGGATTTCATTGGTAATCAGGCACATGCACCAATGGTGGGGTGCATGTTTGCCATGTGCACCCATGCACAGCCCGAACAGCTTTCCTGGCACGAGGCCGGCGGCTTTCACAGCCTCGCGCGAGCCCGCGACGATTGGTCGCATCGGCATGGCGGCGCGCGTGCGCGGCGGCTGGTTCGAGCGACCGATTTCGGTCGATCACGATGCCGTTGGCAACAGCAACGCGCGCTCCCCGGGCGCTTGATGTCAATCAAGAATGGCGAGAGCTGGTCCTTTTCGGGCAATCGGGTCGATGGTTAGAATCCTTCAAGGTGAGCAGCGTGTCATTTCCTCAGGGGGAATTCATGAATCGCAACAGGATCCACGCCTTCTGGCGTGTCGTTTTCGTGGCCGTCGTCGCCGCCATTGCAGCGTTGGCTTCGCCGGCGATCGCGCAGACCGCCAAGGTCGCGACGGCCGCCAAGCCACCGGCCGCAAAGGCTTCAGGATTCGACGCCACCCCCTGCCTCGGCTGCCACGCTCCGGTCAAGGCGCTGTACGACTCCGGGAAGCACAAGGGCGTCGGTTGCAACACGTGCCACGACGGCACAACGGCGCACCTCGCCGACGCATCGAAGCGCCCGACGACGAAGACCGATCTCGCAAACTGCGGCGGCTGCCACCAGAACCAGTACAAGTCGTATGCGCAGATGGACTGGCAGCGGACCGCGCGCTTCGAGAAGAAGCAGATGACGGGTCCCGCGCCCGACCCGGCCTACGACCTGCTGATGACGCCGCACGGGTTCACGCGCGAGCACAACCTGCCGCGCGGACACACGTTCGCGCTGCTCGACCAGTTCGTCGTCGACCGCGCGTTCGGCGGGCGTTTCGGCACGAAGGAGACCTGGCGCTACCTGGCCGGATCCGGCGACTTCAAGGTGTGGGATGTCGCGCTGGACCAGTACCCCGACAACACCGACCAGAAGGTGTTCAAGCCGGGCACGGCGGCCGCGGCGAATCCGGTGTGCCTGTCCTGCAAGACGCAGGACCACATCCTCGAATGGGCGTACATGGGCGACCCGGCGCCCAATGCCAAGTGGAGCCGCACGTCGAAGGTCGTCGAGCTCGCGAAGTCGGTCAATCATTCCCTCAACTGCATCTTCTGCCACGACCCGCACGCGGCGAAGCCGCGCATCGTCCGCGACGCTTTGATCGAAGCCGTGACGCGCACCGATTCGCCGACGCTCTACTCGCAGGATGCGCGCAAGACCAAGGTCGACGTCAAGGACATGGGCCTGCGCGGCTACACGCGCAAGATCGGCATGCTCGAGCGCTACGACGGCAAGCTGCAGTGCGGCCAATGCCACGTCGAGTACAACTGCAACCCGGGCTTCAATCCCAATACCGGCGAGGCCATCACGATGGCCGACAAGCGGACCAATTACTTCCCGTTCGTCGACGTCAACAACATCCTGAAGGCCTACGACGGCATCCAGTTCCGCGATTTCCGGAATCAGTTCACCGGCGCGGCGCTCTGGAAGGCGCAGCACCCGGACGTCGAGACCTACTACAACTCGAAGCATGAGAAGGCCGGCATCGACTGCGCGCAATGCCACATGCCGAAGGTCAAGGATCCCAAGACCGGGAAGCTGTACACGTCGCACTGGCAGACCAATCCGAAGAACTACCTGAAGGAGACCTGCCTCCAGTGCCATCATCAATGGGACGAGAAGCAGGCGCGCTACGTGATCGAGTCGATGGCCTCGCACTACCAGGGCAAGGTCCGCAACGCCGAGTTCTGGCTGACGCAGCTGATCGGCAAGTTCGGCCAGGCGCAGCTCGTCGCGGTGCCCGAAGACGCGCTCAAGGCCGCGCGGCTCAAGCATGGCGATGCGCATGCGAACTGGGAATGGTGGACGGCCGCGAACGGCGCGTCGTTCCACAACCTCGACCTCGCGAAGGAATCGCTCGCCAAGTCGGTGACCGCATCGCAGGAGGGGATCAAGATCCTCGACGACGCGATCAAGGCGAAGCAGGGAGCGAGCGCAACCACGGCCGCCGCCCCCGCGCCCCGGCCCCGGCCGCGCCGAAATAGCCGGTCGCTGATCGCGGTCAAGGGCGAGGCTCGCGCCTCGCCCTTTTTTCGCGCCGGCGCGGGATAATCCCGGTTCCCGTCGCAACGGCAAGCATGGCAACCGCCTGCGCCGCCTGCCCGGATTCATGAACGCGCCGTCCATGTCCGATGCCCTCCTCTTCTGGCTCCTCGCCGCGGCGATGGCCGGGCTTGCGCTCGTCTTTGCGCTCCCCGGCCTGCTCGCGCGACGCGCGCCGCCGGCGCGGGGGCGCCGCACCGAGATGAACGCGGCGATCTACCGCGGCGAACTCGCCGATCTCGCCCGCGAGCGGGCGGAAGGCCGCCTGACCGAGCCGCAATATGCGCGGGCCCGCGAGGAGATCGAGCGACGCCTGCTGTCGGATGTCGCGGGCGAGCGCGCGGCTTCTCCAACCGCGGGTCCGCCGCGTGCCGCCCCGTACGTCATGGCCATCGCGTTGCCGGCGCTCGCCTTCGGTCTCTATGCGGTTTTCGGCAATCCGCTGGCCATCGAACAGGGACCCGCCGCGGCGGCCGCGAGTACCGCCAGCCCGGCGAACCTGCCTGCGCGGCGCGACGATCTCGTGCGCCACCTCGCCCGCAATCCGCGCGACGGTCGCGGCTGGGTGCTGCTCGCGCGAATGGATTTCGAGACCGATCGCTTCGCCGACGCAGCTGCGTCCTACGAGAAGGCCCTGGCGACGTCGCCGAAGATCGCTGCCGATGCCGGTGTCTGGTGCGAGTACGCCGATGCGCTGGGGATGGCGCAGGGCGGCGCGCTGGCCGGCCGGCCGCGCGAGCTCGTCATGCGCGCGCTGACGCTCGACCCGGCGCACCCCAAGGCGCTCGAGATGGCCGGCAGCGCCGCGTACGAGCAGCAGGACTTCGCGGCCGCAGCACAATATTGGCAACAGCTCCTCGCGCAGCTTCCCGCGTCTTCCGTGCGGCACCGGGAGCTCGCGGCGGCCATCGCGCGCGCCGAGCGCCTCACCCTCGCCGCGAGCGGCGGTTCGGGGGCGTCGAAATGAGCGCCGCCGGGCCGCCAGGCGCTCGCCCCCGGAGAGCGGCGCGCAGCGCCATTCGGGAGCAAATGAGCGCTCCCGGCGCCAATACCACCGACGTCGATGTCCTCGTCGTCGGCGGCGGCATATCGGGACTCGCGGCGGCGTTTGGCGCGCAGCAGCGCGGTGCGTCGGTCGAAGTCCTCGACGCAGGGGCGCGCGCCGGCGGCGTCATCGGCACGGTGCGCCGCGACGGCGCGCTCTACGAGGCCGGGCCGAACAGCGCGCTCGACACCACTCCCCTCATCAACGAGTTGCTCGACGCGCTCGGCATTCGCGGCGAGCGGGCCGACGCGAGCGCAGTCGCCTCCACGCGCTTCATCGTGCGCGGCGGCAAGCCCATTGCGCTCCCGATGTCGCCGGGCGCATTCCTCACGACCCCGGCGTTCACCCTGGGCGCGAAACTTCGCCTCCTGCGCGAGCCGTTCATTGCGCCCGCTGCCCCCGGATGTCGAGGAATCGATCGCCGCGTTCGTCCGGCGCCGGCTGGGCACCGAGTTCCTCGACTACGCGATCGACCCGTTCGTCTCCGGCGTCTATGCGGGCGACCCCGAGCAGATCTCGGTCCCCGCCGCGTTTCCGCGCCTGCACGCGCTCGAGCAGAAGTACGGCAGCCTGATCAAGGGTCAGATCAAGGGCGCGCGCGAGCGCAGGCAGAGCGCCGAGAAGGCGAAGAACACCGCGGGAAGCTTCTCGTTCCGCGCGGGCATGCAGACGATCACCGATGCGCTCGCCCGCGCCGTCGGACGCGTCGTGACCGGCGTGCGCGTCCACCAGATCCTGCGCAATCCCGACGGCACGTGGACCGTCGCCGGCACTCGCGACGGCGCGCCGGTCGTTCGTCGCGCAAGAGCCGTGGTGCTGGCCGTGCCGGCCTACGCGACGGCGGAGCTCGTGCGCGACCTCGCGCCCGCCGCCGCACAGGGGCTGGCCGCGATTCCCTACGCACCGGTCGCCAGCGTTGCGAGCGCCTATCGTCGCGCCGACATCGGGCATTCGCTGGCGGGTTTCGGCTTCCTGGTGCCGAAGAAGGAGCAGCGTCAGATCCTGGGCTCGCTGTTCTCGAGCAGCATGTTCGAGGGCCGCGCCCCGGCGGGAACGGTATTGCTCACGTCGTTCATCGGCGGCCGCCGCAATCCCGCGCTGCCCGCGAAGCCCGACGCGGAGCTCGCGGCGATCGTGCACGGCGAGCTCCAGGCCCTCGCCGGCGCCCGTGGCGAGCCGCTGTGGATGAACGTCACGCGCTGGACGCACGCCATTCCGCAATACAATCTCGGCCACCGTGAACGGCTGCGTCCCGTCGAGGACGCCGAGCGCGCGCTGCCCGGCCTCTTCTTCTGCGCGAGCTATCGTGGCGGAGTCTCGGTGGGCGACTGCATCAAATCCGCGCACGCGATGGCGGAAACGCTCACCCGCTTCCTCGCCAGCCACGCGGTCAGGTAACCTTGCGCTCGGAAACGTGCCCGCTACAACCCGATCGCACCCGCCCCATGGTGGGGAACTCCCTCGGCCATGCCACCTGACCCGTTCGTCTCGATCCGCAACGTCGCGAAGACCTACCCGACACGCGACGGCCCGCTGCTCGCCATTGGCGACGTCTCGCTCGACTTCGGCCGCGGCGACTTCGTGGCCGTGCTGGGCCCGTCAGGCTGCGGCAAGACGACGCTGATGCTGATGGTGGCGGGGCTGATCGCAGGCACTGCCGGCTCGATCCGGATCGATGGACAGGCGGTGACGAAGCCGTACACCGACGTCGGCATCGTCTTTCAGGACCCCGTGCTCCTCGACTGGCGCGACGTGCTCGGCAACCTGCTGCTGCAGGCCGAGATTCGCGGGCTCGATCGCGCGGCCACGCGCGAGCGCGGCATGGCGCTGCTGGCGCGGGTCGGGCTCGCAGGTTTCGAGCGGCGCTTTCCCTGGGAGCTCTCCGGCGGGATGCGCCAGCGTGTATCGCTCTGCCGCGCGCTGGTGCACGACCCGCCGCTGCTGCTGATGGACGAGCCCTTCGGCGCGCTCGATGCGCTCACGCGCGACCAGCTCAACCTTGACCTGCAGGACATCTGGCTCGCGCGGCGCAAGACGGTGCTGTTCATCACCCACTCGATCGCGGAGGCGGTGTTTCTGGCCGACCGGGTGATCGTCATGTCGCCGCGGCCCGGGCGCATCGCGGCGGAGTTCGAGATCGACCTGCCGCGGCCGCGCACGCTCGGCCTGCGCGAGACGCCGGCGTTCGGCCGCCACACGTCGCGGATCCGGGCGCTGTTCGAAGCGTGGGGGGTGCTGCGCGAGCACGCCGGCGCCGAGGCGACGGCGACATGACTACGTCGGTCACCCCCGCGGGCGGCCTTGGCGCCAAGACGCAGGCGGAGCCACGCCGCCGCGCCCCGGTTCCCGGCTGGGTCTATCCGCTGGCGGCGCTGGCGTGCGCGGTGATCGCCTGGGACCTCGCGGTTCGCCTCTTCGCCATCAAGCCGTTCATCCTGCCGCCGCCGCTCGCGGTGGTGGACGTGATCGCGAGCGACTTCCCCCATCTGATGCGCAACGGCTGGGTCACCCTGCAGGAGGTGCTCGCCGGTTTCGCGCTTAGCGTCCTCGTCGGCGTGTCGCTCGCACTCGCGATCGCAAGCTGGCCGCTCGCCGAGAAGACCCTCTACCCGCTGCTCGTAGGCTCGCTCGCCGTGCCCAAGATCGCCATCGCGCCGCTGTTCATCATCTGGCTCGGCTTCGGCATCGCGCCCAAGATCCTGATGGCTTTCCTGATCTCGCTGTTCCCGATCGTGATCGACACGGCGATCGGCCTGCGCTCGATCGAGACCGAGAAGCTCTACCTTGCGCGCTCGATGGGCGCCACGCGCTGGCAGACGTTCTCCCGCATCCGCCTGCCCAACGCGATGCCCAGCATCTTCGGCGGCCTGAAGCTCGCGATCACGTTCGCCGTCACCGGTGCCGTCGTCGGCGAGTTCATCGGCACGGACCGCGGCCTCGGGCGCCTCATCGTCGTCGCCAACGGGAACCTCGACACCGCCGGATTGTTCGCCGCCATCGTCGTTCTCACCGTCATGGCGGTGGCGCTCTTCCTCGTCGTCGGCGTGATCGAGCGTTTCGTCGTGCGCTGGCACGTGTCGCAACGCCGGTTCCATCACGGCGCAGCCTGACCCGTGCGTTGCCGGCCCGCCGTGCCGGCAGCGCGCTCAAACCCCACGAGGCCCAACCTTGAAAACCTCGCACGGCTCCGCAGCGGTGACGCGCGTGCTGGCGGTGCTTGCCGCGGTCCTCGCTATCGCCGGCGGCCCGGCGGCCGCGGTAGATGCCCTCCCTGCCGCCCCCGCTGCGGCGAAAATGGACGCCGTGACGCTGCGCCTCGACTGGCTGATCAACGGCACGCACGCGCCGTTCTTCCTGGGCCTCGCGAAGGGCTGGTACCGGGAGGCCGGCATCGACGTCACGCTCAGGAAGGTCGCGGCTCGGGCAACGTCGTCCAGCTCGTCGGCAACAATTCGGACACCTTCGGCTTCGCCGGCGCCGACGCCGTGGTTCGCGCCGTCAACAACAGCATTCCCGTCGTCGCCGTCGCCAGCATCATGCCGAAGAACAGCGACACGATGTTCGTGCTCCGGAGCTCCGGCATCACGCGTCCCCAGGACCTCAAGGGCAGGACGATCGCCACCACGCCGGGTGGGACCTCGGATGCGCTGCTGCCGGCCTTCCTCGCGGGCGCCGGGCTCGCCAAAGGCGACGTCAACATCGTGCCGGTCGATGCGGCGATGAAGGCGCAGCTCGTGCTGCAGGGCCGCGTCGATGCCTCGGCACTTCCGAGCTGGGTCGCGGGTCAGTTCGACGTGGTCGGTGGCGCAACCGGTTTCCCGTTTGCCGACTACGGGGTGCAGGTCGTCGGCTACAGCATCGTGACCAACAACGAAACGGCGAAGAACAACCCCGATCTGGTCACGCGCTTCGTCGCGGCAACGACGCGGGCATGGGACTACGCGGCCAGGAATCCCGACGAGGCGCTCGCCGCGCTGGAAAAGCGCTCCGCCGAGCAGGCGCGGCCGAACATGGCGGCGCGCAATCGCGTCGAGGTACCGGCGGCACTGAAGTGGGTCAGGCCGGCCGTGCCGGGCAAGCCCTTCGGCACGCAGAGCGAGGCCGACTGGGAGGCCATGCTGAAGCAGTTGACCCAGTACGGCGTGATCAAGGAACGTCGTCCGGTCGCCCAGTACCTGACGAACGATTTCGTCAGGTAGCGACCCCGCGGCGGCCATCGCGCACGTAGCGCCGGATCGCGGTCGCCTGCGCCGATGCCCCGCTTTCACCGCCGCGGGCGGCCGTGCGCGCCGCTTCGATCCGGCCGGCCATCGCCGCGATCGTCGGCTCGGCGAAGAACTCGCGCACCGTCGGCGCAAGGCCAAGGTCGGCTTCAACGCGGGCGACCATGTTCATCGCGAGCAGCGAGTGCCCACCGAGGTCGAAGAAGTCGCTGTCGACCCCCACGCGCGGCAGCCGCAGCGTCTGCGCCCATATCGCGGCGATTCTCGCCTCGACGTCGCTGCGCGGCGCAACGTAATGCGCTCCAGCCGCCCCCGCGCGATCATCCGGCTCCGGCGGCGGCAATGCCTTGCGGTCCAGCTTGCCGTGCGCGGTCTGCGGCAGCGACGGCAGCGAGACGTAGTACGGTGGAACCATGCCGGCGGGCAGCCGGGCACGCAGGAAATCACGCAGCTCGGCCGCGGTGACCGCCGCGCCGTCGCGCGCGACGTGGTACGCGACCAGCTGTTCTTCGTGCGCGGCGTCGCGCCACACGATCGCCGCACAGCGCGCGACGCGTGGATGCGCGGCCAGCGCCGCATCGATCTCGGCGAGCTCGATGCGCATGCCGCGGACCTTGACCTGGCGATCGCGCCGCCCCAGGAATTCGAGGTTGCCGTCGGCGAGGTAGCGGGCGATGTCGCCGGTGCGATACATCCGCGCCTGCGGATCCATGGCGAAGGGATCCGGCACGAACGCGCGGGCGGTGAGCTCGGGCTGTCGCCAGTAGCCGCGCCCGACGCCCGGGCCACCGATGCACAGCTCGCCCGGCACGCCGATCGGCAGCAGCTGGTCGTGCGGGTCGACCACGTAGAGGCGCGCGTCGCCGATCGGCCGGCCGATCGGGACGGTGTGGCGGCCGGAGCCGGCCTGGAAGCGGAACGAGGTCGAGACGAAAGTGGCTTCCGTCGGTCCGTACGCGTTCACCAGCTCGGCACCGCATTGCGCCGCGAACGATTCGGCGAGCGCAGGCTCGAGAACCTCGCCGGCCACGATGACGAGGCGCAGCGACGGGCATTCGCGCAGGCCGGGACCGCCGACGATCGCGGCCAGCAGCGCCGGCACGATGCGCAGGATCGTGACGCCGTGACGCCGGATGTCCGCCACGATCTCGTCGGCCGCCCGATGTGCGCCGTGCTCGAGCAATGCGACGCACCCGCCGCAGACCAGCGGGAACAGGATCTGCCAGATCGACTGGTCGAAGCTCAGCGGCGAGGCCTGCAGCACGCAATCGGTCGCCGTCCCGCCGAATTGCGATTGCACGGCGACGAGGTGGCCGACGAGCGAGCGCTGCTCGATCATCACGCCCTTCGGCTGCCCGGTGGAACCGGACGTGTGGATCACGTAGGCGAGCCGGGCGGCGTTGCCCGATCGCGGCGGAGCCGACGCCGCCAAGCCGGCGATGTCCGCCCAATCGGTGTCGAGGCAGAGCGTCGTTCCTGCGCAGGCAGGCAGCCGGTCGGCCACCCGCCGCTGCGTGAGCAGCACCGGCGACGCGCTGTCCGCGATCAGCAGGCCGAGGCGCCGGACGGGATCATCGGGATTGAGCGGAACGTAGGCACCGCCGGCCTTCAGGATCGCGAGCATCGCCACGACCACCTCGAGCGAGCACTCCAGCGCGACCAGCACCGGCACCTCGGTGCCGACGCCGAGCGCGCGCAACCGATGCGCCAGCCGGTTCGCGCGCCCGTCGAGCTCGGCGTACGACAGGCGCTGTCGCCCGAACTTCACCGCGCTTGCGTCCGGATGCCGCGCCGCCTGCTGCTCGATCAGCTCGGCTATGTCCGTATCAGGCGCGCCAGCGCGCCCCGTCGGGCTCCATTCGACCAGGAGACGGTGCCGCTCGGCGGCGGTGAGCAGCGGCAGCCGCGAGATCGGCTGCGCCGGATCCGCGACGATGCCCTGCAGCAGCACCGCGTACTGGTCGGTCATCCGCGTGACGGTCGCCGCATCGAACAGGTCCGTCGCATACTCGGCCCGGACGCGCAGTCCGCCCGCGTGCTCGTGGATCGCGAACGCGAGGTCGAACTTGGCCGTTTCCGGGGTGATACCCGCGATCTTTTTGACCGTGAGGCCGGCGAGCCCGAGGTCCGGCGACGGCGTGTTGCCGAGGCGGAACCCGACCTGGAAGAGCGGGTTGTGCGCGAGGTCGCGGCTCGGCGCCAGCCGCTCCACAGCTTCTCGACCGGAAAGTCGCCATCGGCGTACTCGTCGAGCGCAAACCGGCGGACGCGCGCGAAGACCTTCGTAACGCGGGCTCGCCGCGCAGATCGCCGCGCATCACCGCCATGTTGACGAAGAAGCCGATGAGGCTTTCGAGCTCGGGCCGCGTCCTGCGCGACTATCGGCACGCCGACGGCGATGTCGTCTTGTCCGCTCCAGCGGTGGAGAAGTACGTGGAACGCCGCCAGCAGGGTCATGAACAGCGTCGCGTTCTCGCGCGTGGCGAGCTCCGTCAGGCGGCGGGTGAGCGCGGCGTCGATCCCTAATCTCCACGCATCCGCCGCGAAAGCTGGCCACCGCGCGGGCGCGGCCGGTCGGTCGGCAGGGCGAGTGTCGGCAGGTCGGCGAGCGCCGTCGTCCACCAGGCGAGCAGCCGCTCCAGCCGCTCGCCGGCGACAACCTCGCGCTGCCACTCGGCGTAGTCGGCGAACTGGACCGGCAGTTCCGCCAACGGCGAGGGCTCGTTGCGCACATAGGCGCCGTAGAGCGCCGAGAGCTCGCCGGCGAACACGGCGGCGGACCAGCGATCGGATACGATGTGATGCAGCGTCGACCAGCAGCCAGTGCTCGTCCGGCGCGAGGCGAAGGAGCCGCGCGCGAAACGGAGGCCCGCGGCCGAGGTCGAACGGGCGCGCGACCTCGTCGCCTGTGCGGCGACGCGCCTCGGCCTCGCGCTGTGGCGACGGCAGCGCACCCAGATCCTCGACGACCAGCGCCTCGGGAAGCACTGGAGCGACCACCTGGCACAGGTCCCCGTCGACGATCGCAAAGCGCGTGCGCAGCACGTCGTGACGGCGCACGATCTCGGCCACCGCGCGCTCGAGCGCAGCGACGTCGAGCGGGCCGGTAATCCGGTCCGCCCGCGCTTCGTTGTACGCCGCCTTGTTCAGCAGCAGCTGGTCCACCATCCACAGCTGCCGCTGCCCGAACGCCGCGGCAGCGACGTATTCCGACGCCGCTCTGCCCGCCGCTGGCGCGGTGCTCGCATCGGCCACAACGGCGGCGGCGTCGGCACGGCCGCGCCCGATCGCGTTGCCCGGCTGCGACGGGGTTGCGTTCACCTACTCGGCCCCGGGCAGGTATTGCGGCTGCGGCACGTCCGCCGCTTCGAGGCGCCGATGCTGCCGTCGGACCAGCTGGGGCACCGCGGTCGCTGGCGACCGCGCCGCGTCGCGCGCCTCCCCCACGCGCAGCGCGAGCTGCTCGACGGTCGGCGCCTCGAACAGGACCATCGGCGCCAATTCGACCCCGATCTCCACGCCGATGCGCGCGAGCACCTGAGCGGCACGCAGAGAGTCGCCGCCCAGCTCGAAGAAGTTGTCGAGCGCGCCGACCGCGCGCTGCTCTAGCAGTGCGGCGAAAAGGCCGGCGACGAGATTCTCGTCCGCGTTCCGCGGCGGCACGAAGGCCTTGCGCAGCACGCCCTTGAGGGAGTCGGCAAGCTCCGCGCGCCGCACCTTGCCCAGCGCGCTGCGCGGGAACTCGGCGACGAACACGATCGAGGTAGGCACCTTGAACGGCGCGAGCTGCCCGAGCGCCCAGGCGCGCAAAGCCTGCGCCGAGATCGTCGCGTCCGGGCGCAGGATCACTGCGATCGCCACGTCCTCCCCCAGCGACGGGTGCGGGATGCCGACGCTCGCCGCGTCCTGCACGGCTGGATCGCGCAGGAACGCCGCATCTATCTCGGCGGGAGCTACCTTGAGCCCGCCACGTTGATCATTTCCTTGATGCGCCCGGTGATGTACAGATAACCGTCGGCGTCGAGATGCCCGAGGTCGCCGGTGCGGAACCAGCCGTCGTGAAAGGCGAGTCGATCGGCTTCCGAGTCGTTCTCGTAGCCATGCGTCACTGCCAGCCCGCGGACGAGGATCTCGCCGACGCTCCCCGCAGGCATCGCCGCACCGTGGTCGCCGAGAATCATGATCTCCGTTCCGGCGGTCTTGCCTACCGACCCGGCGCGCCGCTGCCCCGGTGGCGGCGCATCCTGCGCGATCAGGCCGGCCTCCGTCGATCCGTAGCCTTGGATCACCGGCACGCCCAGCACCGACTCCAGCTTCTCCTGCAGCGACGTCGCCATCCCGTTGCTGCTCGAGCGCACGAAGCGCAACGACGTCGGCAGCGCGTGACGTCCGGCGAGGACCGCGTCGATGATCGCCGCGTGGACCGTCGAGCTCGCGGAGAAGCACGTCGGCCGGACGCGTCGAGCCACGCGAAGAAATGCGCGGCGTCGAAGCCCGGGCACAGCACCGTGGAAACCCTCGCCCTGAGCGCGCGATCAGCCCGTTGCCGATGCCGCTCGTCGTGTGGAGCGGCGAGATGCACAGGAACCGTCGTCGCCATCGAGCGTGGATCGCACGCCGGGCAGGCACAGTGCAGCCTGCGTGATCAACACTACCTTCAACCTAATCGTCTTGCCAGAATTGTACACCACCAGCGCAACGTCATCAAACAGTATCAGAATCATCGCCATAAGCGCTCTCAGCGACTCCGAGTGTAGCGCAAAAAGTTCAAACTCAACACTCTCGAACATCTAGACACAGATGATCTACAATCTCATCGCCAGCGCTATCATCACCGCGCTCATATCATCATCGTCAGCGACTATCAGCTCGTCTACTCTTAGCTGCTCTAACAGCACCGCGCTCTCGTCATCTTCTAGACTCATATTGAGCAGCGCGCACTCAATCCAGTCATCTCAGCTAAAATGACAAATCTCTCGTCTCTCTCATCTAGAAGCGTCGTATCGACGCGATAATCGCTATCGAAATCGAGCGTCGCCAGCATCGCACCAGCGCCATCTATACCGATATCGAGCTCAGCGTAAGAAACACAACAAACCCAGCGCCAGATCACCATCTCTCATCTCTCTCCCTGCCGTACAAACCAACATTCCGCATCGTAGAACCGAGCGTTCATCAACATCTGTTCTAATCTATCAAGTGTTATCGTCATATCGCTGTGCGCGTTGGCGGCGAACCTCATGCCGGCGCATAAGAAAACATCTATTTTACACACAAACATAACAATAACAAACACAACAACACATCAACACAAAACCCATCGGACCCCCAACGATCCGTCGATACCGGCTAAAGCGACCAGCCGCATCTCCAGCACAAACTCGAACGTTGCGGGATTCTCTTCCCCGCATTTGGCGCAGATGAAACTGCCGGCGCGATTGCGTTCCTGCTGATACGCGCCAAGGACGGTGTCGGCGCGCGCACGGTCGGCATCGTCGTCGAGCCACACCTGCGGCTGCGCCACCTCGGGCGGCACGTCGCCGACGATGCTCGAAGCGTGCTCGTTGAACACGTGCGCCTTGATGCCCGCATGCGCGAGACGGTCGACCAGCAGGTAGGCCTCGACCCGATGCAGCGCAATGAAGATGCGCTGCATCACGCGGCGCGGCGGAGCCGCTCGCTGCGACGGCGCAAAGCGTCGACGGCAATCATCAGCAGCAGCGAGATCGCGATCAGCATCGTCGCCGCCGCGGTGATCGTGAGGCTGATGTTGTCGTTGATGCCGGCGAACATCTGCCGCGGCAGCGTACGCTGGCCGGGACCCGCGATCAGCAGGGCGACGACGACCTCGTCGAACGATGCGGCGAACGCGAACACCGCGCCGGACGCCACGCCGGGAAGGATCAGGGGCAGCGTTATGCGGCGGAACGTCGTCAACGGCCGCGCGCCGAGACTCGCGGCGGCGCGCAGCAGCGTGCGGTCGAAGCCGGAGAGCGTCGCCAGCACCGTGACCACGACGAATGGCACCGCCAGCGTCGTGTGCGCGAGGATCAGCCCGGCATAGCCGTCGGTGAGCCCGAGCGGCGCGAACGCGAAATAGACGCCGACGGCGACGATGATCACCGGCACGACCATCGGCGAGATGACGAGCGCGAGGATCAGCCCCTGCCCGGGAAACCGCGCCCGCCACATCCCCAGCGCCGCGAGCGTGCCGAGCAGCGTCGCGAGCAGCGTCGCCGAGACGCCGACGATCAGGCTGTTCCAGACCGAGGGCAACCAGAATGTCGACGTGAAGAAATCCTGGTACCAGCGCAGGCTGAACCCCGGCAACGGATAGAAGAAGAACGAGCCCGCGGAAAACGACAGCGGGACGATGATCAGTATCGGGGCGACGAGGAAGATCAGCACCAGTACCGTCAGCACGCCGAGTCCGGCCCCGGCAAGCCGTTGTCCCATCGTTGCGGCAGCGTCGCGCATCAGGTTAGCCGAGCCGCATCTTGTCGATGCCGACCATCCGGTCGTAGACGGCGTACAGCGCGAGCGTCGCCGCGAGCAGCATGATCGACAGCGCCGCCGCCATGCCCCAGTTCACCGTCTTGCTCGCGTAAAAGGCGATGAAGTAGCTGATCATCTGGTCGTCGGCGCCGCCGACCAGCGCCGGCGTGATGTAGTAGCCCAGCGCCTGGATGAAGACCATCAGGCAGCCGGCGCCAACGCCGGGGAGCGTCTGCGGCACATAGACGCGCCGGAACGCCGTCAGGGGCGTCGCGCCCAGCGACGACGCGGCGCGCAGATAGGAAGGCGAGATGCCCTTCATCACCGCGTACAGCGGCAACACCATGAACGGCAGCAGCACGTGCACCATCGCGACGTAGACGGCGAAGCGGTTGAAGATCATGCGCACGGGCTCGGCGACCAGTCCGAGCGACAGCATCAGGTTGTTGAGGATGCCCTCGCGCTGCAACAGGACCACCCAGGCGACGGTTCGAACCAGCAGCGAAGTCCAGAACGGGAGGAGCACGAGGAAGAGCAGCATCGCGGCGCGTCCGGGAGGCTGCCGCGCGATGAAGTACGCGACGGGATAGCCCAGCAACAGGCAGACGAGCGTCACGACGCCGGAGATCCACAGCGTGCGCCCGAGCACGTTGCGGAACACCGCCTGCTCGGGCGGGGTTGCGGTGATCGTCTCGCCCGCGTCCCGCCGCAGGTCCAGCGCCGCGAGGAGATAGAAATCGGTGAGCGGTCCCCCAGCCCGGCGGATCACCGCCCAGGTCTCGCGGTCGTTCCACTTCGAATCGACCGCGCCGAGGATCTCTCGCGGCGAGCCCGTTACCTCTCCGCCGAGGCGCCGGCCGGTCGCGAAGAGCAGCGACCGGAACCCCGCAACGTCGTAGTTGAGCCGCGTGGCCGCGCTGGCGAGCGTCCCGGCCTCGCGCGCGGCCCGGACGTCCTCGATCAGCGCCGCGTAGGCCGCGTCGGGCGGCAATTCGCGGCCGTCCCAGTGCGCCAGTTCGGCCGTCACGCGCGGCATGATCTCGCCGACCTCGCGGTCGAAGAGCGCGCGCCCGAGCATCGCCGCGATGGGCACGATGAAGGTCGCGAGCAGGAAAAGAAAAAGCGGCAGCACGAGGGCTGCCGCCCGCAACTGCTCCCTGCGCCCGCTGCGCTTCAGCGCCCGCCGCAGCGCGACGGCGGCATCCGTGCCCGATGCCGTCGTCGCGACGGAAGAGACCATGGCGTTCGCGTCCGGTCGGACGCGGGAGTCCTACTTCGCGACCCAGGCGTTGAAGCGCTGGTTCAGCTTGTCGAGGTTCTCCAGCCAGAACTTGTCGTTGATGTAGAGCGCGGCGGCGATGTTCTGCGGCGCCGTGGCGAGCTCCGGCAGCACCTTGGGATCGATCAGCGCCGTCGCGGCCTTGGCCGTCACGCCGTAGGTGATCTTCGAAGGCAGGTTCTTCTGGTTCTGCGGGTCGTTGACGAAAACGAGGTACTTCTCCGCATCGGCCTTGTTCGGCGTGCCCTTCATGATCACCCACGAGTCGATCGTGTAGAGATTGTTCGTCCAGGCGATCTTGAAATTCTTCTTGTCCTTTTCGTTGGCGGTGGCGATGCGGCCGTTGTAGGCGTCGGTCATCACGACTTCACCCGACGCGAGGAGCTGCGGCGGCTGCGCGCCCTTTTCCCACCACACGATGTTGGGCTTGAGCTGATCGAGCTTCCTGAACGCGCGCTCGACGCCGGCTTCGGTCGCGAGCACCTTGTAGACGTCCGCAGGAGCGACGCCATCGGCCATCAGCGCGATCTCGAGCGTCGTCTTCGGGCCCTTGCGCAGCGAGCGCTTGCCCGGCCATTTCTGGGTGTTCCAGAAGTCGGCCCAGTTCTTCGGCGGGTCGCTCTTGATCTTGTCGCCGTCGTACGCGAGCACGAAGCTGTAGACGATCGCGCCGACCCCGCAGTCGTTGACCGCATCCGCAAGGTACTTGTCCTTGCCGCCGAGCTTCGCCCAGTCGAGCTTCTCGTAGAGGCCTTCCTCGCAGCCGATGAGCAGCTCGTCGGATTCCACCTGCACGACGTCCCAGTTGTTGTTGCCCCCCTTGATCTTCGTGCGCAGCGTGCCCACGCCGCCGTCCCAGCTTTCCTCGACCATCTTGGTGCCCGTCGCCATGAACGGCTTGAAGTAGACCTCCCGCTGCGCGTCCTGGTACGCGCCGCCCCACGACACGACGGTGAGGTCGCGCGCGGCGACGCTCGTGGAGAAGGCGGCCGCCACCGCCGCCAATACGCCTAGCTTCAACGACAGACTTCGCTTCATTGGATCCTCCCTGGGGTTAAACCGCTTCGTCCTCGCGCGCGAATGCCCGGCAATGCTCGGGCGACCACGCCAGTTCGACCGCCTGGCCGATCGCCGGCAGCCTGTGCGCCTCGTCGATCGGCCGCTTGACGGTGAAATCGTCATTGCCCGGCAGCGCGACCCGCGCCCGGACGTGATCACCGAGATAGATGACTTCGCGCAGCGTTCCCGCGAGCCGACAGCCGGCAGCTGCCGGGATTGTATGCCCGGACTGCCCGATTTGCACCCGCTCCGGCCGCAGCGAGACCGTGACGCGGGCGCCGGCGGGCAAAGGGGCCGCCAGCGAGCCTTCGATGCAGGCGTCGCCGGCGATGCGCACCGAGCAACGGGTGCCGCTGACCGACTGCAGGGCGCCCTCGAAGCGGTTGTTCTCGCCGATGAACCGGGCGACGAAGGCATTGACGGGCGTCTCGTAGAGCTGCTCCGGACCGTCGAGCTGCTGGATCCTGCCGCGGTGGAACACGGCGATGCGGTCCGACATCGTGAGCGCCTCCGCCTGGTCGTGCGTCACGTAGACCATCGTCACGCCGAGCCTCTGGTGCAGGCGCCGAATCTCCAGCTGCATCTGCTCGCGGAGCTGCTTGTCGAGCGCGCCCAGCGGCTCGTCCATCAGCACGATCTTCGGCTCGAAGACGAGCGCCCGCGCGACCGCGATCCGCTGCTGCTGCCCGCCGGACAGCTGCGCCGGCCGGCGGCCGCCGAACCCGGCGAGCTGCACCGTGTCCAGCACGCCTTCGACCCGGCGCGCGATCTCGTCGCGCGCGATGCCCCGGACCGAGAGCGGGAAGCCGATGTTCTCGGCCACCGTCATGTGCGGGAACAGCGCGTAATTCTGGAACACCATGCCGATCTGGCGCTTGTACGGCGGCAGGCGCGACAGCGGCTTGCCCTCGAGCAGGATCTCGCCCGACGTGGGCGTCTCGAACCCGGCGAGCATCATCAGCGTCGTCGTCTTGCCCGAGCCCGAAGGCCCGAGCAGCGTCAGGAACTCCCCGCGTTCGATGTCGAGCTGAAGATCGTCGACGACCCTCGTGACGCCGTCGTACGTTTTGCCGATGCCGACGAAGCGGACGATGGGGTCAGACATGCTGTCCGCCGTTGATCGGAATCTCCGCCCCGGTGATGTAGGTCGCCTGCGTCGAGCAGAGAAACCAGATGAGATCGGCTACTTCGTCTATCGTCCCCAACCGGTGCAGCGGTATGTCCCGCTCGACGATCTCGGGTGTTCCCGGCGACAGGATGGCCGTATCGATCTCGCCCGGCGCGATCGCGTTGACGCGGACCCCCAGCGGGGCGAGATCGAACGCCATCTCCCTGGTCAGCGCCGCCAGCGCCGCCTTCGACGTCGCATAGGCCGAGCCCGCGAACCTGTGCACGCGCGAGCCGGCGATCGACGTGAGGTTGACGACCGCGCCGCGTCCCTGCGCGAGCTCCTTGGCGAACCCGCGGGTCAGCAGCAATGGCGCGTAGAAGTTGGTGTTGTACATCGACTGCCAGACGTCGATGTCGGTGTTCAGCGAATCGAGCCGGCTGCCGCCCGGACCCTTCGGCGAGATCCCGGCGTTGTTCACGAGCGCGTGCAGCTCGCCGCCTTCGAGCATCCCGCGCATGATCTCGATGCAGCGGATGATGTTGCCGAGGTCCGACAGGTCGAGAAGGACATGCGAGCGCTCCAGGCTCCACGGGCACTGGCCCGGCGGCGGCGTGCGCGACACCGTGATCACGCGCCAGCCTTCCCGGTGAAAGCGCAGCGCGGTCGCGTGGCCGATCCCGCGGCTGGCGCCGGTGACGATGATCGCCTTCTTCGCCGCCATCGGTCAGTGCCTTGTGCTCCGTCCGCCGTGCCGGGCCGTGCAGCTCACGCCAGCCCTTTCTCTTTCACCATCGTCCACGTGTCGTCGAGCGCCTTGCCGAAGCAGCCCATCAGCTCGTCGATCTCGCTCTCGCTGATGACGAGCGGCGGGCTGAACGCGACGATGTCGCCCGGCATGTTGCGCAGGATCGCGCCGTGGTGCTGGGCGCGCCGCACGAGGTACGCAGCGACGCCGGCCTTGGGCTCGAAGCTCTGTCTGGTCGTCTTGTCGCGGACCAACTCGACCGCGCCGATGAGGCCGATGCCGCGTGCTTCGCCGATCAGCGGATGGTCGGCAAAGCTGCGAATGCCCGCCTGCATCCGCGGGCCGACCCGACGCACCTGCGCGACGATGTCGAGCTCGTCGTAGATCTTCAGCGTTTCCAGCGCGACGGCCGCGGGCACCGGATGCGACGAGTAGGTGTAGCCGTGACCGAAGATGCCGAGCTTGTCGCTCTGCGCCAGCAGGATCTCGTAGACCTTGCCGGAGACAAGGTTGGCCGAGATCGGGACGTAGCCCGCCGACAGCGCCTTGGCCAGGGTCATGATGTCGGGCTGCAGGTCGAAGGTCTGCGACCCGAACATGTGCCCGGTGCGGCCGAAGCCGCAAATCACCTCGTCGACGACGAACAGGATGTCGTATTTCTTCAGGATCGGCTGCACGCGGTCGAAGTAGGTCGCCGGCGGCACGATCACGCCGCCGGCGCCCATTACCGGCTCGGCGAAGAACGCGGCGACCGTATCGGGGCCCTCGCGCAGGATCAGCTGCTCGAGATTCGCGGCGAGCCGCGCGGCGAACGCTTCCTCGCTCTCACCCGGCTGCGCGCCGCGATAATAGTACGGACAGTCGGTGTGCAGGATGCGCGCGATCGGCAGGTCGAAATCGGTGTGGGCGAAGGCGAGCCCGGTGAGGCTCCCGCTGGCGATCGTCACGCCATGGTACGCGCGCTGCCGCGAGATGATCTTCTTCTTCTGCGGGCGGCCCAGCGCATTGTTGATGTACCAGGCGAGCTTGATCGCCGTGTCGTTCGCCTCCGACCCTGAGTTCGCGAACAGCACCTTGGCCATGCCCGCTGGTGCCATGCCGATCAATCGTTCCGCGAGCTCCGTGCTGATCGCCGGGACCTTGCCGGCGAAGCTGTGATAGAACGGCAGCTCGCACATCTGCCGGTACGCAGCCTCCGCCAGCCGGCGCTCGGAAAAACCGAGCGACGCGCACCAAAGCCCCGCCATGCCTTCGAGGTAGCGTTTGCCTTCGTCGTCGTAGACATAGACGCCTTCGCCGCGCGTGATGACCAGTGGGCCCTCGGCCTGAACCGACCGCAGGTTGGTCGCGGGATGAAGGTGGAAGGAAAGGTCGCGGCGCGCGGCCGGCGTGGTCAACGACATCGTGGACTCCTCGGCAGGTACGTGATTCGGGGAACAGCCGGTGATTGTTTGCCCTGGCGCGGAGTACGTCAATGCCGGCGCCGCGGCAGGTCACCGAGGGACCCAGCCGCGGAGTGCGCCGACAAGCCGCTCCAGCACCGCGGTCAGCGCCCCGGCACGCGCCGCAGCCCACGGGTATGGCGGCGCCTCGTCCATGTAGCACGACTGCGCGATTTCGAGCTGCAGCGCGTGCACACCCTGCGCCGGCGATCCATAGTGGCGCGTGACGTAACCGCCCTTGAAGCGGCCGTTCACCACGCTGGAAAACTCCGTTGCGCCCGCGAGCACCAGCGCCGCTGCCTGCTGCACGGACGGTGCGCAGCTCGCACCATCCGCCGTGCCAAGATTGAGGTCCGGCAACCGACCCGCGAAGAACCGCGCTACGCGGCTCCTGATCGAATGACCGTCGAGCAGGATCGCGTAGCCGTGCCGCGTTCGCGTGCGCTCGATCTCTGCGGCCAGCCGCTGGTGATAGGGGTCGAAATACTCGCTGCGTCGCGCCGCCACTTCGGCGGCGTCCGGCGCGCCGCCCGGAACGTAGATCGCCTCGTCGGCGAACGTGCGCGTCGGGCAAAGCTCGGTGTTGTCGGCGCCCGGGTAGAGCGCCGCCCCGCTCGGGTCGCGGTTGAGATCGACCACGTAACGCGAGTGCGTCGCGACCACGAGTGTCGCGCCGGCAGCCCGTGCGCAGGTGAAGAGTCTTCTCGACGTGCCAGTCGGTGTCGGGGACCGCGCGGGCGGCCGGGGTCAGGCGCGCCACGATCGCGGGCGGCACCTGCGTTCCCGCGTGCGGAACATCGATGACCAGCGGCGATTCGCCGCGTTCGATCGCGCAGAGATTCACGGTTCCCTCCGTTCGGTGAGACGCCCCGCGCGCACGATGCCCCGAACGGGGTTGCCGCCGATCCGGTAGCAAAGTTCCGCCGGTGACGCGATGTCCCAGAGCGCAATGTCCGCGCGCTGGCCCACGGCGAGCATGCCGCGGTCGTTAAGTCCGAGCGCACGCGCTGCGTGCCGCGTCACCCCCGCCAGAGCTTCCCCGGGCGTCAGGCGGAACAGCGTGCACGCCATGTTGAGCATCAGCAGGAGCGAGGTCACCGGCGAGGTTCCGGGATTGCAGTCGGTGGCCACGGCCATCGGCACGCCATGGGTGCGCATCGCCGCGACCGGTGGCACCCGGCTCTCGCGCAGCGCATAGAACGCGCCGGGCAGCAGCACCGCGACCGTTCCCGCGCGCGCCATTGCGGCGACGCCTGCTTCGCTCGTGTACTCGAGATGATCGGCCGACAGCGCGCCGAACTCGGCCGCCAGCGCGGCGCCACCGGTGTCGGAGAGCTGATCCGCGTGCAGCTTCACCGGCAGTCCGTGGGCACGCGCGGCCGCGAACACGCGCCGCGTCTGCTCCGGCGTGAAGCCAATCGTCTCGCAAAACGCATCGACCGCATCGGCGAGTCCGGCACCCGCAGCAGCCGGTATCGTCTCGCGGCAGACGAGACCGACGTAGTCGTCGGCGCGCCCGGCAAATTCCGCGGGCACCGCGTGCGCCGCGAGCAATGTCGTGCGCACGTCCACGCCGACGTCGGCCGCAACGCGTCGCGCTGCAGCGAGCTGCCGGCATTCGTTGGCCGTATCGAGTCCGTAACCGGACTTGATCTCGACCGTCGTCACGCCCTCGTCCGCCAGCGCAGCGAGGCGCGGTCGGCTTGCGGCA
This sequence comes from uncultured beta proteobacterium, assembly GCA_963751405.1. Taxonomy (GTDB): domain Bacteria; phylum Pseudomonadota; class Gammaproteobacteria; order Burkholderiales; family Casimicrobiaceae; genus CAIWHR01. The sequence goes on along the minus strand of CAVVUJ010000004.1, from coordinate 34,005 downwards.
ACCAGCTCCTCGTCGCTCGCTGCCCGGGTTGCCCCGACGGTCGCCTTGATCCCGCCGCCTGCCTGCGCGATTTCCGCATACGTGGCGCCGGTGAGGCGCGCCTCGAACTCGTGCGCGCGATTGCCCGCGTACACGAGATGTGTGTGGCAATCGATGAGGCCGGGCGTCGCCCAGGCGCCTTCGACGTGCAGCCATCTGCGCGCCGTGACGTCCCGCGGCAGGTCGCGCGCCGCACCCACCCAGGCGATGCGATCGCCGCTGATGGCGATGGCGCCGTCGCGGATCACGCCATACGGCACATCGCCCGTCATCGTGGCGAGATGCGCGCCGGTGATCAGAAGATCGTACGCGGGGCTCATGACGGCAGGCGCGCCAGGCACGCCCGGTAACGCTCGAATATGGCTTCCTCGTGCGGATGCCGACCTTCGCGCACGATCCATCTCCCTCCGACCATGACGTCGCGCACCGGTCGCCGGCAGGGGCCGAAGATCGCCGCGTCCAGCATCACGTCGACCGGCTGCGCCGCAAGCGCGACGTCAGCGGTATCGAGCACGACGAAATCGGCGCGACGTCCCGGAGCGATGGCCCCTGCGGGCCGGGCCTGCGCGCGCGCGCCGCCGCGGGCGGCCGCGGCATAGAGCGCCTGACCCAAGGGCATCTCCGCGGTCGCGAGCACGTTGCGCGCCTGTCGGGCCAGCCGCTGCGACCATTCGAGCTGACGCAATTCGGCGAAGGGATCGACGATGGTGTTCGAATCGCTGCCGATTCCGAACGCGCCGCCGGCATCGAGGTATGCGCGCGCCGCGAACGTGCCGTCACCCAGGTCCGCCTCGGTCGTTGGTGCGAGCCCCGCGATCGCGGCACTCGCCGCGAGCCGGGAGGTCTCCCCGGGCGTCATGTGCGTCGCGTGCACGATGCACCAGCGCGTGTCGAGCCCGGCGTGATCGAGCAGCCACTCGATCGGCCGCGCGCCGCTCCACGCCAGGCAAGCCGTAACCTCCTGGACCTGCTCGGCGGCGTGGATGTGAATCGGTGCGTCACGCGCAGCGAGCGCGACGACCGCAGCCAGCTCGTCCGGGGTTACCGCGCGCAGGCTGTGCGGCGCAACACCCAGATTCCATTCCGCTGTCGCGGCATCGCGGGCAAGTGTCGCGATCAGGCGCGCATACGAGTCGAGCGTGTGCACGAATCGCCGCTGGCCCGCGGCGGGTGGCGTTCCGCCGAATCCGGCATGGGCGTAAAGGACCGGCAGCAGCGTGAGCCCGATGCCGGTCCCGGAGACGGCGGCGACGATCCGGCGCGCGAGTTCCGCGGGATCGGCGTAGGGATGGCCTTGCGGATCGTGATGAACGTAATGGAACTCGGCGACCGCCGTGTACCCCCCCTTCAGCATCTCGACATACGCCTGTGCAGCGATCGCCTCGAACGCGTCGGGGTCGATCCGCTCCAGAAATGCATACATCGCCTGGCGCCACGTCCAGAAGCTGTCGCCGTCCGCACCGGCGCGCCCGGTGCGCCCGGCGATCGCGCGCTGGAACGCATGCGAGTGCAGGTTCGGCATTCCCGGCAGCAGGGGACCGGACACGCGTTCCGCGTCACAGCCATCTGCGCCGGCTGTGACCGCCCCGATCGTTCCGTCAGCGGCGACTTCGATGGCGACATCGCGCTTCCAGCCGTCGGGGGTCAACGCATCGGCAGCAAAGAGTCTCACTGAGTACCTTCGCGCTGCGCGCTCCGGTATTCGCCCTTGGGGCGGCCCGGCGGGCTCACGTGCAATCGACGCTGACGAGAAGCGCGACGGGGTCCGCGCCGAGCGGCCGGATCGCGAGGCTTGGCGTGTCGCTCGCGCCGGCCCCGGTGACGAGCAGCGCATGACCGGCTTCGAGCCTGATCGGCGCGCTCGTCGCGCCGCTGCATTCGTGCACTCCCGTCACGGCATAGGCGAGCCGGAACTGCGCGGGCCCGAATTCCGCCCCGCCCCGGGGAACGACGTTGACGCTCCCGCGCGCGCGGCCGCGCCGGAACATCGCGTTGAAATCGCGAACCGGCCCTGCGATCAGCTTGCAATCGATGGCCGCATCGCCGCTGAACACGTGCGGCGCGAACGGCGTCGTCAGCTCGGTAGCGCGCACCCCTTCGTGCAACCGCATTCCTGCACCCTCGAGCAGCACGATCGTGCGCTCGATGCCAGGGAAAGACGAGAACGGGCCGTCGCACCCGACGTCGGCGAGGCTGACCCGCCAAAGGAAGGCATCGAGTCCGGCCCCGGACGGATACGCGGCGATCTCGGTCGTGCGCCCGCCGCCGTTCTTCCATGGCATCGTTCGGTAATCGGCGGGGGTGAGGAGGCGGGCCATGGCAGGGGACGGTCGCGGCAGGCGTCGCACGGGAACCGGAGGGCCGATTGTAGATCCAACCTTCCCCGTCGCCAACGCGGGTATTCGGGGAACCCGTGCCGGCGCTGCAGAATCGCATTGACAGAACCAGTCCCACACCCCTAGATTCTCAAAGTTTTGTTTCCTTTTCCGGAGATGTTCATGCGCAAGATGTCCGCTTTCGCCGCAGTCGTGCTGTTCGCCGCAACGGTTCCCGCCGTCGCCCAGGAAACCAAGGTCGCCATCGGCATGTCGGGCTGGACCGGATTCCAGCCGCTCACGCTCGCGCGCGATGCGGGCATCTTCAAGAAGAACGGTCTCGACGTCTCGCTCAAGATGATCCCGCAGAAGGACCGCCACCTCGCGATCGCGTCCGGCGACATCCAGTGCGCGGCCACCACGGTCGAAACGTGGATCGTCTGGAATGCGAGCGGCGTGGCCACCAAGCAGATCTTCCAGATGGACAAGAGCTATGGCGCGGATGGGATGGCGGTTCGCGGCAACGTCACGAAGATCGCCGATCTCAAGGGCAAGACCGTCGCCGCGTCCGCGCCGGGAACCGCGCCCTATTTCACGCTGGCCTGGTTCCTGAAAAAGAACGGGCTGTCCGTGAAGGACGTCACGGTCGTGAACCTCGAGCCCGCGGCGGCCGCGCAGGCGTTCGTCGCCGGCCAGAACGACGCTGCGATGACCTACGAGCCTTACCTGTCGACGGTGCGCGACAATCCGAATGCCGGCAAAATCATCGCGACCACGCTCGACTACCCGATGATCATGGACACGTTCGGCTGCACGCCGAAATTCCTGGCCGAGAATCCGAAGGCGGCGCAGGCGCTCGCGAACAGCTACTTCGAGGCGCTCGAGTTCATCAAGAAGGACCCGCAGAAGAGCAACGAGCTGATGGGCGCGCCCACGAAGCAGTCGGCCGAGCAGTTCGGCAAGTCGGCGGCCTACCTGCGCTGGCAGGACAAGGCGGCGAACCAGAAATTCTTTGCCGGCGAGTTCCAGCAATTCAGCAAGGAAGCCGCGGACCTGCTGCTCGAGGTCGGCATCCTGAAGTCGATTCCCGATCTCAACGCGCTCGCCGACACCACCTACATCAAGTGACGCGAATGCCCGCGGCCGGACCGTGGCGCAGCTTGCGATGACCCCGCTCAAGCCCATTCCGGCGGGCCGCAAGGCCGTGCTCGGGATCGCGTTCTTCGTGCTGTTCGTCGCCGCGTGGAGTGCGGCGACCTTCGGCGGCTTCGTGTCGAAGACGTTTCTCGCCGATCCGGTCACGATGCTGCGCGAAGGGTGGTCGCTGTTCACGCAGTTCGGATTCGCCGGCGATATCGCGATCACGGTGTGGCGCGTCATCGGCGGCTTCGTGCTCGCGGCCGTGTGCGCCGTGCCGCTGGGGATCGCGATGGGCGCCTACAAGCCGATCGAGGCGTTCTTCGAGCCGTTCGTTTCGTTTGCCCGTTACCTTCCCGCCTCGGCCTTCATCCCTTTGCTGATCCTCTGGGCCGGCATCGGCGAGATGCAGAAGCTGCTCGTCATCTTCATCGGCTCGTTCTTCCAGGTCGTGCTGATGGTCGCGGTATCGGTCGGCGCGACGCGCCGCGATCTGGTCGAAGCCGCGTACACGCTCGGCGCATCGTCGCGCGGTGTGGTTCGCCGCGTCCTGCTCCCGAGCGCGGCCCCGGCCATCGCCGAAACGCTGCGGCTCGTGCTGGGCTGGGCGTGGACCTACGTAATCGTCGCCGAGCTGATCGGCGCCTCCTCCGGCATCGGCCACATGATCACCGACAGCCAGGCGCTGCTCAACACGGGACAGATCATCTTCGGGATCATCGTGATCGGCGTGATCGGGCTCATCTCGGACTTCCTGTTCAAGTGGTCGAACCAGCGGCTGTACCCTTGGAGCCTCGCATGAGCGTGGGGGCACTCCAGTGAGCAAACTGGCGATCGAAGGCGTCGGCCGGACGTTTCCCGGCGTGCGCGGCGGTGCTCCCACCGTGGCGCTGCAGCCGACCACGCTCAAGGTCCAGGACAACGACTTCATCACGATCCTCGGCCCGTCGGGGTGCGGCAAGTCGACGCTGCTGCGCATCGTCGCCGGCCTGGACACGCCGACGACCGGCCGCGTGCTGCTGGACGGCACGCCGGTTGCGGTGCCCGGCGCCGACCGCGGCATGGTGTTCCAGTCGTACACGCTCTTCCCGTGGCTCACTGTGCGCGAGAACATCTGCTTCGGCCTGCGTGAAAAGGCGTTGCCCCAGGCGCGGCAGGACGAGATCGCCGCCCATTACGTCGACCGCGTCGGGCTCGCCGGTTTCGAGCACCATTACCCGAAAATGCTCTCCGGCGGGATGCAGCAGCGCACGGCAATTGCCCGCGCGCTCGCCAACGATCCGAAGATCCTGCTGCTCGACGAGCCGTTCGGCGCGCTCGACAACCAGACGCGTTCGCTGATGCAGGAACTCCTGCTCGGCATCTGGGAGGCGGAGAAGAAAACCGTCCTCTTCGTCACCCACGACATCGAGGAGGCGATCTTCATGGCGGGGCGCGTCGTCGTGATGAGCGCGCGGCCGGGGCGAATCAAGGCGGAAGTGGCCGTCGATCTGCCGCACCCGCGGCTCTACACGGTGAAGACGACACCCGAATTCTCGGCCCTGAAGGCGCGCCTCACCGAGGAGATCCGCGTCGAGGCCCTGAAGGTCGCCATCGCGGCTTGAGGACAACCCCAGAATGAAAGCGCGTCGATGATTTCCGGTGGCGGCTCGGGAACAAGGAGCTCGTGCCGATTATGGCCGGGGGGATGGGTGTCGACATTTCCACCGCCGAGCTGGCGCTCGTCTCGGCCTCGCTCGGCGGAATCGGGCACATTTCCGACGCGATGGTGCCCACGGTTTCGGACCGGCGGTTCAAGACCCGGTTCGTGACGGATAAGCAGAAGAAATACAAGTTCAACGTCTTCAACGCCGACAAATCGGTGGTGCAGTTCGATCTCGGGCAACTGGCCGAGGCGACCCGACTGCACGTCGAGCGGACCATGCAGGCCAAGCGTGGCGAAGGCCTGATCTTCATCAACTGCATGGAAAAGCTCACCATGGGCAGCCCGCGCGAAACCCTGCGCGTGCGCCTCGCGTCGGCGATGGATGGCGGGATCGACGGCATCACGCTGAGCGCCGGGCTGCATCTGGGTTCCCTCGCGCTGGTGCAGGATCATCCGCGTTTTCGCGACGTCAGGTTCGGCATCATCGTTTCCTCGCTGCGTGCGCTGCTGCTGTTCCTGCGCAAGACCGCCCGCCTCGATCGCCTGCCCGATTACGTCATCGTGGAAGGTCCGCTCGCTGGCGGGCATCTCGGCTTCGGCATGGACTGGGCCCAGCACGACCTCAAGGCCATCGTGAACGAGATCCACCGGTACCTCGCGCAGGAGGGGCTGAACATTCCCGTCATCCCGGCCGGCGGGATCTTCACCGGCAGCGACGCGGTGGAATTTCTCGAAGCCGGCGCCGCCGCGGTGCAGGTTGCAACACGCTTCACCGCCACCAGGGAATGTGGCCTGCCCGACAAGGTCAAGCAGGAGTACTTCCGGGCCGACGAGGATGACATCGAGGTCAATCTCATCTCGCCCACGGGCTACCCCATGCGCATGCTCAAGGGAAGCCCGGCGATCGGTTCCGGCATCCGGCCCAACTGCGAGGCCTATGGTTACCTGCTCGACGCGTCGGGCAACTGCGCCTACCACGACGCCTACAATCGCGAGCTGGAAAAACACCCGGACGGAAAGAACCTGTCCGTCCGGGACAAGACCTGCCTGTGCACGCACATGCGCAATTTCGATTGCTGGACCTGCGGCCAGAACACCTACCGGCTCAAGGACACCACGCACCGCCTGCCCGATGGCACCTATCAGTTGCTGGACGCGGAGCACGTCTTCCGCGATTACCTGTACAGCACCGACCACCGCATCGCGCTGCCGCCCGAGCCGTCGTCAGCCTGATCGGCCAATCGACGCCACACCCATTCCGGGCGCTGCGATGACCGGGCCGAAGGTTTCCTCGTGGCAGCCCGACGGTCCTGCCCGCTGCATGCGGGACCGCCGGAGCCGCCACGAAGTTCAGGACAGCTTGACCGGCACGTAGATCTGGCGGCCCTGGCGCTCGATCAGCAGCGCGACGGTCTTGCCCGCCTTGTCGACGAGCGCTCTCAGCTCATCGACGGTGGAGACCGCCGCCGAGCCGACGCCGACGATCACATCGCCCGCCTGCACGCCGGCCTTGGCCGCCGCACCGGCGGACTTTTCGACGACGAGCCCCTTCTTTCCGCCGGCACTCTGCTCTTCTGCGGTGCGCGGGCGAACGGCGACGCCGAGCTTGCCCTTCGCTTCGGCATCGTCGCCGGCGTTGGCCACCTTGCCATCGTCGAGCGTGCCGATCGTGGCGACCAGCTCGACCGCCTTGCCGGCACGCCACACTTCGACCTTCAGCGTCGTGCCGGGCGCCGTGTTGCCGATGCGGCTGGTGACGTCGGTGCTGTCGATCACCGCGACGCCATCAATCTTGCGGATCACGTCGCCGGACTTGAAGCCCGCCTTTGCTGCCGGACTCTCTTTCTCGACCTGGCCGACAAGCGCGCCGTTGGCGTCGGCCAGCCCGAAGCTCTGCGCGAGCGTCTGGTCGAGGGCCTGGATGCCGATGCCGAGGCGTCCGTGCTGGACCTTGCCGTGTGTCTTCAGCTGCTCGGCAACCTTGGCCGCGACGTCCGCCGGAATCGCGAAAGACAGGCCCATGTAGCCGCCGGAGCGGCTGTAGATCTGCGCGTTGACGCCGACCACCTGGCCCGCGGCATTGAGCAATGGTCCACCCGAATTGCCTGGATTGACGGCGACGTCGGTCTGGATGAACGGCACCATTTGCCCGTCCGGAAGCGCGCGGTGCACGCCACTCACGACGCCGGCCGACACACTGTTCTCGAAACCGAACGGCGAGCCGATCGCAACCACCCATTCGCCGCTCTTCACGGCGGGCTTGGCGCCAAAGTCGAGCGCCGGCAGGTCCCTTCGCCTCGATCTTGACGACCGCGATGTCGGTCCGTTTGTCGCTCCCAATCGACCCTGGCCGTGAATTCGCGCCGGTCGGTGAGTTTCACGACGACTTCGGTCGCGCCGTCGACGACGTGCGCGTTGGTCACGATGTAGCCGTCAGGGCTCACGATGAAACCCGAGCCCACGCCGCGCGCCGGCTGCTGCGGACGCATGCCCGGGACGCATTCAGGACCCGCCGCCGAAACGCTTGAAAAATTCGTAGTATGGACTGTCCTCGTCGAGTCCTCGTGCGTCCGGGGCACCCTTGCCCTTGGCGTGGAACGTGCTGATGTTGACGACGGAAGCACCGGCGCGATCGACGAGCGCCGTGAAATCCGGAAGGTTGGCGGCCACCACCGGAGCCGTCAGGGCTCGCAGGCTGCGTTGCCGCCTGCGCGGCGCCGATCGCCATCGAATCGAGGTGGGTGTAACCGGTGGCAAGACCGGCGCCTACGCCGGCAGCGATCAATGCATAGGGTAACTTTCGAAAGACGCATCGTGCTCTCCTGATGGAAAAGGGCCCGCCGTCGGGGCCTGCACGACGCAATGTAGGACTGCCTGCTTAAGCGGACCTTAAGAGAAGCGCCCGGCGGCGCCCGAGCCTCGATGGCCGCCGCGCACGCTCAACGCTGTTCGGCTCGTGGAAAGCGCACCCGCACGACGAGGCCCTTGCCCCCGGCGCCATCCTCGAGCGTGACGGTCGCGCCGTGCGCGTCGGCGATTCGCCGGACGATCGACAGGCCGAGGCCGCTGCTGCCCGTGCCGCGCCCCGCGTCGTCCGCATGCATGCCGCGATGGAAACGCTCGAAGACACGTTCACGCTCGGCCGCGGGAATGCCCGGCCCCGTGTCGGTCACTGCCAGCACCGCCCCATCGGGCTCCTCGGTCACAGCTACGTCGACGCGCCCGCCGGCGGGCGTATAGCACAGCGCGTTGTCGAGCAGGTTGGCGAGCAGCGTGGCCAGGTTTGCCGAATCGCCGCCCATCTCGACGGCCGCGGCGCCGGTGCGTCCCAGGTCGATGTCTCTGGCTTCGGCGATGGGCGCACGGGCGACGATCGCGTCATTGGCGAGCGCGACCAGATCCACACTGGAGAACTTCCGGGCCTGCGCCTCCGGTTCAAGCCGCGCCATGGTCAACAGTTGCTCGACCAGCCGTGCCGCGCGGGCCACGCCCGCCTTGAGTTCGGCCATCGCGGCGGCACGTGCCGGCGCATCGGTTGCGCGCGCGGCGAAATCGACCTGCAACGACAGCGCCGCGAGCGGCGTGCGCAGTTCGTGCGCGGCATCCGCGGTGAATCTGCGTTGCGCGGAGAGTGCCTCGTCCAGGCGCGCGAGCAGCGCGTTGAGGCTCGCCGCCAGCGGTTGCAGCTCCCGTGGCAGGCCGGTTTCCGCCAGCGGGGCCATCGCATCGGCCCGGCGCGTCGCGACAGCGCGGGACAGACCGTCGAGCGGACGCAACCCGCGGCCCACGGCGTACCAGATCAGCAATCCGAGAAAGGGAATCAGCAGTGCCAGCGGAACCAGCGTGCGCAGGGCCGCCTGCGCGGCAATTTCGCGGCGCTCGTCGAGCGCATGCGCCACCTGCAGCGCATGATCGCCGGAGACATGCGTGTAGATGCGCCAGACGCGTCCGTCGCGCGTGACTTCGGAATAGCCCTCGGTGACCGGGACGGGCAATCCGGCGCCTGGCAGGGACCAGTAGACCAGCACACCGTTGCGGTCCCAGATCTGCGTGACGATCTCGGACACGCCGGAGATGCGCCGGCCATCGCGCGGCAGCGGATTGGGTGCTCGCCCGCCGAGCAGGTCGTCGATCTGGGTCGAATAGGCGAGCTGCTTCAGCTGCAGGTCAAAGAGCTCGCCGATCTCGCGCCGGGTTTCGACATAGGTGGCGAGCGTCGCGAGCACCGCGACCGCGGCGAGGCCCAGCAGCAGCCACGCGAGCAGCGTTCGCCGGATCGACGTCATTGGAGCGCCTGCGCGCTCACTGGAGTACCTTCGCGCTGCGCGCTCCGGTATTCGCGCTTGGGGCGGCCCGGCGCGCTCATGCCCGCTCGATCACGTAACCCACGCCCCGGATCGTGCGGATGGCGCCGGCTCCGAGCTTCTTGCGCAGGTTGTGGACGTGCACCTCCACGGCGTTGCTTTCCACTTCGTCACCCCAGCCGTACAGGCGCTCCTCCAGCTGCGGCTTGGAGAGCGCCGTGCCCGGCCGTTCCAGCAACGCGGCCAGCAGCGCGAACTCCCGGTTGGAAAGGTCGACCGGCACCCCGTCGCGGGTCACCGTGCGCGCGGCGGGGTTGAGCGCAAGATCGCCGTTGCGCAACACATTGTCACCGCGTGCCACATCGCGACGCAGCAGTGCCCGCATCCGTGCCGCGAGCTCGTCCAGGCTGAACGGCTTGACCAGATAGTCGTCGGCGCCGGCATCGAGCCCCGCCACGCGGTCGGAGACGGCATCGCGCGCCGTCAGGATCAGCACCCGCACCCTGTTGCCCGCGCGGCGCAACTCCTTGAGCAGTTCGAGCCCGTTCTTTCGCGGGAGGCCGAGGTCGAGCAGGACCAGCGCGTAGGCGCCATCCGCCGTATCGAGCGCCAGGCGTCCGGCCTGCCCATCCTTGACCCAGTCGACGGCATAGCCGTCCTGCTGCAAGGCGGCAACCAGCGTCTTGCCGATCATGGGGTCGTCTTCGACCAGGAGGATGCGCATCGGGAAGCCGGTGGCCGGCGCGAACCGGGACATTTTAGACGGGTGGCCCCCCGGCATCGATCGCAGTCACCAGGATCGATGCGACGGCGGCGGGCGCTGTTGCGGCGAGTGCTCAATACCGCGCGTTCCCCGGTGTTCGCGGGAAGGGAATGACGTCGCGCACATTGGCAAGGCCGGTGACGTACGCGACGGTGCGCTCGAAGCCGAGACCGAAGCCCGCGTGCGGCACCGTGCCGTAACGGCGCAGGTCGCGATACCAGCCGTAGTGCTCGCGGTCCATCCCGGCCTCCGCCATCCGCGAATCGAGGACCCCCAGCCGTTCCTCGCGCTGGCTGCCGCCGATGATCTCCCCGATTCCCGGCGCCAGCACATCCATCGCCGCGACGGTCCGGTCGTCATCGTTCAACCGCATGTAGAACGCCTTGATCTCCTTCGGGTAGTTCATCAGCACCACCGGCTTGCCGGCGTGCTTCTCGGAAACGTAGCGCTCGTGCTCGGATTGCAGGTCGACGCCCCATTGGACCGGAAATTCGAACTTCTGCTTCGCGCGCTCGAGCACGCGTATGGCCTCGGTATAGTCCATCCGCACGAACTCCGAGTCGACGATGCCTTGCAGCTTGGCGATGACGCCCTTTTCGATGCGCTCCTCGAAGAAGGCCATGTCGTCCGCCCGCTCGTCCAGCACCGTCCTGAAAATGTGCTTCAGCAGCGCCTCCGCCAGCGTCGCGTTGTCGGCCAGATCCGCGAAGGCGATCTCCGGCTCGATCATCCAGAATTCGGCGAGGTGCCGGCTCGTGTTCGAATTCTCCGCGCGGAACGTCGGCCCGAACGTGTAGACCCGGGACAGCGCCAGGCAGTACGCCTCGACATTCAGCTGCCCGGACACCGTGAGGAACGTTTCGCGCCCGAAGAAATCCTGCGTGTAGTCGACCTTGCCCGCCGGCCCGCGCGGCAGGTTCGCGAGATCCAGCGTCGAAACGCGGAACATCTCGCCGGCCCCTTCCGCGTCCGACGTCGTGATGATGGGCGTGTTCACCCAGACGAAGCCCTGCTCGTGGAAGAAACGGTGAATCGAATGCGCGATCGTGTGGCGCACGCGCGTCACCGCGCCGATGACGTTCGTCCGCGGCCGCAGATGGGCGACTTCGCGCAGGAACTCGAGCGTGTGCGGCTTCGGCTGGATGGGGTAGGTGTCCGGGTCCTCGACCCAGCCGACGACCTTGATCGAACGGGCCTGCATCTCGAAGGGCTGCCCTTTGGCCGGCGACGGCACGATCGTTCCGACAGCCTCCACGGCGCAACCGGCCGTGAGATGCAGAACCTCGTCCGCGTAGTTGGGCAGCGTATTGGCCGCGACGACCTGCACCGGGTGAAAACACGAGCCGTCGGAAACATGCACGAAGGAAATGCCGGCTTTCGAATCGCGCCGCGTGCGCACCCAGCCCCTGAGCGTGACGGGCGCGTCCTTCGGCGCCCGCCCCGCGAGAATGTCCGCACAAGCCAGAAAGGTCATCGCAAGCCCCTGCTCAATGGTTGGTTGCCAAGCGCCGATTCGCCGGCCGGCCGGCGCGGCGGTTGCGCGCGCTATGATACCGGAGGACGTGCCCGCCCCGCGCACCGGTGACGCGCGCCGCGAATGCGTGGACCGGCAGCACGGCAGCAGCGCCCCAGTTGCGCCTACTGTCCCGGCGGATTGACGTAGCCCGGAATCTGCGCGACATCGACCGCGTCGATCTGTTGCGGATCCATCCATTTCGCCGCGTAGTCGAGATACACCCTCTCCCACATGAACACATCGAACAGATCGGGATCGATGTGCCCCTCCAGCTTGAAGCGGCCGAGGATCGCCAGCGACTCGGATAGCGTCTTGCCCTTCTTGTACGGACGGTCCGCGGCCGTGAGCGCCTCGAAGATGTCGGCGATGCCCATGCAGCGCGCCTGCACCGACATCTGCGCGCGCGTGAGCCCTCGCGGATAGCCCCTGCCGTCCATGCGCTCGTGGTGGCCGCCCGCGTACTCCGGGACGTTCTGCAGATGCCGTGGCCAGGGCAGCGCCTCGAGCATCCGGATCGTCACGTCGATGTGGTGATTGATGATGCGTCGTTCCGCGCGAGTCAGCGTGCCGGCGGGTATCGTCAGGTTCTCGACTTCGTCCAGGGTCAGGAAATCCGCCTCGGCGCCATCGCCGTCGCGCCAGCGGTACTTTGCCGAAATTTGCCGGACCCGCTGCTGGTCCTCCGCGCGCATGCGCTCGGTGCCGATGTTGCACCGGTGGAGAAACGCGCGGTCGGCGTCGATCTCGGCAAGGCGCGCCTCGCCATTGCGCTCGACGTCCACCAGGGCCCCGCGGTTTCCGTCCTGCAGAGCCCGCAGTCTGGCCGACTGCAGCTCGAGCAGGACGTCCCGCCGGATGACCTCGAAACGCGTATCGATAAGGTGGATGCGGTCGTAAAGCGTATGCAGCTTGGTCGCCTTGTCGACCACGTGCACCGGCGTGGTGATCTTGCCGCAATCGTGGAGCAGGCCGGCGATCCGCAGCTCGTGGCGATCGCGCTCCGACATCGTGAAGCTCCTGAGGGGGCCGACCCGGCATTTGTCGACCGCGTCGGCCAGCATCATGGTCAGGACCGGCACGCGCCCGCAATGGCCGCTCGTGTACGGCGACTTGTCGTCGATCGCCGCGTTGATCAGGCCGATGAACGATTCGAACAGGCTCTCGAGCCGGTTGATGAGCAGCCGGTTGGTAAGCGCGATCGCCGCCTGCGAGGCCAGCGATTCCGCAAGGTGGAGATCGGCGTCCGAGAACGCGCCGACGGCGCCCGTGGTCCTGTCCTTGGCGTTGAGCAGCTGCAGCACGCCGATGATCGCGCCCTCGTGGTCCTTCATGGGCACGGTCAGGAAGGAGCGCGAACGGTAACCCGTCTTCGCGTCGAAGTTCCGGGTCCCCGAGAAATCGAAGCCTTCCGCACAATAGGCATCGGCGATGTTGACCGACGTGTCGTGATGCACGGCGTACGCGGCGACCATGCTCGTCACGGGAACACCGTCCCGGTCGTGGAGCGCGATCGGAGCGTACGGAATCGCCGCGCCGGTGGTGCCGCCCAGCGCGATGCCCAGCGTGTCGTTGCGCATGATCTCGAACTTCAGCGTGCGCTCGTCGGTCACGCGGTACAACGTGCCGCCGTCGGCGTTCGTGATGCTCTTGGCCGCCACGAGGATGGTCTCGAGCAGCCGCCCGATGTCCGTTTCCCGCGACAGCGCGACGCCGATGGCATTGAGCTGCTCCAGGCGCGCAAAGAGATCGCCCGGATCCGCAGTGCGCTCTGCCGCGCTCATGGCCGGGGTTCCTACTTGATGCAGACCGAGCGCACCTGATGGATGTCGGTGATGCCCGCGAGCACCTTTTCGATGCCGTCCTGCTTCAGCGTGCGCATGCCCTCCGCGAGCGCGGTGGCGAACATCGCCGCGACCCGGGCGTGCTCCTGGATGCCCTTCTTGATGGCATCGGTGCCCACCAGCAGCTCGTGCAGCCCGACCCGGCCCCGGTAGCCCGTGCCGTTGCAAACGTCGCAGCCAACCGGGGCATAGAGCGTGATCTCGCCCTTTTCGTTGCCGAATGCGCCGATCCACTCCCGCAGCTGGGCCTCGCGCGCGGCTTGCGGGTCCTTCTTCCAGGAATCGATGGCCATCAATTCAAGGGTGTACTCGTCGAGCAGCGCCTCGAGCTCGGCGCCGGTCGCGACGTGCGCCTTCCTGCAGCTGGCGCACAGGCGCCGGGCGAGCCGCTGCGCCAGCACTCCCAGCAGCGCATCGGCGAAATTGAACGGATCCATGCCCATGTCGAGGAGCCGCACGATGGACTCCGGCGCGCTGTTCGTATGCAGCGTCGCCAGCACGAGGTGGCCGGTCAGCGACGCCTCGATGGCCGTCGCCACGGTCTCCTTGTCCCGCATCTCGCCGACCATGATGATGTCGGGATCGCAGCGCAGGAACGCCCGCATCGCCACGGCGAACGTGAGCCCGGCCTTCGGGTTGACCTGCACCTGGCGCAGACCCCGTTGCGTGATTTCCACCGGGTCCTCGGCGGTCCAGATCTTCGTGTCCGGCCGGTTGAGGTAACCCAGCACCGAGTGCAGCGTCGTGGTCTTGCCCGATCCGGTGGGCCCGCACACGAAGAACAGGCCGTACGGCTTCGACACCGTCGCCTTGCACGTCTCGAGGTTGTGCCTGGACAGGCCGAGCTTGTCGAGCGGAATGGGCTCGCCGGCGCCGAGGATGCGCATCACGATGTCTTCCATCCCGCCCTGCGACGGCACGGTGGCGACGCGCAATTCGATGTCGAGCGGGCCGAACTTCTTGAACCTGATCTTGCCGTCCTGGGGTTTGCGCCGCTCGGAGATGTCGAGGTCGCACATGATCTTGATGCGCGCGGCAATCGCATTGCGGTAGCCGTGGGGCACCGAGATGTAGGGCTGCAGCAGCCCGTCCTTGCGAAAGCGGATCTCGGTCTTGCCCTTGCCCGGATAGGGTTCGACGTGGATGTCCGATGCCCCCTGCTGGTAGGCGTCGACGATGACCTTGTTGACGAGCTTGACCACCTCGTTGTCGGCGGCTGCGGACTTCATGTCCTCCACCGCCTCTTCGCCGCCCTCGTCGTGCATGTCGGAAAGCAGGTCGCCGATCGACTGCCTGTCCATCGCGCCCGGCGTTGCGCCGAAGAGCTGATCCAGCGTGGCCGCGAACTCGCGATTGCCGCAGACCCGGTAGCTGATCTTTCCCTTCGGATAGATGTTGTTGACGACGCGCGAGCCGCGCAGCCGGTCCGGGTCCGTCGTCAGGACCACCATGCCTTCACCAGCGTCCTCGATCGGCACCCACAGACTGCTCTCGAGGAATTCCCGGCTCAGGTTCTTGAGCAGGTCGAAGGGCTTCACGCGATCGACCCGGAACGGCTCGTACGGGACGCCGAAATAGGCCGCCAGGGCCTCGCCGACCGCATTCGGCTTTACCTGGAACTCGTCGATGAGGACCGTCTCGACGTCGAGGTTCTTGCGGCGCGCCGAGCGCGTCGCGAGCTCCAGCTCCTCCGCCGACATGACGGCATTCGCCACCAGGGCGTCGTACCTGCCCTTGACCGGCGCAGCCGCCCGCAGGCGCTGGCACAACGCGATGGCGAGCGTCTCGCACAACAGGGTGACACCTTCTTCCATCGCCGGCGGAAAGGGCTCGCCGGACTTGGTGTTGATGAGCTGCACGACGCCGACCAGATCGCCGGTTTGCGCGTCGACCACCGGTGCCACGAGCATCTGGCGCGTGCGATAGCCGGTCTTGGTGTCGATCAGCCGCAGGAAATTGGGGTGCGGGCTGTAGGCAGCGAGCTCGTTGGCGTCGTAGACATCGCGGATGTTGACGATGCGCCGGTGCACGGCAACGTAGCCCGCCACGCTGAGGTCGGCGACCGGCAGCTTGAAGTCCTTGTAGGCGTTGAGGCCCGTCTTGACCTTGGTGACGATCGACTTGCCGCCGTCGCAGGCGACATAGATCGTCAGGCGATCGGCGCCGAACAGGTTGCAGATATCCTGCCCGAGATCCAGGATGATCTCGTCGCTATGGGTCGTCGCGTGAATCCTGTTGGTGACCGCCTGCAGGCCGTTGAAGAAGGCCAGCCGGTCGGCAAGGCCCCCCCGCGCCGCGGCCTTGTTCTCGAGTACGGTACTCATGACGCCGCCCCTCCCATGTCCCTCCGGCGCCGGATGTACCGGTCGTCAACGGAGCCCGACCTCACGTGCACCATGGCGCGCAACTGCGTGCGTCCGGCAGCGACTGCGCAACGCCCGCCACGATGCTCGGGGAAGGCAAATTGTCCATCCGCGAGGCCCTCGTAGCAAGGGATCGATGCATTGGGGGGCCGCCAGCACCTGCCCAATCGGCGAAGAACGAAAAAAAAGCCGGGCGCAGCGCCCGGCCTTCTCCTGCGCCGCGAGCGGACTATTCGGTCTTGGCGTCGGCTGCTTCCGCCGCCGGCGCCGGGCGGTCGACCAGCTCCACGAGCGCCATCGGCGCCTTGTCCCCGACCCGGAAGCCGAACTTGAGGATGCGCAGATAGCCGCCCGGCCGCGCCTGGTAGCGCGGGCCGAGCTCGTTGAACAGCTTGGTGACGACGTCGCGATCGCGCAACCGGTTGAAGGCCAGCCGCCGGTTGGCGAGCGTCGGCTCCTTGGCGAGCGTGATCATCGGCTCCGCCACGCGGCGCAGCTCCTTGGCTTTCGGCAGCGTGGTCTTGATGACCTCGTGCGTCAGGAGCGAGTTGGTCATGTTGCGCAGCATCGCGAGGCGATGGCTGCTCGTGCGATTCAGTTTCCGCAGGCCGTGGCGGTGGCGCATGATTCTGCTTCCTTCGTTTTCGCGCGCGTGGGCGGGAATCAGGGGCGATCGAGGCCGGCCGGAGGCCAGTTCTCGAGCTTCATGCCCAGCGACAACCCACGCGAAGCGAGCACTTCCTTGATCTCGTTCAGCGACTTGCGACCGAGGTTCGGAGTCTTCAGCAACTCCGTCTCGGTGCGCTGGATGAGGTCGCCGATGTAATAGATGTTCTCCGCCTTGAGGCAGTTCGCGGAGCGCACCGTCAGCTCGAGGTCGTCGACCGGGCGCAGCAGGATCGGGTCGACCTGCGGCGAAGAGCGCTCCGTGGCCGGCTGGTCGGTTCCCTGCAGGTCGGCGAAGACCGACAGCTGCTCGACCAGCACGGACGCTGCGTACCGGACCGCCTGCTCCGGCTCGACGACGCCGTTGGTCTCGATGTCCAGCACCAGCTTGTCGAGATCGGTGCGCTGCTCGACCCGCGCGCTCTCGACCGCGTAGCTGACCCGGCGGACCGGGCTGAACGAGGCGTCGAGCAGGATGCTGCCGATCGTGCGCCCGCCATCCGGCTTCACGCGCGCCGTCGCCGGCTGGTAGCCGCGGCCCTTCTCGACCTTGATCTCCATCTCGATCTTGCCGCCGGCGGTCAGATGCGCAATCAGGTGCTCGGGATTGATGATCTCGACGTCGTGGTTGGGCTCGATGTCCGCGGCCGTGATCGGACCTTCCCCGGTCTTGGCGAGCTTCAGCAGGACGTGGTCGCGATTGTGCAGCTTGAGCACGACCCCTTTGAGATTGAGCAGGATGTCGACGACATCCTCCTGCACGCCGTCGAGCGCCGAGTACTCGTGCAGCACGCCCGTGATCCGGACTTCGGTGGGGGCATACCCGGGCATCGACGAGAGCAGCACGCGCCGGAGCGCGTTGCCCAGCGTATGGCCGTACCCGCGTTCGAAGGGCTCCATCACCACCTTGGCGTGGAACGGGGAGCTGGACTGCACGTCGATGATGCGCGGTTTCAACAGGACATTGCTCTGCATGCGGAACCTTTATGCGGGTTCAAGACGGGAACACGCTTTTGAGACAACTTGTCGGCCGCGGCGTTGGCCACGGCCGGCGTTTACTTGGAATACAACTCGACCACCAGGCTTTCGTTGATGTCCTGGCCAAACTCCGAGCGATCCGGCGCGCCCTTGAACGTGCCGGACATCTTCTTCACGTCGACTTCCACCCACGACGGAAAGCCGACCTTTTCGGCGAGCTGCAGCGCGTCCTGGATCCGCAGCTGGGCCTTGGCCTTTTCGGTCACGCCGACGACATCCGCGGTCTTGACCAGCGCCGACGGCACGTTCTGCACCCTGCCGTTGACCGTGATCGAGCCGTGCGTCACCAGCTGGCGCGCCTCGGCGCGCGTGGAGCCGAGCCCCATCCGGTACACGACGTTGTCGAGGCGCGACTCGAGCAATTGCAGCAGATTCGTGCCCGTCGAGCCCTTGCGGCGGGCGGCCTCGCCGAAATAGCGGCGGAACTGCCGCTCGAGAATGCCGTAGGTCCGGCGCAGCTTCTGCTTCTCGCGCAGCTGATTGCCGTAATCCGACATGCGCATCCCCGATCTCACGCCGTGCTGGCCCGGCTTGGTGTCGAGCTTGCACTTGGAGTCGAGCGAGCGCCGCGCGCTCTTCAGGAAAAGGTCGGTGCCTTCCCTGCGCGCGAGCTTACATTTGGGTCCGGTGTATCGAGCCACGTTTGCGTCCTATCGGTTCAATTCAAGTTCTCGGTCGACATCGCTGTTCAGGTCGACCGAGTTATCCAGGTTAGATACGGCGGCGCTTCGGCGGGCGGCAGCCATTGTGCGGAATCGGTGTCACGTCCGAAATGCTCGTGATCTTGATCCCGAGCGCGTTCAGCGCGCGCACCGCCGATTCGCGGCCCGGGCCCGGGCCCTTGATGCGCACTTCGAGGTTCTTGATCCCGCATTCGACCGCGACGCGGCCGGCCTTCTCGGCCGCCACCTGCGCGGCAAACGGCGTCGACTTGCGCGAGCCCTTGAAGCCGGCGCCGCCCGAGGTCGCCCACGAGAGGGCGTTGCCCTGCCGGTCGGTGATCGTGATGATCGTGTTGTTGAACGACGCGTGGATGTGCGCGATGCCTTCGGCGACGTTCTTCTTGACCTTCTTGCGCACACGGGCGCCGGCCTTCGGGTTCTGCGGTGCTGTTGCCATGCTGTTCTATCCTTCCGCGTTACTTGGAGGTCGGCGCCGGCTTGCTCATGCCCGAGCGCGACTTCTTCGGGCCCTTGCGCGTGCGCGCGTTGGTGCGCGTGCGCTGGCCGCGCACCGGCAGCCCGCGGCGGTGCCGCACGCCACGGTAGCAGCCGAGGTCCATCAGCCGCTTGATGCTCATCGTCACCTCGCGGCGCAGATCGCCCTCGACGGTGAACTTCTGCACCTGCTCGCGCAGCCGGTCCATGTCCGCGTCGGACAGATCCTTGATCTTCGCCGAGCCCTTGATGCCGGCCGCGACGCAGATCGCCTTGGCGCGCGGACGGCCGATGCCGTAGACCGCCGTGAGCGCGATCTCCGCGTGTTGGTGGTTGGGGATGTTGACGCCTGCAATACGGGCCATTTCGCTACCCTATCGAATTCAAATTGGTCAGCCTTGCCGCTGCTTGTGCCGCGGATCCGTGCAGATGACCCGCACGACGCCGTTGCGCCGGATGATCTTGCAGTTGCGGCAAATTTTCTTCACCGAAGCCAGAACTTTCATGTCGCCACCCCTTGCGAATCATTTCGCGCGGAAAATTATCCGCGCCCGGGTCAGATCGTACGGCGTCAGATCCACCGTCACCTTGTCGCCCGGCAGTATTTTGATGTAGTGCATCCGCATCTTGCCCGAGATATGCCCCAGCACCACGTGCCCGTTCTCCAACTTCACCCGGAACGTTGCGTTCGGCAGCATTTCCAGGATCTCGCCCTGCATCTGGATCGTGTCTTCCTTCGACATCAGCGCGTGGGCAACCCACCCTTGAAATTCGCCTTCTTCAGCAGGCTCTCGTACTGCTGCGACATCATGTAGGCCTGCACCTGCGTCATGAAGTCCATCGTGACCACGACGATGATCAGGAGCGAGGTGCCGCCGAAGTAGAACGGCACGTTCTTCCACGCGATCAGGAAATTCGGGATGAAGCACACGACCACGAGGTAGAGCGAGCCCAGCAATGTCAGCCGCAGCGTGATCTTCTCGATGTACTTGGCCGTCTGGTCGCCGGGCCGGTAGCCGGGAATGAACGCGCCGCTCTTCTTCAGATTCTCGGCGGTCTCCTTCGGGTTGTACTGCAGGGCCGTGTAGAAGAAGCAGAAGAAGATGATCGCGCTCGCGTACAGGATCTCGTGCACGGGCTGTCCCGGGCCGAGGGCCGCCGCGAGGTCGCGCAGCCAGATCGTGCCCTCGCCGGCGCCGAACCACGAAGCGAGCGTCGCGGGGAACAGGATGATCGACGACGCGAAGATGGGCGGGATGACCCCGGCCATGTTGAGCTTGAGCGGCAGATGCGAGCTCTGGCCCTGGTAGACCTTGTTGCCGACCTGGCGCTTCGCGTAATTGACGAGGATCTTCCGCAGCGCGCGCTCGACGAAGACGACGAATGCAGTCACGACGATCACGAGCGCCGCGATGCCCAGGACCAGCGGAATGGAATAGGCGCCGGTGTTGAGCTGCTCCAGCGTCTGGCCGATCGCGTTGGGCAGGCCGGCGGCGATCCCGGCGAAGATCAGCAGCGAGATGCCGTTGCCCAGGCCGCGCTCCGTGATCTGCTCGCCGAGCCACATCAGGAACATCGTGCCGGTGACCAGCGTCACTGCGGTCACGAGGCGGAAACCCAGGCCCGGCGCGAGCACGAGTCCGGCCTGCGCCTCCAGCGCGATGGAGATGCCGAGCGCCTGGAAGAACGCGAGACCGAGCGTCGCATAACGCGTGTACTGGGTGATCTTGCGGCGTCCGGCTTCGCCTTCCTTCTTGATCGCCTCGAGCGACGGGATGACCACCGTGCACAGCTGCATGATGATCGACGCCGAGATGTACGGCATGATGCCGAGCGCCAGGATCGAGAAGCGTTGCAGCGCGCCCCCCGAAAACACGTTGAACAGCCCGAGAATGCCGCCTTGCTGCGAGCGGAACAGGTCATCCAGCACGGCCGCGTTGATGCCCGGCACCGGGATGTGCGTGCCGATCCGGTACACGATGAGCGCGCCCAGCAGGAACCACAGCCGCCGCTTGAGATCGGCGTACTTGGATCCTGTCTTCAGAGCCGGGTTGGTCGTGGCCACGCTGTTCCTGTGCTCGTATGGGCGCCGCCGATCAGGCGACGCTGCCGCCGGCGGCTTCGATGGCCGCCTTGGCGCCCTTGGTTACCGCAATGCCGGTGAGCTTCACCGCTTTCGTCAGGGTCCCGGCCTTGATCACCTTCGCCGCCTTGGCGAGCGTCGGCACGACCCCCGCCGCCTTGAGTGCGAGAAAGTCGATCTCGACCACGGGCAGCTTCCCGAGATCGGACAGGCGCACCTCGGCGGTGTCGTTGCGTCGTCGTCGACACGAAACCGCGCTTGGGCAGGCGGCGCTGCAGCGGCATCTGGCCGCCCTCGAACCCGACCTTGTGGAAGCCGCCCGAGCGGGACTTCTGGCCCTTGTGCCCACGGCCGGCCGTCTTGCCGAGCCCCGAGCCGATGCCGCGGCCGACGCGGCGCCGGGCCTTGTTCGAGCCTTCGGCAGGCTTGATCGTATTAAGACGCATCGCGTGCTCCGGTTTCCCTATCCGACAACCTTGACCATGTAGCTCACCTTGTCGATCATGCCGCGCGTGGCGGGCGTGTCGACGACATCGACCGCGTGGTTCGTCCACTTGAGACCGAGCCCGCGCACCGTCGCCCGGTGGCTTTCCTTCGCGCTCGCGGTGCTCTTGAAGAGCTGCACCCTGATCTTTTTCTGCGCCGTCACGGTCAGGCCCCCATCATCTGCTCGACGGTCATCCCGCGCTTCGCTGCAATGTCCGCCGGCGCGCTGCAGTTCTCGAGCGCGTTGATCGTCGCCCGGACCAGGTTGTACGGATTCGTCGAGCCGTGGCATTTGGCCAGCACGTTCGTCACGCCGACCACCTCGAACACCGCGCGCATCGGCCCGCCGGCGATCACGCCGGTACCGTCGGCCGCGGGCTGCATGAACACCTTGGTCGCCCCGTGCCTGCCCTCGACGGCGTGGTGCAGCGTGCCGTTCTTCAGGCGCACCTTGACCATCCGCCGGCGCGCCTCTTCCATCGCCTTCTGCACGGCGACCGGCACTTCCTTGGCCTTGCCTTTGCCGATGCCGACCCGTCCGTCACCATCGCCAACCACGGTCAGCGCGGCGAAGCCGAGAATGCGCCCGCCCTTCACCACCTTGGTGACGCGGTTGATGCTGATCATCTTTTCGCGGAGGCCGTCGCCGCGCTCGTCCTGCTGCTGCTGCCGCTGCTGCATTCTCGCCATGTCGATATTTCCCTGTTCGTCGTCGCGTCAGACCGGCCTCAGGCCGCCCGCCGGGCCGCCCCAAGGGCGACCTGCATCCCCCACGGGGGGAGGCGAACGAAGTGAGCTTGGGGGTCCATTCAAAACTTCAAGCCGGCTTCGCGCGCCGCGTCGGCCAGCGCCTGCACGCGGCCGTGATACCGGTAACCCGAGCGGTCGAAGGCGACCGTCTCGATGCCGAGCGCCTTCGCGCGGTCGCCGATGCGCTTGCCGACGATCGCGGCGGCCGCCTTGTTGCCGCCGTTCTTGACATCCTTGCGCACGTCCGCCTCCGCCGTCGACGCGCTGGCCAGCACCTTGTCGCCGGTGGGCGCGATGATCTGCGCGTAGATGTGGCAGTTCGAGCGGCTCACCACCAGGCGCGTCGCCCGCTGCAGCGCGATGCGGATCCGCGTCTTGCGGGCGCGGCGGACACGGGCTTCGTTCTTGTTCATTTCCTACCTCTTCCGTCAGTCGGAAAATGCGCTTCGGTCGTCATCGCGCAATCGCGCGCGCCGGACTATTTCTTCTTGGTTTCTTTGATCTTGACGCGCTCGTCGAAATAACGCACGCCCTTGCCCTTGTACGGCTCCGGCGGACGGTAGGCGCGGATCTCCGCCGCCACCTGTCCGACCTGCTGCTTGTCGATGCCCTTGACGATGATCTCCGTCTGCACCGGGGTTTCCACCTTGACGCCCTTCGGCATCGCGTGGACCACCGGGTGCGAAAAGCCGAGCGCAAGGTTGATCTTGTCGCCGGCGGCCTGCGCGCGGAAACCCACGCCGACCAGCGTCAGTTTCTTCTCGTAACCTTCGGTCACGCCCTTGACCATGTTCGCCACGAGCGCCCGCAGCGTGCCGTGCATCGGCCGCGCTTCCGGGTCCGCGACCTTGCAGACGAGCGTGTCGCCGGCGCGCTCGATCGAGAGCTCGCTGCCGTAGGTACGCGACAGCGTGCCCAGCGGACCCTTGACCGTGATGCCGCCCGGCACCAGCGTGACCTCGACCTTGGCCGGCAGCGGGATGGGATGATTGCCGATGCGTGACATCTTGCGATCCTCGATTAAATCTCAGTGCGCGCCCGGCCGCCCGAAGCGCACTGTGCTCCCCCTCGGGGGCAGCGAACGAAGTGAGCGTGGGGGCTGTTCATATTAGGCGACGATGCAGAGCACTTCGCCGCCGACCCCGGTGGCGCGCGCCTTGCGGTCCGTCATGACGCCATGCGATGTCGAGACGATGGCGATGCCAAGCCCGTTCATCACGCGCGGAATGTCGTCCTTGCTCTTGTAGATGCGCAACCCCGGCTTCGACACGCGCTCGATCTTCTCGATGACGGGGCGGCCGGCGTAGTACTTGAGCGCGATCTCGAGCACGGGCTTGACCGCGTCGCTGGAGACCTTGAACGCGTCGATGTATCCCTCGTCCTGCAGGACCCTGGCGATCGCCAGCTTCACCTTGGACGACGGCATCGCGACGACAGCCTGCTCCACCATCTGCGCGTTGCGGATGCGCGTCAGCATGTCGGCGATTGGATCAGTCATGCTCATTTATGTGCCCCTTACCAGCTGGCCTTGACGATGCCCGGGATCTCACCGCGCATGGCGAACTCGCGCAGCTTGCTGCGGCCGAGGCCGAACTTGCGGAAGAACCCGCGCGGCCGGCCCGTGAGCGCGCAGCGGCTGCGCAGGCGGGTCGGGTTCGCGTTGCGCGGCAGCTGCTGCAGCTTGAGCCGCGCGGCGTAGCGGACTTCGTCCGACGCCTTCGAATTGTTGATGATCGAGACCAGCTCCTCGCGCTTCCTGGCGTATTTCTTCACCAGTGCGCGGCGCTTCTGGTCGCGGTTGATCAGGGACAGTTTCGCCATGGCGCCCTCAGTTCTTGAACGGAAAACGGAACGCGGCCAGCAATGCCTTGGCCTCGGCGTCGGTCTTCGCGGTCGTGGTGATCGTGATGTTCATCCCGCGCATCGCATCGACCTTGTCGTATTCGATCTCGGGGAAGATGATCTGCTCCTTGACGCCCATGTTGAAATTGCCGCGGCCGTCGAACGAGCGGCCCGAAACGCCGCGGAAGTCGCGCACGCGCGGCAGCGCGACCGAGATCAGGCGGTCGAGGAATTCGTACATGCGGTTCTGGCGCAGCGTGACCATGCAGCCGATCGGGTAACCCTCGCGGATCTTGAACACGGCGATCGCCTTGCGCGCCTTGGTGACCACGGGCTTCTGCCCGGCGATCTTCTGCATGTCGGCAGCGGCATTCTCGAGCAGCTTCTTGTCGCCCACGGCCTCGCCCACGCCCATATTGAGGACGACCTTCGACACGCGCGGCACTTCCATGACCGACTTGTAGCCGAATTGCTTCGTCAGCGCGGGCACGATTTCCTTCTTGTAGATTTCCCTGAGGCGGGCCATCGTCATATCTCCTTACGCGCCAATCAGCTCGCCGTTCGACTTGAAGTAGCGCACCTTGCGCCCATCCTCGAGCGAACGCAGGCCGATCCGGTCGGCCTTCTTGACCACCGGATTCCAGATGGCGACGTTCGAGACGTGGATCGGCATCTCCTTCGTCACGATCCCGCCCTGCTCGCCCTTCATCGGATTCGGCCGCTGGTGCTTCTTCACCTGGTTGATGCCGGCGACCAGCACGTGCTCGGCAAACACGCGCGTGACGTCCCCGCGCTTGCCTTTGTCACGGCCGGCGAGCACGACGACGTTGTCGCCTTTCTTGATCTTGCGCATCGCTGTCCCCTACAGAACTTCCGGCGCGAGCGAGACGATCTTCATGAATCGCTCGGTTCGCAGCTCGCGGGTGACCGGCCCGAAGATGCGGGTGCCGATCGGCTCGAGCTTCACATTGAGCAGCACGGCCGCGTTGGTGTCGAAGCACACCTTGGCGCCGTCGTCGCGGCGCACGCCGTGGCGCGTGCGCACCACGACGGCGTTGTAGATCTCGCCCTTTTTGACGCGGCCGCGCGGCGCCGCGTCCTTGACGGTGACCTTGATGACATCGCCGATGTGCGCGTACCGGCGCTTCGAGCCGCCGAGCACCTTGATGCACATCACGCGACGGGCACCGGTGTTGTCGGCGACGTCCAGGACCGACTGCATCTGGATCATTGTTGCTTCTCCAACTTAATCCGCGGAGTGCGCCGCAGCGCGTTCGGTTGCCGGCTGCGGTCGCGACAGGCTGCCGCGTCCAGTTTTGGACCCCGTTCGGGGAGTGACCGCGGCCATTCGGCGAGACTTCCGCTTCGGGGCAACGCCCCGTCGGGTTACTCCGGCGGACCGCGGCAGGCGAAACGAAAATTATGACAGGATTCCGAGCATCCTGCAAGCCCTATATCGGATCAATACCTTGCAAATGCCGCCCGCCATCCGTCCGGCGGGACCGACTTCCGGTCATTGGCGCACCCTTGGCGCTGCGCGCCTTCCCTCCGAGAGGGAGCAATGAGCGCCTTGGGGCGGCCCGGCGGCGCTCATACGACCCGGGCCTTCTCGAGCAACCGGCTCACCCGGTACGCCTTGGTCTTGGCGAGCTTGCGGCAGGCGACGATCTCGACCAGGTCGCCCATCTTGCACTCGTTGTTCTCGTCGTGCGCGTGGTACTTGCTCGACCGGGTCACGAACTTGCCGTAGAGCGCGTGCTTGACGCGGCGCTCGACGACCACCGTGACGGTCTTGTTCATCTTGTCGCCGACGACCCGGCCGGTAAGCGTCTGGATGATCGTCTTCCGCGGCGCCGGCGCGGTCGCGGGAGTCTGTGGTTGCTCGCTCATGCCTGATTCTCCTTCTGATGGATGAGCGTCCGCGCGCGGGCGATGTTGCGCCGCACCTGCTTCAGCTTCTCGGTATTCGTGAGCTGCTGCGTCGCCCGCTGCATCCGGAGGCCGAACTGCTCCTTCAGGAGCGCCCCGAGCTCGGTCTTCAGCTCCGCCGGCGACTTGGCGGCGAGCGCCTTCGTGTTATCCGTTCGCTTCATGATGACCTCCGTCAGGCACCGACGAGCCGATGGACGAAAGTCGTCCGGATCGGCAGCTTCGCGGCGGCGAGGGCGAAGGCCTCGCGCGCGATGGTTTCGTCGACGCCGTCCATCTCGTAGAGAACCTTCCCGGGCACGATCTCCGCGACGTAGAACTCGGGATTGCCCTTGCCGTTGCCCATCCGCACTTCCGCGGGCTTCTTCGACATGGGCTTGTCCGGGAAAATACGGATCCAGACGCGGCCGCCGCGCTTGATGTGCCGCGTCATCGCCCGCCGCGCGGCTTCGATCTGACGCGCGGTGAGCCGGCCGCGGCCGATGGCCTTGAGACCGTACTCGCCGAAGCTGACCTTGTTGCCGACGGTCGCCACGCCCTTGTTGCGGCCCTTCTGCTCCTTGCGGTACTTCCTTCTAGCCGGCTGCAACATTCTTCACTCCCGGTGCTGACGAACGCCGCGGACGCTTGGGCGCCTCGGGCGCCGGCGCCGGCGCTGCCGACGGCTCGGCGTTGTGCGCCAGCACTTCGCCCTTGAATACCCAGACCTTGATGCCGATGACCCCATAGGTCGTCCTGGCTTCCGAGAAGCCGTAGTCGATGTCGGCGCGCAGCGTGTGCAATGGCACGCGGCCCTCGCGGTACCACTCGCGGCGCGCGATCTCGATCCCGTTCAAGCGGCCCGAGCACATGATCTTGATCCCCTGCGCGCCCAGCCGCATCGCGTTCTGCATCGCCCGCTTCATCGCGCGGCGGAACATGATCCGCTTCTCGAGCTGCTGCGAAATCGAATCGGAAATCAGCTGCGCATCGATCTCGGGCTTGCGGATCTCCTCGATGTTGAGGCCCACGTCGCCGCCCATCATCTTGCGCAGGTCGGAGCGCAGCGTCTCGATGTCCTCGCCCTTCTTGCCGATGACCACGCCCGGGCGCGCGCTGTAGATGGTGATGCGCGCGTTCTTCGCCGGCCGCTCGATCGTGATCTTGCCCACCGACGCGTGGCCGAGCTTCTTCTTCAGGTACTCGCGGATCTTGATGTCTTCCTTCAGCGTGGGCGCGAAGTTCTTGCTGTTCGCGAACCACTTGGACGTCCAGTTCCTCGTTACGGCGAGGCGGAAACCCGTCGGATGTATTTTCTGTCCCATGACGCCCCTTATTTTCCGTCACCGACGGTGACATGGATGTGGCACGTCTGCTTCAGGATGACGTTGCCACGGCCCTTCGCGCGCGCCGTGAAGCGGCGCAGACTTTCCGCCTTGTCGACCAGGATCGTCTTCACCTTCAGCTCGTCCACGTCGGCGCCGTCGTTGTGCTCGGCATTGGCGATCGCCGACAGCAGCACCTTCTTGATGATGACGGCGCCCTTCTTCGGGGAAAAGCTCAGGATGTTGAGCGCCTGGTCCACGGGCAGGCCGCGGATCTGGTCGGCGACCAGCCGGCCCTTCTGGGCCGAGAGCCGCACGCCGCGCAGGATTGCACTGGTTTCCATCGCGCTCCTCCTACTTCCGCGGCGGCGCCGCCGCCGAGACCTTCTTGTCGGCCGAATGGCCCTTGAAGGTTCGCGTCAGCGCGAATTCGCCGAGTTTGTGGCCGACCATGTTTTCCGACACGTAGACCGGGATGTGCTGCTTGCCGTTGTGCACGGCGATCGTGAGCCCGACGAACTCGGGCGTGATCGTCGAGCGGCGCGACCAGGTCTTGATCGGACGCTTGTCGTTGGTCGCGCGTGCCGCATCGACCTTCTGCAGCAGATGGTCGTCGACAAACGGACCCTTCTTGATTGAACGTGCCATCTCGTTGCCCTCGGTTAACCTTTGGTCGCGTGCCGGCGGCGCACGATCATCGAATCGGTGCGCTTGTTGCGCCGCGTCTTGTAGCCCTTGGTCGGCGTGCCCCAGGGCGACACCGGGTGCCCGCCGCCGTTCGAGCGGCCGCCATGCGGGTGATCCACCGGATTCATGCAGATGCCCCGGACGGTCGGACGGATGCCGCGCCAGCGGTTCGCGCCGGCCTTGCCGATCGACCGCAGGTTGTGCTCTTCGTTGCCGACCTCGCCGATCACCGCGCGGCAATCCACGTGCACCTTGCGGATCTCGCCCGAGCGCAGACGGACCTGGGCGTAGACACCCTCGCGGGCGAGCAGCTGGACGCCGGCGCCGGCGGAGCGGGCCATCTGCGCGCCTTTGCCGGGCGCCATCTCGACGCAGTGGATCGTCGTGCCGACCGGGATGTTGCGCACCGGCAGGCAGTTGCCCGGCTTGATCGGAGCCTCCGCACCCGACAGCAGCTGCGTTCCCGTCGCGACGCCGCGCGGCGCGATGATGTAGCGGCGCTCGCCGTCGGCGTACAGCAGGAGCGCCAGGTGCGCGCTGCGATTGGGGTCGTACTCGAGCCGCTCGACCTTGGCGGGAATGCCGTCCTTGTTGCGCTTGTAGTCGACGATCCGGTACTGCTGCTTGTGGCCGCCGCCCTTGTGCCGCATCGTGATGTGGCCGTTGTGGTTGCGTCCCGAGCCGCGCTTCTTGCTCTCGGTCAGCGCGTCCACCGGCCGCCCCTTGTGCAGGTGCGGGTGGACGACCTTGACCAGCGAGCGACGGCCCGGCGATGTCGGTTTGACTTTTTGAAGGGGCATTTTGATTAACCTTCCGCCGCGAAATTGATTTCCTGGCCCGGCTTCAGGCAGACGTAGGCTTTCTTCCACGAACGGCGCCGCCCGGTGAAGCGTCCGAAGCGCTTCACCTTGCCGCCGACGTTGGCGATCTGCACGCTCTCCACCTGGACTTTGAACATCGCCTCGACGGCCGCCTTGACTTCCGGCTTGGTCGCATCCGGCGCGACCTTGAAGATCACCTGCTCGTGCTTGTCCGCGAGGAAGGTGCCCTTCTCGGACACGACCGGCGCGAGCAGCACGACCGCGAGGCGCTCGGGATTGAATTTCCGTGCGCTGGGGTTGGCGTTGGGCTTGGCATTCATCCCAGCATCTCCTCGATTTGCGCGATCGCGCCCTTGGTGAGCAGCACGCTGTTGAAGCGCACGAGGCTTACCGGATCGATCTCGCGTGTCTCCAGCACCAGCACGTCCGGCAGGTTGCGCGACGACAGGAACACGTTGTCGTCGAGCTTGTCGGTGACGATCAGCAGCGTGCCCGGGAGCCCCAGCGCCTTGATCTTCTGCGCGAAGAGCTTCGTCTTCGGAGCATCGACGGCGAGCGCGTCGATGACCGACAGCCGGCCTTCGCGGTGCAGCTGGGAGAGGATCGACGCAATGCCCGCGCGGTACATCTTGCGGTTCACCTTCTGCGTGAAATTCTCGTCGGGCGAATTCGGGAAAATCCTGCCGCCGCCGCGCCAGAGCGGACTGTTGGCCTGGCCCGCGCGCGCGCGGCCCGTACCCTTCTGCGCCCATGGCTTCTTGTGCGACTTGTTGATGTCGGCGCGGCCCTTCTGCTTGCGCGTGCCCTGGCGCGCGTTCGCCTGGTAGGCCGTGACGAGCTGGTGGATCAGCGATTCGTTGTAGTCGCGCCCGAACAGCGCGTCCGGCCCGGCGATCGTCGCGGCCGCCTTGCCCTGGTCGTCAATGAGCTTGAGGTCCATCGTCAGGCTCCCTTCTTGGCCGGCGTCTTCACCGCCCGCCGGACGATGATGTGACCGCCGTCGGCACCGGGCACGCAGCCCTTGACGAGCAGCAGGCCGCGCTCGGCGTCGACGCGAACGACGGTCAGGGTCTGCACGGTGCGCGTGACGTTGCCGTGCTGGCCGGCCATCCGCTTGCCCGGGAAGACGCGGCCCGGATCCTGCGCCATGCCGATCGACCCCGGCGTGTTGTGCGAGCGCGAATTGCCGTGCGACGCCCGGTTGGAGCTGAAATGATGCCGGCGAATCACGCCGGAGAAGCCGCGGCCCTTGGTCGTGCCCGTGACATCGACGAGCTCGCCGACCGCGAACGTCGCGGCTGGAATCGTCGCGCCGACCTTGAGCTCGGCCAGCGCCTCGGGGGTGACCGGAAACTCGCGCAGCAATTCGCCGGCCTCGACCCCGGCTTTCGCGAGGTGTCCGGCCTGCGGCTTGGTCACGCGCGAAGCGCGCCGCTTGCCGAACGCGACCTGCACGGCCGAGTAGCCGTCGGCCTCCGGAGTCTTGATCTGGGTGACGCGGTTGTTGGCCACGTCGAGCACGGTCACCGGGACGGCCTTGCCGTCATCGGTGAATATGCGGGTCATGCCAATCTTGCGACCGACAAGTCCGAGTGTCATCTTCGTTTTCCTTTCCACGCCGCCGATTACGATTGACCGGCGGCTTCCAAGTTTCCCCGGCACCGCCGGGGCATTCCGTTACTGCAGCTTGATCTCGACGTCCACGCCGGCCGGCAGATCGAGCTTCATCAGCTGATCGACCGTCTTGTCCGTCGGATCGATGATGTCCATCAGGCGCAGGTGCGTCCTGATCTCGAACTGGTCGCGCGACGTCTTGTTCGCATGCGGCGAGCGCAGGACGTTGTAGCGCTCGATCTTCGTCGGCAGCGGCACCGGACCGCGCACGACCGCGCCGGAGCGCTTCGCGGTGTCCACGATCTCCATTGCCGACTGGTCGATCAGCTTGTAATCGAACGCCTTCAACCGGATTCTGATGCGTTGGTTCTGCATGGCTCCAACCTTCGTAGTCAACTGCGTTTTACTCGATGACTTTGGCGACGACGCCGGCGCCGACCGTCCGGCCGCCCTCGCGAATCGCAAACCGCAGCCCCTCTTCCATCGCGATCGGCGCAATCAGCGTCACCGTCATCCCGATGTTGTCCCCAGGCATCACCATCTCCGTCCCCTCCGGCAGCACGCAACTGCCCGTCACGTCCGTCGTCCGGAAGTAAAACTGCGGCCGATACCCCGGGAAGAACGGCGTGTGCCGACCCCCCTCCTCCTTGGACAGCACGTACACCTCGCAGCTGAACTTCGTGTGCGGCGTGATCGAGCCCGGCTTCGCCAGCACCTGCCCGCGCTCCACCTCCTCCCGCTTCGTGCCTCTGAGGAGTACGCCCACGTTGTCCCCCGCCTGACCCTGGTCCAGGAGCTTGCGGAACATCTCCACCCCCGTGCACACCGTCTGCAGCGTCGGCTTCAACCCCACAATCTCCAGATTGTCCCCCACCTTCACAATCCCCCGCTCCACCCGCCCCGTCACCACCGTCCCCCGACCCGAGATCGAGAACACGTCCTCCACCGGCATCAGAAACGGCCCATCAATCAGCCGCGTCGGCTGCGGTATGTAACTGTCCAGCGCCTCCGCCAGCTTGAAGATCGACCCCGCCCCCAGCTCGCTCGTGTCCCCCTCCAGCGCCATCTTGGCACTGCCAATCACGATCGGCGTCTTGTCCCCAGGAAACTGATACTTCGACAACAGCTCCCGCACCTCCAGCTCCACCAGCTCCAGGAGCTCCTTGTCGTCCACCATGTCCGCCTTGTTCATGTACACCACGATGTACGGCACCCCCACCTGCCGCGCCAGCAGAATGTGCTCCCGCGTCTGCGGCATCGGCCCGTCCGCCGCACTCACCACCAGGATCGCCCCGTCCATCTGCGCCGCACCGGTGATCATGTTCTTGATGTAGTCCGCATGCCCCGGGCAGTCCACGTGCGCGTAGTGCCGCTTCTCCGTCTCGTACTCCACGTGCGCCGTGTTGATCGTGATCCCCCGCGCCTTCTCCTCCGGCGCGTTGTCAATCTGGTCGTACGCCTTCACCTCCCCACCGTACTTCTTCGACAGCACCAGCGTCATCGCCGCCGTCAATGTCGTCTTCCCGTGATCCACGTGCCCAATCGTCCCCACGTTCACGTGCGGCTTCGTCCGCTCAAATTTGGCCTTGCCCATGATGGATTACCTCGAAGTTACGATTTCTTGTTGATCACCGCTTCGGCGACGGACTTCGGCGCCTCGGTGTAATGCTTGAATTCCATGGTGTACGTGGCGCGGCCCTGCGACAGCGAGCGCAGCGTCGTCGAGTACCCGAACATCTCGGCCAGCGGCACCTCGGCCTTGACGACCTTGCCGGTGGGCATGTCGTCCATGCCCTGGATCATGCCGCGCCGCGACGACAGGTCGCCGACGACGTTGCCCATGAAATCCTCGGGCGTCTCGACCTCGACCGCCATCATCGGCTCGAGCAGCATCGGGCTCGCCTGGCGCATGCCATCCTTGAACGCCATCGACGCCGCCATCTTGAAGGCGTTCTCGTTCGAGTCGACGTCGTGCGAACTGCCGTCGAACAGCGTGACCTTGACATCGACCACCGGGAAGCCGGCGAGCACCCCGTTCGGCAGCGTCTCCCGCAGGCCCTTCTCGACCGCCGGAATGTACTCGCGCGGCACCGTGCCGCCCTTGATCGCGTCGACGAACTCGAAGCCCTT
The DNA here is from genome assembly GCA_963751405.1 of uncultured beta proteobacterium. Classification (GTDB taxonomy): domain Bacteria; phylum Pseudomonadota; class Gammaproteobacteria; order Burkholderiales; family Casimicrobiaceae; genus CAIWHR01. The sequence goes on along the minus strand of CAVVUJ010000004.1, from coordinate 1,575 downwards.
GCCCTGCTCGTTCGGCTCCATCTTGATCCAGACGTGGCCGTACTGGCCGCGACCGCCGGACTGCTTGATGAACTTGCCCTCGACCTGCACCAGCTTCTTGATCGCTTCGCGGTACGCCACCTGCGGCGCGCCGACATTGGCCTCGACGCCGAACTCGCGTTTCATCCGATCGACGAGAATCTCCAGGTGCAGCTCGCCCATCCCCGAGATGATCGTCTGCCCCGATTCCTCGTCCGTGCGCACGCGAAACGACGGGTCTTCCTGCGCGAGCCGGTTGAGCGCGATGCCCATCTTCTCCTGGTCGATCTTGGTCTTCGGCTCCACCGCGACGTGGATCACGGGCTCCGGGAAGATCATCTTCTCGAGCGTGATCACGTGCTCCGGGTCGCACAGCGTGTCGCCCGTCGTGGCTTCCTTGAGGCCCACCGCAGCGGCGATGTCGCCCGCGCACACGGCCTTGATCTCTTCGCGCTGGTTGGCGTGCATCTGCAGGATGCGGCCGATGCGCTCCTTGCGCCCCTTGATCGGGTTGTAGATCGTGTCGCCGGACTTGATGATGCCCGAGTAGACGCGGAAGAAGATCAGCTGGCCGACGTAGGGGTCGGTCATGATCTTGAACGCAAGCCCTGCGAACGGCTCGTCGTCGGCCGCCCTGCGCTCGCCCTGCTTGCCGTTCTCGAGCTCGCCGGTGACCGGCGGGATGTCCGTCGGCGCCGGCATGTATTCGATGACGGCGTCGAGCATCGCCTGGACGCCCTTGTTCTTGAAGGCCGAACCGCACAGCATCGGCACGATCTCGCTCGCGATCGTGCGCAGGCGCAGGCCGCGCTTGATGTCCTCGACGGTGAGCTCGCCGCCCTCGAGGTACTTGTTCATCAGCTCCTCGTTGGCCTCGGCGGCGTTCTCGATCATCTTCTCGCGCCATTCCTGGGCGAGCGCGAGGTGCTCGGCCGGGATGTCGCGCATGTCGTACTTCATGCCCTGCGTCGACTCGTCCCAGTAGATCGCCTTCATCCGGACGAGGTCGATCACGCCTTCGAACTTCTCCTCGGCGCCGATGGGCACCTGGATCGGCACCGGATTGGCCTTGAGGCGCGACTTCATCTGGTCGTAGACCTTGAAGAAGTTGGCGCCCTGGCGGTCCATCTTGTTGACGAACGCGAGGCGCGGGACCTTGTACTTGTTGGCCTGCCGCCAGACGGTCTCGGACTGCGGCTGCACGCCGCCCACGGCGCAATAGACCATGCACGCGCCGTCGAGCACGCGCATCGAGCGCTCGACCTCGATCGTGAAGTCGACGTGCCCCGGCGTGTCGATGATGTTGATCCGGTGCTCGGGGAAGTTGCTGTCCATCCCCTTCCAGAAACAGGTGGTCGCGGCCGACGTGATCGTGATGCCGCGCTCGCGCTCCTGCTCCATCCAGTCCATGACGGTCGCGCCGTCGTGGACCTCGCCTATCTTGTGCGAGACGCCGGTGTAGAACAGGATGCGTTCGGTGGTCGTGGTCTTGCCGGCATCAATGTGCGCACTGATGCCGATGTTGCGATACCGGTCGATGGGGGTGGATCGTGCCAC
>CAVVUJ010000003.1:0-36977 GCA_963751405.1 uncultured beta proteobacterium | reverse complement strand
ACCGGCACGAGGCCGCCGCGATCAAGCGCGACGCTGCCGCCGAGCCTTCTCCCGCACCGGTTCCCGGCACCCGCGGCGCCCCCGGGACGACGCCGGACTAGAGCCCTCGGGCCGCCGGATGGCATCAGCGGCCCCGACGATCGCCACCGTCCGCGCCACCACGCCCCAGCTGCCGATGAGCCAGATCGCCGAGTTGCTGCCGACCGGGAACATCCTGCTCGATCTCGACGCGGGATCGAAGTCCCGCCTGTTCGACGCGGTCGGCGCACTGTTCGAGGCCAACCACGGTCTTTCCCGGCAGGTCGTCGTCAACAGCCTGCAGGCGCGCGAGAAGCTGGGCTCCACCGGACTGGGGCAGGGCATCGCCATTCCCCACGGGCGCATCCGCGGCCTGCGCAAAGCGCAGGGCGCTTTCATCCGCCTCAAATCGCCGATTCCCTTCGACGCGCCCGACGGCAAGCCCGTCGCCCAGGTGTTCATCCTGCTCGTCCCGGAACAGGCGACCGAACAGCACCTGCAGCTGCTCTCGGAGCTCGCGCAGATGTTTTCCGAAGCGCGTTTCCGGGACGGCCTGGCGGGCCCGACCGACGCGGCCGGATTGCGGGTGTTGTTCGAGCGCTGGACGCCCGCGCCGTGAGCGCCGAAGCCGGCGTCGTGCGCCAGGTCAGCGTCGAGCGGCTCTTTGCCGACAGTCAGGTCCGCCTCGGCCTGCACTGGGTCGCTGGACGGCAGGGCGGAAATCGCGTGCTGACCGGCGAGGCGGCCCTGAAGCCGACCATCGGCCAGGTCGGCCACATGAACTTCATCCACCCGTTCCGCATCCAGATCCTGGGGGCGGCGGAACTCGCCCACCTTCGCGCCCTGACCGAAGGCGAGCTCGTGTCGTCGATCGACCGGCTCTTCACGGCCGAGCTGGTCGCGATCGTCGTCGCCAACGGCGAAGCCGTGCCGCCGCACCTGGTGGCCAGGTGCGACGCCAACCACGTCGCGCTCTTCACGTCGGCGCAGCCCTCGCCCCACCTGGTCGAGGTGTTCCGGCTCTTCCTGTCGCGCGTGCTCGCCGAGTCGACCACGCTGCACGGCGTGTTCCTCGACGTGCTCGAAATGGGCGTGCTCGTCACCGGGGCGTCGGCGATCGGCAAGAGCGAGCTCGCGCTCGAGCTCATCTCCCGCGGCAACGGGCTCATCGCCGACGACATCGTCGAAATCTATCGCATCTCGCCCGACACGCTCGAAGGCCGGTGCCCTGCGGTGCTCAGGGATTTTCTCGAGGTGCGCGGCATCGGCATCCTCAACATCCGCACGATCTTCGGCGAGACCGCCGTGCGCCCGCGCAAGCTGCTGAAGTTCATGGTTCACCTCGAGGACCACAGCAACGAGGCGTTTTCCGAGCTGGACCGCTTGCAGGTCAACGCGACGTTCCAGGAGATCCTCGGCGTGCCCGTGCGCAAGGTGACGATCCCGGTCGCCGCCGGACGCAACCTCGCCGTGCTGGTCGAAGCCGCGGTGCGCAACTTCGTCCTGAACCAGCGCGGCATCGACAGCACGAAGGAGTTCATCGACCGGCAGACGCAGCTGATGGAGGACGGCGGCTGACGCCCTCCGGCGCCGGCTCCCGGCGATGGATCTCCTGCTGCTCGGCGGCGTGTCCGGCTCCGGCAAGAGCGTCGCGCTCGGCGCGCTCGAGGACTGCGGCTATTACGCCGTCAACAACCTGCCGCTGCCCCTGGTCGCCGCGACCGCCCGCTACCTCGCGGACGCCGGGCGCGATCGCGTGGCGATCGCGCTCGACGTCAAGACCGCGCCCGGCCTGGCCGGCCTGGCCGACACGATAGCGGACCTGCGCGCGCTCGCCTTCAACGTGCGCTTCCTCTATCTCGACGCGAAAACCGAAACGCTGGTCAAGCGCTTTTCCGAGACGCGCCGGCGCCATCCGTTCTCGAGCGACGCGCGAACGCTGACCGAGGCGATCGACTACGAGCGCGGGCTGCTGGCCGAGGTCCGGCCGCTCGGCTTCGCCTTCGACACGAGCGAGCTGCCGGCGGCGGCGCTGCGTTCGTGGATCAAGGATTTCGTCAGCGTCGACGCGAGCAAGCTCACGCTGCTCCTGGAGTCGTTCGGCTTCAAGCACGGCGTGCCGCTCGACGCGGACCTGGTGTTCGATGTCCGCTGCCTCGCCAACCCCCACTACGAGCCCGCACTGCAACCCCTCACCGGCCGCGACCCGCCGGTCGTCGCGTTCCTCGAACGGGAGCCCGCCGTCGAACGCATGTATGACGACATCCATCGCTTCGTCGCCTCCTGGCTTCCCGATTACGCCCGCGACAACCGCAACTATCTCACCGTCGCGATCGGATGCACGGGTGGCCGGCACCGTTCGGTGTACCTGGTCGAGCGACTGGCCAAGGCATTCGCGCCGCAGCATCAGGTTCTCATCCGGCACCGGGAACTCGGCTGAGCCGCTAGAATGCGCGGATGGCCGCGCCGCAGACGATAACGCTCGCATGGACCGGCGCATCCGGGCTCGCCTACGGGCTCCGGCTGCTCGAATGCCTGGTGGCGGCGGATCGCCGCGTCTTCCTGCTCTACTCGGCGGCAGCGCAGATCGTCGCCAAGCAGGAATGCGATCTCGCGCTCCCCGCCCAGCCGCGCGAGGCCACGCGCTTCTTCACCGAACGCCACGGCGCGCAAGCCGGCCAGATCACGGTGTTCGGCCGCGAGGACTGGATGGCGCCGGTCGCATCGGGCTCGAATCCCGCCGACGCGATGGTGATATGCCCCTGCACCATGGGCACGCTCGCCGCCGTCGCCTGCGGCCTCGCCGACAACCTGATCGCACGCGCCGCCGACGTGATGCTGAAGGAGCGCCGGCCGCTTGTGCTGGTGCCGCGCGAGACGCCGCTCTCGACGATTCACCTGGAGAACATGCTGAAACTCGCGCGCGCCGGCGCCGTGATCCTTCCACCCGCACCTGGCTTCTACTGCCGGCCGCAGACGGTCGCGGATCTCGTCGACTTCGTCGTCGCCCGCACCCTCGACCAGCTTGGTGTTCCGCATGCCCTCGGCCCCCGCTGGGGAGACGAGCGCACGCGTCCCTGACGCAGCAGATCTGCGGTAACCCGCGGCGGGGGCAGCTACAATTGCGGATTCGGCAAGCGCGATCCAAAGGGAGCGACCATGGCTGGCCACAGCAAATGGGCGAACATCAAGCACAAGAAGGCGGCCACCGACGCCAAGCGGGGCAAGATCTTCACGCGCCTCATCCGGGAAATCACCGTCGCCGCCAGGATGGGAGGCGGCGACCCGTCCATGAATCCCCGGCTCCGGCTCGCGATCGACAAGGCGATGGACCAGAACATGCCGAAGGACACGATCGAGCGCGCCGCCAAGCGCGGGGCGGGTGAGCTCGAGGGGATCGCGTACGAAGAGATCCGCTACGAAGGCTACGGCATCAACGGCGCCGCGGTGATCGTCGACTGCATGACCGACAACCGGACGCGCACGGTCGCCGACGTGCGGCACGCCTTTTCCAAGTACGGCGGCAACCTCGGCACTGACGGCTCGGTTGCGTTCCTGTTCCGGCATTGCGGCCAGCTCGTGTTCGCGCCCGGCACCGACGAGAACGCGCTGATGGAGGCGGCGCTGGAGGCCGGGGCCGACGACGTGATCACCAACGACGACGGCAGCATCGAGGTGATCACCGGACCCTATGCCTTCGCCGCGGCGAAGGATGCGCTGGCGAAGGCGGGGTTCAAGCCGGAATTCGCCGAGATCACGATGAAGCCGTCCACGGACGTGGAACTCGACGGCGACGACGCCGCGCGGATGCAGAAGCTCATCGACGCGCTCGAATCGCTGGACGACGTGCAGGACGTGCACACCAACGCCGTCCTCGACGAGTAGGAATCCGGCGTGATGAACGGCCCCCACGCTCACTACGTTCGCTGCCCCCCGAGGGGGCGCACAGCGCCCTTCGGGCGGCCGGGCGGGCGCTGATGAACGGCCCCCACGCTCACTACGTTCGCTGTGAGCCACGGCGTGGAAAGCGAGCCCGCCGCGCGCCGGATTCTCGGCATCGATCCCGGGCTGCGAGCGACGGGATTCGGCGTCATCACGGCGGCCGGCAGCAGGCTCGCGTACGTGACCTGCGGCTGCATCCGGAGCGGCGAAGGCGAGCTCCCGGCGCGTCTGCGCGTGATCCTCACCGATCTCGCGGAAGTGATCGCGCGGCACCGGCCGACGGAGGTCGCCATCGAGAAGGTGTTCGTCAACGTCAACCCGCAGTCGACGCTGCTCCTCGGCCAGGCGCGCGGCGCGGCGATTTCGGCGGCGGTGCTGGCCGATCTGCCGGTCATCGAGTACACGGCATTGCAGGTGAAGCAGGCGGTTGTCGGCCACGGCAAGGCGGCGAAAGAGCAGGTCGCGGACATGGTGCGCCGGCTGCTCGACCTCCCCGGCGCGCCTTCACCGGACGCCGCCGACGCACTCGCCTGCGCCATCGCGCACGCTCACGGCGGGCAGGGCTTCGGCGGGCTCGCCACCGCCGGCTACCGGGTACGCCGCGGACGGCTCGTCTGAGATGAACGGCCCCCACGCTCACTCTGTTCGCTGCCCCCCGAGGGGGCGCCCAGTGCCCTTCGGGCGGCCGGGCGGGCACTGATGAATTCGCCGCGCCTCATCCGCCGCCCCGCTGCCGTGATCTTCGACATGGACGGGCTGATGCTCGACACCGAGCCGCTCGCCGCGCGCGCGTGGGGCGACGCCGCGGCGGCGCTGGGTGTCGCTTTCGACATGACGCTGGCGCAGGCGATGGTCGGGCGCAACTTCGCCGACTGCGCCGCCATGGTCCGCGCACGCTACGGCGCGGAGTATCCGGTGGACGCGCTGCTCGCCCGCTGGCACGCAACGTACGACGGCATTGTCGAGCGCGAAGGCCTTGCGCTCAAGCCGGGCATCGAGGAACTGCTTGCCTGGCTCGAGGGACACGCCGTGCCCCGTGCCGTGGCGACGTCGACCCGCCGCGAGCGGGCGCGGGCGAAGCTCTCCCGCACGTCACTCCTGCCGCGCTTCCATGAACTCGTCGGCGGTGACGAAGTCCCGCAGGGCAAGCCTGCGCCGGACATCTATCTCGAAGCGGCGCGCCGACTCGGCGCGATTGCCGGCACGTGCCTGGTGCTCGAGGACTCGGAGCCCGGCGTGCGCGGCGCCCTTGCCGCGGGGATGATGCCGATCATGGTGCCGGACTCGCACCCGCCGTCCGCGGACCTCGTCGCAATCGAGTTGCTCGTGCTGCCGACGCTCCACGAAGTCCTGCTGCATCTCGCAGCGCTGCCGGAGTGACCGCGCGAGCGCGCGACCCGATGCGACTCGTCCGGCGCGCGCCACGCGATGCAATCGCGCGTGCGATAATCGCCCGAACGGATTGCCCGCCCCATGATCGGTCGCCTCACCGGAATACTCGTCGAGAAGAACCCGCCGCAGCTTCTGCTCGACGTGCAGGGCGTCGCGTACGAGGTCGACGTGCCGATGAGCACGTTCTACAACCTGCCGGCGACCGGCGAGCGACTTGCGCTGTTCACCCATCTCGTCGTGCGCGAGGATGCCCATCTGCTCTTCGGCTTCGGCACGGAGCACGAGCGGCGCGCCTTCCGCCGGCTCGTGAAGATCAGCGGCGTCGGCGCGCGGACCGCGCTGTCGGTGCTCTCGGGCCTGTCCGTCGCCGAGCTCGCGCACGCCGTGACCATGCAGGATGCCGGCCGGCTCACCAAGATCCCCGGCATCGGCAAGAAGACCGCCGAGCGGCTGCTGCTCGAGCTCAAGGACAAGCTCGGCGCCGATGTCACCTCCGCAGTCGGAGTCCATCGCGCTCCGCCCGCGTCGGCGGATATCCTCAACGCGCTCCTGGCCCTGGGCTACAGCGACAAGGAGGCGGTCGCGGCGGTCAAGCGCCTGCCTGAGGGCCTCGCCGTCGGCGATGGCATCCGTCAGGCACTGAAGCTGCTCGCCAAGGTCTAGAGCGCAGGCATGGCGATCGAGGACGACCAGCTCAACCGCCTCGTCACGGCCAAGGTCGCCGGCGTGCAGGAGGAGGTCGTCGAGCGGGCGCTGCGCCCGCGGATGCTCGACGAGTACGTCGGGCAGGAGAAGATCCGCGGCCAGCTGTCGATCTTCATCGAGGCCGCGCGGAAGCGCCGTGAGTCGCTCGACCACGTGCTGCTGTTCGGCCCCCCGGGACTCGGCAAGACCACGCTGTCCCACATCATCGCGCACGAGCTCGGCGTGAACCTGCGGCAGACGTCGGGCCCCGTGCTCGAGCGTGCCGGCGACCTCGCGGCGCTCCTCACCAACCTCGAGCCGAACGACGTGCTGTTCATCGACGAGATCCATCGGCTCTCCCCGGTGGTCGAGGAAATCCTGTATCCGGCGCTCGAGGATTTCCAGATCGACATCATGATCGGCGAGGGGCCGGCCGCGCGCAGCGTCAAACTCGACCTCCCGCCGTTCACACTGGTGGGCGCCACGACGCGCGCGGGCATGCTCACCAATCCGCTGCGCGACCGTTTCGGCATCGTCGCCCGGCTGGAGTTCTACAGTCCGGCAGAATTGACGCGGATCGTCACGCGCTCGGCGGGGCTGCTCAAGATCGCGATCGATCCGCAGGGCGCACTGGAAATCGCGCGCCGTTCGCGCGGCACGCCGCGCATCGTCAACCGGCTGCTGCGGCGCGTGCGCGACTTTGCCGAAGTGCGCGCGGATGGAGCGATCACCCGCACCGTGGCCGACGACGCACTCGCCATGCTCGACGTGGATGCCGCCGGACTTGACGTGATGGATCGCAAGCTGCTGCGCACGGTGCTCGACAAGTTCGCCGGGGGGCCGGTCGGCGTGGATAATCTCGCCGCCGCCATCGGCGAGGAGCGGGACACGATCGAGGACGTGCTGGAACCGTTCCTCATCCAGCAGGGCTTCTCTGCAGCGCACCTCGCGCGGCAGGGTGGCCACGGCGTTGTCGTACCGGCACTTCGGGCTCACGCCGCCGACACCCGGCGTCGCCGTCGACCTCTTCCCCGACGGGGGTGCCGGTTGAGCGCCGCCGGGCCGTCCCAAGGCGCGAATAGCTCCCTCTCGGAGGGAAGGCGCGTAGCGCCAAGGGTGCACCGATGAAGGCCGCGGCGAAAACGCGCGCGACCTTTCGCTTCCCGATCCGCGTGTACTACGAGGACACCGACGCCGCCGGCGTCGTCTACTACGCGAACTATCTCCGGTTCATGGAGCGCACGCGCACCGAATGGCTGGGATCGCTGGGCTTCGACCTCGCGACCTTCGAGGGCGTCCATGGCATCGCGTTCGTCGTCCACCGCGTGGAAATCGAGTACCGGCTCCCGGCGCGACTGGGCGACCGGCTCGACGCCACACTGGCGCTGGTCGAACTCCGCCGCGCGCGCATGGTCGCATTGCAGCAAGTGTGGCGCGGCGCGGAATTGCTTACCGACGCCCTCGTCGCGGTCGCCTGCATCGATCGCGCGACCTTCCGGCCGGCGCGGATTCCGCCGGTGCTGCACAGCCGACTGGAGGCTCTCGCTTGAACGTCAACACCGACCTTTCCTTCCTCACGCTCATCGCGCAGGCATCGCTTGTCGTCCAGGCGGTGCTGCTGCTGCTCGCCGCGCTGTCGCTGTGGTCGTGGTGGCAGATCTTTCTCAAGATGTTCCAGCTGAAGCGCACGACCAGGGACACCGACGCGTTCGAGAACGAATTCTGGAAGGGAGGCGATCTCAACGAGCTCTACCAGAGCTCCAGCAAGTCGCGCACGGGCAGCGGCCTCGAGCACATCTTCACCGCCGGCTTCCGCGAATACGCCAAGCATCGGAAGCAGGGCAGCACCGCCGCCGCCACGATGGACAGCGCGCGCCGCGCGATGCGCGCCACCTTCCAGCGCGAGATCGACGCGCTCGACGCGCATCTGGCGGGCCTCGCCACCGTCGGCTCGGTGTCCCCGTACATCGGCCTCTTCGGCACGGTATGGGGGATCATGAACGCCTTTCGCGGCCTCGCGAACGTGAGCCAGGCCACGCTCGCCCACGTCGCGCCGGGCATTGCCGAAGCGCTGATCGCGACCGCGATCGGCCTCTTCGCCGCCATCCCCGCCGTCGTCGCGTACAACCGCTACACGCACGACGTCGACCGCCTGGCTGTGCGTTACGAGACCTTCATCGAGGAGTTCTCGAACATCCTGCAGCGCCAAGGCTGAAATGAAAGACGACCCCCACGCTCACTTTGTGCGGCTGCGCCGCATCCCGCTTCGCGGGACCAGCCTTCGGCTGTCCTGCGGCCTTCGGCCTGGTGTTCGCTGCCCCCCGGGGGGGCGCTCAGTGCCCTTCGGGCGGCCGGGCGGGCAGATGAACGACCCCCACGCTCACTTCGTTCGCTGCCCCCCGGGGGGGCGCTCAGTGCCCTTCGGGCGGCCGGGCGGGCACTGACATGCGCCGCGCCAGGAAGTCGATCAACCAGATCAACGTGGTGCCGTACATCGACGTGATGCTGGTGCTGCTCGTGATTTTCATGGTCACCGCGCCGCTCATCAACCCCGGGTCGATCGACCTTCCCTCGGTAGGCAGCAAGCTGACGGTGCCGGCGGCACCGATGGAAGTGATGCTGAACACCGACCTCACGTTGACCCTCGTCGACCGCCAGGCCGCAACGCCGCCGGTCAAGGTATCCCTCGACGAGCTCGTCGCGCGCATCCGGGCCAAGCAGTCGCGATTTCCCGATCAGCCGGTCGTCATCGGCGCGGCCGCCAGCACGCGTTACGACGAAGTCATCAAGGTGCTGGATCGCCTCCAGACAGGTGGCGTGCACAAGGTCGGATTGCTGGCGCGGCCGGCCGGCGGCACCTGAAGTCATCCATGGCCAGCGACCGCCCCCGGCGCCCGGCGCGCATGTCGGGCCAATGGCCGGCGCTCGCGCTGGCGATCGCCGTGCACGTCGGCTTCATCGCGGTGCTCGTCTTTTCGTTGCGCTGGCAGAATCGCAAACCCGAACCGGTGACGGTCGAGCTCTACGCGCCCCCGTCCAGGATGGCGGTTGCCGAGCCGGTTGCCACGCCACCACCGGAGCCGGTTGCCGCGCCGCCGCCGAAGCCAGAGCCGGTTCCCGAGCCCAAGGTCGTCCCGGAGCCCCGGCAAGCCCCCGCGCCGAAGGCGGAAGCGCCACCGAAGAAGGTCGCGCCGAAGCCCGAGCCCAAGGTCGAAAAACCCGATCCCCGCGCGGCGGAGATCGCGCAAAAGGCCCGGAAGGACGAGGCGGAGCGAAAGAAGCGCGAGCAGGCGGCGCGGGAGAAGAGCGAGCGCGAGAAGAAGGAAGCCGACCAGCGGGAATCCGAGAAGAAGAAGCGGGACGAGCAGCAGCGTCTGGCCGAAGCGCGCGAACGGCAGACGCGCGAAGCGGAAGCACTGCGCGGGCAGGCCGAGCGCGAGCAGGCGACGCGCGCACAGCAGCAGAAAGCGGAGGCGGAGGCGGCAGCCCGAGCGCGCGCCGAGGCGGACTACGTCCGCCGCATCCAGAGCAAGGTCAAGGGCAACGTCGTCCTGCCGCCGGACATGGCCGGCAACCCCGAAGCCATCTTCGATGTGATCCAGCTGCCGACGGGTGAAATCATCGACGCCGTGCTGCGCAAGTCGAGCGGTTCGCGGGCCTACGATGACGCCGTGCAACGCGCCATCGTGAAGTCGTCGCCGCTGCCGCGGCCGGATCGGCCCGAGCTGTTCCAGCGCACGTTGACGCTCAAGTTCCGGCCACAGGACTAGCGCCGCGCGGAGGCGGCGGATCCGCGGCGCGGCGTCAGAATTCCGTGGGCTTCTTGTCGATGATCTGGAACGCCGCCCAGCTCCACTCGGCGCGCTGTTCGACCAGGTGGCGAAGCGCGATCGTATAGACCGAATGCCCCGTCGTCAGGATCAGGTTGCGCCCATCCGCATACTCGGACGTGGGCACGATCAGCGTCTTGACCGTGAGCGGCCGCTCCGGCCGCGACGGCGCGGGCAGATAAAGCGCGTCGAAGCGTGTCCCCATCACCGAAACGTCGACGCCGTTGACGACCATGCCGAGGTCGTCCTGTGTCGGGCGTTTGGCATGGACAGTGATCGGTACGATCTTGTCGGCGATGATCGACACGCCGGCTTCGACTTCGTCGTTCGAGACCTTGTTGAGACGGCGCACGGCGCCGAGGACCCAGTCGTTGGCATCCGATTGGCGCACCGCGACCAGCGCGCCCAGCACCAGGCTTTGACCGATGCCGCCCGCCGCCGAGATGCGCAAGCCGGCGACACTGCGATCCTTGATCTGCCAGGCCGGGTCGCTTACCGGTGCGATGGACGCCGACAGTGAGTCGTGTTCCTCCGGCACGTGGCGCCGGGCCCGCGGACGATCGGCGACCGCGAACACCTCGATCTGCTCGTTGCCGGCATCTGGGTCGTTCGCCGGCTCGACGACGGCCTTGGGCGTGAGCTCGACGCAAATGCGCGCCAGTCCGACACGCACCTTGGCGGCCACCGTGACCGGCGTCCGTGGGACACGCCGCAGATCGCCGTAGAGATTCGGCGCCACGACCGGACGCACTTTCTCCAGGACTCCGATGCGTTGCTGGCTGAGCGCGGCGGCGGCACCTGGCTCACCGATATCCGCATGCCGCAACGCGTGAATCGCCCGCTCCAGCTGGTCCGCGAGCGGCGTCGTGTCGAGGAAATGCATCGTCGGTCCGCCTTCGCCGCCCGTGCGCCGCGCAAGGCCACGCTTGCTCGCGAGATCGACGTAAAAGCCGTCCGTCGACCGGGGAATGGCCTCGAACTCGAGCTTGCGGCCCCAGGCACGCATCTGGGCGCTGGCCCAATCGGTCTCGACCGGAGAAAGACTGCCCATGTTGAGCTGCTGGATCAGCAGCGCGTAGATGTACTCCTGCTCGGCGCTCCATTGCATCGCCCCGGGTCCAGCGCTTGCGAGCGCGACCGGGACGCGGACCACGCCAAGCTCCAGCGCCCGGGCGTACAGCTGGTGCAGATTCGACCATTTGGCCGGAATCCAGCGCTCATGCCGAAAGGCGCGCAGCTTGGCGTCGGTGCCGTGGTAGTGCAGCAGCCGCGCGAAAAGCTGCGGAATGACCGGTTTCCAACGCGGGTTCGTGCCTTCGGACAGCGCCCGCTCAAGGGCGGTCTGGTATGCGTAGACGAAACCCTGACTCATCTCCTGCGCCGCCTGCCAGGCGCGATCGGCCACTCGCGCCGCACGGTCGATGTTCTCGACGTACTGCTTCACGAGCTGGCGGCGGTCGGCCCCCAGGGCCGTGTCCAGGAACTGAATGGCCGTGACGCGGTTGAGGTCCAACGGCCGGCTCGACTGGCGCATCCCGTCGAAAACGCGCATCACGTTGTGCTGCCGGGCGATGACGTCCTGCGTAGGCAAGTGACGCAGCCAGGCGGATACCATCCGCGCAGAGACCAGCGGGTCCGCGTCCTCCTTTGTATGGGGCGTCAGGAAACCAAACATGTTCTGGGTCCAGCCCGTTCAGTGGTTCTGGCGACGGAACGGTCCGGCGCCGGCGAGGTGAGAATGCGAAGACCGCAAGCCATGCATTGCCGCACAATGCACAAGTAACGCGAGTTTCTCGGCAAATTCATTTATAGCCCAGTTCCCGGCGCGGAGCAAAAAAACCGCGACGTGCGCTACAATTCGACCCCGCACCCGTTGCGCGCCAGGGTTCCGCCCTGCCTGCGCTGCGACCAAGGGTTCTGCTTCTGTCCAGCCCGGACTTCTCGATAAGGCGCCACATGTCGTTGCATCTTTTCCCTGGGATCGCGTCCATCGCATTTCCGTACGGTATGCGCAGCGTCCTGCTCGGCACCGCGCTTGCCGTTGCGATCGGCGTGGCGCACGGGCAAAACCCACCCAATCCTCCGGCCAGCCTCTCATCCCCAACGTCCACTACAACTAACAGCAAATTCGGTGCCAAAGTGAATGAACTCCAGACGATCGAACTGAAAGAGGGCACAGGCGCCGAGGCCGTCAGCGGCAAGGCCGTCATTGTGCACTACACCGGATGGCTGTATGACCCCGCGGCGGCCGATGGCCACGGCGCGAAATTCGACAGCTCACTCGACCGGAAGGTCCCGTTCGGTTTCTTCCTGGGCTCCGGAAAGGTCATCAAGGGCTGGGACGAAGGGATCGTCGGCATGAAGGTCGGCGGCAAGCGCACGCTCGTGATCCCGCCCCACAAGGCCTACGGTGAACGCGGCGCCGGAGGCGTCATCCCGCCGAACGCGACGCTGCTGTTCGACGTCGAACTGATCGAAGTCAAGGGCTGATGTTGGGCCCCCACGCTCACGTTGTTCGCTGCCCCCCGCGGGGGCAGTCAGCGCCCTTCGGGCGGCCGGGCGGGCGCTGAGCCGGTCCGAGTCGCAAGCCGTTCCGGCGTTTGCCCCGCACGGCCGCGGCGAGGATGGCGCCGGTGTGCCTCGCTCCGCCGCCGGACGGCCGGCCACAACATCACCAATAGGTCTCGACCGTGACGTGCCCAGGCTCCCGCCGCCGGTGGCGCCGCATCCCGCGCGCTTCGAGGGTCTTCTGCGTATCGTCGACCATGGCCGGATTGCCGCACAGCATCACGTGCGAGTTCGCCGCGGCCAGCGCGAGCCCAGCCCGGGATTCGAGGCTGCCGTCGCGGATGGCATCGGGGATGCGCCCCGTCAGCGCGCCGGGGTGCGGTTCGCGGCTCACCATCGGGACATAGCTGAACGCGCCGGAATGATCGGCGCCGATCCCCGCGATGACATCACGATAGGTGAGCTCGTTCCCGCGTCGAACGGCGTGCACGAGCACGACCCGGCGGAACCGCGCCCAGGGCTCCGGCGTGCGCAGGATCGACAGGAAGGGGCCGAGACCGGTTCCGGTCGACAGACACCAAAGTGCCTCGGCCTCCGGGAGTTCCCCCACCGAAAAAAAGCCGTTCGCAGTGCGCAGCAGCCAGACCGGATCGCCTGGGGACAGCCCTGCGAGCCGGGTCGTCAGCGGTCCGTCGGGTACCGTGACGAAATAGAATTCGTGCGGTGCGGTGCCGGGAGCATTCACGAACGAGTACGGTCGACCGAGCATCTCCTCCTTGGATCCCGGCGGCGCCGGCAACGCGAGGCGCCCGAACTGGCCGGCGACGAACGTCACCTCGGGCGCTGCGACCTGGAGCGAATGCAGGCTGTCGGTCCAGCGTTCATGCCCGACGACGCTTCCCTGTACCCATTTGCTCATGCGGGCCTTCCAAGGCGGGTAAAATTGCAATTATGCCCGCCCGCCGATCTCCTCCCGCGGCGACGATCACGCGTCGCGGCCTGCGCGTCTACCTGCGGGCGCCGCTGGCCTCGGATGCGGCCGAGTTTCTGGCCGCCGCGAAGGCAAGCCGCACGCTGCATGGAGCATGGGTGCAGGCGCCGGCGACCCGCGCGCGCTACCTCGCGTTCGTGCGCCGTTTCGGCGGTCTCGCAGGGCACGATCCGCTTGCCGTGACGCACGCGGGCTTTCTCGTGTGCCGGTGCGAAGATGACGCCATCGTCGGCGCTTTCAACATCGGCGAAATCGTCCGTGGCCTTTTCCAGAGCGCCTACCTCGGCTATTACGCCTTCGCTCCCCATGCCGGGGCCGGCTACATGTCGGAAGGCCTGGAGCTCGTGCTGCACGTCGCGTTTCGCGTGCTGAAGCTCCACCGCCTCGAGGCGAACGTGCAGCCGACGAACCGGCGCTCGCTCGCGCTCGTGCGCCGTGCCGGCTTCGTGCGCGAAGGGTACTCGCGACGCTATGTCCGGGTCGCGGGCCAGTGGCGCGACCACGTGCGGATGGCGCTTCTGGTCGAGGAATGGCGAAAGCGGCGGAAAATGAAACGCGGATGAGATGGCGCGGCCTGCCCTGCGTCGCGGCGCTCGCGTGCTGCGCCTGCACCGCGCCGGGCATCACGGCCGACGCACCGAAGACCGTGCGCGCGCATCCGCTGCCGTCCTACCAGATCCACGAGGAATGCGTCACACTCGAGCCGGGCGACCGCGTCGAATACGCGTTCGAGAGCGACGAACCGGTCGCTTTCAACCTCCACTATCGCGAAGGCAACGCCGTCGTGATGCCGGTGGTGCGCGACGGCTCGCTCGAGGATGCCGGCGTCTATGTGGCCCGGATCGCGCACGAGTACTGCCTCGCGTGGGAAGCCGGCCCGCTCGGAGCGACGCTCGACTACCGCATCCGCGTCAAGCCGCGCGCTTCCTGACCGATCCATGGCACGACGGCGCGCGCTTCTCGTCGATCTCGATGGCACACTGACGGACAACTTCGTCGGCATTGCCCGCTCGATCCGCCACGCTCTCCTCGCGCTGGGCGCCCCCGAACCCGCCGACGCCGCGCTGCAGCCCTGCATCGGGCCGCCGCTGCGCGCGTCATTCGCGCGCCTGCTTGCCACCGACGACCCGGTGTTGATCGAACGTGCGCTCACGCACTACCGCGAGCGCTACGCCGATCTCGGCTGGCAGGAGAACGTCGTGTACGACGGGGTCGCGGCGGCCGTCGCCGGGCTCACGGCCCGCGGCGAAACGCTGTATCTGTGCACCTCCAAGCCGGCACCCTACGCCGAGAAGATCGTCGCCCGCTTCGGCCTGCGTCCGTTCCTCCAGGGAGTTTACGGGGCCGACCTCGCCGGCACGCTCGATGACAAGGCGACGCTCGTCGCTCATCTCGTCGCGCGCGAGGGCCTCGATCCCCGGGTATGCACGATGATCGGCGACCGCGTGCACGACGTCCGCGCAGCGCACGCGAACGGCGTGCGGGCCATTGGCGTGCTGTGGGGCTACGGCTCGCACGACGAGCTCAAAGCCGCCGACGCGCTAGTCGCCTCCCCCGCAGCGATCGCCCCGGCGCTCGATGCGCTGCGCGCAGGTTAGTGCCCGCCCGGCCGCCCGAAGGGCACTATGCGCCCCCCCGCGGGGGGCAGCGAACGCAGTGAGCGTGGGCTCGGCTCCGAGTTCAGAGATCCGTGTGAGTGTAGGTCCGCCCACTCTCGATGGGCCCCAGCACCAGCCGGTCGACGATCCTCGCCGCGACGTCCGCCGGATCCTTCAGCAGACCGTTCTCCTTGAAGCCGCGAAACAGCCCGGCGCTCGGAAACTCGACCGGATCCCGGCTGCGCATGTGCGCCTGCATTCCAGTTTCGAAAATTCCCGGCCGCACCGAGATGCAGCGCAGCCGCGACGCAGAGTGTTCGACCGCGATCGACCGGGTCAGCATTTCCAGCGCCGCCTTCGACATGCCGTAGACGGCGGTGCCGGCAAGCGCCGTCTGCGCCGCGCCCGAAGAGATGTTGATGATCCTGCGTTCGACGGCGTCGTCGGGGAAGCTCCTGCAGAAGAGGTCCGCCATCACCACCGGCGCTGCCGCATTGATCGCGAGCGCCGACGCGATCGCGGCCGAGTCGAGGTGCCCGACAAGGCCGGTCGGCGTGGCGACGGCCGCGTTGTTGATGAGTGTCACCGTCGTGGGCTTGCCTGCGGCAAGACGGCGCAGCGGCGGGGTGAGCGCAGCCGCGAGCAGCGCCGGCTGCGCCAGATCGCATTCGGCGTGGTAGTAGAGCCTGCCCTTGAGTCTCGGGCTCGCCGTCCGGCCGACGCCCAGCACCGCGAATCCGCGCGCCAGCATCGCGACGGCCAGCGCTTCCCCCAGACCCCGCGAGACGCCGGTGACGATCGCTGCGTGCATGCCTTTCCTCTCAGAGCCTCGATTCGGAACTGCGCTTGACCGCCCGCGGATGCGCCTGGCGCCGCTGCTGTCAGCGTAGCACGCGCGGCCGGAAGACGGCAGTGTCGTCGAAGAGCCGGGCACCGCTTGCCTCCATGTCCCAACCGGGCAGCGCCGCGACCGGCAGGGCGAGCAGGTCTTCGGGAGCGAAGGCGAGCCCGCCGGCGAGCGCGACCGCGGCGGCGTTATCGAGCACGGCGGCAACCAACACGGGATCCGCGGGCAATGCCGCTCCGTCGAGGGCCAGCACCAGCACCTTGGCCGTGATGCCCCGGAACGGCGCGACGAGCTTCGCGAGCAGGCCGTGACCGATGACGACGGCGCGCATCCGATCGGCGACGGCGTCGCGCCGGTCCCAGAAGGCGGCCCGCCATTGATGCGTCCGCCAGAGTTCGCGGAGTTCAATGTCGGAGCACGCGACGATCATGCCGGATTCGTCGAGCAGCGTCGCCGCATCGCGGCGCCGGTCGCGACCGTTTCCCGTATCGGCCACCGTCGCCGCTGCGTGGATCGCGTTCAATGCCGCCTTCGTCCTGGGAAACGCGAGCCACGCAAGCGCGTTGCACGCGTCGTGGAGGTTCCCCGGGCGGGTCGCGACCTCGCCGGTCGTCGCAATCCGGCGTTCGTACGCCACCGCCGGGATCGTGGACGATGGGGCCGGCCGGAATGACACCGGCTGTCCGCCCGGCAGCGTCAAGTTCGCCGCCCGCGCCCAGCCGTCGAACTCGACGGGCGCGGGAGGCACCGTGCCGCGACGGGGCACCCACCAGCGGGCGTAAGGCGCGAACGCCGGGTGCGCAAGGGCACCGGGGGCGGCCGTGCGCAATGCGTCGCCCGGCACCGCTTCGCCCCCGTCACCGCACGCGGGCAGCACCACGTGCACGCGTCAACGCGATCCGGTCGCGAGCACGATCGCGACGACGATCAGGATCACGAGCACGAGGAGCGCGACCTTCCACGGGCTCTTCGGATACTCGCCGCGGATCGTGCCGGTGACGCCATTCATCGCGCACTGGAAACCGCGGGCGCCGTAGGTGTAGGAAAGGAGCCACACGGGCGCGAGAATGTGCTTGAACGTCTGCGCCGAATAGTCGGCGGAGACCACGAGGTTGCGGAACGTGTCGCCTTGGATCTGCTGCGCGCACAGGGTCTGCAATCTCGCATCCATCGCCGCGCGCGCGCGTTGCGCCGCGGCGGCGAGGTCGATCTGATAGCGCTCGACGACCCAGCCCGCGACGAACCCGGCGTCGTAGGGCTTGAGATCCTGCGTCGGGAACGGCTCGATCCCGCGCAGAAGCTGCGGGTGAATGCCGACCGACGCGCAGACGAGGTCGTCGTCGAAGGCGTGCTGGACCCGGCCGGCCGCGGGCTCCCAGCGAATGTGCTGCACCTGACGGGTGTGCGTGCGTCCGTTCTGCTCGTAGGTCTCGGTCGTGTAGTAGTAGTGGCCGGCCTCGGCCGTCCACTGCGCATCCACGCGCGCGTCGAACGTCCAGTATGGCAGGTAGACGCCGCGCACCGTGTCGGTCAACGCCTTCTTCGCCAGCGCGGACGGCGCGAGCCACAGCCGCCCGTACCAGGCGCGGATGCGATCGCGCGCTTCGGATTCCCGGATCCGGAACGGCAGCACGCTTTCCGGACGCAGCGCCGGCCTCGCTTCCGCATAGGGTACCAACTGCGCCGACCCGCAGAATTCGCAGTTCTGCGCCTGGCGCGAAGGGTCGAGCACGGAGATCGCATTGCAGCTCTGGCACTTCACTTCGCGCTTGTCCGCCCGCCAGCCGAGCGCATCGGCGCCAACGTCGCGCAGCGCGCCGATGAGGTCGTGCTCGACGATCGTCCCGGCCGCGTCCGGCTTCACCGCGGACTCGGTCCCGCAGAACGGGCAGACGAGCCGCTGTCGGGCGGGATTCCAGACAGCCTCACCGCCGCAAGCGGGGCAGGCGAACTTCGTCAGCGCGACAGTCTCGGCCAAGGCTGGCCAGGTCAGATAAGCATGTAACCGATCACACGCCAGGCGTAATCGGGTCCCACTTCCAGCACCACCTCCTCGCCGCCGTCGGCCAGGTTGGCGAACGATGACCGGAATCGAACCAGCGCGTACTCGCCACCGGCTGGCAAGCCGGGACCCGAGTTGCTGAAGGTCGTCGTGGCCACGGCACGCTGCACGATCGCGCCCCGCGGTGCGCGGTCGCTCTGCAGGATACCGGCCCATTGCGCCGGGGTCATCCCCTGCTGAAAACGCGCACCAGCGGCACTCCAGCTCGCCGCAGCATCCAGCTTGTCGACCAGGGCCAGCCATTCCCGCGCCACCCGCTGAACCGTCGTTGCCCGCGGATCCTGGGCCCTCACCGCCTGGGGCGCCAGCAGCGCGCAGGCCAGCAGCGCCAGTGCCGCGCGGCGAGCGGGATCAGTGCCACGACTCATGCGCTCACGCCTTCAGGAACGCATCGACCGCCGCGCGCGTGATCCGCCACTGGGCGCCGATCTTCTTGCCCTTGAGGTCCCCGGAGTCGAGGCTCGCGACGACGTCCGCTTCGCCGACACCGAGCATCTGCGCGACCTGCGCCGGAGTGTAGAGGTCGGGCACCCCTGCCGCGGGCGCCGCGGGCGCCGCCACACCGGGTGTCGATTGCGCCATCAAGCCGCCGGTCTGTTGCATCATCTGCTGCGCCATCGCCATGCCGACCGCCATTTCGGCGGCCATGCCCCCGGGGCCGCCGCCGCCCTTCTCCAGCCCCTGCGCCATCTGGAACTTGACGTAGTCGTTGAGATTCCCGACGGCGGCCATGCTCGACCGCTTGTCGATCGCCTGCTCGACCTCCGGAGGCACCGACACGTTCTCCACGATGAACGTCGTCATCTCGAGGCCGTACTTCGCGCCAATGACGGGATTGATGAGCGGCAACAGCGCTGCGCCCAGCTCGCCATAGCGCGACGCCACATCCAGCGCCGGGATCTTCGCGCCAGCCAGCGCGTCGGAGAACACGCTGACGATGCGCGAACGCATCACGTCGGCGAACTCGTCGAGGCGGAAATGGTCGTCGGTGCCGGCAACCTCCTTGAGAAACCGCTGCGGATCGACGATGCGAAAATCGTAGGTGCCGTACGCCCTGAGGCGCACGATGCCGAAGTCCGCGTCGCGCATCATCACCGGATTCGCCGTGCCCCACTTGTTGCCGGCGAACACGCGCGTGACCACGTAATAGACGTCCGCCTTGAACGGGCTCTCGAGCGCGTATTTCCAGCTCTTGAGATTGGTCAGGATCGGGATGTTGTCCGTCGTGAGCGTGTGCTTGCCCGGGCCGAATGTGTCGCCGAATTCGCCCAGATACACGAATTGCGCGACCTGCGATTCGCGGACCACGAGCTGTGCGCCCTTCTTGATCTCCTTGTCCTCGTCGGGGAACCGGTACGACAGCGTGTCGCGCGAATCGTCGGTCCACTCGATGATGTCGATGAACTGTTTTTTCAGGAAGTCGATGATCGCCATCGCAAACGGCTCCTTCAGGTGATTAGCGCTGCGGCGCGGGTTGCGTCACTTCTTCACCGCAGCGAGCCGCGCGGCCTCGGCTTCGGCCTGCTTGATCTCGGCCTCGATCTGCTGCGCCGGCAGCGCCCCGGGGATGATGCTCCCATCGGCGAACACCAGCGTCGGCGTCGCGGTGACGCGCATCTTCTGCCCGAGCTGACCGGTGGCGGCCACAGGATTGTCGCAGTCCCCGCTGTTCTTCGGCAAAGCGCCCGACTCGAAGAATGCATCCCAGGCTTTCGCCTTGTCCGGCGCGCACCAGATGAGCCTGGACTTCCTCGCGGCATCCGGGTGCAGCTGGTCGATCGGGTAGAGGAACGTGTAGATCGTCACGTTGTCGATGCTCTTGAGCTCCTTCTCGAGCCGCGCGCAGTACGGGCAGTCGGCGTCGGAAAAGACCGCGAGCCGACGCGAGCCGTTGCCCCTGACCTTCTTGATCGCGAGATCGAGAGGCAGGCTGTCGAACGCGACGCGAGTCAGTTCCCGCAGCTTCGCCTCGGTCAGGTTCTTCCTGGTCGCGGCTTCGTAGACGCTGCCGACGAGCACGTACGAGACCTTCGCATCGGTGTAGACGAGCTGTTCGTCGAACAGCACTTCGTAGAGCCCGAAATACGGGCTCTTGGTCACGCTGCCGACCGTGGCGCCCTGGAATTTCTGCTCGAGCAGCTTCTTCACCTGCGCCGCCTCGCCCGAGAGGGGCGCCGCCTTGGCCGGCGTCTGCGCCGGTGCGGGTGCGGCGAGCAGCACCACTGCGGTCAGGACGAGTGCGCGCGCCAGCCGGCGGATCGGGTTCGTGGTGATGGATGACATCGGGACTCCGGTGAGTGAAATGAGCTAGCGCAATGCCGACTGCGCGAGCAGCCGCTTGGCGCGGGGAAGTGTGTCGAGGGCGGTCATGCCGAGGTTGCGCGCGGTGCGCATCCATGGCGAGGTCAGCCTGAACAGGCGGGCGAGCGCATCCGTGACGGTCTGCATCGCGAGCACCGGTTCCGCGCGCCGCCGCGCATACCGTTCCAGCAGCAGCGGCAGGCCCGGATCGGCCACGGGCCCGCGCGCGGCCAGGACGGCGGACAGCGCGTCGGCATCGCCGAAACCCAGGTTGACGCCCTGGCCGGCGAGCGGATGGACGCCGTGCGCCGCGTCGCCGACCAGCGCCAGGCGGTGGGCGACAACGGTCGGCAGTTGCTGCCGCTGCAGCGGGAACCCGGCACTCGGCGTGATCGATTCGAACGCGCCGAGAGCATGCCGGCCGCACGCGGCGACCCGCGCCGCCAGCGCCGGCGCCGGAAGTTCGAGCAATTCGCGCGCGAGGGCGTCGGGCGCCGACCAGACGATCGAGACCCTGCGCCCCGGCAGGGGCAGCCAGGCCAGGATCCCGCCGTCGCCGTGAAACCACTGCAAGGCGCGACCGCGATGCGCGCGCTCGCAATTGAAATTGGCGACGACCGCGGTCTGGCCGTAGGGCTTGGTCGCCACCGCAATGCCTGCCGCTTCGCGCACCCTCGAGCGCAGGCCATCCGCGCCGACGATGAGGCGAGCGGACAGCGAGCTGCCGTCGGCGCAACGCAGCGATCCCCGGTCCGGGTCGAACGTCAGCGACTCGAACGCGCAGGGCGCGTGGAGGGCGACCCCCGCCGAGCGCACGAGGGGAACAAGCGCAGCGCGCAGCGCGCGCTCTTCGACGATCCAGGCCAGCGCGCGTTCACCCAGGTCGTCGGCCGAGAAGTTGAGGAGTGCTCCGGCATCGCCTTCGATGCGCATCGACTCGATGGGCGCGATGCGATCGGACGGGACCTGCTGCCATGCGCCCATGGCGCGCAGGAATGCGGCGCTGCCGGGGCTGATCGCGTAGATGCGCGCGTCCCAACCCTCGCCCGCCGGCGGAGGTTCCGGTGTCGTCACGCAGGCGCGATCGACGAGCGCAACAGAAAGGCCTGCCCTGACGAGCGCGGGCGCGAGCGCCAGCCCGACGAGTCCGGCGCCGACAACGACGACGTCGTAATCGGCCGACGGTCCGCTCAAGCTTCGCGCTCCAGGGTCTCGATCACGTGGTGCTGGTTCGTGTAGATGCAAAGGTCGCCGGCGATGGTCAGACTCTGTTTGACGATTTCTGCCGCCGAAAGTGCCGTGTGCTCGAGCAGGGCCCGCGCCGCCGCCTGCGCATAAGGCCCCCCCGATCCGATGGCGACGATGCCGAACTCGGGCTCGAGCACGTCGCCGGTGCCGGTAATGATGAACGACGCGCCCCGGTCGGCCACCGCGAGCATGGCCTCGAGACGGCGCAGGATCCGATCCGAGCGCCAGTCCTTCGCGAGCTCGACCGCCGCGCGCGCAAGCTGGCCCTGGTGCTTGTCGAGCTTCGCTTCGAAGCGCTCGAACAGCGTGAAAGCGTCGGCCGTCGCGCCGGCGAAGCCGGCGAGCACGCGGTCGTTGTACAGGCGGCGCACCTTGCGCGCCGTCGACTTGATCACCACGCTGCCGAGCGTCACCTGGCCGTCGCCGCCGAGGGCGACGGCGCCTTCGCGCCGGACCGAGAGAATCGTGGTGCCGTGGAATGTGTCCATGTCCGGAGAGCCCCATGACTAGGCGGGCCGCCAGCGCCCGGTCGTGGCGGCTATTGTGGCTTCTTGACGAAGTGGCGCGGAGAGATGCCGATCAGCAGCAGCAGCGCCCGGATGATCGGCGACGCGCCGACGATCTGGACCACCTTGCGCTGCGCATCGATCCGGTTGATGTGATTGAGCAGCGCGCCGGCGCAGACGAAATCGATCCGCTCCACCTCGCTCATGTCGATGGAGATCAACTGCTGCGTCTGCATGGCATTGGCGAGCGGGCCGAACTGGGGCGCCAGCGAGCCGGCCATCACGCCCGACCACTTCAGCATTTCCGGCTCGGAAGCGTCGACCGTGCTCGCCGCCCGCGCCACGGCCTTCCCCTTCGGCGCGTCCGGGGACGCCGGCGGCGGCTCCCATGACGGCGGCGAAAGCTCGAAGGCCACCGCAAACTCGATCGCGCAATCCTCGAACGCCGCGCGGTCGCCTGCCCACTGCAGGATCTCAAGCGCCAGCAGCCACGCGCCCTCGCCTGCGGCACGGCCGTTCTTCATTGCCGCGGCGAGCGCGGCGCCCAGCTTCGTTCCCGCCTGCAACTGCAGTCCCAGCCCCGCCCGCCGGGCGTCGGCCAGCGCATTGGCGAGCAGGCGCGCGCCGACGTCGTCGCAATCGGTCACCGACACGAGATCGAGCCGTGCCCCGTGCGATTGCCGTGAAATTGCACGCCGGATGCCCTCGATCTGCGCGGCCGAGGCCGCGGTCAGCCGTCCGGTCACCGCGACCGTGCCGCCGAACACGCGCCGCGCCGGGCTCGACTTTTCGCCCGCCTCCCAGGCGGGCGCCGAGCGCTCGAACTGCACGACGTACTGCAGCGCGAGCCGATCGAACGCCGCCTTGTCCCCCTGGCGCTGCAACAGGTCGAACAACGCGAGCCAGGCAAGCACCGAAAGCTTGGTGTCGATGTCGTTTTCGATGCCTACCTCGAGCTGCTGGCGGGCATCGGCGGTCTGGCCTCCGGCATAACGAAGCGCGGCATCCTCGAGCACGGCACACAATCCGGGATTGGCCTGCGCGACCTCGAACGACGACTGCGCCGGCGTCCACTGGACCAGGCTCGCCCCCGTTATGGTGAGATCACCGCCGGCCGGTTCCGCGTGTCGCCGGCCGCCCCCGTGGGGCGCCTGCGCCGCGAGTTCGCGCGCGGATGCGGCACGACCGTCTGCCGCAGCAGGTCCGGCGTGAGGCCTGGCGTCGGCTTTCGCCGGTTCCGGCTTCTTCCTTGCCGGCGGTTTCGAAAAGAAGGCCATTGAAATATCGGATATGGGGTTCGCGGCCGCCGCATCGACTGCCCTGCGCAAAAAGACCGCGGGCGATCGCCGGTTCCGGTGGCGAACGGAGAATTATGTTCTCGTCATACGCTTCCCACAAGCGGGCCGATTCGTCCCGCCAGCGTCGTGCCACTCCGGTCTGCGCACAGCGCATCGCCGCGAGCCTGTCACCGCGGGCCGTCGATTCGTGTGGCCCAATCGTATCGCAGTTGCTAGAATGGTTCGCGGCATCATTTCAATGCGGCAAAACGAAGAGGATGACGATGAAGAACCCGCTTGATTCGATCTGGGGCACGATCATCTCCGGCCTGGTCCTGACGGTGGTCCTGTATGCGGCCGTCAAGAATTTCCTGATGTGACGGAGGCGACGGACATGGATTACGTACCAGTGCTTGCAAGGTGGCTTCACTTTCTGGCCGGCATCATGTGGATCGGCCTGCTCTACTACTTCAACTTCGTGCAGGTCCCGGCGCTCAAGGCGGCGGGCGCGGACGGCACGGCGGCGGGCATCACCAAGCACGTCGCGCCGCGAGCGCTGCTCTATTTTCGCTGGTCGGCGGTCGTGACCTGGCTCGCCGGAGCCGCGCTGCTTGGCGCCAACTTCGGCAGCGCCTTCATGCTGGCAAAGGGCTTTGCTGCGATCGGCATCGGCGCCTGGCTCGGCACGATCATGCTGTTCAACGTATGGGTGCTGATCTGGCCCAACCAGCAGAAGATCCTCGGCATGAAGCCCGCGACGGACGACGAGAAGAACAAGGCGCGGCGGGTCGCGCTGCTCGCGTCGCGCACCAACATGATGCTGTCGATGCCGATGCTGTTCTTCATGGCTGGCGGCCTCACGCACAAGGCGGCCTTCGGGCTGTAGCGGCGGCACCGCGGACGGGGGCGGCGCGCTCCCGTGCCGCAGCGCGGCCATCGCGCGGTCGGGTCAGTCCCCGTAGAGCTTCTGCACGCGCTCGCGGCGCTCCTGCGCCTCGAGCGAAAGCGTCGCCGTCGGGCGCGCGAGCAGGCGCGGGATGCCGATGGGCTCGCCGGTCTCCTCGCAATATCCGTAGCTGCCGTCGTCGATCAGCTTGATCGACTTCTCCACCTTCTTCAGCAGCTTGCGCTCGCGGTCGCGCGTGCGCAGCTCGAGCGTGTACTCCTCCTCGAGCGTCGCCCGGTCGGATGGGTCGGTCGTCGTCTCGTTCTCGCGCAAATGCTCGCCGGTGTCATCCGCGTTCTGCAGCAGCTGGTCGCGCAGTTCGATGAGGCGCTGCCTGAAAAAGGCGAGCTGCGCGTCGTTCATGTAGTCCCTGTCGGGCGCCTTCAGCAGTTCCACCTCGGTGAGGACCTTCACTTTCTCCTTCACCTTCTTGGTGACCGTCGCGCTTGCGGTTGCTTGCTTCGCTGCCATGCTGTCCTCTGACCTCTCTTGGAAAGCCGCCGGGGATGGCGCACGCCAGCGCCCGGCCTGCCGGGCAATTGCCGTTCGCCCGGATTTTCCTGTCCGCACTAAATCGACCATTATAGCGCGCCGACGCCATCCGCTACCAGTAACCGTGCCCTTCCCCGCCCGGGCGCCGGCCAGCCGCCACCGGCGTACGTATAATCGAGGAAAAACAAGGCCATTGCATGCCCATGCCCTCTCCCCTCGCGCAGACGCTGACCCTGGCCCGCCCGGACGACTGGCACCTGCACCTGCGCGACGGGCCGGCGATGGCCGGAGTCCTGGCCGCCACGGCCGCCGTATTCGGGCGAGCAATCGTCATGCCAAACCTCCGCCCTCCGGTAACGACGACCGAGGCCGCTCGGCTTTACCGCGAGCGCATCCTCGACGCCCTTCCGGCGGACTCCGGTTTTCTGCCGTTGATGACGCTCTATCTCACGGACAACACGAGCGCCGCCGAGATAGCGCGAGCGAAGGCATCGGGCTTCGTCCACGCGATCAAGTATTACCCGGCGGGGGCGACCACCAACTCGGACTCCGGGGTCACCGCGCTGGAGCGCGTCTACCCCGCGCTCGAGGCGATGCAAGCCCATGGCGTCGTGCTGTCGCTGCACGGCGAAGCCACTGCCCCCGACATCGACATCTTCGATCGCGAGCGCATCTTCGTCGAACGGGCGTTGACTGCGATCGTGCGCGATTTTCCCGGCCTGAAGATCGTGCTCGAACACATCACCACCGAGGAAGCGGCCGCGTTCGTCGCCGCTGCGGGGCCCGGCATCGCGGCCACCATCACGCCGCAGCACCTGCTCTATTCGAGGAACGCGCTCTTCTCGGGCGGCATCCGCCCGCACCTGTACTGCCTGCCCATCCTCAAGCGCGAACGGCATCGCCGCGCGCTCGTGGCCGCGGCCACCGGCGGCAACGCGAAGTTCTTCCTCGGCACCGATTCCGCGCCGCACGCAAAGCCGACGAAGGAGAACGCGTGCGGCTGCGCGGGTTGCTACACCGCGCCCGTCGCACTCGCGCTGTACGCCGAGGCGTTCGAAGCCGCCGGAGCGCTCCACCGGCTCGAAGGTTTCGCGAGCCATCACGGTGCCGATTTCTACGGGCTGCCGCGCAGCGGCGAAAAAGTGACGCTCACGCGCCAACCGTGGACCGTGCCGGACGAGTACCGGTTCGGCGAGACCGGGGTCGTGCCGCTGCGCGCGGGCGAGACCGTGTTCTGGCGCGTGTGGGCATCGGGGTCGGATACGTAACATTTCCGACGTGGGATCCCTCGGCGTTGGTGAATCAGCGGAAACGTTGCGTATCTGACTCCGATGCGGACGGGGAACCTTGCGGTGCGGATGCTATCCTACTCGTCCGAAGCCAGCCAGACCGTCGCCGCCCGGTGCATTGGGGGGAGGAAAGTCCGGGCTCCGCAGAGCAGGATGCCGGGTAATGCCCGGCCGCGATAAGTCGCCGCTAGCGCGGATGACGAAGGCGAGGAACAGGGCCACAGAGACGAGTCGCCGCGGGTCAAACCGTGGCGGGTGAAACGCGGCAACCTCCATCCGGAGCAACACCAAGTAGGCGGACGTGCATTTGGCAACACAGGCTGCTCGTCTAGTCCGCGGGTAGGTGGCACGAGCGCATCGGCAACGGTGCGCCTAGAGGAATGACGGCCATAGCGCGCAAGCGCCGTAACAGAACCCGGCTTATCGGCTGACTTCGGCTTTATTCAGAAACGGCGGCGCCGCGCGTCCTTCAGGATCTCGTGCGCCGCGTTGTGCCCCGGGGCACCGGTCACGCCGCCGCCCGGATGCGTTCCGGCCCCGCACAGGTACAGCCCGCGCACCGGCGCCCGGTAATTGCCGTGCCCAAGCACCGGGCGCGCCGAGAACAGCTGGTCGAGTCCCAGCGCGCCGTGGAAGATGTCGCCGCCGGCGAGCCCGAATTCGCGTTCCAGATCGAGCGGGGTCAGCGCCCGGCGGCCGATCACGCTCGCCTTGAAATTCGGTGCGACGCGATCGACCGTATCGATCATCAGCTCCGCGACGTCGTCGCGCGCGTCGTCCCAGGTTCTGCCCGGCAGCACCTGCGGCAGATCCGGATGCGCGTGCTGACAGAAGAGGCTCGCGACATGCCCGCCCGGCGGCGCGAGCGAATCGTCGACCACCGACGGAATCAGCATCTCGACGATCGGCGCGGCCGACCAGCCGCGGGTCCTGGCGTCGAAAAAGGCGCGCTCCATGTAGGCGAGCGACGGCGCGATGACGATGCCGCTGGCGTGATGCGACTGCGCGTGCTTCCCGGGCAACGCGGTAAAGTCGGGCAACTCGGACAGCGCCACGTTGATCCGGAACGTGCCGGATCCGCAACGATAGCCGGCGATGCGCGCGCGGAAATCCGCCGGCAGGTGCTCGGGCGCGACCAGATGCTCGAACAGCAGTTTCGGCGTCACGTTCGCGACCACGCGCCGCGCGCGCACGACCTCGCCGCTCGCGAGCTCGACGCCGGCGGCCCTGCCGCCGTCGACGATCACCCGCGCGACGGCGGCGTTCGTGCGCAGCGTGACGCCGCGCGCCCCGCATTCCGCCGCCATCGCCTGTGTGATGGCGCCCATGCCGCCGCGCGCGTGGCCCCACTGCCCCCGCTTGCCGTTCACCTCGCCGAACACGTGGTGCAGCAGCACGTAGGCGGACCCCGGCGTGTACGGGCTCGCGAAATTGCCGACGACCGCGTCGAAGCCGAGCGCCGCTTTGATCGGGTCGGATTCGAACCAGCGGTCGAGCAGCTCGCCGGCACTCTTCGTGAAGAGGTCGAGCACGTCGCGCCGGCCCGCGAGGTCGAGCGCGCGGAAGCGCCGCGCGACCTTCCACGCGTCGAGCAGCGCGCCGATGCTGCCGTCGACGGCAGGCGGCGTCGCGAGCACGAGCTCGCGCAGCACGTCGGCGACGCGATCCAGCATCGCGTAATACGCCGGGAGGGTCTCCGCGTCGCGGCGTGAGTACCGCGCAACCTCGGCCTGGGTCGCCCCGAGCCCGCCACCCACCTTGAGATATTGCGCCTCGGGCAGAGGCAGGAAATTGGCGAAGGGCCGCTCGACGATCGCGAGTCCATGCTGCGCAAGCCGCAGGTCGCGGATCACCCTGGGATTGAGCAGGCTGACCGTGTAGCTCGCCGTCGAGTTGCGGAAGCCGGGATGGAATTCCTCGGTGACCGCGGCGCCGCCCAACACGGCACGCCGTTCGAGCACGCAAACGGACAGCCCGCCCGCCGCCAGATAGGCGGCGCAGGTGAGGCCGTTGTGGCCGCCGCCGATGATGGCGGCGTCAAAGCACGCGCTCGCGGCGGTCATCGCGCCAATGCCGACGCTCAGTCTTCGTTGAGCCCCGCGGCCACGGTCGAGAAGCCGTTGTCGACATACGTGATCTCGCCGGTGACGCCGCTCGCGAGATCCGAGAGCAGGAAGGCCGCGACATTGCCGATCTCCTCGATCGTGACGTTGCGGCGCAGCGGGGCATTCGTTTCGACGAACCGGAAAATCTTCGAGAAGCCGCTGATGCCGGCGGCCGCGAGCGTCTTCACCGGTCCGGCCGAGATGCCGTTGACGCGGATGCCCTCGGGCCCGAGGCAGGACGCCAGATAACGGACGTTCGCCTCGAGACTCGCCTTGGCGAGGCCCATCACGTTGTAATTGGGCAGCGCCCGCATCGCGCCGAGGTACGAGAGCGTCAGCAGTGCGCCGTTGCGCCCCTGCAGCAGCGGCCGCGCGCCCTTGGCGAGCGCCGCAAGGCT
Source organism: uncultured beta proteobacterium (assembly GCA_963751405.1). GTDB lineage: Bacteria > Pseudomonadota > Gammaproteobacteria > Burkholderiales > Casimicrobiaceae > CAIWHR01. The sequence continues at coordinate 8,543 of CAVVUJ010000003.1, read as the reverse complement.
GTACGAGCTGACGTCGTGCGCCATGGCGAACGCGCCGCGGGACAGGCCATTCAGGAAATCGCCGGCCAGCGCCTCGCGCGGCGCGAACGCAATGGCATGCAGCAACCCGTCGAGCGCGCCCCACTCGGCGCCGATGGCTTCGAAGAGCGCATCCACATCCTGGTCCTTCGTCACGTCGCACGGCAAGACCGGCACGGGCCCGAACTCGGCGGCGATCTTGACGACCCGGTCCTTGAGCTCGTCGTTGACGTACGTGAAGGCGAGCGTCGCGCCCTCGCGGCGGCAGGCATGCGCGACGCCATAGGCAATCGAGCGATTCGAGAGAATGCCCGTGATCAGGATCTTCTTGCCGGCGAGAAAGCCCATCGTGACTCCGAAGGTGGCCCGTTACCGGGCGGGAAAAGGGAACATGCTCAGAGGAGCGAGGGTACGGGGCCGACCGCGCCGCACGCGACCCGGTCGTTGGGAACCCCGGGCGACGCCTCGAGCGACCCGGTCCGGCTGGCATGCAGCACGATGGATCTGCCCTCGACGCCCGCGGGGCCGCTCAGCGCAAGCCCGGGGATCCGCGTCGTGATGGTCGCAGTGCCCTGGTGGTGAATGGTCATCTCGACAACGACCGGCGCACCGGTTTGCGGCAGCAGCAACGGCGGTCCGGCCGAAAATCCGTTTGGCGACGTGCAGACGGGCGTGGCATGGACGACGATCCGATACGAGCCGCCCGTGAACCCGCCGAGGTCGGCCACCATCACGAGACCGCCGTCATAGGGTCGGAAGGTGACCAGACCGTGCCCGCCGCCGCCGCCGATCTGCGCGAGCCGCGCACCGATCGCGCTCGCCGATTTGGTTCCGCGCAACGCCAGGTCGTCACTCGACGCGCAAGCCGCTATCAGCCCGGCCAGGGCCATCGCAAGCGCGGGGCGCACGCCTGCGCGAAGCCTCGGCCCGAAACGTTGCCGCGGGCGTCGTGGTGGTGGAACGGGGGATCCCACGCCGATTCCGAAATCAGGACTTGCGGATGACCCCGCAGGCCACGCGAGCACCGGCGTTGCCCGTGGGTTGCGTCTTGAAATCGTCGCCGTCCTTGTGCACGATCACCGCCTTGCCGACGATGTCCGTCGCGCCACCGCCGATCGTGATCACGTCGAGTTCGCCATCGAGCACCGCGTTGCCGGCGGAGTCGGCGGCCAGCATAGGCATGTCGCCGGCGTGCCGGTCCAGGACGGTCGGGTACGAGTGCGGCTTGCCAAGCGGATTGAAGTGGCCCCCGGCGCTCATCCCGTCGCCGGAACTGCAATCGCCCTTCTCGTGGATGTGGAAGCCGTGCGTGCCCGCGGCGAGTCCCGAGACCATGGCATGAACGATGACTTTGTCGCCCTTCTGCGTGAAGGTCACGGTGCCCTTGGCGGTGTTACCCGTCGTCGGCGCGAGATCGGCAACCGCGGACGGTCCGGACGGCGACATGGAAGCGCAGCCGGCGAAGAGCGCCGCGATCGCGATGCTGGGAAGAGTCCGTTTCATGTTGCCTCCTCGGAAGGTACGATGGCCTGGTCGGGCGGCTCGCTTGACCGTGTGGCGAGCCTTCGGTGGATGCGCATCATAAGCGATGCCCGCCGCGCTGGCGAATGCGCGCGGCGCCATGACCGGCGCCATCGCGTGGCAACACGCTCGAAGCGGCACGCGGATGGGTCGCGGTAGAATGCGCGAGTCGCCGCATCGCGGCGACCGTTTGAGACCCGTCGCAGGAAGCCGATGTCGCACATGACCCCCTCCGAAATCGTCAGCGAGCTCGACAAGCACATCGTCGGGCAGGACGCGGCGAAGCGGGCGGTCGCGATCGCGTTGCGCAATCGCTGGCGCCGCCAGCAGGTCCCCGAGCCGCTGCGACAGGAGATCACCCCGAAGAACATCCTGATGATCGGCCCGACCGGCGTGGGCAAGACCGAGATCGCGCGCCGGCTCGCGCGCCTGGCCGAAGCGCCGTTCATCAAGGTCGAGGCAACCAAGTTCACGGAGGTGGGCTACGTCGGCCGCGATGTCGACACGATCATCCGCGATCTCGTCGAGGCCGCGCTGAAGCAGACGCGCGAAGCCGAGGCGCGCAAGGTCCGCGACCGGGCGGCCGATGCCGCCGAGGAGCGGCTGCTCGACGTGCTGCTGCCTCCGGCGCGCGAGGTCAACCTGCACGACATGCAGCCGACCGATTCGACGACCCGGCAGAAGTTCCGCAAGATGCTGCGCGAGGGGAAGCTCGACGAACGCGAAGTCGAAGTCGAGGTTTCGCTGCTGTCGCCGCAGATGGAGATCATGGCGCCACCGGGCATGGAGGATCTGACGAGCCAGCTGCAGGGGATGTTCCAGCAGATGGGGGGCGCGCGGCGCAAGCTGAAGAAGATGACGGTCACGGAGGCGCTGAAGACGCTGACCGACGAAGAGGGCGCGAAGCTCATCAACGACGACGACATGAAGGCGAAGGCGCTCGCTGCCGTCGAGCAGAACGGCATCGTGTTCCTGGACGAAATCGACAAGATCGCCAGCCGGCAGGAGACCCACGGCGCCGACGTTTCGCGCCAGGGCGTGCAGCGCGACCTGCTGCCGCTGGTCGAGGGCACCACGGTGTCGACCAAGCACGGCATGGTCCGCACCGATCACATCCTGTTCATCGCATCGGGCGCGTTCCATTTCTCGAAACCGTCGGATCTGATCCCGGAGCTGCAAGGCCGCTTTCCGATCCGCGTCGAACTGTCGCCGCTTTCCGTCAACGATTTCGAGCAGATCCTCACGGCGACGGACGCCTGCCTCGTCCGCCAGTACCAGTCGCTGCTCGCGACCGAGAACGTGCATCTCGACTTCCAGCCCGACGGCATACGGCGACTGGCGGAAATCGCGTTCGCGGTCAACGAGCGGCAGGAGAACATCGGCGCGCGGCGCCTGCACACCGTGATGGAGCGCCTGCTCGACGACCTCTCGTTCCACGCGACGCGGCACACCGGCGAATCGTTCACGATCGACGCCACTTACGTCGACGCGAGGCTCAAAGGCATTGCCGGCGACGAGAATCTGGCCCGCTACATACTCTGATGTTGGAGCGCGTCCTCGGCATCATCCTGCCGGTGTTCTCGATCATCGCGCTGGGCTGGCTGTACGCGCGGCGCGCGAAACCGGACATGGGCTGGGTCAACCGGATCAGCATGAATGTACTGTCCCCGGCGCTGATCTTCTCGGCTCTCGCCAGCAAGGACTTCGACGTTGCCGCCAACCGGCTGCTGATCCTAGGCAGCATCGGCGTCGTCCTGGGCTCGGGTCTCATCGCCTGGCCGTTCGCGAAGCTCCTGCACGAGGACCACCGGACCTTCGTGCCGCCGATGATGTTCAACAATTGCGGCAACATGGGCCTGCCGCTCGCCGTGCTCGCGTTCGGGCCGTCGGGCTTCTCGGCCATGGTGGCGTTGTTCACGATCTCGAACCTGCTGCACTTCACCGTCGGCGCGTGGATGATCGACCACCATGCGCGCTTCGGGCGGCTGCTGAAGAATCCGATGGTCTGGTCGACCGGCATCGGCTTCGCCTTTGCGCTGACGCACCCGCCGCTCCCGGAATGGGCGTCGACCACGTTCAGGATCGTGGGTGACGCGCTGATCCCGATGATGCTGCTTTCGCTGGGCGCCCGGCTGATGGACGTGCAGTGGAGCGATTGGCGCATCGGAGTCGTCGGCGGCCTCGTCTGTCCCTTGACCGGCATTGCGATGGCCGTGCTGCTGAGCCCGGTCCTCGGGCTCGACGAGGCGCAGCGGGGACTGCTGATCCTGTTCGGCTGCCTGCCGCCCGCGGTGCTCAATTTCATGGTCGCCGAGCAGTATCGGCAGGAACCCGGAAAGGTCGCCTCGATCGTGCTGATCGGCAACATGATGTCCGTCGCTTTCGTCCCGCTCGGACTGGCACTGGCGCTGCGTTGAGAACGGGCGCAATAATCACACCGTGAACCTCCATCGCATGCTGCTGGCGCGCGCCGCCGAAGGCCGTCCGCTCAGGGTGGGCCTGATCGGCGCCGGCAAATTCGGGGCCATGTATCTCGCGCAGGCGAAGCACACGCCCGGCATCCACGTCGTGGCGATCGCCGATCTTGCGCCGGATCGCGCCAGGGCCGCGCTCGCGCGCACCGGCTGGGCGCCGCAGCGCTTCGCCGCCCGCTCGTTCGCCGATGCCGCGAAGGCCGGTGCCACCTGCATCACCGACGACGCGCCCGCGCTCATTGCCGCGCCGGAGATCGAGATCGTCATCGACGCGACCGGCCATCCCGCGGCGGGCATCCGCCATGTGCTCGCCTGTTGCGCGCACGGCAAGCACGTCGTCATGGTCAACGTGGAAGCCGATGCGCTCGCGGGCCCGCTCCTCGCCCGGCGCGCGCGGGACGCCGGCGTCGTCTATTCGCTCGCCTATGGCGACCAGCCCGCGCTGATCTGCGAGATGGTCGACTGGTGCCGCGCCGCAGGGTTCGAGGTGGTCGCCGCCGGCAAGGGCACGAAGTATCTTCCCGAATTTCATGCGTCGACTCCGGACACGGTGTGGCCTTACTACGGCTTCACGCCGGAGATGGTGGCCGCCGGCGATTTCAACGCGCGGATGTTCAACTCGTTCCTCGACGGCACCAAGAGCGCGATCGAGATGGCGGCGGTCGCGAATGCCACAGGATTGACCCCCGCGTCGGACGGGCTCGCCTTCCCGCCATGCGGCGTGGATGAGCTGCCCCGCGTGCTGCGCCCGCGCGACGAAGGCGGGCAGCTGCATCATGCCGGGCAGGTCGAGGTGATATCGAGCGTCGAGCGCGATGGCCGCCCGGTGTTCCGCGATCTGCGCTGGGGCGTCTACGTGACCTTCCGTGCCGGCGACGCAACCGGCGAGGACTACGTGCGTCGCTGCTTCCGCGAGTATGGCTTCTCGACCGATTCCTCGGGCCGCTATTCGGCGATGTACAAGCCGTATCACGCGATCGGGCTCGAACTCGGCATCAGCGTCGCTTCGGTGGGCCTGCGCGGCGAGCCGACCGGCGCGCCCACGGCGTGGCACGGCGACGTCGTTGCCACGGCGAAGCGCGATCTCGCCGCGGGCGCGACGCTCGACGGCGAGGGTGGCTACACGGTGTACGGGAAGCTCTTTCCCGCCGCGGACTCGCTCGCTCTCGGCGGCTTGCCGCTGGGGCTCGCGCACGGAGTGAAACTGCTACGTCCGGTCAAAGCGCACGAGGCGGTGCGCTGGGACGACGTCGCCGTCGACGCAGCGAACGACGCCGTAAGGTTTCGGCGCGAGATGGAGGGCGCATTCCGGCCTGTCTCCCCATCCATGCGCGATGTCCTGATCCCTTGCGCCGACGCGACAACCACCGCCGCCGTCGTCCTGTCGACGCAACTCTGGCTCGAGCGAGCGGTGATCGGGCTCAACCTGTGCCCGTTCGCCAAGGCCGTCCACGTCAAGCGGCAGATTCGCTACGCGGTCACCGCGGCCACGTCGGCCGCGGAATTGCTCGCGGAACTGCGGCACGAGCTCGAACTGCTGCAACAGGCGAAGCCGGAAGAGGTCGAGACCACGCTGCTGATCCATCCGCAGGCGATGATCCACTTCATCGACTTTCATTTCTTCCTGCCGGAGGCCGATCGCGCGATCCGGGACCTGGGGCTGGAAGGCACCCTGCAGGTCGCGAGTTTCCACCCGGCCTACGAATTCGCCGGCAGCGCGCCCGACGACGTCGCGAACTGCACCAACCGTTCACCGCATCCGATGCTGCACCTGCTGCGCGAAACGAGCATCGACCGCGCGGTCGCGGCGTATCCCGATGCCGCCGCCATCTACGAGCGGAATATCGAGACATTGCGCCGCCTCGGGCACGAGGGCTGGCGGCGGTTGTGGACGGGCGAACCTGATTGAGCGGACGAAAATCGCTCCGGCCGGGCGCAACGCGTCAATACTTGATGCTGCAGCCGTAGGGCGTCGTGCTGGCGACGGTGACCGGCTTGCCCGCCGTCGCCTCGGCCAGCGCTGCGCGAACGTAGTTGTGCGCCGTCTTGGCGTCGGCGGGATTCGCGGAACGCTTGTCGTCGATCGCACCGGCGTAGACGATCTTTCCGGCCGGGTCGACGACGAACATGTGCGGCGTGGTCTTCGCGGCATACGCACGCCCGGTGGCGCTGGTCGAATCGAGCAGCGTCGCCGCCGGCGCCGCGCCCTGCGCCTGCATCCAGTCGCTCATTTCGCGCGGGGTCTTGAATTCCGAGTGGCCCGCAACCGTGGAGTTGATCGCCAGCCAGACGACGTCGCGGCCGCCCCATTCCTTCTGCAGCGACTGCATGTTGCCGCTGGAATAATGCTTGCGCACGAACGGGCACTCGGGGTTGGTCCACTCGAGCACGACGTACTTGCCCTTGTAGTCGGCGAGCCGCACCGCCTTGCCGGTGGTGTCGGTGATCGTGAACCCGGGCGCGGCGGCACCGGACACCACGGCGGCGGCAGCGCCGGCCGCGAACAGCAGCGCAACGGCAACACCGGACGGAATCAAACGTGAGCGCATCGTGACCTCCAGTCGCATTGGGAAATTGACTCCGGCGGCGGTGGAATGCAAGCCGTGCTCCGAGCCGGTCAGAGCGTGGCCAGCGCTTCGTGCATCGTGCTCCGCTGCAGGACCTCCGGCAACAACAGCGGTTCCTTGCCGGGCCGGTACAGCACGTAGACGGGAACGCCGTTACGGCCGAGCGCCGCCAGCGCCTGCGTGATCGCGGGGTCGCGGCGCGTCCAGTCGGCGCGCACGAGCGCGACGTGCTTTTCGGCAAACCGCGCGCGCACGTCGTCGGCATTGAGCACCAGCCGCTTGTTGACCTGGCACGTCACGCACCATGCCGCGGTGAAGTCGACGAACACCGGGCGGCCGGACGCGATCAGCGCCGCGACTGCCGCGGGCGTGAACGCCGTCCATTCGCGCTCGGCGCTCGCGGCACCGCTGCCTGCCGACTTTGCCGGTGCCGGGGGTTCGGTGGCGAACAGCGGCCACGCGACCGTCGCCGCACCCGCAAGCGCGATGAATCCGGCGATGCCCCACGGTCGCGCGCCACCCGTGCGCACGATCCGCCACGCCCACAGGGCGAAGCCGACGCAGAGCAGCACGAGCAGCAGGCGCGAGAGCGCGTCGTTGTCGCGCTGCGCACCCAGCACCCAGGCGAGCCAGATCACCGTCGCATACAACGGAAACGCCAGCACCTGCTTGAAGCGCTCCAGCCACGGCCCGGGACGGGGCAGGCGCCGGCGCCAGCCGGGGAACCATGCGAGGGACACATAGGGCAGCGCCATCCCGACGCCGAGGGCCACGAACACGACGAGCATCGTCGCCGTGGTGCCGGTCATGGCGTAACCGAGGGCCGCGCCCATGAACGGCGCCGTGCAGGGCGACGCGATGATGACGGCGAGGATGCCGGAACCGAACGCATCGAGCGTGCGGTTCTTCGAAGTCCAACCCGTCACGCCCGACGGGGCCAGCTGCCCGAACTCGAACACGCCGGACAGGTTCAGCGCCAGCACGAAGAACAGGATCGCGAGCGCGCTGACCACCGCCGGGGACTGCAGCTGGAAACCCCAGCCCAGCTCTTCGCCGGCGGCGCGCAGCAAGGCGAGCACCGCGCCCAGCGCCACGAACGTCAGCACGACACCCGCGGCGAACGCGCCGGCCTCGTGCCGCAACGTCGGCCGGGTGTCGTTGTGCGTCGCGAAACCCAGCACCTTCAACGTGAGCACGGGGAAGACACAGGGCATTAGATTGAGAATGAGGCCGCCCAGGAGGGCAGACAGGATGGCCAGCGCGAGCGTCAGGCCGTCGCCGCCCGCCATCGGCGCCGGCGCGAGATTGAGCGCGGGCGCGGCCACGGGGGCGGGCTTCGCGCCCGCGGCGACGCTGCCGGCGACGGCGACATCGATCGTTGCCGCCTGCGCGTTTCCGAAACCGCCAGCCGCGGTCACGACGCCCGCGATGCGATCCAGCGGACCTGCGAGCGCGGCCGCGACCGGCAAGCTCACCACATACGCGTTGCCGTCGCGCGTCACGCGCTGCGGCCCGGAGGGCTCGATCCGGTCCGGCGCCAACGGAAAGAAGCGGATCGCGCCCGGATCCGTCGCACCCGCGGGCGGCACGAGCTTCAGCGCAATCGTGTTGCCGCGGCCTTCCGCGCTCGACTGCCATCCCGCAAGCGGTCGCGGGAGCGCGGCGCGCGCGGCGGCAATGGCGCCGCCCCAGCGCGGGTCAGGCGACGCGGCATTCTGCACGGGCAGCGCGAGCGTCAGGTCCGCGCCCTCGGGAATGCAGACCTCCTTGCACACGAGCCATTCCGCGCGCGCCGCGAGCACCACCGTGTCGCCGATGGTCAGCGTGCGCGGCACCTTCAATTGGACGAGATGCAGCACCTCGCCTTCGTAGCCGTAATTGACGAGCGGGCCGACCGGCAGCTCGCGCGGCGCAGGCCACTCGATCGGTCCGGCTTCGATGCCCGCAGGCAGCTTCCAGGCGA
>CAVVUJ010000002.1:0-49200 GCA_963751405.1 uncultured beta proteobacterium | reverse complement strand
ATTCGAGCTCGGCATCGTGGCGATTCTCTTCCACGACACCGGCTACCTAAGGCGCGCTCCGACACCGAGGGTACGGGCGCGAAATACACGGCGGTCCACGTCGGCCGCAGCGCGGCCTTTGCCGAGGCGTTCCTGGCGCCCAAGGGGTTCACGCCCGCGGAAGTGCGCGCGGTGCAGAACATGATCAACTGCACGGGCATCAGCACTGACCTGCAGGCAATCGAATTCCAGAGCGAGCAGGAACGGACCCTCGGCTACGCGCTCGGCACCTCCGACCTCCTCGGCCAGATGGCGGCGCCCGACTACATCGAGAAACTGCCGGTGCTGTACCAGGAATTCGCCGAGGCGGCCCGCCATGCCCCCGCGGGCTCGGCGCATCTCTTCGCCTACAAGAGCGCCGGGGAACTGATGCGCAACACTCCCGTCTTCTGGGAGAAGTACGTGCTGCCCAAGATCATCGGCGACTTCCGGGGCCTCTACACGTTTCTCGGCCACCCGCACCCGGACGGGCCGAACGATTACCTGCTGCGCATCGAGGCCAATATCGCGCGCCTCGGCAACTCGCGGAGACCGCGGGCTACGCCTAGCGCGCGGCTGGCGCGGCACCGCTCGCCCGCCGCTCGAACTCGAAGTCGACCATCATCTCGGTCGCCAGAGATTCGAGCTCGCGCTTCAGTTCGGCGTCGCTCAATGCCTCCGGCACGGCAAGCCGCGCCTTGACCCTGAACAGCGGGTCGGCCGACATGGCGGCGCTGACAACCTCGGTGTACAGCTCCTCGATGCTGACGCCGCGCCCGGCCAGGCGGCCGGACAGATCGCGCACGATGCCCGGACGATCGTTCCCCGTGAGCTCGAGCCGCACGATCCGGTGCGTTCCCGACCCCGCGCTCGCATCCCCGATGGCGATGGCCACATGGAGTCCCGACGAGACGAGCCCACGGAGCGCGCCGGCGAGCGCTTCGGCATTCTGGTCGGGCACTTCGAAATGGACGATGCCCGCGAACTGGCCCACCAGGCTCGCCATGCGGCTGTCGACCCAGTTGGCACCGTAACGCTGGGCGACGTCGGACAGCAGATTGACGATGCCCGGGTGATCGTTGCCGATCACGGTCAGGACGAGCGGCTTCGACACGATTCTTGCCCTCCGGTCGGAATCAGATTCGTCGCAATCATAACATGGAATGATAGCCGTTTCGGCGGCGCCTCGCTCATGGCGCAATCGGCCCGGCGCCCGCGCCGATGCCCACGACCGCAAGGCTAATCGGTCCGCATGCCCTCCGCCACGTCCTGCTCGCGCCCGCGGCCGCTCCGCTCGTATTCGGCGATCACCTGGGCGCCGAGCAGGAGCACCAGCGCCGCGATTTCCAGGCTGAGCAGGACCACGATCGCCGTGGTGAGCGAGCCGTACACGATCTTGATCTGCGACAGCGTCGAGAACCACCACACCAGCAGATGGCGGGTGATCTCCCACAGCAGCCCGGCGGTGACGCCACCGATGAGCGCGTGCCGCCAGGACAGTCGCCCCACCGGCATCACCAGGTAGATCGACGTCAGCACGACGATCTCGCCGGCAACGCCGATGAGATAGAGCAGGAAGCCGGAAATCCCGACCAGCGAGCGGGTGCGGCCGAGGAACTCGATGCTCTCCTCACCCATCGCCTGCAGCACGCCGGACACGGAGGTCACGACCAGGGCGCCTATGCCGAGGAACAGGATGCAGACGAAGGGGATCACCGCCGAAATGAGGAAATGCCGCCGCCGGACCGCCACGCGGTGATAGAAGATGACCGACATCGCGTTTTCCAGGACCGTGAAGGCAAGCGAGCTGAAGAACAGCAGCGTGACGATGAGAACCCAGCCGATGACGTAGCGATGCTCGACGAACAGCGCGAGCTCGTCCATGATCAGGTCGGATTGCCCCGGCACGACGAGATCGAGGTAGCGGGCGATCGTGGCCAGGAGCTCCGTTTCCCCGACGACATGGGTCAGCACGATCAGGATGAGGATCAGCAGCGGCAGGATCGAGAGCAGCGTGTTGTAGGCGACCGCGCCCGCGAGCAGGTAACCCTGGTTGGCCCGAAAGCCGCGCAGAACCCTGATGGCGAAAGCGACGGGATGCTGGAGGACTGCCGATGCGCGCGAGCGGAATCTGGACATGCGCCGATCAACTTTCGAATGAAGCGCCCCATTTGCCGGGACGTTCGGATTGGAATTCCCCGCGTTTGCATCCTGCCCGCGCGAAGACGAAAACCTGCACTGACCTGCAAGCGTCCGGAGGGTTGGGTTGCGCACGAACGCGGCTTCTCTATCATCTCATCGGATGCCCGTTCCATGGCAGTTTTTGCGCGCCCGATGCCGCCAAGTTTATAATGTGCGCTACACGAGGAGCCAGCCATGCCGATTTTTGAATACGCATGCAACAAATGCGGGCACGAATTCGAAACGCTCGTCCGCGCGAGCACCGTGGCGGACTGCCCGAGCTGCCACTCGACGGACCTGGCAAAGAAGCTGTCCGTCTTCGCGACGGCGGGATCGAACCCCGAGACGGCGTCCGTTGCCGCCGGCCCATGCGGCTCGTGCGGCCATCCGGACGGGCCGGGGTCCTGCGCGCTGAACTGAAGAGCCCCCCACACTCACTGCGGGGGCGCTCAGCACCCTTCGGGCGGCCGGACGGGCGCTGAACGCCTATCCTGGCGCAACGCCCCCTCTGCGTCCGGTGCCGCGGCTGCGGCGCGGCTGCGCGACCAGGCTTCGCCAGTGCTCGGGCACTTCGAGGTCGCCCGCCACCAGACCGGCAAAGCTCGCCCTGACGCGCGCGTCGGCATCGGGATCGATCAGCGCCGCGTTCGGATTGCACAACAGCCGCTTCGCCGTCCTGAGCGCACGGGCATGGGCGTCGAGGCTGCCCTGCCCCGCCCACACCTCCCGCCGCTCGCGATCGGCAATTTCCGGCAACAGCGCGCACGACTTCATCAGCTTCAGCGTCTCGGCATTGCCGACGTACATCCCTGCCGGGCCCGCCGCGCCGATTTCCTCCAGCACGCCATCGAGGTCGCCGAACGACAGGTGCTGACGAAAGCGCTTCAGCATGAGCGCGATTTCGTTGTCGATGACGAGCTGGCCGAAATCGAAGGCCATCAGCGCGTCGAGCAGGCCGCCGACGACGACGAAGTCGATGCCGGCCGTCGCGGCGAGCGTCGGCGACATCGCCTTCTCGTAGCCCGCCTGCGCATCGCTGATCTTCGCGTTGGTGAGGCCGAGATAGCTGCCCGTCGGATAGCCGTAGTGGCGGCCCATCTGCGCCAGCGCCATGGCCACGATGCCCGTCTCGACCGCCCCGGCCGCATAGGCGCCGGTGCGCATGTCGCCGACGACCGGCAGGTGGTTGTAGATGAGTTGCGTGCCGGGCTTCGACATCTGCGCGAGAACCGCCGCGGCGTGCCACTCCGCATTCATCTGCACCAGCATGCCCGACATCTTCAGCGGCGCGCTGATGCCGCCGATCGGCGCGAGCGTCCCGTAGGCCGGCAGCCCGTTCTCGGCGAAGAACATCAGCATCTCGGTCGAGTCGAAGTCCATCGTGAGCGGCGACACGATCGCGCAGTAGCCGAAGGTGATGAACGGCCGCTCCATGAATCGCCGCTCGCTCCCCGCGATCTCGCTGCCGAGCCTGATGATCTGCCGTGCCTCGCGCTCGTCGACGACCGACGTGCGCACCGGCTTCCAGCAGTTCTTCACGGCCGGGTAGAACCGGGACAGGCTGAACTGATCCGGCGGCGCGTCGTCGGCCAGCACGGAGATCGAGAACACGTCGATGCCGTCGAGCTGGTTGACAAGATGCGCGATGCGGGCGATGTCGCCGGATCGCGCCCGCCGCTCCGCGCCCGTATCGGGGTCGAGCAGGTCGGGCGCCGAACTGGCGGTCGCGACGACCAGCGCATCGCCGGGAATCGTCTTCGAGAACGCCTCGTTGCGCGCGTGGAACGTGAAGGCGCGCGGAATCATCGCGCGGAATTCCTCGACGACCTGACGCGGAAACGTGACGATCTGGGTGTCCGCGGCCACCCTGCACCCGTGCCGCCGGAAGCGGTCGCGGGCCTTCTCGTTGCGGACGAGCAAGCCCGACGCGCTCGAGGACGTCGAGGGAGGCCTCGTGCACTCGGGAAGGCAGCGAAACCGGGAGGAGCTCGGCGAATTGCGCGATCATGACCCTGTCCTCGCGTCAGAGGAGCATCGGCCGATGATAGCAGGGGCTGGCGACGGCGTTCGGGCGCCGGTGATACATTGCAGCCTGCCATCCGCTTTCGACGACCATGATCCGCTTCGCTCTCGCCCTTGCTTTCACGCTGCTCGCGCTTCCGGCGCAGGCCTTCGACGTCCAGGGCCATCGCGGCGCGCGCGGCCTCGCGCCGGAGAACACGCTCCCCGCATTCCAGCGCGCGCTCGATCTCGGCGTCGACACGATCGAATGCGACATGGCGATCACCAAGGACGGCGTGGTCGTGATCCACCACGACCTCTGGCTCAATCCGGACACCACGCGCGGCCCCGACGGCAAGTGGCTGGACGCGCGCGGCCCGGCGATCCACGACCTGACCTTCCAGGAGCTGCAGCAATACGACGTCGGGCGGCTCAAGCCCGGCACCGACTACGCCAGGGCATTCCCCGACCAGCAGCCGTTCGACGGAACCCGGATTCCCAGGCTCGCCGACCTCTTCGATCTGGTGAAGAAGTCCGGCAACACGACCATCGGGTTCGATTGCGAAACGAAGGTCTCGCCGCACGAGCCTGCCGCAACCCTGCCGCCCGAGGAATTCGCCCGCAAGGCGATCGCCGAGATCCGCAAAGCGGGAATGGAACGGCGGATCATGGTCCAGTCGTTCGACTGGCGCACGCTGCAGGTGATCCAGAAGGAGGCGCCGGAGATCCGGACGATGTACCTGTCGACGCCGCGAACGCTCGCGCCCGCCGGCCGCGGCAGGCCGTCGCCCTGGGTCGCGGGCTTCGCGCCCGAGCTGCAATTCGGCTCCTCGGTCCCGAAAGCCATCCATGCGGCGGGCGGCAGGATCTGGGGCCCGCATCACGAGTTCCTCACCCCGGAGCAGTTGGCCGAGGCGCAGGCGCTGGGCATCGCGGTGATCCCCTGGACCATCAACGACCCCGCGATGATGGCCAAGCTCATCGACATGGGCGTCGACGGCATCATCTCGGACCGCCCGGACCTCGTGCAGATCGAGCTCAAGAAGCGGCGGTGACGGTTGGGAGGTGGCGACCTGCCGCCCTCCCCTGGTCCGCCGCCGGCGCTTGCGGGTCAAATCGTTTTCGTGCGCCGCGCGCGCCGGCGCAGCAGCAGATACGCCGCCGGAATCACCAGCATCGAGAGCAGCGGCGCCGTGATCATGCCGCCGACCATCGGCGCTGCGATCCGCTGCATCACCTCCGCGCCGGTGCCGTCGCTGATCATGATGGGCAGCAGTCCGGCCATGATCACGGCCACGGTCATCGCCTTCGGCCGCACGCGCAGGACCGCGCCCTCCTCGATCGCGGCGATCAGCGTGGCCTGCGTCTCCGGCTCGCCGCGCGCGAGCCGCGCCTCCCACGCATGGCGCAGATAGAGCAGCATCACGACGCCGAACTCCGCCGCCACGCCGGCAAGCGCGATGAAGCCGACGCGCGGTGGCAACCGAGGTCGCGTAGCCCAGCAGCCCACAGCAGCCAGATAGCCGCCCACGAGCGCGAACGGGACCGCGAGCATGATGAGCAGCGCCTCGTCGACGCGCCGGAACGCGAGATAGAGCAGCACGAAGATCACCGTGAGCGTCAGCGGCACCACGTACGCTCAGCCGCGCCTTCGCCCGCTCGAGGTACTCGAACTGCCCGGACCACGACACCGAGTAGCCGGGAGGCAGCTTCACGTCGCGCGCGACTGCCCCTGGGCATCGCGGACCACCGACACGAGATCGCGGCCGCGCACGTCGACGTAGACCCAGCCGGTGAGCCGCGCATTCTCGCTCTTGAGCATCGGCGGGCCGTCGACGATGCGCACGCTCGCGACGGCGGACAGCGGCAGCTGGGCGCCACGCTCGGTGACGATCGGCAGCATGCGCAGCGCCTCGATCGAGTCGCGCAGCTCGCGCGGATAACGGACGCTGATCGGGAACCGGGCGAGTCCCTCCACGGTCTCGCCGATGTTCTCGCCGCCCACCGCGGCGCCGATCATCTCCTGCAGCTCCACGATGTTGAGACCGAAGCGAGCCGCGGCGGCGCGATCGATGACGATGTCGAGATAGCGGCCGCCTTCGAGCCGCTCGGCCAGCGCCGACGTCACGCCGGGCACCTCCTTCACGGCGCGCTCGATCGCCTGCGACACCCGGTCGATGGTCGCCGGGTCGGGGCCCGACGACCTTGATGCCGACCGGGCTCTTGATGCCGGTGGCGAGCATGTCGATGCGGTTGCGGATCGGCGGCACCCAGATGTTCGAGAGGCCCGGCACCTGCACGGTGCGGTCCAGCTCCTCGACCAGCTTGGCGGTTGTCATGCCCGGCCGCCACTGCTCTTTCGGCTTGAACTGGATGGTCGTCTCGATCATCTCCATCGGCGCAGGGTCGGTCGCCGTCTCGGCGCGCCCCACCTTGCCGAACACGGTCGCAACCTCGGGAACGGTCTTGATCAGGCGGTCGGTCTGTTGCAGCAGCTCGCCGGCCTTGGCCGCCGACAGCCCGGGCAACGCAGTCGGCATGTACAGGAGATCGCCCTCGTCGAGGGGCGGCATGAACTCGCCGCCGAGCTGCAACACGCGGCCACGCGGTTGCCGCCAGCGCCAGCGCCGCGACGATCAGAGTCGCCTTCGGCCAGGCCAGCGTCGCCCGCAGCAATGGGCGATAACCGGCGATCAACCACCGGTTCAGCGGATTCGCACTCTTCCGCGGGAATGCGCCCGCGCACGAAGTAGCCCATCAGCACCGGCACCAGCGTCACCGCCAGGACCGCGGCGGCGGCCATCGCGTACGTCTTCGTGAACGCGAGCGGCGCGAACATCCGGCCCTCCTGCGCTTCGAGCGTGAACACCGGCACGAAGGAGAGCGTGATGATGAGGAGGCTGAAGAAAAGCGCCGGGCCGACTTCGACGGCGGCTTCGGTGATGACGCGCCAATGCTCGT
Source organism: uncultured beta proteobacterium (assembly GCA_963751405.1). Classification (GTDB taxonomy): domain Bacteria; phylum Pseudomonadota; class Gammaproteobacteria; order Burkholderiales; family Casimicrobiaceae; genus CAIWHR01. The sequence goes on along the minus strand of CAVVUJ010000002.1, from coordinate 42,039 downwards.
CGCCGGTCGGCGCGCCGCCGTGCTCGTGCTTCCAGGCCTCGAGCTGCTTGTGCGCGTTCTCGATCATCACGACCGCCGCGTCGACCATCGCGCCGATCGCGATCGCGATGCCGCCCAGCGACATGATGTTGGCGTTCACGCCCTGGAGGCGCATCGACGACGAACGCCGCCAGCACGCCGAGCGGCAGCGACACGACCGCCACCAGCGCCGAGCGCAGGTGCAGCAGGAACGCGAGGCAGACGAGCGCGACGACCGCGAACTCCTCGACGAGCTTGCCCTTCGAGGTTATCGACCGCGCGCTCGATCAGCGCCGAACGGTCGTAGACGGGAACGATCTCGACGCCCGGCGGCAGTCCGGGCTTCAGCTGCTCGAGCCGCGCCTTCACCGCCTGGATCGTCTCCCAGGCGTTCTTGCCCGGAGCGCAGCACGACGATGCCGCCGACGACCTCGCCTTCGCCGTCGAGTTCCGCGATGCCGCGGCGCATTTCGGGCCCGAGCTGGACGCGCGCGACGTCCTCGAGCAGCACGGGCGTGCCGCCTTCGGCCACCTGCACCGGGATCGCGCGGAAGTCGTCGAGCGACTTGAGGTAGCCGCGCGTGCGCACCATGTACTCGGCCTCGGCCAGCTCGACCACCGAGCCGCCGGCCTCCTGATTGGCGCCGCGGACGGCGGCGATCACCTTGCCGAGCGGAAGGTCGTAGGCCTGCAGGCGCGCCGGGTCCACGACCACCTGGTACTGCCGCACCATGCCGCCGACGGTGGCGACCTCCGCGACGTTGGGCAGCGCCTTCAGCTCGTACCTGAGGAACCAGTCCTGCAGCGCCCGCAGTTGCGCGAGGTCGTGTCCGCCCGTGCGATCCACGAGCGCGTACTCGTAGATCCAGCCCACGCCCGTCGCGTCCGGGCCCAGCGACGGCTTCGCCGCCGCGGGCAGGCGTCCCTGCACCTGGTTCAGGTACTCGAGCACGCGCGAGCGCGCCCAGTAGTGATCGGTGCCGTCCTCGAAGATCACGTAGACGAACGAATCGCCGAAGAACGAGTAGCCGCGCACCGCCTTCGCCCCGGGCACCGAGAGCATCGTGGTCGTCAGCGGAAACGTGACCTGGTCCTCGACGATCTGCGGCGCCTGGCCGGCGAACGTCGTGCGGATGATCACCTGCGTGTCGGAGAGGTCCGGAATCGCATCGAGCGGCGTCGTGCGCACCGCCCACACGCCCGCGGCGGCGACGAACGCCGCCGCCAGCAGCACGAGGAAACGGTTCGCAACGGACCAGCGGATCAGCGCGGCAATCACTTGGCGCCGCCTCCGCCCGGCACGATCGACGTGACCTGCATGTCGCCCTGCGGCGTGACGACGAACTCGAACTTGACGTTGGTTCCGGGCTTGACGTCCTTCGGCACGCCGCCCTTCGGCGCCTTGTACGCCATCGTCATCGCGCCCATTCCGAGAGACGGGATCGGGCCGTGCTTGATGACCAATTCGTCGCCGACGGAGCGCACGACGCCTTCTGCCTTGTGCACAGCGGCGGTGGCAGGTGCGGCAGGCATCTTGTGGCCCGCGTGGGGATCGGCGGCCTGCGCCGTCATCAGGCTTCCTTCCTGACCCGACGCCGCAATGCGCGTCAGCGCTCCTTTGAGGCTCGCCTCCGAGTCGATGAGGAACTGCCCCGACACGACGACGCGCTGCCCGACGGTGAGCCCCTTGCGGATCTCGACCAGGTCGCCCGACTGGCGCCCGGTCTCGACGTCGACGGGCAGGAAGCGGCCTTCACCGGCGGCGACAATCACGACGCTGCGTTTGCCCGTCTCGATGACCGCCTCGGCCGGCACGAGCACCAGGGGTCCCGTGGCCGGAGCACCGAAGCTCACCGTGGCGAACATGCCGGGCTTCAGCACGCCGCCCGGATTGGCGAGCACGATCCGCGCGCGAACCGTGCGCGTCTGCGCGTTCACTTCCGGCAGCAGCGCGCCCACGCTCCCCTTCAACACGCGATCCGGATAGGCGGCGGCGCGCGCTTCGACCGGCGCGCCGACGCGGACGAGCCCGGCCTGCGCTTCCGGCACATCGGCGGTCACCCAGACGGTGCCGATGCCGGCGAGCTTGAACAGCGTCACGCCGGGCATCACCGCCATCCCGTCGCGGGCGCCGATCTCCCAGACGATGCCGGCCTGCGGGGCCGTCACGGTCACGCGGGCCGCTGGTTTCCCTTCACGCTCGACCCGTGCGATCTCGGCGTCCGGCATGCCCAGAAGGCGCAGGCGCTGCCTCGCGGCGTCGGCAAGCTGCGCCGCGCCCGGCTGCAGGCTTGCCTTGAGCGCGAGCCATTCCTCCTGCGCCGCGAGCCAGTCGGGAACGTAGAGATCGGCGAGCGGCTGTCCCGCCGCGACCGCGTCGTACTGCGCGCGCACGTGCAGTCGTTCGACATAGCCCTGGCTGCGCGCCTGCACGGCGACGAGCGCGCGCTCGTCGATGCCCACCACACCGGCTGCGGTGAACCCCGTGTCGAGCTTCCCCTCCGTCGCGGCCGCCGTGCGCACACCGAAGTTCTGCACCTGGCGGGCGCTGATCGCCGTGCCGCCCTCGACGCCGGCGTCGGCGTAGACGGGCACGAGCTGCATGTCCATGAACGGACTCTTGCCCGGCTTGTCGAATTTCGCGTTCGGCACCATAGGGTCGTGCCAGTAGAGCACCTTGCGTTCTTCGGCGACCTTGGCAGCATCGGCTGTCGCCTGCTTTTCCGTCGACGGCGTGGCGCCCTGCGTCAATGGCGGATCGACCCGCGCGTGGCGCATTCCGAACCAATAGCCGGCGCCGCTCGCGCCGATCACGACGGCGAGGATGGCGGCGAGCGATGCGAGCTTCGCACCGCGCTCGTTGGCGAACGTGGTCTTCATGATTTCTCCATGGCGGGAAAGACGAATTGAAGCCAGGCCCAGGCCTTTGCCGCAGCCTGTTCCTGGGCGATGAGCGCGAGGCGCGCGTCGAGCTCGGCCCGGCGCGCCTCGAGCACGGCCACCAGCGATCCGCTGCCGCCACGGTATGCCGCCAGCGCGGCCTCCCGGCGCTGCGCGGCGAGTGGCAGCATCTCGTCGCTGATGCGTTTGGCCTGCGCGCGCGCCGACTCCCACTCGGCGATCATGGCCCCTCCCTCGGCCACGCGCATTCGTCTGGTGTCTTCGCGCATCGCGCGCGCCGCATCGAGTTCCCGGAGTTTCGCCGCGTGCTCGCGGTCCTGCCGCGTGCCCGGCGACCACGGCAGGTCGATCGAGACCATCAGCGACACCATGTTCGAATAGGGAGCGCCGCGCACGGCGTACGTCAGCTCGGCGCTCCAATCGGGATCTTTCGCCGCGCGCGCGAGGTCGACCTCCGTGGCGGCGATGGCCTCCTGCGCGCGCGCGAGCTGGACCTCCGGCTGCGCGTCGACGTCGTCGAGCCTCGCGACGTCGAACGGCATCCGCGCGAGGTCGGGCGGGTCGCCGAGCGGCCGCTCCGCGTCGATTCCGATATACCGGGCAAGCCCGATGCGCGCGCGCCTGGATTGCGCCGCCGCATCGGTCGCGCGGTTCTTGAGCTCGATGACCATGCTTTGCGCGGCGATGACCTCGCTCTGCGGTGCCTTCCCCGAGCGGTACGCCGCCATTGCCGAAGTGACCGCCAGCTCGGCCTCGGCGATCTGGCTGCCGATTGCGCGTTCGACGTCGGCGCGAACCAGCGGGCGAGCCAGGCTGACGCGGTCTCGCGCTGGATGACGAGCCGCGCCGCCTCGATGGCGACCACACCGCGCTGGGCGTCGTTCTCGGCACGCTGCGAGCGCAGCTTGCGCTTCGCCTCGCGCGGGAACTCCTGCATCACGCCGATCTTCGACATCGTCATGAAGTCGCGCGTCAGCGACCAGCTGTCGGCGCCGTTGGTCGGCACGTTCTCGACGCCAAGTTTCAGTTTCGGATCCGGCAGCTCGCCGGCAGGGCCGGCCATCTCCCGGGCGGCATCCACCATCGCGCGCTGCGACGCGAGTTGCGGCGAGTTCTCGACGGCCACCCGCAGCGCCTCGGCGAGCGACAGCGGCGGTCCGGCCGCCGCCGCGCCATCCGCGAACAACAGCAGGGCGGTTGCTGCAGCGACGGCGCGGGCGAGGCACCGGCGTCGCCAAGGACGATCCGGGTTACAGCAAAGGATGACGGCATGAAACCTCCACGAACGCGTTGAGCGGACCGGCGCGCGCGGCGCGGCCGGCGTCAGGCGAACGTGGGGATCAGATCAGCAGGCGGCAGAACTGGAGGGTCAGCGGTGGCGCGCCGGGGAGCGCCGCATAGGGCGTTCTTGCCGCTTGCCCGGAAATCGCGAGCTGCGCAAGCGCGATGCCAGGCACCGGCAGCGCCGCCAATACGATTTGCGGCAGCTCCGGCTGCGCCGGAAGCGTCACGCCGTCGTTGCAATGGACCTCGCAGGCATTGGCCAGAGGAGCATCAGGTGTACCGGCCGTGCCGGCGCAAGGATTCCCGTCGGCGTCCACGTGCATCGCGACGTGCGGCATGGCGGCCGGCGCGCCGGCGCTCTGCACCGGGCAAGCGTAGGCGACGATGGCGAACTGCGCGAACAGCATGGCCAACATCGCACCATGTGCGCCAAGGCGGCGGACAAGCTTGCTTCCCATAGGCAGCGATCCTACGCCGGCGCGCGGCGCCGAACAAGCGTTCGGCTTGATCGACGTCAACACCTGGCGAGACCGGCAGGCTCACGGTTCCCCGCCGGTGATCCGGCAGCCGAGCCAATCCCAGGCCCTCGGCAGGGCCAAGGCCGCCGGCGCGGCGAGCATGATCACCACTCGGTCACCTCCACGATGAAGACGGCGGACGTGCACGGTGGCATGACCGCTGCCAGCTCGCGCCACGCATCGCTGGCAGCGGCGAAGCCGGCTGCGCTAGAATCCGCGGGTGATCACGAACCCGAACGGACGACGCGCGGCCACGCCCCGCCCACGCACGCAGGACGTTGGCTGGAACCTCGTTTTTGCCTGCTGGCTCATTGCGACGGCCTCGACGCTCGGCGCGCTCTTTTTCAGCGAGGTGATGAGCCTGCCGCCCTGCGTGCTGTGCTGGTACCAGCGCATATTCATATTTCCGCTCGTGCTGCTGCTGCCGGTCGGGCTTTTCCCGTTCGACCCGAAAATCGTGCGCTACGCGCTGCCGCTCTCGGTGGTCGGCTGGTCGCTCGCGCTCTTTCACGTCCTGCTCACCTACGGGCTGATCCCCGAGAACATCCGGCCCTGCACGCAGGGCGTGCCGTGCGCCCAGAACCAGATCGAGTGGTTCGGTTTCGTGAGCATTCCACTGCTGTCGCTCGTCGCCTTTTCCGTCATCAACGCGTTGCTTCTCGTGACGCATTACAAGGTTTCCCGATGAAACGAAAAACGCTATTCATCAGTGCCGCGGTCGCACTCCTGGCGGCGTTCGTCGTCGGCACGCTCGTTTACCAGAGCCAGAAGGCCGACACGGCGCAGGCGCTCGCGCGCCAGGCGCTCCTCGTCCGCGACCATGCCCCGACCGTCGGACCGGCCGAGGCGAAGGTCCACATCGTGGAATTCCTCGACCCTGCATGCGAAACCTGTCGCAGCTTCTATCCATTCGTCAAACGGATGGTCGCGGCCAATCCGGGCAAGGTCCGCGTTTCCGTCCGCTACGCTCCGTTCCACAAGAACTCGGACTACGTCGTGAAGGTGCTCGAGGCCACCCGCAAACAGGGCAAGTACTGGGAAGCGCTCGAGGCACTGTTCGCAACCCAGTCGCGCTGGGCGCCGAACCACTCGCCGGACCCGGACCTCGTCTGGCGCCAGCTGGAAGGCCTCGGGCTCGACCTCGAGCGCGTTCGGCATGACATGAACGCCCCGGATATCGCGCGCAACGTCGCCCAGGACATCGCGGACGCCAAGGCGCTCAACGTCACCCAGACGCCGGAGTTCTTCGTGAACGGCAAGCCCATGCCGAGTTTTGGCTACGAGCAGCTCACCGCGCTCGTCAACGACGCGCTCGCGACGGCCTACCGATAGCGAGGATTTTCCCTGCGCCGGGGCCGGCGTGGCGCGATCTTCCGGTTCGGCGCGCGTACCAATCTTGCCGGCAGCGGGGACTCGCGCATTCCTGGTTCAACGCCCGAAAAGCCCCTTGAGCGCCTTGCTCAGGTCGTCGGCCCCCTTCGGCGGACCGGCGCCCTTCGGCGTGTCCTTGGCGGGCTGTGCGGTCGCGGGCACGGGCTTTCCGAGCGCCACGTCGCAGGCACCGGCGCCGGCAGTAATCTGGGCGAATATGGATTCCCCGAGCACCGATAGGCCACCCGTTCCGATCGCCGCGCCGATGCGCGCCAGCATCGCCGCCGACGCCACCGCGTCGACCGTAACGGTCGGCGCCGTAAAGGGGCCGCGAAACCGGACGAGCTCGGCGATCTGCGGAATCTCGATCGGAATGCCGTGCCGGACCCGGGGCCTGATCGAGAGGTCGATCGTTTCGCTCCTGAAATCCAGCGTCCCGCTCATGGACGCGTCGATCTCCTTGGTCTCCATGGCGATCGAGCGGTCGATCTGCGCGATCCCGCCCGCCAGCGGCAGCCGTATGACCGCACACTGGAGCTCGGTGGTGGGATTGATCGTGCGAAACGGATTGACGGCCTCGGCCAGCTGGTCGAACGTCGCCGTCGGATCGAGCTTGGCGTTGACGAGCGACGCCGGCCCGACCACCGCCCGCACGCTGCCGCTGATTCCGCTCATCCACTGGCGTGGCGAATCGCCGTGCATCGTCACGTCGATCGCGACGTCGGTCTTTCCGCCACGCACTTCGCGGGTCACGCCGGCGGCCGCGAACAGCGCGGCGAGATCGAGGCCGCGGCCTTCGGCCCGCAGCGCGAGGGCCGGAATCCGCCCACGCGTCGCGTCGACCGTGAGCGCCCCGGAGATCGTGCCGCCATAACCGGATGCCTGCACCGTCGGCGCGACGAGCTTGCCGTCGCGCAGCGTGAACCTGGCATGGACCCGGTCGAGCGTGCGGCCGTCGGCGAGCGTGAGCCGTCCGATCGTCACTTCGCCGGTCGCGTTGCGGGCGCGCAACGCGTCGAACGAAATCGCGGTTTCGGGGAACACGAACCGCGACGAACCCGTCGGGACCGCGGGCTTCGCCGCGGGTGTCGTCGGGCGCGTCCCCGGCAGATCGGCGACGTTCAGCGCCGACGAGGCAAGGTTGATCGTCCACGCGGACTTCGGCCCTTCATCACGAACGTCGACGCGTCCCTTGACGTTGCTCGAACCGAAGGTGGCGTCGATGTCCTGCAGCTCCACGAGACGATCCGCGCGGACGACCTTCACGGCGACCGTGGTCTTCCGGCCCGCGATCTCACCCTGCACGGACACAGGGAACGGCGAGCTCCGGTCGGAAAGCGCGGCGAACGAGCCCAGCTTGCCGGCCAGCGCAACCGGCGTGCCGTCGATGGTGCCGCGGAACTCGGCCTCGATCGGCGCTTTCGCATCACGCGCGGAGAGCGCGAGTTCATCGATCGTCACCCGCGTTTCGGTGCCCCCGGTACCGTCACGATAGGTGAGCAGCCCGCGAGTGATCGAAAGGGCGCCGATGGCAAGAGCACCCGGGCTCGATTGCTTCTCCGGGGCCGTGAGCGCGCCCTGCGCTGCGCCCGGTTCCCAGTTGAGCTGTCCGTCGCGGTTCGTTTCGAGTGCGATGACCGGCTCGACCAGGTTGAGGCGGACGAGCTCGAAATGCCGTCGCAGCAGCGGGAGCAGAGCCACCTGCATCTCGAGCTGCTTCGCCGACAGCAGATCCGGCGCCTTGCCCCACGGCGCGTTGCCGACACGCACGTCGTGGGCGACGATCCTGGGCGCAAATCCTATCTTGAGCTCGATGTCGCCGCCGACCGTGACATCGCGTCCCGTCGCGGCCTTGACGCGTGCCAGGATGGGGCCCACGAACTGCTTCGGATCGACCGTGAGAAGCGCTATCGCGACACCGATCACCAGCAGCAGCAGCGCGCCGCCGGCGATTCCCAGGGCCCTGCGGAAATTGCTCATCCGGCCATTGTATCGGCGCGGCCGGGACCGCGCCGGCGCGCCGCGCCCCGGGGATCGCTACGCCAGCGCGGCGTTGAACGCGGCGAGCCCCGCGCTGCCCGGCACGAGCTCGGCGTCGGACAGCGCGTTCAACGGGGTCGCGACGGTGTTCTGCGCCTGGTGCAGATCGACGGGGTCGTCCTCCACATAGAGCAGTCCGGTGACGACTTCGCCCTTGGCGCGATGCCCCTCGAGGTAGGCGAGCGCGCCGACCTTGTCCCGCGGATCGTACTCCGCGTGCAGTTTGCGCAGGCGCACGATGCCGCCGTCGTGCAGCACGACGTTCTCGACGCCGCCCGCCGGCACGTCGGCGACGATCGGCTCGCGCAGCGGCATGAAGTCGAGCCGGTTCACGGCCTCGTTGTGCGCGCGCACGTAGTCGTAGCTCTTGGTCGACCCCGGGTGGTTGTTGAACGCGACGCATGGCGAGACGACGTCGATGAACGCGACGCCCTTGTGCTCGACCGCCGCCTTGATCAGCGGCACGAGCTGCGCCTTGTCGCCGGAAAAGCCGCGCGCGACGTACGTGGCGCCCAGCAGCAGCGCGAGCTGGACCAGGTCGATCGGCTCGTCGCTGTTGACCGCGCCGCGCTTGGCCTTCGATCCCTTGTCGGCCGTGGCCGAGAACTGGCCCTTGGTCAGGCCGTAGACGCCGTTGTTCTCGACGATGTAGACCATGTTGACGCCGCGCCGCATGATGTGCGCGAACTGGCCGAGGCCGATCGACGCCGAATCGCCGTCGCCGGAGACGCCGAGGTAGATGAGATCGCGGTTGGCGAGCGCGGCGCCGGTCACCACCGAGGGCATCCGGCCGTGCACGCTGTTGAAGCCGTGTCCCGCGCCGAGGAAGTACGTCGGCGTCTTCGACGAGCAGCCGATGCCCGACAGCTTCGCCACGCGGTGCGGCGGGATCGCGAGCTCGAAGAACGCCTGGATGATCGCCGCCGAGATCGAGTCGTGGCCGCAGCCGGCGCACAGCGTCGACACCGCTCCTTCGTAGTCGCGTCGCGTGAGGCCGAGCGCGTTCTTCGGCAGTCCCGGATGATGGAGCTTCGGCTTGGTGAGATAGGTCATCGGGCCACCTTGCGCAGAGGCGTGACGTTGAACAGGCGCGCCTTTTCGGCGATCTCGCGGGTGACGAAGCGCTCCGTCAGCGGATTGCCGTCGTAATGGAGGATGGAGATCAGCTTCTGCGGATCGATGCCGCATTCGTTGACGAGCATCATCTTGAGCTGCGCATCGCGGTTCTGCTCGACGACGAACACGTGCTCGTGTTCGGCGATGAATTCGGCGACGGCATCCGCGAACGGGAAGGCGCGGATCCGCATCTGGTCGAGGTGGATGCCCTCCTGCGCGAGCTCCGCCAGCGACTCGGCCATCGCGGCGCCCGTGGAGCCGAACCAGATGGCGCCGGCGCGCGCCGGCTGCGCTGCGCGCCGGATCACCGGTGCCGGCACCAGCGTCTTCGCGGTCTCGAACTTGCGCAGCAGCCGCTGCATGTTGTCGACATAGGCGTTGCCGTCCTCCGTGTACCGCGCGTAGCGGTCCTTCGACGTGCCGCGCGTGAAATAGCCGCCGCGCTTCGGATGAGTGCCCGGATACGTGCGGTGCGGTATGCCGTCGCCGTCGCTGTCGAGGTAACGGCCGAAATCCTTCCCGGCCTCGAGCTCGGCGGTGGTCATCACCTTGCCGCGGTCGAGCCGGCGGTTGTCATCCCACGCGAACGGCTCGGTGAGCCAGTCCTGCATGCCGATGTCGAGATCGAGCAGCACGAACACGGGCGTCTGCAGGCGGTCGGCGAGGTCGAACGCCTGCGCGCCCATCTCGAAGCATTCCTTCGGGTCCTCGGGGAACAGCAGCACGTGCTTCGTGTCCCCGTGGGAGGCGTACGCGCAAATGAGGAGGTCGGCCTGCTGCGTCTTCGTCGGCATCCCGGTCGAAGGACTGCCGCGCTGGACGTCGAAGAGCACCGCCGGAATCTCGGCGAAGTAGGCGAGGCCGATGAATTCCTGCATCAGCGAAATGCCCGGCCCCGAGGTCGCAGTGAAGGAGCGTGCACCGTTCCAGGCGCCGCCGATCACCATCCCGATCGACGCCAGCTCGTCTTCGGCCTGGACGATCGCGAACCGGTTGCGGCCCGTCGCGGCATCGACGCGATACCGCTGGCAATGCTTCGCGAAGGCCTCGGCCAGCGACGACGAAGGCGTGATCGGGTACCACGCGCAGACCGTCGCCCCGCCGAAAACGGCGCCCAGCGCCGACGCGTTGTTGCCGTCGACGAATATGCGGTTGCCGACCCGGTCGCGCCGCTCGACCTTGAGCCCGATCGGCGCGAAATTCGCAACGGCATAGTCGAAGCCCAGCCGGAACGCCTTGCGGTTGGACTCCTGCAGCGGCTGCTTGCCCTTGTACTGCTCCGTGAGCAGCGTCTCGATCACCTCCGGCTCGATCGCCAGCAGCCCCGCGAGCGCGCCGAGGTAGATGATGTTCTTGAACAGCTGGCGCTGGCGGGGATCCGTGTACGTCGCGTTGCAGATCTCCATCAGCGGCATCGCCACGACCGTGACGTCGGAACGGAACTTCGACGGCGGCAGCGGCTTGGTCGAGTCGTAGAACAGGTAGCCGCCGGGCTCGATCTCCAGCAGGTCCTCGTTCCACGTCTCCGGGTTCATCGCGACCATCAGGTCGACGCCGCCGCGGCGACCGCGCCAGCCCTCCTCGACGACGCGCACCTCGTACCACGTCGGCAGGCCCTGGATATTGGACGGAAAGATGTTCCGGGCCGCGACCGGGACGCCCATCTTCAGCACCGCCTTCGCGAACAGCCCGTTCGCGGATGCCGAGCCCGAGCCGTTGACGTTGGCGAACTTGACGACGAAATCGTTGACGCTGGAGATGGGCTTCATCGGCGGGCCCTCGCTCAATCCGCCGCCAACTGCGCCGACGCCGCGGTACGCTTCGGCATCAGCTCAGGACGCGGAATCTCGCCGGCATGAGCCATGACCAGCAGGAACTTCTGCATGTCCCAGGCGCCGGTCGGGCAGCGCTCGGCGCACAGCCCGCAATGCAGGCAGACGTCCTCGTCCTTGGCCATGATGCGGCCGGTCTTCAGCGGCACCGACACGTAGAGGTCCTGCGTCAGGTTCAGCGCCGGCGCCAGCAGGCGCGGCCGCAGCTCCGCCTCCTCGCCATCCGCGGTGAACGTGATGCAGTCCATCGGGCAGATGTCGACGCACGCATCGCACTCGATGCAGAGCTTGTCGTTGAACACCGTCTGCACGTCGCAGTTGAGGCACCGCTGCGTCTCCGCATAGGCGAGCTTCCGATCGAAGCCGAGCTCCACCTCGACGCGGATGCTGGCGAGCGCGATGACCTTGTCCTTGAGCGGCACCTTGTGGCGCTTCTCCGGCGTGATCGCGTTGTCGTAGCTCCACTCGTGGATGCCCATCTTCTGCGAGATGAGGCGCGCGTGCGGCGGCGGCCGCCTGGTCATGTCCTCGCCGCGGCAATGCTGGTCGATCGAAATCGCGGCGTCGTGACCGTGCGCGACCGCCCAGATGATGTTCTTGGGTCCGAACGCGGCGTCGCCGCCGAAGAACACGCCCGGGCGCGTCGAGGCGAAGGTCGACTTGTCGACCACCGGCATGCCCCAGTTGTCGAACTCGATGCCGATGTCGCGCTCGATCCACGGAAAGCCGTTCTCCTGGCCGATCGCGACCAGCACGTCGTCGCAGGGAAAGTGCACGTCGGGCTCGCCCGTGGGCAGCAGCTGCCGCCGGCCCTTGGCGTCGAACTGCGCCGCGACCTTCTCGAACGTGACGCCGGTCAGCTTGCCGGCGTCGTGCGTGATGGCCTTCGGCACCAGGAAATTGTGGATCGGGATGCCCTCGTGCGCCGCGTCCTCCTTTTCCCAGGGAGAAGCCTTCATCTCGGCGAAGCCGGAGCGAACGACGACCTGCACATCCTCGCCGCCCAGCCGGCGGGCGCTGCGGCAGCAGTCCATCGCCGTGTTGCCGCCGCCCAGCACGACGACCCGCCTGCCGATCTTCGTCGTGTGACCGAACGATACGCTGGACAGCCAGTCGATGCCGATGTGGATGTTGGCTGCGGCTTCCTTGCGCCCAGGCACGTCGATGTCGCGTCCGCGCGGCGCGCCGCTGCCGACGAACACCGCGTCCCAGCCTTCGGCAAGCAGGGCAGCGAGGCTGTCGACCCATTGCTGCGCGCGGAACTCGACGCCAAGGTCGAGCACGTAGCCCACTTCCTCGTCGATCACGGCTTCGGGCAACCTGAACTTCGGAATCTGCGTGCGCATCATGCCGCCGGCGCGCCCGTCGCCGTCGAACACCACGCAGTGATAGCCGAGCGGCGCGAGGTCGCGCGCCACCGTGAGCGATGCCGGTCCCGCGCCGACGAGCGCGATGCGCTTGCCGTTCTTCGTCGCGGCCGGCCGCGGAAGGGCGTCGCGGATGTCTTCCTTGTAATCGGCCGCGACGCGCTTCAGCCGGCAGATCGCCACCGGCTCGGGCTTGATCTTCCCGGTGTCGCCACCTTCTTCGACGCGGCCGCGACGGCACGCGGGCTCGCAGGGACGGTCGCAGGTGCGTCCGAGGATGCCGGGAAAGACATTGGACTCCCAGTTGACGAGGTAGGCGTCGCCATAACGGCCCGCCGCGATCAAGCGGATGTATTCCGGAACGGGAGTATGGGCGGGACACGCCCACTGGCAATCGACGACCTTGTGGAAATAGTCGGGATGCGTGATATCCGTCGGTTTCAAGACATTCTTCTCCGATAACGCGTCCGGTCCGCGTTGTTGCTCGACGTTCGGTTTGGGGTATTCGGGCAGGGCAAGCAACAAGCGCGCCCGAACCGCTACGTGGCGGGCTCGATGCTACGCCTGTGCGAGCCGGGAGGAAAGGCGTGGCGCGGGCACAAAAGACCACGCGCGGAACGATGCTTTGTGGCGTGCTGGGAGGGCCGAAGCGCGCCTCCCAGCCCCAAGGCGATCAGGCGGGCTCCATCGGCCCTCGGCCGACGCCGGGTGACGCCGATGCTACCGGAACGACTCCGCCCGGGCGACGAGCTCGGGGAGGCCCGGCTCGTCCGGATTCCACGGCTTGCCGGGATGGATGATCGACACCTGACAAGCCTCGGCCGCCTCGACCAGCTGCCGATAGGTGCCGAGCTTGACGTCGGTGATGTACGCCTGCTTGTTGTCGTTGTACTTGAACATCTTGTCGTTGATGGTCTGGCACTCGTCGCAGCTCGGGCAGCGCGCGGTCTCGATCCACGCTTCGTCGGGGCTGCGCTCGGGTGCCGCGGGCGCCGCGGCGGCGCCCGTTGCGGGCGCGGACGTGGCCACCGGTGCCGCCTCGGGCACCCCGCCGCCGGCTACCGGGACGCTTGCGGCAGCGGCCGCCGTGGCCTTCAGCGCGTCGAGCTCGCTCGCCTTCGCCTGCTCCCACCTCGCCTTTTCGCGCGCGAGCAGGATCTCGGCGTGCGAATTGTGGACGCCGCCCTGCTCCTGCAGCCGGTGCCAGAAGGTCCGGCAGCGGGCCGCCATCTGCATGAGGCGCGTGTCGACGATGACCCGTTGCAGCATGTCGTTCGGATCGACGGCGAGCACGTACGGGATCGCATCGCCGACGCTCTTCGGGTCGCGGGCAAGCCATTCATCGGCCGGGATCATTGCGCTGTTCCACCGCGCGCGTGGAACGCGGGCGAAATGCCCGGCGTAGCGCTGGTCGCAGAGCAGGAAGTCGGCGATCGTGAACGGTGTCTCCTCGACCACGCGCTGCAGCGTTTCGTCGGCGTACTCGAACGGCGCGACCGGCCAGTCGGCCTCCGGCTTCGGGTTGTCCTCCAGCGCAAAGCGCGCTGCCTGGTTGTCGCCGGCGTACGGGTCGTACGTGAATGCCGGAAAAGCGCGCGACTCCATCGCCGCGGCAGCGGTGAGGTAGGGCGGCAGCTCGCCCACCGCGCCGGCGCCCGCATAGACGCTGACGAGGCCTGCGCCACGATGCGCGAAGGCTTGCGCAAGGCGCTCGCGCAACGCATACAGGTTCGAGCTCACCGTCTGCACGACGAACACGCCGCCCAGCGCCGTCACCGTGTTGGCGAGGCGCACCTGACGCACGCCGAACGCGTAGTGGCCAGTACCGACCGAGGCCTCCTCGAGCAGGTCGGTGGCCTCGATCAGCACCTTGACCGGCAGCCCGGCCGACAGCATGTCCATCATGCCGGCGTTCTCCGGAGCATCGGCCCGATCGGGCGGGACGCAGACGAGATAATCGGGGAACAGCGCGATGTCGTCGGCAGAAAGCGCACGCTCGTCGAAACTGGCGAAGAAGACATCGTGCTCGGCTTCGCGATAGGCACCCTGGGCCTCGAGCTCGGCGACCGAGATTGCCTTGACGACTTCGGCGAGCTTGGGCAGGCGCTCGCGGTACGCGGCCGCGGCGCCGGCGCAGTCGTCGTAACGGAAGCCGAAGGGCGCGGGGGCATCGGACTGCGCGGCGAGCCGCGGATCCGGATAGAAGCGCTGCGCACGCAGGACCGCGAGCGCAGCCTCGATGCGGCGGCGCCGGGATGCCGGCAACTCGTCCTTGGGGACGTTGCGCGCGACCAGGCGCGACAACACGTTGAAGTCGAACGTGTCGCGGTGGGTGCCGCCCAGCGACGCGCGCAGGGCATCGGGACCCTGTCCCGCCTGCGAATGGATGAAAGCCGCCCTGAGAATGTCGTCGAGCTTGATGATCAGCCGGTCGACGAGCGCCCGGAACGCTTTGGCCTTGCGCTGCTGCGCTCCCTCCCAGACGTGGCTCAGCACGCGCGCCGGCATTGCCCGGTCGCAGGCGACCACCTCGCCGTCGAGCTGCAGCTTGCCCGCGATGTGGGTGAGCACGCTCTCGGCCAGCGGGTCGCCGGACGCCGCAAGGTGAGGCGCCGCCTCGGCCCACAGCTCGGTGAGCCTTCCAGCGGCGCCGCCCGCCTGCAACACGCGGACCTCGCGCTCGAGCCGCAGCACGTGCTTGCGCAGCCGCTCGCCATCGATGCCGTGGGGCGCGATTTCCTGCAGCACTTCGTCGACCACCGAGGAGAGCGAACGCAGCGTGCCCGCTCCGGGACCGCGGTCGACGAGGACCAGCGGGAAGTCGTAGCGAAGACGGGTCAGGTCGCGATAGCGCGCCAGAACCGCCGGCCACAGGCCGAGGCCGTCGATCGCGTCGACACCTTCGCCCTGCCGCGTCCCCGTCGTGACG
Organism: uncultured beta proteobacterium; assembly: GCA_963751405.1. Taxonomy (GTDB): domain Bacteria; phylum Pseudomonadota; class Gammaproteobacteria; order Burkholderiales; family Casimicrobiaceae; genus CAIWHR01. The sequence goes on along the minus strand of CAVVUJ010000002.1, from coordinate 26,663 downwards.
AACGTCCGTTGCTCGTGATGTCGGGTAGCCATGTCCATAGCGGTTTGCCGTGCTTTGAAGTCGTGAATCGGTGGTTGCTTTTTGTTCAGGCTACCTGGCGGGCGGGCGTGTCGTCGCCCGGCCACACGGTCACCTTGTCGAGCTCGCTCTCGAGGCCGGCGCGTATCTGGTCGGCGGTGCGCAGCGGGCCGATGCCATGCAGGTCGTCGTAGCAGGGCACGTCCGGATTGTGGTACAGGATTCCGACCGGGATCGGGTCCTCCGATGACGCGATCTCGCGCGCCCGATCGATGTTCGACGGATCGTGCTCGATCTGGTTCTTGTAGGTGCGCGACAGCTCGGGCGAGAGCGTGAGGCCGTTGCGATGCGACAGCAGCAGCGTCCGGCCGGGATCGTGCAGCCAGGGCTCGAACATCTTCGGCAGGAACTCCGGACAGCGCTGGATGATGCGCACGAATGAGAAGCCGCGATGGAGGTACGCCTGGCGGATGACGTCGTAGAGCAGCTCGGGGATCCAGTCGACCGCCTGCGCGACGAAGGAGGCGTTGGTCACGCCCAGCGTGACCGTCAGCGGATTCATCGCCTCGAGCGTGGCGCCGCGGGGCGTCGTGTTGCTCTTGAGGCCGCGCGGCGAGGTCGGCGACGCCTGCTTCTTCGTCAGGCCGTACACGTGGTTGTCGTGCAGGATCACCGTCATGTTCATGTTGTAGCGGATCGCGTGGATCCAGTGCGCCGCGCCGATGCTGCAGCAGTCGCCGTCGCCGGTGTTGACGAACACGGACAGATCCGGGCGCGCCATCTTCACGCCTTCCGCGATCGGGAACGCGCGGCCGTGGATGCCGTGGAACCCGTAGGTCTTCATGTAGTGCGGAAAGCGCGACGAGCAGCCGATGCCGGACACGAACACCGTGCGCTCCGGTGCGAGGTCCTCGTCGCGGCAGAGCCGCTGCACGGCGGCGAGGATCGCGTTGTCGCCGCAGCCGGTGCACCAGCGCGGCACGCCGCCCTGGTAGTCCTCGAGATTGTGATGGACCTCGTGCAGCTTGATCAGGGTCTGGGTAACGGGCATGTTCATGGGTCTTCTCCGGAGCTCAAGCCACAGGCTCGGCAAGCTTCTTGCGCAATACCGCTACCACCTCGCCAGGCTTGATCGGCTGCCCGCGCGTCTGGGTCCAGCAGTCGACATCGACCAGGAACCGCGAGCGTAGCATCATCGCCAGCGCCGCATACCGCCGGTTGTCCTCGTCGATCAGTTCGTCCTCCAGGCGATCGGCCCAGTTGCCCTCGATCGTCATCACCCGCTTGAAGCGCTTCAGGATCTCGCGGATGCCCGACGGCATCGGCTGGATGAAGGTGAGGTGCAACGACGACACCTTGCGCCCTTCGCCCCGCATCCGCTCGACCGCTTCCTCGATGACGCCCTTGTTGCTGCCCCAGCCGACGACCAGCAGGTCGCCCTCCGGGTCGCCGAATACAGGCGGCGTCTTCAAGGTCTTCTGCAACGCGGCAATCTTGAGGCTGCGGGCGCGCAGGCCTTCCTCGTTGATCTCGGGATCGTAGGCGACCTTGCTGTTGCGATCGTGCGCGAGGCCGGTCAGCGTGTGCATGCCGTTGGGCTGTCCCGGCACGAAGCGGCGCGCGATTCCGGTCACCGGGTCCCAGTCGTAGGGCTTGACGCCGTCGGGGATCGGCGTCTGGTCGAGCGGCGGCGCGAGCCAGTCCGGATCGAATTGCGGTCGCGGGAACGGCTGCTGCGCGGTCGCGAGGCTCGCGTCCGACAGCACGACGACGACCGTGTTGAACGTCTCGGCGATCTTGCGCGCCGTGATCATCGAGTAGAAGCAGTCCTCGATCCCCGACACCGCCATCACCACTTTCGGCGCATCGCCGTGGCTGCCGTAGATCGTGGTCAGGAGGTCCCCCTGCTCCACCTTGGTCGGCTGGCCGGTGGACGGCCCGCCGCGCTGGACGTTGATGACGACCAGCGGGATCTCGGCCATCACCGCGAGCCCGATGCCCTCCTGCTTCAGCGAGTAGCCAGGCCCCGAGGTGACCGTGACCGCGCACTTGCCGGCGTAGGAGGCTCCGATCGCGAACGCGCAGGCCGCGATCTCGTCCTCCGCCTGGTGGACGATGCCGCCGACGCGCTCGAACACGTCGGACAGGTAGTGCGAGACCGACGTCGCCGGCGTGATCGGGTACATCGCGCAGATGTCCATGCCGGAGGCCAGCACCCCAAGGGCCAGCGCCGTGTTGCCGTTGACGACGATCTGCGGCTCGGCATTCTTCACCGCGGGAATCCGGTACTTGAAGTCGAAGTTCTGCTCGGCCCAGATGTAACCGGCATCGAGCAGCCCCTGGTTGACCTCGATGACCTTCTGGTCCTTCTTGCCGAACGTCAGCGCGACCTGCTCGCGGCCGAGCTTCACGTCGAGGCTGTAGATGTTGCAGAGCATCCCGAGCACGAACATGTTCTTGCCCTTGCGCGGGTCGGCGACCAGCTTGCGGCACTCGCGCTCCAGCGGAACCTCGTAGACGCGGAAGCCCGCTCCCTTGAGCATCGCCACCGTTTCCTTGTACGACTGGACGATCTTCGGGTCCCGGTGCTCGCCCCACATGCTCTCGAGCAGGATCTGGGCGCCGGGCTTGAGCTCGCCGGCCCGCACGCGGCCCAGGAGCACCTGCTCGTTGAACGCGACGACGAGGTCGGTCTCGTCGCCGCCGTTGGTCACCTGCTTCGTGCCGATGCGGATGCGGATGCCCGAGGCGCCCGCGACGCTGCGCGCCGGCGGCTGGATTTCGGCGGGAATGATCTCGGTGGTCCAGATCCCGTTGCCCGTCCGCGCGGCGATGGCGCCGAGCGACTGGCCGCAGCGCTGCGCGCCCTCGCCCGAGTCGCTGATGACCTCGACAATGTGCTCGGTCAACGTCTTCCCGGCGCGCAGTTCGTTGGGCAGGGCTGGCACGCGGGTGGCGCCCGGTGCCAGGGTGGCAGCTTCGGTCATGATTGTTCCAGCCTAGTGGTATGCATACGCTCGGCGCGGCGGGCACTTCGCGCCCGCGCTCGATACTCCGTTGACGTCATCCTACGCGCACCCGCGCGTAGCCGTGTTCGTCCGGCGCGAAGCCGAACCGCCCGCGCACGTGCGCCTCCTCGCCGGCGTAAACCACATCGGTGTCGCGCAGCCCCAGCCACGCCTTCATCGCGCGCGCGGCGCGGCGCCCCGCTCCCATCGCCTCGATCACCGTCGCCGCACCGGTGACGATGTCGCCGCCGGCATACACACCGGCGATCGAGGTCGCGAGGCTCTCGTCGGCACCGATGTAGCCGCGCTTGTCGAGCTTCAGCTTCGAGGTCTGGCCGAGGATCGGATTGGCGTTGGTGCCGATCGCGTAGACGACGCTGTCGCATTCGAATTCAAACTCGCTGCCCGGCACCGGCACCGGCCGGCGGCGGCCCGACGCATCCGGCTCGCCCAGCTCCATCTTCTGGCAGCGCATGCCACGCACCCGCTTCTGCTCGTCGCCCAGCACTTCGACCGGGCTCGTGAGCCAGTGGAACTCGACGCCTTCTTCGCCGGCGTGGTGGATCTCCTCGGCGCGCGCAGGGGCCTCGGTCTTGCTGCGACGGTAGACGCAATACACCTTCTCGGCGCCCAGGCGCAGCGACACGCGCAGCGCATCCATCGCCGTGTTGCCGGCGCCGATCACCGCGACCCGCTTGCCGGGCTGCATGGGGGTGTCGAAATTCGGAAAGTCGCGCGCCCGCATCAGGTTGCAGCGGGTGAGCAGCTCATTGGCCGACGACACGCCGTTCAGCGACTCGCCCGGTATGCCCATGAAGCTCGGGTAGCCCGCGCCGGTGCCGATGAAGACCGAGTGGAAACCCATCTCGGTGATCATCTGCTCGATCGTGAAGAGACGCCCGACCAGCGTGTTGCACTCGAACTTCACGCCGAGCTGCTTCAGCTTGTCGATCTCGACATCGACCACCGCGTTGGGCAGGCGGAAGTCGGGAATCCCGTATTTCAGCACGCCGCCCGGCTCGTGGAATGCCTCGTAGACGATGACCTCGCAGCCGGCCTTCGCCATGTCCGCCGCGCAGGCCATGCCCGCCGGGCCCGAGCCGACGATGCCGACCTTGAAGCCCGAGGGCTCGATGTAGGGCACGTTCACCCAGCCTTCCTTGATCGCCATGTCGCCGACGAAGCGCTCGAGGCGGCCGATGGCGACGGGCGCCAGCGTGTCGCCGACGGTGCACACGCCCTCGCACTGGTTCTCCTGCGGGCACACGCGGCCGCAGACCGACGGGAGCAGGTTGGTGTCGGTGATGATGTCGTAGGCGCCGTGATAGTGCTTTTCCGCGATCTTCTGAATGAAGGCGGGTATGTCGATGCTGACCGGGCAGCCGCGGATGCAGGGTTCGTCGGCGCACATCAGGCAGCGCTCGGCCTCGCGCAGCGCGTTCTCCAGCGTGTAGCCGAGGGCGACCTCCTTGAAGTTGCGCGCGCGCGCCATTGCGTCCTGCTCCGGCATCGGCGTGCGCTCCTGCGGGATCGTGCGTATCGTCTTCTTCTTCGCCATGGGGTGCTCGTGGATTCGGGGGTGGGCTGCAGCTCGGCGCCGGGAAACAGATCAGTACCGCTCGCCGGCACTGGCCGGTGCGCCGCCCATCCGGCAACTCTCCTCCCACTTCTTGAGCGCCTCCTGCTCGGTGGGGCGGAAACGCGCGAGGCGGGCCATCAGGTCGTCGAAGTCCACCGTATGGGCGTCGAAGTCGGGGCCGTCCACGCACGCGAACTTGACGCCGTCGCCGATCTTGACGCGGCAGCCGCCGCACATTCCGGTGCCGTCGACCATCACCGGGTTGAGGCTCACGATGGTGTGGATCTTCCGCGGCCGCGTGACCTCCGCGCAGGCCTTCATCATGATCGGCGGCCCGATCGCGAGCGCTTCGTCGATATCCGCGTGCGCGGCGAGTGCCTGTTCCATGCCCCGGGTCACGAGGCCCTTGATTCCCGCGGAGCCGTCGTCGGTGCAGACGATGAGCTCGTTGCACACGCCGCGGAACTTGTCCTCCCAGAACATCACGCCGCGATTGCGAAAGCCCAGGACGCCGATCACGTACGCGCCGCTGCGGGCGTAGGCGCGCGCCTGCGGAAAGACCGGCGCCACGCCGAGGCCGCCGCCCACGCACAGCACCTTCTTCCGCTTGCCGATGAGGCTGGGAATGCCCATCGGGCCGACGACCGCGTAGAGGCTCGTGCCGACCTGGCAGTTCTGCTGCATTTCGCGGGTCGTCTTGCCCACGGCCTGGATCACCAGCGTGATCGTGCCCTCTTCCGGATCGAAGTCGGCGAGCGTCAGCGGAATGCGCTCCCCGTGCTCGTGCTCCATCACGATGACGAACTGGCCGGCCTGCGCGGCTTTCGCCATCGCCGGGTGCCGGATCTCCAGCATGTACGTGACGTCGGAGTAGTCCTCGCGGGCGACGATCTCGAAATTGGACATGCTTGTTTCCTCGCTTCAGGGCACTGGGCGGGACGTCCGGAGCCGAAAATCGTCGATCCGGGCGCGTCCGCCGTTGGCACCCGATGCTACGCCCGCACCCTCGGACGCGAAAGGCGGCAGGACCGCAACATTGATCTGCATCAACCGGTAAGATGCGCCTGTCGCATTTGCACTGCCGTCCGGACGGCGCCAACCGCCGGCATTCCGACCTCCGTTTCGTCGACAGGATTTCGATGCGCGCTCCCGACGCCACGCCGCTCCGCCTCACGCAGTTCAGCCACGGCGGCGGCTGCGGTTGCAAGATCGCCCCCGCGCTGCTGCAGCAGATCCTGGGCAAGGCCGGCCCGTCCGTGCTCCCGCCGGCGCTGCTGGTCGGCGTCGAGACCTCCGACGACGCCGCCGTCTATCGACTGAACGAGCGGCAGGCAATCGTCGCGACGACGGACTTCTTCATGCCCATTGTCGACGATCCGCGCGATTTCGGCATGATCGCGGCGACCAACGCCATCTCCGACGTCTATGCGATGGGCGGCACGCCCCTCTTCGCGCTGGCGCTCGTCGGCATGCCGATCGACAGGCTGCCGGTCGATACCATCCGGCGCATTCTCGAGGGTGGCGAGGCCGTCTGCGCGAGCGCGGGAATCCCCATTGCCGGCGGCCACACGATCGACTCGGTGGAGCCGATCTACGGGCTCGTCGTCATCGGGGTCGTCGACCCGAAGAACCTGAAACGCAACGGGGGCGCGCAGCCCGGCGACCGGCTCGTGCTCGGCAAGCCGCTCGGCGTCGGCGTCTACAGCGCGGCGCTGAAAAAGGAAAAGCTCTCGCCGCAGGGCTACGCGGCGATGCTCGCCAGCACGACCCGGCTGAACACGCCGGGCGTTGCCTTCGGCACGATGCCTGCCGTCCACGCGCTCACCGACGTCACGGGATTCGGACTCCTGGGCCACCTGCTCGAGATCTGCCGCGCGTCGAATGCCGGCGCGACGGTCGAATTCGCGCGCGTGCCGCTGCATCCCGGCGTGCTCGAGCTCGCCGCGGCCGGCATGGTCACCGGAGCGTCGGCGCGCAACTGGGCCGGATGCGCGGACGCCGTCACGCTGGCGCGACCCGAGAACCATGTCGAACGCGCGCTGCTGACCGATCCGCAGACCTCCGGCGGCCTGCTCGTCGCGTGCGCGCCCGACGCCATCGACGACGTGCTCGCCGTCTTCCGCGATCAGGGCTTCGCCGATGCCGCCGCGATCGGCAGCATCACGTCCGGCGCGCCGCGCGTGCTCGTCGACTGATGAGCCCCCACGCTCACTGCGTTCGCTGCCCCCCGGGGGGCAGTCAGCGCCCTTCGGGCGGCCGGGCGGGCGCTGAGACGGCGTCATGCCCGTCGGTGCCGCGAACGGCGACCCTGCAGCCGATGGCTCCTCGGCGGTCGCGGCCGACGCGGCGTTCGGGCTCTACCCGGCGGCGGATTTCCGTCTGACCGACGGGAACTGCACCGATTGCGCCGACGATTCCCCAGGCGCTCTGGTACTTCCGGCAGGAGACCATCGCGGTCCCGCGCGCGGGCCTTCCGGTCGCCTCGTTCGCCTCCGGCGTATCCGCGGTTGACGATCTGCGCGGATGGCTCGACGGCCGTGCTCCGGATTCGCCACCCGAGTATCCGCCTCTCGTCTGGGTGGCGGCCCCCAGCGTGGTGTCCGGCGCGCGGCTTTCCGGGAACGCGACGACGCTCGAGCACGCCACCGGCTCGCTGCCGGCGGCGCTGACCCCGAAGATCCCGCTCAACCGATCCTATTTCGATGGCGCGTCCGCCGAATATTTTCGCGGCCGAACCGTCAGGGTCCGCGGCCGGATCACCGACGGCACGTTCGTGATCCGCACGCTCTGGCCCGAGGACTTCCGCCTCGACCGCGCGCCACCGGCCGCGCGGCTTGCCCCGGATCTGCCGCCACCGCTCGCGCTGCGCGCGCTCATGCGCTCCGAGCCGGCCGGCGGGGCGAGGAGCGCCTTCGCCGCATCGACGCTGTGGCAGCGCGATCCGGCGCGCGACCCGGTGCCGCCGGGCTGCGCGGTGCTGGGCCTCATGGTGAACGGCGCGCAAGGAGACGACGACGAAGCCCATGCGGGCCACTTCGCGCTCGTCACCGGCCGCACCCGCGAGGACGGCGCGATCGGCGACTGGCTGGTCAACAATTTCTACACGCTGGACAGCGAAAGCGAGAAAGGCATCCTCGCGGCGCCGGTTCCGCTCGACAACTATCTCGCCGACCTCAACAGCGGCCAGGGCTGGTACCGGCCCACGCACATGCTGGTCGCCGTGCTCGCCGATGACCGCGCGAGCGCGCTGGTGCAGGCGGCGCTGAACCGCGTCTACAACCAGCTCTGGCGCCACCAGCTCGTCTACCGTCACGCGACGATGAATTGCACCGGCATCAGCGTGGACGTCCTGCGCACGCTCGGCTGGGAGGTGCCGGCACGCGGCCCGGCGAGCCGCATCGTTGCGGCCTTGGGCTTCCCGTACTTTGCGGTCAGGGAGCGCTCGATCGCCAAGGCTTGCGTCGGCTTCGACTACCTGACCGCGGACCAGACGCGCCTGATGCCGGCCGCCGCCTTCGAGGAAGCCGGCGCGAGCCTGCTGTCGATGGGCGTCGGAGACGCGGCGAAATCCCCGAAGGCCGGCACGCTGGCGCGGATGCTCGCCACGGATCTCCATGCGATCGCGTTCGTCCGGTTTCCGCAGTTTCCGTCCAGCCGGAAGTTCGGCGACGCGCCCGCCGTCACGGTGCGGGAATTCCACTCGCGCGTGCCCGCCGAGCCGGGGTTGATGCAGATCGTCCCGGTGCCGCCCCGCCCCTTTCCAACGACATTGCGCGATCCCGACCTGCTTCCGGAACGGCGTCCGGCCTCGTCGTATGCCGCCATGATCTGGGGTGTCCTGCTCGTCGTGGGCATCCCCATATTCCTGTACCACCGATGGCGACGGTGGTGGAACCGGCGTTCTCTGCCTTAGGAGACTACCCGGTGGCCTGACTTCGGCAGTGCCCTCGCCTCTTGACATGGGTCATGATTTCGATATTATTCGAAATATGGAACATGCGATTGCGGTAACGGCACTCGGAGCCTTGGCACACGAAAACAGGCTGGCGGTGGTCCGGCTGCTGCTGGAGCACGCCCCGGAGGGGCTGCCGGCCGGGGCCATCGGCGAACGGCTGGGCCTCGCGCCGGCCACGCTCTCTTTCCACCTGAAGGAATTGGCGCGCACGGGCCTCGTCGCCGCCCAGCCCGACGGCCGCTTCATCTGGTATCGCGCCAACCTCGCGACGATGAACGGCCTCGTCGCCTACCTGACCGAGAACTGCTGCCGCTCGCAGGCCAAGGCCGCGTGCTGCGGTCCCATCACCCCGAAACCGCGCATCGTCGCGCGGACCAAACTGGAGAACCTCGCATGAAGCGCTTTCACGTGCATCTCGGTGTGGAAAACCTCGACCGCAGCATCGGCTTCTATTCCAATCTCTTCGGCGCCGGGCCGTCGGTGCGGAAGGACGATTACGCGAAGTGGATGCTCGACGACCCCCGGATCAATTTCGCGATCTCGCAGCGCGGCAGCGCGGCGGGCGTGAATCACCTCGGCCTGCAGGTCGAATCGGCGGCCGAACTCGCGGGGGTGCGCGCGCAGTTCGAGGCCGCCGACGCCACCACGGTGCTTGCCGAACCGGGCGCCAGCTGCTGCTACGCAAAGTCGGACAAGCACTGGGTGACCGATCCGCAGGGGATTGCGTGGGAGGCTTTCCACACGCTCGCGGCGATCCCGTTCTTCGACGGCGAAACGGCGGCAGCGTCGATGCCGGGCGCGTGCTGTTCGCCGGTGGCGGCGCAGCCGGCGGCCGCAAGCGTTTGCTGCGTCCCGGCAGCCGCGAATGCGGACGGCTCGTGCTGCGCACCCGCCACTCGAAAGGCATCCGCGGCGTGCTGTGACTGATCGCGTTACGGGCGGCGCGAATCCGCCCGCAGCGCCAGCCGGTAGGCAACGAGCGCCGCGAGTCCGATGAGCGCCAGCGCGTACGTCGAAAGCGTGCGCGCCGGATCGATGGCGAACACGAGCGTCAGCGCGAGCGGCGCGATCGCCTTGGCGACGAACTGCGGCCGCGCGAGGCGGCCGAGGAGCGCGCCGAAGTGGCGATGCCCGAACAGCTCGCCCGGCACCGTGCCGCGAACGATCGTCATCACGCCGTTGCTCCAGCCGTACAGCACGGCGAACGCGAGCGCCGCGATCCAGATTCCGCGCACCTGCGTCAGGACGAGCAGCGCGAGCGCGAACAGCCCGAACGCCAGCGTGCCCACCGTGAGCGGACGCAGGCGGCGACCGAACGTGAACTCGGCGACCCGCCCCGCCACCTGCATCGGCCCGATGAGCGACGAAACGAGCACGGCGTCGCGCGCGGTCAGGCCCGACGACGTGAGCAGCCCGATCACGTGCGCCGACAGCGCCGACGACATGAACGAGGCCAGTGCCAGGGCCGTCGCCAGCCAGAGAAACACGACTGGCCGCGACGGCCTGCTTTCGGCGTGCGCGCCCTGCCCCGTTGCGACGTGCGGCGCGGTTCCCGGCCCGGGCGGCAGCACCCAGAGGTGCAACGGCACGCAGACCAGGAGGTTCAGCGCCGCATAGACCCCGAACGTCACGCGCCAGCCATGGGCATCGAGCAGGAATTGCGAAAGCGGCCAGAACACGGTGCTGGCGAACCCGCCAAACAACGTCAGCGCCGTGACCGCCTTCCGGTACGAAGGACCGGAGATTCCGTGCAGCGTCGCGAACGCCGGATCGTAGAGGCAGCCGGCCATCGCCAGTCCGGCCAGCGCGAAGCCAACCATGAGGGTGGCGGTACCCTGTGCCAGCGCGAGCACTGCGAGCGCGAGCGCGCCGAGCGCCGAGCCGCCCGTCAGCGTGAAACGTCCTCCGCGCACGTCGACCAGCCGGCCCGCGGCCGGCGCGGCCAATCCCGAAACGAAGAGACCGATGGTGAAGCTTCCGAACACCGCGATGTCGCTGATGCCGAGCTCGGCGCGAATCGCCGCCGCGAGCACCGCGATCGGATAGTAGAGGCTGCCCCAGGAAATGATCTGCGCGATGCCGAGTACGGGCACCACCCAGCGCAGCCGCAGCGGCGTGCGTGGTGTGTCGAATGGAGTCACGTGGGCGATCGCATCGGTTCAGGGAAGCATCGTACCGCAGCCCGGCCGCCCGAAAGCGCAGACCGCGCATCCGCCGCGCTGCAACCCCGATGCTAGAATCGTCGCGCCTCGACCCGCGAAAGACAGAATCGAATGCGCCGTCTGTTCCTGCTGACCCTCCCGTTTGTGCTCGTCGCCTGCACTGCAACCGGTGCCGGCGGTCCGGCGCTGCCGGGATATGTCGACGCGCCGCCGCCGCCGCTCGCCGCAGCGGCCGACACGCTGCCGATGGGCGTGGTGTGGTCGTGGCAGGGAACGCAGATGAACGACGACACGCGTTTCGTGCCGGATGCACCCGAGCGGTACACGCTCGAATTCCTGCACGGCGGCAAGGTGAGCGTGCGCGCGGACTGCAACCGCGGCAATGGGAGCTATCAGCGCGACGGCAACGCCATCGCCATCGGGCCGATCGCGCTGACCCGGATGATGTGCCCGCCCGGCTCGCGCGACGCCGAGTTCCTGAAGGGACTCGCCAACGTGTCGGGGATGCTCTTTCGCGGCAGCGATCTCGTGCTGACGCTCAAGGTGGATTCGGGGTCGATGCGCTTCACGCCGTACCGGCCGTAAGCCCGGCATCGTCGCCGGAAGCAGCGATGCCGTTTGCATTCCTCACTGACGGCAACGCGCTGTTCGCCGCCTTCCTCGCCGCGGAGTGGGTGATCCGCATCGTGATGCTGGTCGTCGTCCCCTTCCGCCGTTCGCCCGACGCGGCGAAAGGCTGGCTGCTGCTGATCCTGTTCGAGCCGATCCTCGGCCTCTCGCTCTATCTCGTGTTCGGCCGCCGGCGGCTGCCTGCGTGGCGCCTGCAGCGGGCCGCGGCGTTCCACGAGCTGGCACGGCCCATCCGCGCCGGCTCCTGGGCCATCGCAACGTGTTCCATCCCGCGCAGGATGCGGCGATCGCCCCGGGCGTGCAGCTCGCCGAGAAGCTCGGCGAAATGCCGATCCTGGGCGGCAACGCCGTCGAGGTGCTGGCGGACTACGGCGCGCATCCTCGACCGCCTCGTCGCCGACATCGACGCGGCCGGTCGCACGTCCATCTGCTCTTCTACATCATCGCCGACGATGCGGTCGCGGGCCGCGTCATCGCGGCGCTCGAACGCGCGGCCGCGCGGGGTGTCGCCTGCCGAGTCCTGGCCGATGCGCTGGGTTCGCGTGGCGTCGGGTTCGAGCGCGTTGCTGCCAAGGTTGCGCGCGGCGGGCATCGAAGCCGCCGAGACCATGCGCGTGGCCTTCTTCCGGCAGCGCGGCGCCCGCATGGATCTGCGCAACCACCGCAAGATCGCGGTCATCGACGGACACATCGGCTATACCGGTTCGCTGAACCTCGTCGACCCCAACTTCAAGCCGGGACTGACGTACGAGGAGCTGATGGTGCGCGCGACGGGTCCCGTCGTGCTCGAGCTGCAGGCGGTGTTCGCCCAGGACTGGTACCTCGAGACGGGCGCCCCGATCGCCACCGGGGATCCGTTTCCCGACCCGGAGGTGTCCGGCACCGTCCCGGCGCAGGTCATGCCGTCGAGCCCGCTCTTTGCGCGCCCGAACAACCAGCGGCTGATCGTCGCGCTCGTCAATGCGGCGCGCCGGCGGGCGGTGATCACGACGCCCTACTTCATTCCCGACGAGGCGCTGCTGCAGGCGCTGACCACCGCCGTGCTGCGGGGCGTCGACGTGCGGCTCGTCGTTCCGGCGCAGGACGATCAGATCCTCGTTTCGAACGCGCAGAAGTCCTACTACGGCGAGCTGCTGAAAGCCGGCGTCTCGATCTGCCGCTACGGCAAGCGCTTCCTCCACGCGAAGCACGCGACGATCGACGACGACATCGCGTGGATCGGCTCGTCGAACATGGACATCCGCTCGTTCGCGCTCAATTCCGAGGTCGTGCTGCTGGCCTACGACCAGGGCGTGTGCGCCGCGCTGCGCGAGGTCCAGGAGCGGTATTTCCGTGACGGCGAATGGCTCGATCCCGTGGCCTGGGACGCCCAGCCGCTCTACCGTCAGGTCGGGTGGAACCTCGCGCGGATGTTCAGCTCGGTGCTCTGACCGGCGGGCCTCCGGGGCCCGTGCCGTTCAGCGGCCGGTGAACCGCGGCGGCCGCTTCTCGAGGAACGCGGCGATGCCTTCGTTGCGGTCGTGGCTCGCCGCGAGCAGCGCGAACGCCTGCCGCTCGGCGGCCAGCGCCTCGGAGAGCGGGGCCTCGTACGCGCGCAGGATCGCTTCCTTGGCCAGGCGAACCGCCAGCGCCGGCTTGGCGGCGATGATCGATGCGATCTCGACGGCTCGCGCGAGGGCGCTCTCCGGCTCGTCCGCTTCGATCGCGATGCCGGCGGCAACCGCCGCCTGCGCGTCGATCGGCTGGCCGGTCAGCACCATCAGCATCGCCAGCGCTTTCCCGGCGACACGGGCGAGGCGCTGCGCGCCTCCGGCGCCGGGGATCATCCCGAGATTGATCTCCGGCTGGCCGAACTGCGCATTGGAGCCCGCGACGATGATGTCGGCGCACAGCGCCAGCTCGCAGCCGCCACCCAATGCGTAGCCGTTGACCGCCGCGATCAGCGGTTTCGGAAACGCCGCGATGTCGCGCCAGTGCTGCTGCCGCTCGTGCGTCAACACCGCGACGGGACCGAGCGGGGCCAGCTCGCGCAGATCCGCGCCCGCGGCGAAAAACCTGAGACCGCCGGTGATGACGACGGCCCGCGTGCCGTCATCCGCGGCGGCCGCGGCGAGCACGCCGGCGATCTCGGAGAGCATCTGCGTGCGCAGCGCGTTGCGCGCATCGGGACGGTTGAGCGTGATGCGGACGACGCCCGGCGCCGGACGGTCGACGAGAATGTCCTGCGGGACGGAGGGTGCGGCCGAATTGTTCATGGTTGCGGGCCTGCCTCAACGATGCTTGAACGCGGGTTTGCGCTTTTCGACGAACGCGCGCATCCCCTCCTTCTGGTCGTCGAGCGCGAAGGTCGAATGAAACTCCCGCCGCTCGAACAGCAGCCCCTCGGCGAGCGACGATTCGTACGCGCGGTTGACCGCCTCCTTGATCTTCAGGACGACCGGCAGCGAGAAGCTCGCGATCTTCGCCGCCACGGCGAGGGCTTCCGTCTCCACCTGGTCGGCCGCCACGACGCGCGCGACGAGGCCGCTGCGCTCGGCCTCGGCGGCATCGACCATCCGGCCCGTCAGGCACCAGTCCATCGCCTTGGCCTTGCCCACGGCGCGCGGCAGCCGCTGCGTGCCGCCCATCCCGGGCATCGTGCCGATCGTGATCTCGGGCTGACCGAACTTCGCGGTGTCGGCGGCGATGATCAGGTCGCAGGCCATCGCGAGCTCGCAGCCGCCGCCGAGCGCGTAGCCCGCGACGGCGGCGATCACGGGCTTCCGCACGTGGCGCACGTGCTCCCAGTCCCGGGTGATGTAGTTGTCGTGGTAGACCTTCTGGTAGTCCCACTCGGCCATCGCGCCGATGTCGGCGCCCGCGGCGAACGCCTTGTCGTTGCCGGTGATGACGATCGCCGCGATCGCGTCGTCGGCGTCGAACCGCTCGAGCGCGTCCTTCAACTCCACCGCGAGCGCGTCGTTCAGCGCGTTCATCCGCTGCGGGCGGTTGAGGCGAACGAGACCGACGCGATCGCGGGTCTCGACGACGATGTGCTGGTAGGTCATGCGGTGCTCCTGTAGTTGCGCCGGCCACGCTGGAGTGGCGCCGGAGCGTGCCTGCGCTGCGCTCGCGCTACGCCGGCTTCACCTTCCAGCTGTCGACGTAGGCGCGGTTCTCGACGCCCTCGGGCAGCGGCGCCACGTCCAGCGGAAAGCGCGTGTCGATCATGACGGCGTACTCGTCGGTCTCCTTGCGCGCGTGCGTCGCGCCGACCTGGAACGCCTTCGGATGCGGGCCGTGGGTGAAGCCGCACGGATGGAACGTGGCCATGCCGGGCTTGATGTTGTCGCGGCTGAAGAACTCTCCGCGGTGATAGAAGATCAGCTCGTCGTAATCGTCGTTGTTGTGATAGAACGGCACCTTGAGCGCGCCGGGATCCGATTCGATCGGCCGCGGCGCGAACGTGCAGACGATGAAATTGTGGCCGACGAACGTCGTGTGCGCCGATGGCGGCAGGTGATAGCGGTGACTCATCAGCGGCCGGATGTCGCGGACGTTGACGCGCACGACGGCGAGGTCGCCGTGCCAGCCCACGGCATCCAGCGGATTGAACGGGTACTCGATCGTCGAGAGCTTGCCGACGCGCTTGACCACGACCCGCCACGGGTCGTCGGTCTGCTGCGCGCGGAACCCGGCATCCATCGCGGGCACGTCGAGGATCGCAGGATCGAAGATCGCGTGCGGACCGAGGATCCCCTTCTCGGGCATCGTGTAGGTGCCTTCGGTGCACTCGATCAGCAGCATCGTCGTCGGCGCCGACGGCGCGATGCGCCACATCCCGCCGCGCGGGATCACGATGTAGTCGCCGTCGCGGTACGCGAGGCGGCCCCAGTCGCAGAAGAATTCGCCGGCGCCGTCGTGGATGAACAGCAGCTCGTCGCCGTCCTGGTTGCGCACGAGGTGATCCATCGGCTGGCTCGTCTTCCAGTGGCGGATCTTCACGTCGCCGTTGTGCATGAACGGCGTCGCGTCCCACGGCGAAGCTCCCGCCTCCGGCAGCTTGTTCAGATCGTAGGCGTGCGGGTTGAGCGCGCCCGCGAACCTCACCCACGCCGTCGGCGGATGCTTGTGATGAAAATGCGCCGCCGGGCCGAAGAAGCCCTCCTTGCCCATTTCGCGCTCGAACGTGCCGGCCGGCAGGTCGGCGTGCGCCTGGCGGCTGTGCGTGCCGTCGGCACGCGGAAGACGGATGTAGTGCTTCATGCTCCTCCTCTGCGGTAACCGGTGAGCGCGGCTTGCTCGCCGATCCCTTGTCGACCCGCCATTGTGGGGCGATTGCCGGATTTCGACAAACGCCGCCGCGTTGCCGGCCAGGCCCGGTTCCGAGTTAAGATGATCGTCTTTCGTGCTGCACAGGATTCACCCCCGCAATTGCCGAACCCCCGTCCTCTTCCGGAGCCCGCGTCATGAACCGTCCCGCCCGCACGTCGCGTCGTACATTCATCAAGCGTTCCGCCGCATTGTCGACCGCGGCGGCCGGTGCGCTCGGCTTTCCGCTGATCGGCGGCGCGCAGCCGGCGTCGATCACGCTGGGGGTGCTGCATCCGGTGACCGGCCCGCTCTCGTATTCGGGACAGCTGTGCCGGTTGGGAGCGAAGCTCGCCATCGACGAGATCAACGCGGCCGGCGGCATCAAGGCCCTCGGCGGCGCCCGCTTCGATCCGCTGTACGCCGATGCGCCCAACCCGCAGGCGGGCACCTCCGAGGTCGAGCGGATGAACGAACAGAGCGCGGCGGCGATCATCGGCGCGTACGCCAGCGCCATCTGCCTCGCCACCACGCAGGCCGCCGCCAAGTACAACCTGCCGCATCTGGTGGATGTCGGCGTGGCCGACCAGATCGTCGAGCGGGGGCTCAAGAACGTGTTCCGGTTCGGCCCCGGCTACCGGAAGACCACCGAGGACGCCGTCAAGTACCTGCACACGCTCAACGTGCTCGCGGGCAAGCCGGCGAAGACCGTGATGATCATCCACGAGGAGTCGCTCTTCGGCACCGGCACCGCCAACCTGCTCGCGCAGGAGCTGCCCAAGCTCGGATTCGACGTCAAGGAAGTGATCAAGCACGCGAATCCGACCCGCGATTTCAGCAACATCGTGCTGCGCGTCAAGACCGTCAATCCGGACATCATCATCCCGGCCAACTACTACAACGAGTACGCGCTGTTCGTGCGAACGATGAAGCAGCAGGGCGTGAAGGCGATGGCGATCTTCTCGGTGCTGGGCGGCGCCGCCTCCTCGTACAAGTTCGTCGCCGAGTTCCCGGACATCGCCAACGGCATCATCGACGTCAATCACTGGTTCAACCCGAAGAACCCGGCCGCACTCGCGCTGCGCAAGAAGGTCGACGCGATCAAGGACCAGTATTTCACGTACGAGGTGTTCCTGAACTACCAGGCCGTCTACCTGCTCGCCGACGCGATCGAACGCGCGAAATCGGCCAAGCGCGAGGCGATCATCGATGCGCTCGCGGCCTCGACCTGGGACCGGCATTTCATGCCCTACGGACCGACCCGGTTCGTCAACGGCCAGAATACCGGAGCGCAGCCGCTGACGATGCAGGTGCGCGACAAGAACATCCGGGTCGTGCTGCCGAGCCTGTACGCGGAGACGGCACCGGTATTCCCTTGGAAGGGCTGACCGCCCGTCCGCGCGCCGAGCCGGTCGCGACGGAACGACGCGCGGCGGGTCCGGCAAGGCTGCGGCGGTAGAGCGCGCCCGGAGCAGGCATCGCGTGGCCGACCCCACGATCCTCCTCGCGGCCTTCCTGAACGGCCTGACCCAGGGCGCCGTCTATGCGCTGATCGCGCTCGGTCTGACCCTCATCTACGGAGTCCTGCACATCATCAACTTCGCGCACGGCGCGGCGTTGATGGTCGCGCTGTACGGTGTCTACTTCCTGTTCACCGGGCTCGGCATCGATCCGTTCCTCGCCCTCCCCGTCATGATGGGCGCCATGTTCGCGCTGGGCTACGCGCTGCAGCGATTCGTGATCGGCCGGGCGAGCCACGGCCGGGACGAGAACATCCTGCTCGTCACGCTCGGACTGGCCATCGTGATGGAGAACGTCGCGCTGTACGTCTTTCGCGCCGACACCCGGACGATCGAGACCTCCTACGCGTTCGCCACCGTCGACATCCTCGGCGCCCTGGTCGCGATCCCCAAGCTCGCCGCCCTGGGCGGAGCCCTGGCGATGGCCGCGGCGCTGTTCCTGCTGATCACAAGGACCGACCTCGGCCGCGCGATTCGCGCCGTGGCGAAGGAGCGGCAGGGCGCGCGCCTCGTCGGCATCGACGTCGATCACGTGTTCGCGATGAGCTTCGGCATCGGCTTCGCCTGCCTCGGCGCCGCGGCGTGCTTCCTGATGCCCGCGTACTACGTGAATCCCACCGTCGGCAGCGGCTTCGTGCTGATCGCGTTCACGACGGTCGTCCTCGGAGGAATGGGCAGCTTCGGCGGCGCGCTCGCCGGCGGATTCGTCGTCGGCATCGCCGAGTCGTTCGGCGGCCTGGCCGGCATCGCGCTCGGGGCCGGCGAGAACATGGGTCAGCTCGCGATCTTCACGATCTTCATCGCGGTGCTGCTCTTCCGACCGCAGGGCCTGTTCGGCGCGCGGACCTGAAGGCCTGAAGAAATGCGCAAACTCGCGGGTGTGGCGGCATTCACGGTGGCCACGGCGCTGGTGCCGGTCTTCGTGACGTCGGGCGCGGTGCTCAATGCGGTGATTCTTACGCTCTACGCGGTGCTGCTCGGCCAGGCGTGGAACGTGCTCGGCGGATACGGCGGTCAATTCTCGTTCGGCCACGCCGTGTTCTTCGGCACTGGCGGGTACGCGATGGCGGTGCTGCAGATCCGCTACGGACTGAGCGCGTGGCTGGCGATGCCGATGGCGATCGGGGCGGGAGCTGCCGTGGGGGCGCTCGTGGGGGCACTGACGTTCCGTTACGGTCTGCGCGGCTCCTACTTCGCGCTGGTGACGCTCGCGTTCGCCGAGGTGTTCCGGATTCTCGCCAACACGTTCGCCTTCACCGGCGCGGGTGTCGGGCTCATGCTGCCGCTGGCCGATGCGCCTGCACAGCTGCAGTTCGGCAGCCGGGCGGGATATCTGTACCTCATTCTCGGCTTCGTCCTCGCCGGCTTCGCCGTGCACCTCTGGCTCGGTCATTCCCGCTTCGGCGCGCGCCTCACGGCAGTGCGCGACAACGAGGCGTCGGCATCGGCGCTGGGCGTCAACGTGTTCCGCGTCAAGCTCGGCGCGATCATGATTTCCGGCGCGCTGATGGCGGCGGGCGGCGTGTTCTACATCCAGTACCTGCATTACCTCGATCCGGCGATCGCCTACGGGCCGGCGGTCTCGGTGGAGGCGCTGCTCGTTCCGATCGTCGGCGGGATGGGCACGCTGTTCGGGCCGGTGCTGGGCGCGGTCGCGCTGCACGCGCTGTCCGAGGGCACGCGCAACCTGTTCGGCGATGCGCCCGGCATCAGTCTCGCGCTCTACGGCATCGTGCTGATCGTCATGGTGCGGTACATGCCGCGCGGGCTGATCGGCCTCTTCACTCACCGCGGGCGCTGAAATGCTGGTCGCCCGCGATCTGTCGATCCGCTTCGGAGGCGTGGCCGCCCTGCAGCAGGTCTCGCTGACCGTGGAAGCGCGCCGGATCGTCGGCCTGATCGGTCCCAACGGCGCCGGCAAGACCACGCTGTTCGCGCTGCTGTCGGGCTTCCTGCGCCCGGAGTCCGGATCGATCGCGTTCCGGTCGCGCGACATCGCCGGCCTGCCGCCGCACGCGATCTGCCGTCTCGGCATGACGCGCACGTTCCAGATCGTGCAGCCCTTCGCCGGCCAGACGGTGCGCGACAACATCGCCGTCGGCGCGCATCTGCACCACCGCCGCCGGGCCGCCGCGCTCCGCGCCGCGGAGGACGTCGCTGCGCGCGTGGGGCTCGCCGCCGAGCTCGACAAGCTCGCCGCCAATCTGACGATCGCCGGCCGCAAGCGGCTCGAGCTGGCGCGCGCGCTGGCCACGCAGCCGCAGCTGCTGCTGCTGGACGAAGTGCTGGCGGGGCTCAATCCGCAGGAGATCGCCGACATGATCCCGATCGTGCGCGCGATCCGCGCGGACGGCGTGACCATCGTGATGATCGAGCACGTGATGCAGGCGGTGATGAGCCTCGCCGACGACGTCCACGTGCTCGCCAACGGCCGGATGATTGCTTCGGGTCCGCCCGCCGCCATCGCCGAGGATCCGGCGGTGATCGAGGCCTATCTCGGGCGCGGCACTGCGGAGAAGCTGCGCCTGGCCGCCGGGATCGCGCATGACTGACGCGCCCCTGCTGGAGATCGCCGGCTTGCGCGGGGGTTACGGTCCCGTCGAAGTGCTGCGGGGCGTCGATCTCGTCATCCATCCCCGGGAGGTCGTCGCCGTGCTGGGGTCCAACGGCGTCGGCAAGTCCACGCTGAACAACACGGTGTGCGGACTGTTTCCCGCCTTTGCCGGCAGCGTGCGCTTCGCCGGCCGCGACATCACGCGGGCCGGCACGGCGGATATCGTCGCGGCCGGGCTGATTCAGGTCCCCGAGGGTCGTCGCGTCTTCCCGAACCTGTCGGTGCTGGAGAATCTCGAGCTTGGCAGCTACCGCCGCGGGCGCGAACGCCGCGCGACGACGCTCGAGCATGTTTTCGCGGTCTTTCCACGCCTCGCGGAGCGGCAACGGCAGTCCGCGGGAACGCTGTCCGGCGGCGAGCAGCAGATGCTGGCGATCGGCCGGGGGCTGATGGGCGAGCCGCGGCTGCTGATCCTGGACGAGCCGTCACTGGGTTTGTCACCCTTGCTCGTCGAAGAGATGTTCGCGCTGATACGCCGCCTCAACGACGATGGTCTGGCCGTGCTCCTGGTCGAGCAGAACGTCGGCGAGTCGCTGGCCGTGGCTGATCGCGCGTACGTGCTCGAGAACGGCGCGGTCCGCTTTCACGGCACGCCGGCGGAGCTGCTCGCCAACGGCGATCTGAAGCGCGCCTATCTCGGCCTATGATCGACCGTCGGCCCTCGCCGGCTCCGCAGACGCTCGCCCAGAAGCTGGTGGCGCGGGCCGCGGGTCTCGACCACGTGACGCCCGGAGAGATCGTCACCTGCCAGGTCGATCTCGCCATGATGCACGACTCCGGCGGGCCGCGACGGGTGCAACCGCTGCTGGAGCGCCTCGGTGCGAAAGTGTGGGATCCCGAGCGGGTGGTCGTCGTGACCGATCACTACCTGCCGGAGCACGACGACGAATCGCGCCGGATCGTACGCATCGCGCGCGAATGGGTGGCCGCCAACGGCGTGCGCAAGTTCCACGACGGGCTCGGCATCTGTCACGTCGTGCTGCCGGAACAGGGGCATCTGCGACCCGGCATGTTCGTCGTCGGCGGCGACAGCCACTCGCCGACCGGCGGCGCGTTCGGCGCCTTCATGTTCGGCGTGGGCTCCACCGACATGCTCGGCGTTCTCGTGACGGGCACCATCTGGCTGAAGGTGCCGGACACGATCCAGATCGAGTGGACGGGGGCCTTCGCCGACGGCGTCACCGCCAAGGACGTCATGCTCTTCCTTTGCGCCAGGCTGGGGATGGACGGCGGCGAGTACCAGGCCGTGGAATACGCGGGCGAGGCGATTGTCGCCTTGCCGATGCAGGAACGAATGACGCTCGCCAACATGACCGCGGAACTCGGCGGACAGACGGGTCTCATCGCTCCGGATGCCACCACGCGCGCCTGGCTCGCCGACGTGGGCGTCACCGACGTCGAGCTCGCCCGTTGGCATACCGATGCGGGAGCGCCGTTGCGCGCACGGCATCGCTTCGACGCGGCGGCGCTGGCGCCGCAGGTCGCGGCGCCGCACAGTCCGGCGAACGCGGCCCCGGTGGGCGAGCACGCGGGCAGGCGGCTCACCGCGGCCTACATCGGCGCGTGCACCGGCGCGAAGCTTGCCGACCTGCGGATGGCCGCCCGCGTGCTGCGCCACCGGCACAAGGCAGCGCACGTTCGCCTGCAGGTGGCGCCGGCGTCGACGAAGGATGCGGCGGCCGCGCGCGCCGACGGGACGCTGCAGGCCCTCATCGACGCCGGGGCCGAGCTGCTGCCCAGCGCCTGCGGCGCCTGCGCCGGCTACGGCAGCCATCGCTTTGGCGCGGACGACGTCGTGATCTCGACCACGGCGCGCAATTTCAGGGGACGCATGGGCGACGCCTCCGCGCAGGTCTTCCTCGCCTCCCCGTTCACCGTTGCCGCCAGCGCGGTCGCGGGGACGATCGTCGACCCCCGGGAGATGCTGTGAGCGCAGGGATTCGGGCGCGCGTGGGTGTTCGGTGACAACGTCGATACCGATGCGCTGGCGCCGGGCGCTTACGTCAAATACGGGATCGACGAGATCGCGCGGCACTGCCTCGAGAGCCTCGATCCCGCCTTCGCGGCCAACGTGCGCCCCGGCGACGTGCTCGTCGGCGGACGCAACTTCGGCGCCGGCTCGTCGCGCGAACAGGCGGCGGAGGCGTTGCGGCACCTGGGCGTGGCGGCCGTGGTGGCGCCCTCGTTTGCCGGCATCTTCTACCGCAACGCGCTCAACCTGGGCCTGCTGGCACTGGTGTGTCCGAGCGCGGACCGGATTCGCGCGGGTGCCCGGGTGAGGATCGATCGCGAGGCGGCGCAACTCGTCGACGTGGACACCGGCACGGTCCACCGCTGCGAACCCATTCCGGCCCACCTCCTCGCCGTGGTCGAGGCCGGTGGCCTCGTCCCCTGGCTCGAACGCCACCTCGCCGCGCAACGCGAACCCCGACCCAACCCACCGGAGTGACACTCTCATGCCCCCGACCTACGACCTCGTCGTCAAGAACGTCCGCGTCGTGCGGCCAAAACGGACCGCCGTGGAGCGCCAGGACATCGGCATCCGGGATGGCCGGTTCGCCTGCGTCGCGCCCGAGATCCGCGCAGAGGAAGGCAAGGCGACCGTCGACGGACGGAACCGTCTTGCGTTTCCCGGCGTGGTCGATGCCCACATGCACATCGGCATCTATCAGCCGCTGGCCGCCGATGCCGTCACGGAGAGCAGGGCCGCGGCCATGGGCGGGGTCACCAGCAGCCTCAATTACCTGCGCACGGGCCAGTACTACCTCAATCGCGGCGGTCCGTATGCCGAGTTCATGCCGGAGGCGATGCGCCTGGCCGAAGGCAACTTCTGGGTCGACTACGGCTTCCACATCGCGCCGATCGCCGCGTCGCACATCGACGAGATGGACTCGTTGCTCACCCGGTGGGGCGTGCCGTCGTTCAAGATCTTCATGTTCTACGGCGGCTACGGGCTGCACGGAAGATCAGCGTCGCAAAACGAGTTCCTGATGATCGGCCCCGACGATCGCTACGACATCGCGCACTTCGAGTTCGTCATGCGTGGCGCGCGCCGGCTGATGAATGCGCATCCCGAGCTGGCGGACTCGATCAGCGTCAGCCTGCATTGCGAGCTCGCCGACATCCTCACCGCCTATACCAAGCTCGTCGAGCGCGACGCCAGCCTGACCGGGCTGCGCGCGTACAGCGCCGCGCGCCCGCCGCATTCCGAAGGGCTCGCGATCTGGATCGCGTCGTACCTCGCCTACGAGACCGAGTGCCTCAACATCAACCTGCTGCATCTGAGTTCCCGCAAGGCGATCGAAGCCGCGCTGATGATGCAGGACGTCTTTCCGCACATCCGCTTCAAGCGCGAAGTGACGGTGGGCCACCTGCTCCTCGACGTGGACAGCGAGTGCGCCGTCCACGCCAAGGTGAACCCGCCGATCCGGCCGCGCGAGGACGTCGAGGCGCTGTGGCAGGCGGTGCTCGACCGGAAAGTCGACTGGATCGTCAGCGATCACGCATGCTGCTCGTCCGAAAAGAAGTGGTCGGCCGCGGACCCGACGCGACATCTGGCTGGCGAAGGCCGGCTTCGGCGGCACCGAGTACCTGCTCTCGGGCGTCCTTTCCGAAGGGACGAAGCGCGGCATGTCCCTCTGCGCACGTGGCCGAGCTCCTCTGCTGGAATCCCGCGCAGCGCTACGGGCTCCGGAGCAAGGGCGACATCGCGGTGGGCTTCGATGCCGATTTCGTGCTCGTCGATCCGGCCGAATCGTTTGTCGTGCGCGCCGCCGATTCGCCGTCGCAGCAGGGTTATACGCCGTTCGAGGGGCAGGAGCTCACCGGGCGCGTGAAGAGCACGTACCTGCGCGGCGAGCAGGTCTACGACGGCAGCAACATCGTGGGCGGGGCCGCGCGGCCGGTACCTGCACCGGCCGACGGCCTGACGAGGCCCGCCGTGTCCGGGATGAGCGTCGTCTTCACCGCCGCGCGCGAATTCGATGCGCGCTTTCCGGTGGTCGTCGCCGGCGCAGGCGCGTGCGGCCTCGTCGCCGCCCTCGCCGCCCGCGACGCCGGCGCGGAGGTGCTCGTGCTCGAGCGCGATGCGGCGCCTTCCGGCTCGACGGCACTGTCGTCGGGGTTCATCCCCGCGGCCGGCACCCGCTGGCAGCGTGCGGCCGGCGTCGCCGATTCCCCGGCGTGCATGGCCGCCGACATCCGGCGCAAGAATCGCGACGGGGCAGATCCGCGCATCGTCGCGGCCATCTGCGCGACGGCGGGGGAAACGCTCGAGTGGCTCGCCGACAGGCATGCCGTTCCGTTCGTTCTGGTCGAAGGCTTCCTGTATCCGGGCCACACCGCGCCGCGCATGCATGCGGTACCCGCCAGGACCGGGAGCGCATTGATGACCGAGCTGCTGCGCGCGTGCGCGTCCGCCGGCGTCGAGATGCTCCCCTCGGCGCACGTGACGCAGATCATCGCCACGCCGGGCGGTCGCGTCCTCGGCGTCGGCTTCACGCGTCCGGACGGGTCGCGCGAAACGGTGGGCTGCGACGCGCTGGTCCTCGCCACCTCGGGTTTCGGTGGCAATGCGGCGATGGTGCGCGCACAGTTGCCGGCGATCGCCGAGGCGCCCTATTTCGGCCACACAGGCAATCAGGGCGACGCGATCCGCTGGGGCGAGGCACTGGGCGCCGCGGTACGCGATCTGTCCTCCTATCAGGGCCACGGCTCGGTCGCGACGCCGCATGGCCTGCTGCTCACATGGGCGCTGATGATGGAAGGAGGCATTCAGGTAAACGCGCACGGCGAACGTTTTGCCAACGAGCACGGCGGCTATTCGGAGCAGTGCCTGCCGGTATTGCAGCAGCCCGGAGGCTGCGTGTGGAACGTGTTCGACGAGCGCCTGCATCAACTGGGGATGGAATTCGACGACTATCGCGCGGCGCTCGCGGCCGGTGCAATCCGCAGCGCGCCGGACGTTGCCGCTCTGGCTGCGACCTGCAATCTGCCCGACGCCGCTCTCGCGCGCACGCTCAACGACGTCGCGCGGTATGCCGCGGGCGCAGCCGTGGATCCCCACGGGCGTGACTTCACGACCAAGCCGGCATTGGTCGCGCCGTATCGGGCGGCGCGTGTCACGGGCGCACTGTTTCACACGCAGGGGGGTCTCGAGGTCGACGCGCAGGCGCGTGTGCTGCGCCACGACGGGACGCCGTTACCCAATCTCTTCGCCGGCGGCGGCGCCGCGCGCGGCGTGTCCGGCGCGCACGTCTGGGGCTACCTGTCGGGCAACGGCCTGCTCACGGCGGTGACGCTGGGGCGCGCGGCCGGTGCGACTGCAGCGGCCCTCGGCCCGCCGTGAGCGCACTCGCGGATCGGCGCCGGCAAATGCTTCGGCAGCGGGGCCCAAGCATCGCGGCCTGTTTCGCTGCCGCGCACGTTATCATGACCGGATGAACGCGATCCTCCGTCCGGCCCCGACCTCCGATGCCCGCTGACGACAAGAACGTGCTCGGCGGCCCGCTCGCCCCGTGCTCGACTGCCCCGCGCACCGGCTTCTACCGCGACGGCTGCTGCAATACAGGCCCCGAGGACCTCGGTCTGCACGTCGTCTGCGCGCAGGTGACGGCCGCATTTCTCGCCTTCGCGCGCACGCAGGGCAACGACCTGATCACGCCCGTGCCCGAGTTCGGCTTTCCCGGCCTCGTTCCCGGCGATCGCTGGTGCGTGTGCGCCGCGACCTGGCGCCAGGCCTTCGACGCGGGTGTCGCGCCGCCGGTGATCCTGGCGGCGACCCACGAGGAGACGCTCGCCGTGATTCCGCTCGCCGACCTGCGCCGGCACGCGCTCGACCTCCACTGATTGAACGACCCCCACGCTCACGGTGTTCGCTGCCCCCCGAGGGGGCGCTCAGCGCCCTTCGGGCGGCCGGGCGGGCGCTGACGCATGCGCGCGCTTCGTTACGACCGCTTCGGACCGCCGGAGGTCCTGCACGTCGCCGACGTGCCCGAGCCGGTGCCGCAGGCAGGCGAGGTGAAGGTGCGCGTCCATGCGGCGAGCCTCAATCCGCTCGACTGGAAGATACGCGCCGGTCACCTGCGCTGGCTGCCGGTGTTCCGCCGGCCGCCGCGCACTCTCGGTTGCGATTTCGCGGGAGAGATCGTCGGCGTGGGGGCCGGCGCGCGGTCGCATTACGTCGGCGAGCGCGTGTTCGGCTCGCTGCTCCCCTTCGGGCGCGATGGCAGTCTGGCCGAATTCATGGTCGCCGGCGTGGATCGGTTGGCGACGATGCCGGACGACCTCGGCTTCGATCAGGCCGCCGCACTGCCGGTCGCGGCGGGAACGGCGCTGCAGGCGGTCGTCGACGAGGCACACCTTGGCACGGGCCAGCGCATCCTGATCACCGGCGCCGCGGGCGGGGTCGGGCACTTCGCCGTGCAGATCGCGAAGCACGTCGGCGCGTACGTCGTCGCTGTCTGCGGCGCAGCCAATGCCGACTTCGTGCGCGGTCTGGGCGCCGATGAAGTCGTCGATTACGCGCGCGCGGATTTCACGCGGCGCGCCGACCGCTTCGACGTCGTGTTCGACGCGGCGTGCGCGTCGTCGTTCACCGCAGCGCGGGCCGTGCTCACCGCTGCCGGCTGCTACCTCAACACGGGCGGCGATGCGGCCGCCGCTGTCGGCACGGTGGTGAATGCATTCCTCGCCCGGTTCAGCTCCCGCCAGCGCGCGGTTCCGATCGTGCTGGCCAGCGAATCGGCGTGCTGGGAGCGACTCGCGGCGCTCACGCAGGTGGGCGTGCTGGACGCCCACATCGAGCGTGCGATCGCGCTGGAGGACGTCGCGGACGCGCAGCGTGCGATGGCAACGGGCCACGGACGCGGCAAGATCGTCGTGCGGCC
>CAVVUJ010000001.1:0-106221 GCA_963751405.1 uncultured beta proteobacterium | reverse complement strand
TGTGCCTGTGGCTCGCCGTGCTCGTCCTCATGGCAACGGCCGAGGGCCGCGATGGCGCCTTTTGGTCACGCTGTCCCTGGGGCTGGTAATCGGCTCGACCCAGAGTCTCTTCCGCAGCCTCTTCGCCGGATTGGTGCCCGTCGATCGCGCGTCTGAGTACTTCGGCTTTCACACGCTGATGGGCCGGGCGTCCGCGGCGCTGGGCCCGCTCTTCTTCGGCGTCGTGAGCGCGACGACCGGCAGCCAGCGCGCCGCGATGGCGTCGCTGGCCGTCTTCTTCGTCGCGGGCGGCATCGTGCTGGCCTTCGTGCGCTCGCCCGGTCGGTAGCGCCGGCGAATGCCCATCGGCCGAATGTGACGCAGATCACAGAAGTTTGGCCGGTTGGCGTTAGATTTAAAGAGTACAAACGGGATGGAGGTTGTCATGGAAAAGAACGTCGGCGGTATCGATCGTGTTGTGCGCATCATCGTGGGGCTGGGTCTGCTCTCCCTGCTCTTCGTGCTCGAAGGGAGCAGCCGCTGGTGGGGGCTGATCGGGTTCGTTTTCCTCGGGACCGCTGCCCTGGGCTGGTGCCCCGCCTACCTGCCGTTCGGCATCAAGACCTGCAAGACGACGTGACGGCAGCAACGCCTCGGCGCGTCGCCGTGGCTGGCGTCGCGGTGCGGGGTTGGCGTCGCTGGCGCTGGCCGCCGCGCTCGCGCTGGCGTCGCCCGCGGACGCACAGCCCGCGCCGGTCGCGCCCGGCGTCGGGCCGACACTCGAGGTCGTAGTCCGGGATTTCGCGCAGACCATCGCCGCGGAAGGCGTCGTCGAGGCGGTGAAGCAGACGACCCTGGGCGCGCAGGTGGCCGGTCGCATCGTCGAATTGAACGTCAAGGCGGGCGACACCGTGCGCGCGGGACAGGTGCTTGCGCGCATCGACGCCCGCACCGCCGACCAGGCCGTTGCGGCGAGCCTGTCGCAGGTCGCCGAAGCGGAGGCGAACCTCGCCAACGCGAAGCGCAAGCACCAGCGCAACCTCGACCTCCTGGCGCAGAAATTCGTGAGCCAGGCGGCGGTCGACCAGTCCGAAGCCGATTACAAGGCGGCGCAGGCGCAGCTCGCGGCGGTGAAGGCGAACTCCGGGCAGGCGGTCGCTGCGCAAACCTTCAACACGATCAACGCGCCTTACGCAGGCGTCGTCGGCGCTACGCTCGCCGAGTTGGGCGACATGGCGCAGCCGGGCCGGCCCCTCGTCACGGTGTTCGATCCGCGGGACCTGCGCGTGACGGCGACGCTGCCGCAGACGGCGCTGCCCAAGCTGAAGCTGGCCGAGCCGGTGCGCGTGGAAATCGCCTCGATCGGGAAGAGCGTCACTGCGACGAGAGTGACCGTCATCCCGGTCGCCGATGCGCGCACGCACACGACGCGCATCCGGCTCGATCTGCCGGCCGCGGAAGGCGTCCTTCCCGGCCAGTTTGCCCGCGCGCGGTTCGTCACGGGAGCCGTGCGGACGCTGGCGGTGCCGGCCACCGCGCTGCTCCGGCGCGGCGAAGTCACCGCGGTCTATGTCATCGACGGGCAGGGGCGCGCGCAGCTGCGCCAGGTCCGCGCGGGCGAAGAGGTGGGCGAGGGCTTCGTCGAAATCCTGTCCGGCCTCTCCGCGGGCGAGCGCATCGCCACGAATCCGGTGCAGGCGGGAATGGCGCCCGCCGTGGCGGCAACGAAATAGTCATCGCCGCCGCATTCGCGGACGGCTACCACGAGGAGAAGACAACATGGCACACATCGTCATTATCGGCGCCGGCCTCGGCGGCATGCCGATGGCGTACGAAATGAAGGAGCAGCTCCGGCCGGGCGACGGGTCACCGTCGTCGGCAACGGCCCGAACTTCCATTTCGTGCCGTCCAATCCCTGGGTGGCCGTGAACTGGCGCAAGCGCGAGCGACATCGAGTTCCCTGCGGCGCCGTACCTCGCGAAGCAAGGGCATCGCGTTCAATCCGGCCGGCGCCAAGCGCGTGCATCCGGACCGGAACCGCGTCGAACTCGGCGACGGCACCTCGCTCGACTACGACTACCTGGTCATCGCCACCGGCCCCAACTCGCATTCGACGAGATCGAGGGCCTCGGCCCGAGGGCCACACGCAGTCGGTCTGCCACGTCGACCATGCGCAGCGTGCGGCCTCGGCCTGGGATGCGTTCGTCAAGGACCCCGGCCCGATCGTCGTCGGCGCGGTGCAGGGCGCGTCGTGCTTCGGCCCCGCCTACGAGTTCGCGTTCATCATGGAAACCGACCTGCGCCGGCGCAAGCTCCGCGACCGCGTGCCGATGACCTTCGTCACCGCCGAACCGTACATCGGCCATCTCGGACTCGGCGGCGTCGGCGATTCGAAGACGATGCTGGAGTCGGCGCTGCGCGACAAGCACATCAAGTGGATCTGCAACGCCAAGGTCACGAAGGTCGAGGCCGGCAAGATGCACGTGACCGAGCACGACGACGAGGGCAAGCCGAAGAAGGAGCACGAGCTGCCGTTCAAGTACTCGATGATGCTGCCGGCGTTCAAGGGCATCGACGCCGTGTTCGGCATCGAAGGCCTCACCAATCCGCGCGGCTTGATCGCCATCGACGAGAACCAGCGCAATCCGAAGTACCCGAACATCTACGCGGTCGGCGTCTGCGTCGCCATTCCGCCGGTCGAGCCGACCCCGGTGCCGACCGGCGCGCCGAAGACCGGCTACATGATCGAGTCGATGGTCACCGCGACCGCGCACAACATCCGCGCCGAGCTCGACGGCAAGGCGCCGTCCGAGAAGGCGACGTGGAACGCCATCTGCCTCGCCGACTTGGGCGACACCGGCATCGCGTTCGTCGCGCTGCCGCAGATCCCGCCGCGCAACGTCAACTGGTTCTCCGAAGGCAAGTGGGTGCACCTCGCCAAGATCGCGTTCGAGAAGTATTTCATCCGCAAGATGAAGAAGGGGACGTCCGAGCCGTTCTACGAGAAGTACGTGATGAGCGCGCTCGGCATCGCCAAGCTCAAGAAATGACGGGAGCGGCGTGACCGAAACTTCGCCGATGGGCATCTCCGGCCGCATCGCGCGGTTCTTCCTGTCATCGCAGCTCACGCCGCTGATCGCCATCGTGCTGGTGATGGCGGGCGTGTTCGCCGTCATCGTGACGCCGCGCGAGGAGGAGCCGCAGATCGACGTGACGATGGCCAACGTCTTCATCCCGTTCCCGGGCGCGTCGGCGAAGGACGTCGAGACGCTGGTCGCGATCCCCGCCGAGCAGGTCCTGGCGCAGATTCCCGGGCTCGAGCACGTGTGGTCCGTGTCGCGGCCGGGTCAGGCGCTGATCACGGTCCAGTTCAAGGTCGGGCGTGCCGCGGACCGAGGCCATCGTCCGCCTGCACGACACGATCCTGTCCCACCGGGACTGGCTGCCGCCCGAGCTCAACGTCGGCGAGCCGCTCGTCAGGCCGAAGGGCATCGACGACGTTCCGATCGTCGCGCTGACGCTCTGGACGAACGACCCCGAGCGCGGCGCCTACGACCTCGAGCAGGTCGCGCATGCGGTGGAGGTGGAGCTGAAGCGCGTGCCGGGCACGCGCGAGGTGACGACGATCGGCGGACCCGGCCGGGTCGTGCAGGTGCTGCTCGACCCCGCGAAGCTCAATGCGCACGGGCTCGCGGCCGCGGATCTGAAGCGGGCGCTGCAGGCGGCCAACACCGCGCTGCCCGCCGGCACGATCGTTCGCGGCAACGAGACGATCTTTGTGGAGACCGGCGAGTTCCTGCAGACCGCGAAGGCGGTGCGCGAACTCGTCGTCGGCGTCCACGACGGGCAGCCGGTGTATCTCGGCGATGTCGCGCGGGTCGTGGACGGACCGCCCCCGCCCGCGCATTACGCGTGGCACGCGATCGGCAAGGCGGGCGGCGGCCAAGGGGTGGACGCGGCGGACGTCGGCCGCACGTGGCCCGCGGTCACGATCCAGGTGACGAAGAAGCCGGGCGAGAACGCGGTGGTCGTCGCGCAGCGGGTCGAGCAGCGCCTGGCGCAGCTGCGCAACACGGTGATCCCCGCCGGCGTCGAGACCAGCGTCACGCGCGACTATGGCCGCACCGCGAACGACAAGGCGAAGCTCCTGATCTCGAAGCTGCTGTTCGCGACGCCCTCCGTCGTCGCGCTGGTGCTCGTCACGCTCGGCCGGCGCGAGGCGGTCATCGTCGGCGTCGCGGTGCTGCTGACGCTCTCGGCGACGCTGTTCGCGTCGTGGGCGTGGGGCTTCACGCTGAACCGGGTCAGCCTGTTCGCGCTGATCTTCTCGATCGGCATCCTCGTCGACGACGCGATCGTCGTGGTCGAGAACATCCATCGGCATCGCGTGCTCAACCCCGACGCGCCGCTTGCGACGCTGATCCCGCGCGCGGTCGACGAGGTTGGCGGCCCGACGATCCTCGCCACGTTCACGGTGATCGCGGCGCTGCTGCCGATGGCGTTCGTCACCGGGCTGATGGGCCCGTACATGAGCCCGATCCCGATCAACGCGAGCATGGGCATGGTGATCTCGCTCGCCGTCGCGTTCGTGATCACGCCGTGGCTGGCCCTCAAATTGACGCCGCAGCACGCGCACGCGGGCCATGCGGAGAGCCGGCTCGACCGCTGGCTCGCGTCGACGTTCGCGCGGCTGCTCACGCCATTCGTCGACGCCCGGCGCGGCGGGCGACGGCGGAAGTGGCTCGGCGTCGGGATCGTCGTCGCGATCCTCGCGTCGGTCGCGCTCGCGCTCGTGCAGCTCGTGGTGCTGAAGATGCTGCCGTTCGACAACAAGAGCGAGTTCCAGGTGATCGTCGACATGCCGGCCGGCGCGCCCGTCGAGGCCACGGCAGCGGCGCTCGCAGATCTCGGCGCGCACGTCGCGACCCTCGACGAGGTGATCGACTTTCAGGCCTACGCGGGCACGGCGTCGCCGATCAACTTCAACGGCCTCGTCCGGCAGTACGAGCTGCGGCAGATGCCGGAGCAGGGCGACCTGCAGGTCAACCTCGTCGACCGCAAGCATCGCTCGCGCAAGAGCCACGAGATCGCGGCTGCGGTGCGGCCGGCGCTCGAGGCGATCGGCGCGAAGCACAACGCGAAGGTCAAGGTCGTCGAGGTACCGCCGGGGCCGCCGGTGCTGTCACCGATCGTGGCCGAGATCTACGGACCGGACGAGGCGGGGCGGCACGCGCTCGCCAAGGGCGTGCGTGGGGCGCTCGGCAAGACGGAGGGCGTCATCGGGCTCGACGACTCGATCGAGGACAACGCGCCGCGGGCGGTGGTGCGCGTCGACCAGCGCAAGGCGGCGCTCGCCGGCGTGACGGTCGCGGACATCGTCGCCGCGCTGCGCGTCGGGCTCGCCGGCGACGACGTCACCGCGCTGCGCGACGGCCAGGCGAAATACGGCGTGCCGGTGCGGCTGACGATCCCGCCCGAGCAGCAGGGCCGGCTCGACACGCTGCTCGCGATGACGGTGCGCTCGGACGCCGGCGCGGGCGTGCCGTTGTCGGAGCTGGTTGCCGTCCAGCCGGCACTGCGGGAGAAGACGATCTACCACAAGGACCTGCTGCCGGTGACCTATGTGGTGGCCGACATGGCGGGCAAGACCGACAGCCCGCTGTACGGGATGTTCGGCGCGCGCGGCCGCGTCGGCGAGCTCGTCGTTCCCAATGCCGGCGCATTGACCGAGCACTTCATCACGCAGCCGTCGGATCCGTACCGCGGCTATGCGCTCAAGTGGGACGGCGAATGGCAGGTGACCTACGAGACGTTCCGCGACATGGGGATCGCGTACGGCGTCGGCCTGGTGCTCATCTACCTGCTGGTGGTGGCCCAGTTCGGCTCGTACGTGACGCCGCTCGTCATCATGGCGCCGATTCCGCTGACGATCATCGGCGTGATGCCCGGCCACGCGCTGCTCGGCGCGCCGTTCACGGCGACGTCGATGATCGGGATGATCGCCCTCGCGGGGATCATCGTCCGCAACTCGATCCTGCTGGTCGATTTCGTCAACCTCCAGGTCGGGAAGGGCGTGCCGTTCGCGCAGGCGATCGTCGACGCCGCCGCCGCGCGCGCGAAGCCGATCGCGCTCACGGGCCTGGCGGCGATGCTGGGCGCGTTCTTCATCCTGGACGACCCGATCTTCAACGGCCTGGCGATCGCGCTCGTCTTCGGCATCCTGGTGTCGACGCTGCTGACGCTGGTCGTGATCCCCGTGCTCTATTACGCGGTCAACCGCCGGCGCCACGCGTAGCCGGCGAGCGAGCGGGAGCGACGCGGACTCCGGTTACCGGGCCGGCTGTCGGCCACGAGACCGGATCGCGGGCGCGGACTTTCCCTACTCCGGCGCGCCCTGCCACAGCAGGTCGTAGCCCAGTTCCTTGCTTTCCGTGCACATCGTCGCGAGCGCATCGAACTTGGCCTGAAACACGGAATCGGCGTGCGACTTCTCGTGCTCCTCGAACGAGCGCCAGTAGGTGACGATCGCGATGTGCGCGTCCGCCGTGCGCGACTCGGCGAGCGAGCCCTCGTCGGAGACGAAGCCGGAGAACTTGAACACCTGCCCGGCGATGAACCCGCCCTTGTCGCCGCCGTAGGTGTCCTTGACCACGTTGCACATCTCGCCGAGCGCGAGCTCGACGTCGTCCATGTCGACGCCGGGCTTGAGCTTCACGGTGTTGAACAGCATCTTCGCGCCGAAGGGTATCGAGACAGGATCGAACATTGAGTTATCCTCCGTGGGCCACAATCGGCGCGATCCGAATTCGCGCCGCGACGACAGCGCGAAAGCATACACTCAACGCCGGGGAAACGCCCACCATGACCGAGACCAAGGACAACAATCCCGCTCCGCTCGCACCCAAAGAGCCGCAGGAACGCATCGTCGTCACCGAACACCGCCTCGTCGTCGGCAGGAAGACGCTTGCCTACACGGCCACCTGCGGCACCGTGGTGCTGCGCGATTACGACGAGCGGGACGACGACAAGGACGGCAAGCGGCAAGGGGACAAGCCGCGCGCCACGCTCTTCTTCACGGCCTACACGCTCAAAGGCGTCAAGAAGCCGGAACAGCGACCGGTGACCTTCAGTTTCAACGGCGGTCCCGGCTCGAGCAGCGTGTGGCTGCACCTCGGGATTCTCGGGCCCCAGCGCGTGGCCACCGACGAAATGGGCAAATCGCCGCCACCGCCGTATGCGCTTGTCGACAACGAGCACACCCTGCTGACCGACAGCGACCTGGTGTTCATCGATCCCGTTGGCACGGGCCACTCGCGGATGGTGGAGGGCGAGAAGGTGGCCGAGTTCCACGAGTACCAGCGCGATCTCGATGCCGTGGGCGAGTTCATTCGCCTTTACCTCGCACGGTACGGCCGCTGGGGCAGCCCCAAGTATCTGATCGGCGAGAGCTACGGCACCACGCGCGCGGCGGGGCTTTCGCTGCACCTGCAGGAGAAGCACGACATCTTTCTCAACGGCGTGATGCTGGTCTCGCTCGCCGTGGATCTGCAGACGCTCTGTTTCGATCACGGCAACGAGCTGCCCTATCCGCTGTTCCTGCCCACCTATGCGGCGACCGCGTGGTATCACAAGGCGCTCGCGCCCGAGCTGCAGAAGAAGCCGCTGCGCGAGGTGATCGCTGCGGCCGAGGCATTCGCGAACGGCGAGTACAGCGCGGCGCTGATGCAGGGATCGCGCCTGCCCGCGGCCAGGCGCGAGCACATCGCGCGCCAGGTGGCGCGCTACTCGGGCCTGGCCACTGAATTCGTGCTCCGCTGCGACCTGCGCCCGAACGAGTGGCGCTTCTTCAAGGAGCTGCTGCGCGACCGCGGCCGGACCGTGGGCCGCCTCGACTCGCGCTTTCTTGGTCTTGATCGCGACGACGCCGGCGAAAAGCCCGATGACGATCCGGCCATGACGAATCTGGTCGGAGCGTACGCGGCAGGCATCAACCGGTTGCTGAAGGAAAGACTCAAGTTCGACAGCGACGCGCCCTATGTGGTGCACGCGCCGATCTGGGACAAGTGGGCATGGAAGGACTTCGCCAACAAGTACGCCAACGTGGGCGAGAGCCTGCGGCGCGCGATGCACGCGAACCCGCACATGCGCGTCTATGCGGCGTGCGGCTATTACGACCTCGGCACGCCGCACGCGGCCGCCGACTACACGCTGAGCCACCTCGGCCTGCGCGAGAGCCTGCAGGCGAACGTCGCCGTCAGCTATTTCGAGGCGGGCCACATGATGTACATACACCAGCCGTCCCTCGCGCGGATGGCGAAGGAATTGAAGGCCTTCGTCGCGCGGGATTGAGCGGCGCCGGCCAAGTAGCGACCGCCGCAAGGGAGGATTCCATGGCACCGCCGGTCTCGGGCAATTCCCGCAAGGAAGCGCAGCACGGCCAGGCAGCGGATTGCGGGCCGGCCCCTGCGCAACGTCGTTCCCGACAGCGTCGATTTCCGCGACCGGCCCTACCGGCCCGCGGTCGCCTTCGCGCCGTTGCCGCGCCTGCCGGCCCCTCCGGCCACCCATCGCCCGCGACTGCATCAGCGCGATACCAGCGCGTGCACCGGTTTTGCGCTGGCGACCGTCGTGCACGTGCTGACGTCGCGCCGCGATGCCGCGCCGGCCGCACCCGTCTCGGCGTTCATGCTCTACGGCATGGCGCGCCGCTACGATGATTTGCGCGGCGAGGTGCCGGACGGGGGATCTTCGCTGCGCGGGGCGCTGAAGGGCTGGTTCAAGCACGGCGTGTGCGGTCAATCGTTCTGGCCGAAGCAGGACGAGCCCGGCCCTACGGGCAAGGCCGACTGGTGGGACGACGGCGTGCGCCGGCCGCTCGGCGCGTACTATCGGGTCGACTCGCGTTCGGTGGTCGACATGCAGGTCGCGCTCAACGAAGCCGGCGTGCTGCTCGGGAGCGCGCTCGCGCACGACGGCTGGAACGACGGCTACATGCGCAAAGGCGGCAGGCGAGCCGCACCCAACGGGATATGGACGATTCCTTATCCGCGGCAGGGGGGACCGGATGACGGCCATGCGTTCGCTCTCGTCGGCTACGACGAATACGGCTTCATCGTGCAGAACTCCTGGGGCGGCGGCTGGGGCACGCAGGGTCTCGCGATCCTCACCTACGAGGACTGGATCAAGCACGGCTACGACTGCTGGGTCGCGCAGCTGGGCGTGGTCACGCGCCGCCACGAAGCGCAGGCGACCGGCCGGTCCCGCGTATCCGATGCCAGGTTCGGCGCGTCGGGCAGCCCCCTTCTCGATTTGCACGCGCTGTCGCCCTATGTCGTCAATACGGGCCGCAACGGCGAACTGTCGCCTGCCGGCGAGTTTCACACGACCTACCAGGATCTCGAAGAGCTGGCCGGCCATCTGCTGCCCGCCAAGCGTGCCGAATGGAACATTCCGCCCGGGGCCCCCATCGACGTGGCGATCTACGCGCACGGCGGGCTCGTGGACGAACAGGGTGCCGGCGAGTCCGCGCGGGAATGGGTGAAGCTCTTCACCGACGCTCAAGTGTTTCCGATCTATCTCATCTGGGAATCGGACCTGCTGTCCGTCCTCAACGACCGGGTGCAGAACGAGCTGAAGAAACGCGGCGAGATCCCGACCGGGGGCCTTGTCACCATGCTCGACGACGCGTGGAGCGACCGGGTCGAGGGGATCGTGCGGAGGGTCGGCAAGCGCGTGTGGCAGGACATGAAGGACAAGGGCCGCCTCATCACGTACAACACGGCGGGCCGCGGCGGCGGCATGCAATTGATGGAACTGCTGGCTCCGCAACGGGACACGATTCGCCTGCACCTCGTCGGCCACTCCGCCGGGGCCATCGTCCACGCGTATCTTGCGGACTGGCTGATCACGCAGGGCTGGACCATCGCGTCGGCGAGTTTCCTGGCGCCGGCTGCGACCGTCGAGCTCTTCGATTCGCGCATCCAGCCCCACTTGCAATCGGGCAAGCTCGGGCGCTACGCGCAATTCCATCTGCAGGATGCGCTCGAGCGCACCGAGGGCGGCGCGATGCGCCTCGTGCTGGGGTACCGGCGCTCGCTGCTCTATCTCGTTTCCAATGCGCTCGAGGAGCGGGCGCACGTGCCCGTGCTCGGCATGGCGAAATTCTTCGATGCGGCCGTGGTGCCGCGGAACCTGCCGCACCTCCAGCATCGCGTCGCGCCTTCGTCGCTGGCGACGGGCGCCACGAAGCACGGCAACGTCGACGATGACGCCCGAACGCAGGCGTCCGTGCTGGCGCATATCCAGGGCAGGCCGGTGCCGCTGCCCTGACATGGCGAGGGACCGACATGGCCGGCGATTGGTGCTGCGCGCCCGCATTGTTTCGGGGCGTTGCAACCCCGGCCAAAGGGATCCGCCGGACGCCTTCGGAAAACAGTGCTTGTGGTGGGCCCGGCTGGATTCGAACCAGCGACCAAGGGATTATGAGTCCCCTGCTCTAACCGTCTGAGCTACGGGCCCGCTGCCTGCCGGAGACAGGTTCCTGCGTCGGCCCGCAGGCGAGCGAAGATCGCCAAAGCATCGCGCCGAAACGAAATTATAGCCGACGCGCCGGTGGCGGCTGCCGCTGCGACAACGCAGCGCATTCGCGAACAGGATTCCTGCAACGCGCAGCGTCGCGCTACACTGTGCACGCGTTTTCCATTGCGGCAGTGTGATTCGATCCCGCGCCATGCAGTCATCCGATTATCTCCGCGCGCTGCTGATGCCGGCTTCGGTCGCGCTCGTCGGCGCATCCAGCAAGCCCGGCTCGATCGGCCGGATCGTCCTCGAGAACGTGCTCGGCGGCGCTTTCCGCGGCACGCTCTACGCCGTCAACCCCCACCATCGACGCGTGCTCGCGCAGCGCTCTTACGCTTCGCTTGCCGCAATCGGCAAGCCGGTGGAGCTCGCGTTGATCGTGGTCCCCGCTGCGGCTGTGCTCGAGGTCCTCGAGGATGTTGCGCGCGCCGGGATCAGGGTGGCCGTCATCCTGTCGGCGCCGCCATCCGACCCGGACGACGCGCGGCGCTGGCAGGCGAAACTGCTGGCCGTGGCGGATGCGCGCGGGATCCGCCTGCTCGGCCCGCACTCTTTCGGCGTCATCCGCCCCGACATAGGTCTGAACGCGACGCTGGGCAATGCCGTTGCGCACCCGGGCCGGCTCGCGCTCATCGCGCAGTCGGGCGCGGTGTGCGCCGCCATGCTCGATTTCGCTGCCTCGGGGGGCATCGGATTTTCGACGGTCGTCGCGCTGGGTGGCGCCATGGATATCGGCTTCGGCGAGCTGCTGGACGCGCTGCTTTTCGATCCGCAAACGGAAGGCATACTGCTTTATGCGGAAACGATCGGCGATCCGCGGCGTTTCCTGTCGGCGCTGCGCGCCGCGGCGCGGACGAAGCCCGTCGTCCTGCTGAAGGCCGGGCGGTCGCTGGAACACGGGGTCGCCGATGCCCCGTCGCCCGATGCCGTTTTCGATGCCGCGATGAGGCGGGCCGGTACCGTGCGCGTCAAGACCTATGCCCAGCTGTTCGCCGCGGCGCGGATCCTGGCGATGCACCGGATTTCGCGCGGTGACCGACTCGCGATCGTCACCAACGGGCACGGGCCCGGAACGCTCGCCGCCGACAGCGCGGGCGACCGTGGCATCCCGCTGGCCGACTTCTCGCCGGCGACCGAAAAGGCGCTGTCGGAACTGCTCCCTCCGAACATCGTCTGCGGCAATCCGATCAACGTTCGCGGCGACGCCACGCCGGCGCGGATGGCTTCGGCGGTTGCGGTGGCGCTCGCCGATGCACAGATCGACGCCGTGCTGGTGCTGCACGTGCCGCGACCGGTCGCCGGAGCCACCGACATGGCGCGCGCGGTCGCGGCAGTCGCGCGGCGTGCAACGAAGCCCGTGCTGGGCGCGTGGCTGGGTGCCGTCGATCGGCGCGAGGCTACCGCTGCGCTCGAGGCAGGGGGCATCGCGAATTTCTACACGCCCGAACATGCGGTCGAGGCGTTCTCGTTCCTGGCCGCGTACCGCCATCATCAGGAATGGCTGCTCGAGGTGCCGCCTTCGCAGCCGGAGCCGCAGCCGCTGGATCTTGCCGCGGTGGAGCGCATTCGAGCCGCCGCGGCATCGACGAATCGCCGCGCCTTGACCGAGATGGAGGTGCACACGCTGCTCTCGGTATTCGGATTGCCGGTCGCGTCTGCGGAGTCCGCCGACACCCTTGCCGAAGCTCTGGCCGTGGCGCGGCGCCTGGGCTTCCCGGTGACGCTGCGCTCCGACACCGGCGAGTCCGTGCCCTATCGGCCGGTGCCGGTTGTGCGCGAACGCCTGCGCGACGGCAGGATGCTGACCCGTGCCTGGGCCACGATGATCGGCGCTCCCGGCAACCCGCATCGACGCCTGCCTGTCATCGTGGCGAAGGAGCGCCTATTCGCCGGCAGCGAGAATGTCGCGATCGGGATTTGCACCGACGCGGTATTCGGGTCGGTGATCACCTTCGGCCCGGAATGCGCCGGCGGTGCCGCCGACGTTGTCGTGCTGCTGCCGCCGCTGAATCTGCGCCTGGCGCGGGACGCGATTCGCGGCACGGGCATGTTGACGGCTTTGCCGGACGCCGACGCGGCCGGCGCCGCAACGGAGGCGCTGGCGCACATCCTCGTGCAGGTGTCGGCGCTCGCCTGCGCGGTGCCGTGGGTGCGCACGCTCGCGCTCTATCCCGTGCGCGTTCACGCAGGCCGTGCCGAGATCGCCGGTGCGCGCGTGACGATCGATGCCCGCGCCGAGCCGACGGCCCGCAGTTATGGGCACATGGCGATCCATCCGTATCCTGTCGAGATGGTGGCCGACGTGGCCTTGGCCGACGGCAGGCATCTGCGCGTGCGGCCGATTCGCCCGGAGGACGCCGCAATGGAGCGCGCGTTCGTCAACGGCCTGTCCGAAGAGTCACGCTTCTTCCGCTTCTTCTATCGGCTGCACGAGCTTACGCCAGCGATGCTCGCCCGCTTCACGCAGATCGATTACGACCGGGAGGTGGCGCTGGTGGCCGTCGACGAAGCGGGCGCTGCGCCGGTGATCGTCGGCGTCGCGCGCTACGTCATGAGCCTCGACCAGGAATCCGCGGAGTTCGCCGTGGTGGTCGCCGATGCGTGGCACGGCAAGGGCGTGGCGCGGAACCTCATGGCCCGGCTCGTGGCGTACGCCAAGGCGCGCGGCCTGCGGCGGATCGAGGGGCGCGTGCTGCGCAGCAATCGCAACATGCTGGCATTCTGCGCGACGCTCGGCTTCAAGAGCCGCGAAAGCGCGGAAGATCCCGAACAGCTCAGCGTCGTGCTCGAGCTCCAGTAGCCGAACCAGCGGACGCGGGCCGATACGCATCTGACCCCGATGCGATCAGCCCTCGCCCTCGAGGAAACTCCGCAGCTTCTCCGAGCGCGACGGGTGCCGCAGCTTGCGCAGCGCCTTGGCCTCGATCTGGCGGATGCGCTCGCGCGTGACGTCGAACTGCTTGCCGACCTCCTCCAGCGTGTGGTCGGTGTTCATCTCGATGCCGAAGCGCATCCGCAGCACCTTCGCCTCGCGCGAGGTGAGCGTGTCGAGCACGTCCTTGCAGACGTTGCGCAGGCTCGCGTTGACGGCGGCGTCCGACGGCGCGACGGTGGACAGGTCCTCGATGAAGTCGCCGAGGTGGCTGTCGTCGTCGTCGCCGATGGGCGTCTCCATCGAGATCGGCTCCTTGCTGATCTTGAGGATCTTGCGGATCTTCTCCTCGGGCATCTCCATCTTCTCGGCAAGGACGCCAGGGTCGGGCTCCTGTCCCGTCTCCTGCAGGATCTGCCGCGAGATGCGGTTCATCTTGTTGATCGTCTCGATCATGTGCACCGGGATGCGGATCGTGCGCGCCTGATCGGCGATCGAGCGCGTGATCGCCTGCCGGATCCACCAGGTCGCGTACGTCGAGAACTTGTAGCCGCGGCGGTATTCGAACTTGTCGACGGCCTTCATCAGGCCGATGTTGCCTTCCTGGATCAGGTCGAGGAACTGCAGGCCCCGGTTCGTGTACTTCTTCGCGATCGAGATCACGAGGCGCAGGTTGGCCTCCGTCATCTCGCGCTTGGCCTTGCGCGCCTTGGCTTCGCCCTGCGACATCTGCTTGTTGATCTCCTTCAGGTCCTTCAGGGGGATCATCACGCGCGACTGGAGATTGAGCAGCTTCTGCTGCTGCTCGACGATCGCCTGCCGGTACTTGGCGAGCTGCTCGCTGTAGCCGTGGTGCGCCGACACTTCACGGTCGATCCAGCGCAGCGACGTCTCGCTTTCCGGGAACTTCTTGATGAAATCCGGGCGCGGCATGCCGCCCTTGTTGACGACGAGGTCCTGGATCTTGCGCTCGATCTGGCGGATGTTGTCCACCTCGTGGCGCACGCTGTCGCAGAGCTTCTCGACCTGCCGCGCGGAGAAGCGGATCTGCATCAGCTCGTTCAGCACCTTCTTCTGCAGCTCGACGCACTTGGGCGCCTTGTGCCCCTCTTTCTGCAGCACGACGAGCATCCGCGCGTGGAGCTTCCTGATCGTCGCGAAGCGCGTGAGCGCGGCGACCTTCAGCCGCTCGAGGTTCTCCGCGGCGATGGCGCCGGCGTCGCCCTCGTCCTCGCTGGCCTCGAGGTCGTCGTCGACGTCCTCGAGCGCGTCGAGCGCCTCGTTGAAATCCATCAGGCCGTCGACCAGGTCGTCGATCTTGAACTCGTCCTTCTCGATCTTGGTCGCGAGGTCGAGGATCTGCGCCACCGTCATCGGGCAGGCGGAGATCGCCATGATCATGTGCTTCAGGCCTTCCTCGATCCGCTTGGCGATTTCGATTTCGCCTTCGCGCGTGAGGAGCTCGACGGAACCCATTTCACGCATGTACATGCGTACCGGGTCCGTCGTGCGGCCGAACTCGGAATCGAGCGTCGACACCGCGGCTTCGGCGGCTTCCTCGACATCCTCCGCCGGCGCCGTGGGCGCGGCGTCCGACATCAGCAGCGTTTCGGCGTCGGGGGCCACGTCGTAGACCTGGATCCCCATGTCGCCGATCATGCTGACGATGCCCTCGATCTGCTCGGCGTCGAGCACGTCGTCCGGCAGGTGGTCGTTGATTTCGGCGAAGGTCAGGAAGCCGCGCTCCTTGCCGAGCACGATCAGCGTCTTCAGGCGCCGCTTGCGCGCCTCGACGTCGGCCGGCGTCAGCACGCGCGGCGCGATCTCGGCGTGCCGGCCGTTGCGGCCTTTCTTGGTGGCGGCGTCCGCGGCCCGCTTGCCGGCGATCCGGGCGGCGATCTCGCTCGGCGTCGGCTTGTTCGCCGGCGCGGCGGCTGATTTGGCGGATGCGCCCTTGGCTGGCGGCGCGGCCGACGCAGCGCCGGCCTTGCCGGCGATCACCTTGGCCGGCTTGGCGGGTGCCTTGGACGTCCTGGCCTCGACTTTCGGGGCCGGCTTGCCCTTGGGCAGCGGCCTGGCGACGACCTTCGGCGCCTTCGCGGCGGGACGTGCCTTGACTGCGGGCTTGCCCTTTGCCTTGGCGACGGGCTTCTTCGGTGCAATTCCCTTCTTGGGTGCGGGTTTCGCGGCCTTCGCCTTGGCCATCTGTTTTTTCGCGGGCGGGCGCGCCGCCTTCCTGGCCGGACCGGCTTTCTTCTTTGCGGCCGGGCGCGCAGCGGCCTTCGGCTTCACTTTCTTCGGCGCCGGCCGCGCCTTCGCGCCGGCCGGTTTCTTGGCGGCCGGCTTCCGCGACTTGGGTTTGGCGGGCGACTTGCGGACGGGCTTCGCGGGCTTCTTGGCCATGGTCATCCTAACGAATCGGATATCGAGGGGCCCGAAAGGGGCGGGATGCGATACCAGATGGGGGCGATGGGGAAAACCTCAAATTATATCATCTGCTTACGGATCGCGGGCGCAATTTGTCCGAATACGCGGACGGATCGCGCGTGGCGCATGGTTCGCCGGGCTGGAGCGACAGGACGCCGCGATAAGACCACTCGCGGCGCATTGCTCGGTGACACTGCCTTTTCACGATCTTTCCCCCGACACGTTCGGTTCGGCAGCGGGCAGGCTGCGCCTGACCATTTCCAGCTGGCGCAGGCGTTCGGATTCCTCCGCCGTCGGCGGTGCGCCGGATTGCGGCGACCCCTCGCGCCCGGCCCGTTGCGCCTGTTCCCAGTAACGGGCGGCGCCTGCCTTCAGGTGCATGGCGGCCTGTTCCGCCGTGATTCCGGTGTCTTCCGCCGTGGCCAGCGCCGCCGCCAGCACCGGCTCGTGCGGAGATTGGGCGAAGTGCTGAATGACGCCTGCGGTGGTCAACGGGTGTTCGCCCTCCATGCAGAACGCAACCAGCGCTGCCAGAGCGGCCCCATCCGGGGTGCCATCCGACGGTTGCGGCACGGCGTTCGAGCGGGCCAGCTCCGGTTGGAGCAGCAGGGCCTGGATGAGTTCACGGACCAGGGACGGCGCGCGGCGTTGCCCGTACTGGCTTGCCCGATTCGAACGGCGCGTCGGGACAGCATCGCGGCCGGGCGAGGCAGTTGCCTGCGCGGGCGCGGCACCGCGGCCACGCTCCGCCGGGGAGGCTTGACCCAGCAGATCGCGCAATTCCGTCTCCGGCAGTCCGGTGAGGTCGGCGAGCCGGCGGCGCAGCAGCGCCCCCAGCACGGGCGCGGTCAGCGCGGCAAGATAGGGCCGTGCCGCGGCCACCAGCGCGGCGCCGCCTTCGGCCGACGTCGGCGGGTGCTGCGCGCCAAGCTCGGCCAGCAGGAACTCGGAGGCCGGCATCGCACGGTCGATCAGCGCCTCGAACGCGGCCTTGCCGCGCCGGCGCACGAAATCGTCCGGATCCTCGCCGTCCGGCAGGAAGAGGAATCCGGCGTTCTTGCCGTCCGCAAGCACCGGCAGCGCGTTTTCGAGCGCGCGCCACGCCGCCTTGCGCCCCGCGGCGTCGCCGTCGAAGCAGAAGATGACGCGGTCGCTCTGCCGGAAGAGCTTCTGCACGTGCGCGGGGGTGGTCGCCGTGCCCAGCGTGGCGACCGCGTAGTCGATGCCATGCTGCGCGAGGGCCACGACGTCCATGTAGCCCTCGACGACGACCACCGCGCCGGCCTCGCGGATGGCGCTCCGCGCGAGAAAGAGCCCGTAGAGCTCGCGGCCCTTCGAGAACAGCGGCGTTTCCGGCGAATTCAGGTACTTGGGCTCGCCGTCGCCCAGCACGCGGCCGCCGAAGCCGATCACCTGACCACGGCTGTCGTGGATCGGGAACATGATGCGGTCGCGGAAGCGGTCGTAGCGCTTGCCGCCGTCGCCGGCGATGACGAGGCCGGCGGTTTCGAGCGCCGGATCGTCATAGCGGTCGAACACGGCGGCCAGCGGCTGCCAGGCGTCCGGCGCATAGCCGATCCCGAACCTGGCGGCGATCGCGCCGGTCAGCCCGCGGTCCTTGAGATAGGCGATGGCGCGGGGCGCCTCCTTCAATTGCGCCCGATAGAACCTGGCGGCTTCCAGCGTGTGGGCGGTGAGGTCGCCGGCCTCGGCGCGCCGTTCCGACTCGCCCGGGCGCTCGACGCGCGGCACTTCGAGGCCGGCGTCGCGCGCGAGCTCCTCGACCGCGTCCGGAAACGCCTTGCCGCCGTACTCCATCAGGAAGCCGACCGCCGTGCCATGGGCCCCGCACCCGAAGCAGTGGTAGAACTGCTTGGTCGGGCTGACGGTGAACGAGGGCGTCTTTTCGTTGTGGAACGGACAGCAGGCCTGGTAGTTCGCGCCGGCCTTCTTGAGCGGGACGTATCGGTCGATGACATCGACGATGTCGACCCGGGCAAGCAGCGTCTGTATGAAATCGTTAGGAATCATGAACTTGACGCTGCGCCCGGCGGAATTGCCGCGATCGGGAAACCCCGGCTGGGGCCGCCGGTAACCTGAGAACAGGGGACTACTGCATTATAGGCGCTCGGCGCCAGTGCGAAAGGGCCATTCGGCCGGACGACCGAAGGCGGGGTCAGGAACCCGTTTTTCGACCCCGTTGCTGGCTACCCGGCCAGCTTCGCCTTGA
The DNA here is from genome assembly GCA_963751405.1 of uncultured beta proteobacterium. Taxonomy (GTDB): domain Bacteria; phylum Pseudomonadota; class Gammaproteobacteria; order Burkholderiales; family Casimicrobiaceae; genus CAIWHR01. The sequence goes on along the minus strand of CAVVUJ010000001.1, from coordinate 88,135 downwards.
TGCGGGCGGAAACCGCGCCCATGTCGGCGCGTCCCGCGAGCTTCGGCTTCAGTAACGCCATCACCTTGCCCATGCCGGCGATTCCGGACGCTCCGGTGGACGCGATCGCCTCCGCGATCAGCGCATCGATCTCGGCGTCGGCCAGTCGCGCCGGCATGTAGTCCTCGAGCAAGGCCACCTCGGCGCGCTCGATTGCGGCCAGGTCTTCGCGCTTGCCGGCCTCGAACTGGGTGATCGAATCGCGGCGCTGCTTGATCATCTTGTCGATGATCGTCAGCACGTCGGCATCGGTGAGCTCGATGCGCTCGTCGACCTCGCGCTGCTTGATGGCGGCCAGCAGCATCCGGATCGTGGACAGCCGTGCGGCGTCCTTCGCCCGCATGGCGGTCTTCATGTCTTCGACAACCTGGGATTTGAGCGACATCCTCGACCTCGGGCTCGGCCTAAGAACAAAAAGGGGCGAATCGCTTCGCCCCCTCGGGTCATGCAGCGTGGCGCGGCCTCAGAACAGCTTCGGCGGCAATTGCTGGCTGCGCAGGCGCTTGTAGTGGCGCTTCACCGCGGCGGCGAGCTTGCGCTTGCGCTCGGCGGTCGGCTTTTCGTAGAACTCGCGGGCACGCAGTTCGGTGAGCAGGCCGGTCTTCTCGATGGTGCGCTTGAAGCGGCGCAGGGCCACTTCGAACGGCTCGTTATCGCGCAGGCGTACGCTGGTCATGAAACGGTTTCCTTAAACGCTGGGTTCTTCAACAATCGACCAATATAGCAGGATGCAGGCACCTGCGCAACACTGGCAAAGCTCCGGCAGCGGCAGACGAGCGCCCCGGCGCCCGGCGCGCCGACCGTGTATCGTGGTGCCCGGCGGCTACGGCCGGCATTTCCCATGCTCGTTCTCGGCATCGAAACCTCCTGCGACGAAACCGGCGTGGCCGTGTACGACACGGACCGCGGGCTGCTCGCGCATGCATTGCACTCGCAGGTGGCGATGCACAGCGTCTATGGCGGCGTCGTGCCCGAGCTCGCCTCCCGCGATCACGTGCGGCGCGTCGTGCCCCTCGCGCAGCGGGTGCTGGGCGAGGCGGGGACCAGGCTCGCCGACCTCGACGGTATCGCGTACACGCAGGGTCCCGGCCTCGCCGGCGCGCTGCTGGTGGGGGCGAGCGTTGCCTGCGCGCTCGGCTACGCGCTCGGCAAGCCCGCGCTCGGCGTGCATCACATGGAGGGCCATCTGCTCTCGCCGCTGCTCGCCGATCCGAAACGCCGGAGTTCCCGTTCGTCGCGCTGCTGGTGTCCGGCGGCCACAGCCAGCTGTTCGAAGTCGCGGGCGTAGGGCAGTATCGGTTGCTGGGCGACACGAAGGACGACGCCGCGGGCGAGGCCTTCGACAAGACGGCGAAGCTGCTCGGTCTGCCCTATCCCGGCGGACCGGCGCTGGCGGGCCTCGCGGAGTCGGGCCGGGACGGCGCCGTATCGTTGCCGCGGCCGATGCTTTCGAGCGGCGATCTCGACATGAGCTTCAGCGGCCTGAAAACCGCGGCGCTGACGCTCGTGCGCCGCGAGGCGGCCGGCGGTACGCTCGACGACGCGCGCCGGGCCGACATCGCGCGCGAGTTCCAGCACGCGGTGGTCGACGTGCTCGTCGCGAAGGCGGTCGCCGCACTGGGCGCAACCGGGCACGCGCGTCTCGTCGTTGCCGGAGGCGTGGGCGCCAATCGCGAGCTGCGCGCGCGGCTCGTCGCCGCCGTGGGGAGGCGCGGCGGGCAGGTGTTCTTCCCCGATCTCGAGTTTTGCACCGACAACGGCGCGATGATCGCGCTCGTGGGCGCGCTGCGTTTGTCGGCGGCGCTACCGCCGATTACGCGTTCTCGGTCCGGCCGCGCTGGGACCTGGCCTCGCTTCCCGCGGCCTGAGCGGGAGCGGCCGCGCAGCAGCCAGGTCGTGCTCGGGTTCACCGCCCGATCGTGCTCTCCCTCCCGTCGAGCAGCTGCCGGATGTTCGACCGGTGCCGCCAGAAGAGCAGGATCGATATGGGAACCATCGCCCATGCGGCAGGCGCGTTGCCGAAGACGTAGAACGCGCCGAGCGGCACCAGCGCTGCCGTCGTGAGCGCGGCAAGCGAGCTGATCTTGAAGCCGAGCGCCATCACCATCCACAGCACGGCGAGCGCCAGACCGAGCGGCCAATGGAGCGCGAAAATGATCCCGGCCGCGGTCGCCACACCCTTGCCGCCGGCAAAGCCGTGGAACACCGGGAACAGGTGGCCGATGAACACGGCGAGCGCAACCGCCGGCACCATCCAGTCCGCGCCGCCGAACGACGGACCGAGCGTCTGCGCCAGGAATACGGCGAGCCACCCCTTGGCGCCGTCGCCGACGAGGGTCACCGCCGCCGCTGCCTTGTTGCCGGTGCGCAGCACGTTGGTGGCGCCCGGATTGCCCGAGCCGTAGCTGTGCGGGTCGGGCAGGCCGAACAGCTTGCTGGTCACGACCGCGAACGACACGGAGCCGATCAGGTACGCGGCGGCGACGAACGCGAGGGAGGCGAGCATGGAACAGGGCGTCGGTTAGAATGACTGCGGGAACATCGGACCGGGCCGCGTGAGCGCGGCCCCGACACCTCGCAGATTCTAGCAAAGCGGCATGAACGCGATCTTCATCCACGATCTGCGCGTCGAGACGCGTATCGGCATCTACGATTGGGAGCAGCAGCGGGCGCAGACTCTGCGCCTCGATGTCGAGCTGGGGCTGCCGTCGGATGCCGTGTTCCGCACGGGCGACTTCGCCGACGCGCTCGACTATGCGGCCGTCGTGAAGCGCCTGCAGGCGTTCGCCGCCGACCATCCGCACAAGCTGATGGAGCGTTTCGCGCAGGCGATCGCCGACCTGCTGATGGGCGAGTTTGGCGCGCCGTGGGTCAAGGTGCGTGTGGCCAAGCTCGCGCCGATCGCCGGCGTGAAGGAACTCGGCATCGCGATCGAGCGCAAGCGGGGCTGACCGCGCTCCGGCAAGTTCCGTGTGCCGATCCGGGCGGTCGCGCGTCAATCGGACGAGCGGCCCTGTCGGGTCGTCAGCGGCAGCGTGAAGGCGAAGGTCGAGCCGATCCCCACTTCGCTCGTCGACCCAGATCCTGCCGCCGTGGAGCTCGATGAACTTCCGCGAGATGGCCAAGCCGAGTCCGGTGCCTTCCACTTTCTTCGCCGCCGCGCCGACCTGCCGGAACTCCTCGAACACCGCGTCCTGATCCTCGGGCGCGATGCCGATCCCGGTGTCGGTCACCGAAATCTCGACCGCGCCGTCGCGCACGTCGGCCGCGCACGTCGATGCGTCCGCCCTCCGGCGTGAACTTCAGCGCGTTCGACAGCAGATTCAGCAGCACCTGCTTCATCTTGCGCTCGTCGCCGTGGATCGTCGCCCACGCCGCTCGTCGATCTTGCGCTCGAGCGCGATCCCGCGCCGGTGCGCCCGCTCCCGCACCAGCGTCAGCGCGTTGTCGATGGCGCCCGGCAGATCGAAGTCGGCCGGTCTCCAGCTCCATCCGCCCGGCCTCGATCTTCGACAGATCGAGGATGTCGTTGATGAGGGACAGCAGATGCCGGCCCGACTCCAGGATGTCGTCCGAGGTATTCGGCCTGCTTGTCGTTGATCTCGCCGAACATCCGCTCCTGCGAGCACTTCCGAGAAGCCGATGATCGCGTTGAGCGGCGTGCGCAGCTCGTGCGACATGTTGGCGAGGAATTCGCTACTTGTGCCGGCTCGCGGTCTCGAGCTGCCGGCTCTTGTCCTCGATCTCGCGGAACAGCCGCGCGTTCTGGATGGCCAGCGCCGACTGCGTGGCGAAGGTCTTCAGCAGCTCGATCACTTCCGGCGCGAACTCGCCGGCGGCTCTTCCGGTTGACGACCAGGCCGCCGAGCATGTGGTCCTCGCGCAGCAGCGGCACCGCCAGCAGCGAGCGGATAGCCCAGCGCGGACGAGGATCTCGCGCATCGCGGCTCTGGTAGGCGCGCTCGTCCATGATGTCGCGGATCTGCGACCGGCTCGCCGGTCACCGCCAGCCGCCCGACCACGCCCTCGCCCTTGCGGATCGGCGTAGCGCGCAGCGCCGTCGATCAGCTCGTCTGGCATGCTGATCGGTCGCGCGCAGGTGGAACTCCTCGCGCGCCTCGTCGTATTCGTAGATCGCGCCGCCGTCCGTGCCGGTGAGCTGCGTCGCGCGGGAGACGATGCGTCGTCAGCACGGTTTCGAGATCCAGCGTCGAGCTGACCGCCTGGCCGACCTCGCCCAGCGCCTTCAGCTCGCCCACCGAGCGCGTCAGCTCGCGTGGTTCGCGCTTCCAGCTCCTTGAACAGCCGCACGTTCTCGATGGCGATCACCGCCTGGTCGGCGAAGGTCTTCAGCAGCTCGATCTGCTTGTCGGTGAACGGGCCCGGCTTCGGCGCGGCCGACGGCGATGGCGCCGATCGGCGCTGCCCTCGCGCAGCAGCGGCACGGCCAGCACGCTGCGGAAGCCGCGCCGCCGTGCGAGTCGCCTGGATCGCGTAGTCCGGGTCCGTCGAGCACGTCGGGAATGTGCGACGACGCTGCGCGTCCAGGATCGCGCGCGCGGTCACGGTGCTCGCGACCCGGTCGGCATCGGGAAGAGGCGCTGCGACGCATCGACATGCCTTCGGGCTCGACGTCCGTGAGTGCCGCCAGCTGGATGCAGCTCGCCGTCGAACGCGAAGACGACTGCCGATCTCGGCGCCGCACAGCCGTGCCGCGCTGCTCGCGCGATGGTGTCGAACACCGGCTGCACGTCGGTCGGCGAGCTGGCTGATCACGCGCAGGATCTCGCTCGTCGCCGTCTGCTGCTCCAGCGCCTCGGTGAGGTCGCGGTTGCGGGCTTCCAGTTCCGTGAACAGCCGCACGTTCTCGATGGCGATCACCGCCTGGTCGGCGAAGGTCTTCAGCAGCTCGATCTGCTTGTCGGTGAACGGCCCGGCTTCGCGCCGGCCGACGAAGATCGCGCCGATCGACCTGCCGTCGCGCAGCAATGGGTACGCCGAGGATCGCTGCGGTATCCGAGCTGCCGCGCGCGAAGTCCTTGAGCTCGTAGTCCGGTTCAGCGAGAACGTCCGGGATGTGGACGACGTCGCGCGTCCAGGATGACGCGCGCCGGTGACGGCCTGCGCGTCGAGCGGCATCGGGAACAGCGTGCGGACGATCTTCACGGCTCGGGCGCGATGCCCGTGATCGCGGCCAGCTCGATGCAGCGTCGCCATCGAACCGCGAGACCACGCGCGACGTCGGCGTCGCACAGTTGCGCCGCGCGCTGCGGCGATGGTGTCGAACACCGGCTGGACGTCCGTCGGCGAGCTGGCGATCACGCGCAGGATCTCGCTCGTCGCCGTCTGCTGCTCCAGCGCTTCGGTGAGGTCGCGATTGCGTGCGTCCAGTTCCGTGAACAGGCGCACGTTCTCGATCGCGATCACCGCCTGGTCGGCGAAGGTCTTCAGCAGCTGCGATCTGCGAGTCGGTGAAGAGCCCCGGCTTCGCGGCGCGCGACGAAGATCGACCCGATCACGTCGCCCCTCGCGGAACATCGGCACGCCGAGACAGGACGCGGTAACCGCTGGCCAACGCGGCGTCCTTGGACTCGTAGTCCGGGTCGGCCAGCACGTCGTCGATATGCACTACGACACGGCGTCGGATGGATGCGCGCCGTACGGTGTCCGCGTCCAGCCGCATGGGAAAGTGGCGTCCGACGCGCATCGCTTCCTTCCGCGGTCGATGCCGTGCAGCGCGACAAGCTGGATCAGCTCGCCATCGATCCTGCGAGACGACGCTGAACATCGGCATTGCAAAGCCATTCCGCGCGTCTCGCCGATGATCGTCGAATACCGGTTGCGATGTCCGTGGGCGAGCTGGGATCGCGCGCAGTATCTCGCTCGTCGCCGTCTGCTGCTCCAGCGCTTCAGTGAGGTCGCGATTGCGAGTTCCGAGCTCCGTGAACAGCCGCACGTTCTCGATCGCGATGACTGCCTGGTCAGCGAAGGTCCTGAGCAGTTCGACCTGCTTATCCGAGAACGGATTGACCTCCGTCCGAAACAGATCGATGACTCCGACCGTCACTCCCTCGCGCAGGAGGGGCACGGCAAGCATCGTGCGATGTCCGAGGCGACGCTGGAGCTCGCGTCCCATCTCATAATCGACCTCGCTTTCGACGGCGAGGTCGTGGACATGGACGCTGCGCCGTTCGACGGCCGCGCGTCCGGACACCGACTCCCTCGTCAGGGGCATCTCGAGGGCTTCGATGCCTCCGCTGCGGCGGATCAACATCTCCCCGAACGCACCGACCGCGGCCGCGCCACGGAGCACACTGCCGTCGACGCGCAGAAGCGCGACGTCCGGAGCACCGCACAAGCGGGCGGCGGCGCGGACGACCGTATCGAGCACCGGCTGCACGTCGGTCGGCGAGCTGGCGATCGCGCGCAGGATCTCGCTCGTCGCCGCCTGCTGCTCCAAAGCCTCGGCCAGGCGCAGCTCGAGCTCGCGGACCCGGGCGTCGTCGGTCGCGACGGGCTTCCTGCCAGCAGGGCGCTTGGCTTCGACCTTCGCCTTCGCGGGCTTCAGCCCCCGATTCATCGGCCCCCCTTGCCCCTGACAACCGTCACAAACCCGCAGTGACCGCCGACAGGCTAGGCGAAGTCGCTGTCGCGGGCAAGAGGACGAGCCGGGAATCATTCGCCCCGGGCCGTCGCGAGGTCGGCGAGCATCGGCTTCAGCACCCGCATCAGGTCCGCCGGCGCCATGCCGACGAGATAGCCGCGTCGGCCGCCGTTGACGTACACATAGGGCAAAGCGGCGATGCCGCGCTCCATGTAGGTCGGCATTGCGCGCCGCGTGCCGAACGGGCTGGTGCCGCCGACCTGGTATCCCGAGTGCCGGTCGGCGACGGCAGGCGCGCAGATGGCCACGGTCTTGACGCCGAGGATGCGCGCCAGGGCTTTCGTCGAGACTTCACGGTCGCCGTGCATCAGCACGACCAGCGGCTGCTTTGCGTCATCCTCCATCACCAGCGTCTTGATGACGGCGTGCTCGGACACGCCCAGCTCGCGCGCCGATGCCGATGTGCCCCCGCGTTCCTCGTAATCGTATGGATGGTGGGTGAACGCGACGCCGTGCTCGCGCAGCACGCGCACGGCGTTGGTTGCCGGATGCCGGTCCTTCGCCATTGGGGCTCAACGCCCGCGCGGCCGCCCGAAGGGCGCTGAGCGCCCCCTTGGGGGGAGGCGAACGTAGTGAGCATCGGGGGCTGTCATCCTAGCCGCGCGGATGGTGCTGCGCGTGGAGCTTCTTCAGCCGCTCGCGCGCGACGTGCGTATAGATCGTCGTCGTCGTGATGTCGGCATGGCCGAGCAGCAGTTGCACGACCCGCAGATCGGCGCCATGGTTCAAGAGATGCGTCGCGAACGCATGGCGCAGCACGTGCGGCGAAATGCTCGTGGCTGGGATGCCGGCCTTCGCGCCGAGGCGCTTCAGCAGCGCCCAGAACGCCTGCCGGGTGAGCGGGCCCCGCCGCGCGGTGACGAACATCGCGTTGCTCTTGCCGCCGCCGACAAGTGCTGGGCGCCCGGCGGCGAGATAGCGCTTGAGCCAGGCGATCGATTCCTCGCCGAGCGGAACGAGCCGCTCCTTGCTGCCCTTGCCGAGCACCCGGACGACGCCCATGTCGAGCGACACCTGCGCGAGCGTGAGGCCGACGAGCTCGGAAACGCGCAGGCCCGTCGCGTACAGCGTTTCCAGCATCGCGCGGTCGCGCAGGCCGAGCGTGGTCTCCGGATCCGGTGCGGCGAGCAGCGCTTCGACCTGCGCCTCGGACAGGTTCTTCGGCAGCCGCCGCGGCAGCTTCGGCGCGCGCACGCGCAGCGTGGGGTCCGCGCGCAGCGTCCCCTGCAGCAGCTGCAGCGCGTAGAAGCGCCGCAGCGACGACAGCCGGCGGGCGATCGACGTCGCCTTCGCCTTTGCGCGGAACTGTTCGGCGAGGAACGCTTCGACCTCGGTTCTCTGCGCGGCGAGGAGCGAGCTGCCTCGCTGGTCGAGCCAGCCCGCCCACGCGATCAGATCGCGCCGGTAGCTCGACAGCGACGAGGGCGCGAGCCCGTCCTGCAGCCAGACCTGGTCGCAGAAGATATCGATCAGCTCCGCAGAAGTGGGCATGGCCGCCACATGGTAACGCTGGCAATCCTGTCAGGCGCCGAAGCGGTAGCCCTCGTGCGTCAGTAGCCAGCGCTTGATCGCGATCGGATCGCCGTCCGCGGCGCAGATTGGTGCACCCTTGGCGCTGCGCGCCTTCCCTCCGAGCGGGAGCAATTCGCGCTCGGGACGGCCCTTCGCGCTCATGAACCCGCCGAGCGCGCCCTGGCTGCCGACGACGCGATGGCACGGAATGACGAGGGCGATCGTGTTCGCGCCGCACGCGCCGCCGACCGCGCGCGGCGCCGTGTGCAGCAGTCGCGCGAGCTCGCCGTAGGTCCGCGATTCGCCGACCGGAATCCCGGCGAGCGCCTGCCACACCCGCCGGCGGAACGGCGTGCCGACGGCCGCGAGAGGAAGCGTGAAACGGAAATGCGGATCGGCGAGGTAGCGCTCGATTTGCCGGACCACGCGCTCCGCCAGCGCGTTGCCGGGCGCTTGCGCACGTTCAGCTTTCGGCAGGTATTCGATGCCCGTGACCACACCGCTGGCGGTGCGAATCCCCAGCACGGCGAAAGGTGTCCTGATCTTGGCCGCATACGGCGTCGTCGCATCCACGTCTTCACCCTTTCGTTTTCTCAGTGCCCGCCCGGCCGCCCGAAGGGCACTGTGCGCCCCCTCGGGGGGCAGCGAACAAAGTGAGCGTGGGGGCCCATCATCTGCTCGTTGCCTCACCCCATCTTCATCTGCTGCGGCAGATACGTGATGATCTGCGGAAAATACCAGATCAGCAGCACCGCGACGATCATGAGCCAGAACATCGGCAGCGCCTGCTTCGCGATCCACGTGATCTGCTTCTTCGTCATCCCCTGCAGCACGAACAGGTTGAACCCGACCGGCGGCGTGATCTGCGCCATCTCGACGACGAGCACGAGGAAGATCCCGAACCAGAGGAGGTCGATGCCGGCCGCTTCCACCGTCGGCAGGATCACGCCCATCGTCAGCACGACCATCGAGATCCCGTCGAGGAAACAGCCGAGGGCAACGTAGAAGATCATCAGCGCGACGACGAGCGCGAACGGGGTGAGCCCCAACCCGCCTATCCACTCGGCGAGATGCCGCGGCAGCCCGATGTAGCCCATCGCGAGCGTCAGGAACGACGCGCCGGCCAGGATCAGCGCGATCATGCAGTAGAGGCGCGTCGCGCCCATCATGCTTTCGGTGAACGTCCGGCGCGTGAGCGAGCCCTGCACCAATGAGATCGCGAGCGAGCCGACGACGCCGAAAGCCGCCGCCTCGGTGGCCGTCGCGACGCCTGTGTAGATCGAGCCCAGCACCAGCAGGATCAGCAGCACGACGGGAATGAGGTGGCGCGACGCGTGCAGCTTCTGCGCCAGGGTCGTCTTCGTGGTCGCGGCCGGGATGCGCTCCGGATTGAGGAGCGCCCAGACCGCGATGTAGCCGGAGAAGAGCAGCGCCAGCAGGATGCCGGGAAACACGCCGGCGATGAAGAGCTGCGCGATCGACACGTTGGCCATGACGCCGTACACGATCATGATGATCGACGGCGGAATGAGAAGTCCCAGCGTGCCCGCGCCAGCCAGCGTGCCGATCGTCATGTCCTCCGGGTAGCCGCGCGCCTTCAGCTCCGGCAGCGTCATCTTGCCGATCGTGGCGCAGGTGGCGGCGGAGGATCCCGAGACGGCGGCGAAAATCGTGCAGCCGATGATGTTCGTGTGCAGCAGCCGGCCGGGAACCCGTTCGAGCCACGGTGCGAGGCCACGGAACATGTCCTCGGAGAGCCGGGTGCGGAACAGGATTTCGCCCATCCAGACGAAGAGCGGCAGCGCGGTCAGCGTCCACGACGACGCCGTGCCCCAGATCGTCACTGCCATCGCGTCGCCGGCCGGCCGCGACGAGAAGAGCTCCATGCCGATCCACGCGACGCCGGAAAGGGCCAGCCCGATCCAGACGCCGCTGCCGAGCAGCACGAAGAGCGCGACGATGAGGAGCGTGGTGATCAGCGCGTCCATGCGTTCACCCTGCGCGCATCATTCGTGGTGCAGTGCCGCATCGGATTTCGCGCGGCCGCGCCGTCCGGTCCACTCGAGGACGAGCTCGTCGACGAATCGCAATCAGCAGGATGAGCGTGCCCGCGGCCATCGCGAGCTGCGGAATCCAGAGCGGAGTCGCGTCGTTGCCGGTCGAGATGTCGTTGAACTGCCACGACTGGTACGCGAGCCGGATGCTGTAGAACGCGAAGAGCGCCGCCAGCAGCGTCGCCACCGCCAGCGCAGCAAGTTCGAGCGCGCGCTGCGCCTTCGCGCCGAGGTGCTCGAGTATCAGCGTGACGCGGATGTGCTCGCCGCGCTTCAGCGTGTGCGCGAGCGCGAGAAAGCCGCATGCCGCCATGCAGTAGCCCGCATAGGAATCCGTGCCGGGCACGTGGAAGTTGAGGAGCCGCCCGGCGATCCCCGTCAGGACCATCGCCAGAGTCCCCACCAAAAACAACGCCGCCAGGTATCCGGCGGCGTTGTACAGACGATCGAGCCGGCGGCGCATCAGGGCCCGTTCGCAGCTGGGGTCATCGCGCGAAGGGAAGGCCCTACATCGCCCGGTACGCGTCCACCACCTTGCGGCCGTCGTCACCCGCCTTGCGCAGCCACTCGGCGAGCATGTAGTTGCCGACCTTGCGCAGATCGGCCGTGAGCTGCTCGGAGGGCTTGAGGATGCTCATGCCCTTGCCCTTGAGCTGGTCGAGGTACCAGCCGTTCTTTTCCTCGGAGAGTTTCCAGCCGCGCGTCTCGGCGTCGGCCGCGGCCTTCGTCAGCGCGGCCTGCGTCGGCTTGTCGAGCGCATCGAACGCCTTCTGGTTGACGATGATCGCGTTCTTGGGCAGCCACGCCTGCGTGTCGTAGAAGTTCTTGATGTGCTCGAAGGTCTTCGAGTCGAAGCCGGTCGCGCCGGACGACATGTACGAGTCGATGACGCCGGTGGCGAGCGCCTGCGAGACCTCGGCGGCCTGCACGGTCATCGGCTGCGCGCCGACGAGCTCGGCGATCTTCGACGTGGCCGGGCTGTACGCGCGCCACTTGAGGCCTTTCATGTCGGCGACGCCGGCGAGCGTGCGCTTGGTGTAGATGCCCTGCGGCGGCCAGGCGACGGTGTACAGGAGCTTCATCCCCTGCTTCGCGAACTTGTCCTCGAGCACCTTCCGCGAGGCCTTGTAGAGCTTCAGCGAATCGCCGTAGGACGTCGCGAGGAACGGGATGCCGTCGAGCCCGTAGAACGCATCCTCGTTCTCGTAGTTGACGAGCAGGATCTCGCCGATCTGCGCCTGGCCGCCCTGCACGGCACGCTTGATCTCGGGCGCCTTGAACAGCGAGGCATTCGCGTGCACGGTGATCTTGAGCTTGCCGCCAGTGGCCTTGTCGACGTCGTTGGCGAACTGCTGGATGTTCTCGGTGTGGAAGTTGTTCGCCGGATACGCGGTGGGCATGTCCCACTTGGTCTGGGCAGCCACGGGCAGCGCGACCGCGAAGGCGAGGGCAGTGGCAAAGGCGAGGATTCGCTTCATCTTGGGGCTCCTGGAAAGCGGGGAAAGGAAAGCGCGCGCGATGGGAGGAGGGCGTGTCGAGGGTTGCGGACTTCGGCGTTTTACCACAGATCGAGCCCTCGCGGCGGCAACGCCATCGGGGCACCCCGAGCGCAACCGCCGCCTGCCTGCAGCCTATAATACGCGGCCTTGCCGGAGTGCTCCGCGTCCGCCGCATCCGACCCGCATCCGATGACCCCCTTGTCCCCTTCTCCAGCATCCGCCGGCTGGGAATTCTGGATCGATCGCGGCGGCACGTTCACCGATGTCGTCGCCCGCCGGCCCGATGGTTCGCTCGTCACGCACAAGCTGCTGTCGGAGAACCCCGAGCGCTATCCGGATGCGGCGGTGCACGGGATCCGCGAGCTGCTGGGTCTTGCGCCCGGCGATCCGATTCCGCCCGGCGTCGTCGACGCCGTGAAGATGGGCACCACGGTCGCGACCAACGCGCTGCTCGAGCGCAAGGGCGAGCGCACGGCACTCGTCATCACGAAAGGCTTCGCCGATGCGCTGCGGATCGCCTACCAGAATCGGCCGAAACTCTTTGTCCGGAAGATCGAGCTGCCGACGCTCCTCTACGAGCGGGTGATCGAGGCCGACGAGCGGATCGGCGCGCGGGGCGAGATCGTGCGTGCGCTGGACCTCGCGTCCGTGCGGAACGAGCTTGCCGCCGCGCGGGATGCGGGGATCGCCGCCGTCGCGATCGTCCTGATGCACGGCTACCGCTTCCCGCAGCACGAGCTCGCGCTGGCGGGCGCTCGCGCGCGAGCTGGGCTTCGCGCAGGTCTCCGTCTCGCACGAAGTGTGTCCGCTGATGAAGCTCGTCTCGCGCGGCGACACCACGGTGGTCGACGCGTACCTGTCGCCGATCCTGCGCCGGTACGTGCGGCAGGTCGAGCGCGAGCTCACCGGCTCGGGGAAAGCGGCGCCCCCGCGGACGGTGACGGATGCCGGCCGGGGTCCTGCCGGCGGGACGGACGCGGGAGGCGCCCCGCGGCTGCAGTTCATGCAGTCGAACGGCGGCTTGACGGACGCGCATCGCTTTCAGGGCAAGGACGCGATCCTGTCCGGGCCCGCGGGCGGCATCGTCGGCGCCGTCGCCGTGTCGCGGCTGGCGGGGTTCGAACGGATCATCGGCTTCGACATGGGCGGCACGTCGACCGACGTCACGCATTACGCCGGCGAGTACGAGCGGGCGTTCATCACCGAAGTCGCCGGCGTGCGCCTCGCCGCGCCGATGATGCGCATCCACACGGTCGCCGCCGGCGGCGGCTCGATCTGCCGGTTCGACGGCGCCCGGTTTCGGGTCGGGCCGGAATCCGCGGGCGCGAATCCCGGGCCGGCATCGTATCGGCGCGGCGGACCGCTGACCGTCACCGATTGCAACGTGATGGTCGGCAAGCTCGATCCGGAGCTCTTCCCGCACGTGTTCGGCCCGACTGGCGACGAGCCGCTGGATGCGGCGGTGGTGCGCGAGAAATTCGCGACGCTCGCGGCCGAGGTCGCGGCAAGGACCGGCCGCCCGCGCTCGCCCGAGGAAGTCGCCGACGGGTTCCTCAAGATCGCCGTCGCCAACATGGCGAACGCCATCAAGCACATTTCGGTGGAACGCGGCTACGACGTCACCGAGTACACGCTGTGCTGCTTCGGCGGCGCGGGCGGCCAGCACGCGTGCCTCGTCGCCGATGCGCTCGGGATGACGCGCGTGCTGCTGCATCCACTGGCCGGCGTGCTGTCGGCCTACGGGATGGGGCTCGCCGACGTGCGCGCGCTGAAGCAGCAGGCGGTCGAGACGAAGCTGTCGGACGAGGCGCTCGCGGCCACGGCGCCGACGTTCGCGGCCCTGGAAACGGCGGCGCGCGGTGACGTCGCGGCGCAGGGCATTCCCGCCGCCCGCATCGCCATCCGGCGCACGCTCCACGTCAAGTACGAGGGCACCGACACGACGCTCGAGACGGGCGCCGGTGCCGCGATCGCGGTGGTCGCGGAGTTCGAGCGCAAGTACCGGCAGCAGTACGGCTTCCTGATGCCCGGCAAGCCGCTCGTCGTCGAAGCCGTCGCCGTGGAGGCGATCGGCAGGACGCACGACGCGAAGGATGCCGTCCCGGCGCATGCGCCGCGCGCGCATCCGCTGGTCCCCATCCGGACGAACCGGGTCTACACCGAGGGCGCGTACCACGACGCGGCCATCTACGATCGCCTGCAACTCTGCCCCGGTGACACGATTGCCGGCCCCGCGGTGATCCGCGAGGACACGGCGACCACCGTGGTCGAGCCGGGCTGGCGCGCGACCTACACGGCACGGGGCGACGTCGTGCTCGAGCGCGTCGAAGCGGCGCGGCGCGCGCACGCGATCGGCACGACCGCCGACCCGATCCTGCTCGAGGTCTTCAACAACCTGTTCATGGCGATCGCCGAGCAGATGGGCGTGACGCTCGCGAACACCGCGTACTCGGTCAACATCAAGGAGCGGCTCGACTTCTCGTGCGCGCTGTTCGACGTCGAGGGCAATCTCATCGCCAATGCGCCGCACATGCCGGTGCACCTGGGCTCGATGGGCGAGAGCGTGAAGACGATCGTCGACCGGCGCCGTGGCGCGATGAAACCCGGCGACGTGTTCGTGCTGAACGCGCCGTACAACGGCGGCACGCATCTGCCCGACGTGACGGTGATCGCGCCGGTGTTCCTCGCCGCCGGCCGCGAGCCGGAGTTCTATGTGGCGTCGCGCGGCCACCACGCCGACATCGGGGGCATCACGCCCGGGTCGATGCCGCCCGATTCGACGCACGTTGACGAGGAGGGCGTGCTGCTCGACAACGTGCAGCTCGTCGCCGAGGGGCGGTTCCTCGACGCGGAGATGCGCGCGATCCTGGGATCGGGCAGGTACCCCTCGCGCAACGTGGATCAGAATCTCGCCGACCTCCGCGCACAGGTCGCCGCCTGCGCCAAGGGGGCCGACGAGCTGGCGAAGATGGTCGCGCACTTCGGCCTGCCGGTCGTGCGTGCGTACATGGGGCACGTGCAGGACAACGCGGAAGAATCGGTGCGCCGCGTGCTCGACGTGCTGAAGGACGGGCACTTCGAGTACGAGATGGACAGCGGGGCCAGGATTGTCGTGACGATCGCGATCGACAAGGCGCGGCGCCGCGCGACCATCGACTTCACCGGCACGAGCATGCAGCAGCCGACCAACTTCAACGCCCCGTCGGCCGTGTGCAAAGCGGCGGTGCTGTACGTGTTCCGCACGCTGGTCGACGACGACATCCCGATGAACGCCGGCTGCCTGAAGCCGCTCGACATCGTGATCCCCGAGGGGTCGATGCTCGCGCCGCGTTACCCGGCGGCCGTTGTCGCCGGCAACGTCGAGACGTCGCAGGCCATCACCGACACGCTGTACGGCGCGCTCGGCGTGCTGGCGGCGTCGCAGGGCACGATGAACAACTTCACGTTCGGCAACGCCACCTACCAATACTACGAGACCATTTCCGGCGGCGCGGGGGCGGGGCCCGATTTCGACGGCGCGAGCGTGGTCCAGACGCACATGACCAATTCGCGTTTGACCGATCCGGAGGTGCTGGAGTGGCGCTTCCCGGTCCGGCTCGAGTCCTACGCGATCCGCCGGGGCAGCGGTGGCGCGGGCCGCCATCGCGGCGGCGACGGCAGCGTGCGCCGCGTGCGCTTTCTCGAGCCGATGACGGCGGTGATGCTGGCCAACCACCGGCGGATTGCGCCATTCGGGGTGGCCGGCGGCCTGCCGGGCGCCGTCGGGCGCAACTGGGTCGAGCGTGCGGGGTATCCGGACACCGGCGCGCGCGAGGAATTCGGCGCAACGTTCGCCGTGGCGATGAACGCCGGCGACGTGTTCGTCGTCGAGACGCCCGGCGGCGGCGGATTCGGGCGCCCGGAGTAGTTGCCCAACGCCACTCGCGTGGCGGGGTCGGCGAGGGCATAATTGCCGCCATCGCGCCAACGAGGATCCCATGGCAACCATCTACGATTTCACGGTCACGAACATTCACGGCAAGAAGGTCAAGCTCGACGCCTACAAGGGCAAGGTGCTGCTGATCGTCAACACGGCGAGCAAGTGCGGTTTCACGCCGCAGTACAAGGGTCTGGAGGCGCTCTATCAGAAACTGCGGGGCAAGGGCCTCGAGATCCTCGGCTTCCCGTGCAACCAGTTCGGCGCGCAGGAGCCGGGGAGCGACGAGGAAATCGAGTCGTTCTGCGAGGTCAATTACGGCGTCACGTTTCCGCTGTTCGCGAAGATCGACGTCAACGGCGACGGCGCGGCGCCGCTGTACCAATTCCTGAAGAAGGCGAAGCCCGGCTTGCTGGGATCCGAGGCGATCAAGTGGAACTTCACCAAGTTCCTCGTCGACCGCGACGGCAATGTCGTCGAGCGCTACGCGCCGAACGCGGAGCCGGCGAGTCTCGCCGGCGACATCGGGAAACTGCTCTGAATTCCGGGCTCGTCATGCGCCGCATCGATCGCCGTGGCGGCGGTACTATGGCTGGCGGCCGCGACTTGCGGTGCCGCCGACCTCAACAAGACGCTGCGCGTCTCCTTTCCGGTCGGCGAAACGGGATTCGATCCGGCGGGGTCGAACGATCTGTATTCGAATCAGATCAACCGCGTCATCTTCGATCCGCTGTATTCCTACAGCTATCTGGCGCGGCCCTACACGGTCGTGCCGAATGCCGCGGCGGCGATGCCCGACATTTCCCCGGATGGCAAGACCTGGACCATCAAGGTCAAGCCCGGCATTTTTTTCGCGGACGACCCCGCGTTCAAGGGGAAGAAGCGCGAGCTGACGGCTGCCGATTACGTGTATTCGTGGAAGCGGCTGCTCGATCCGAAAGTGCTGTCGACGGGGTCCGATCTGTTCGACGAGACCGCCGTCGGCGCGGCGGCGGCGATCGCCGCGGCGAAGAAAACCGGCAAGTTCGACTACGATGCGCCGCTCGAGGGCCTGCAGGCGATCGATCGCTACACGATACGAATCAAGCTGCTGCGCCCCGATTACGACCTGCTGACGTCGCTTACGGCCACGGGGACCGCGGCGGTCGCCCGCGAGGTGGTCGAGGCGTACGCCGATCCGGGCGGCCGGGTGATGGCCAATCCCGTGGGCACGGGCCCTTACCTGCTCAAGGAGTGGCGGCGCGGGCAGAAGATCACGCTGGAGGCGAACCCCGGATTTCGCGACGAGACCTTTCCCGACAGCGCCGATCCGGCCGACCGGGCCGTCGTCGCGCAGATGCGCGGCAAGAAGCTGCCGGCGATCGGACGCGTCGAGGTCAGCATTCTGGAGGAGGCCAACACCCGCCTGCTGGCATTCGAAAAGCGGGATCTCGACTATCTCGATCTGCAGGAGATGGCCCTGAACCTGATCGACGGCAACCAGCAGCTCAAGCCCAAGTATGCCCAGCAGGGCATCACGCTTGCGCGGGGCTTGCGTCCGGCGATCCGCTTCACGTACTTCAACATCGACGACCCCATCGTCGGCGGCTACGCGAAGGAGAAGATCGCGCTGCGGCGCGCGATCGGCATGGCGTACAACACCGACGAGGAAACCCGGGTGGTCTGGCAAGGGCAGGCGATCCCGGCGACGCAGTTCCTGCCGCCGCACGTGTTCGGCTTCGACCCGACGAAGAAGGATCCCGCGCGCTTCGACCCCGCCGCCGCCAAGGCGCTGCTCGACCGGTTCGGCTACGTCGATCGCGATGGGGACGGCTGGCGCGACCTGCCGGACGGCAAGCCGTTGACGCTGATGGTTTCGTCCCAGCCGTCGAGCCTGGAACGTCAGCTCGACGAGCTGTGGAAGAAGAGCATGGCCGCGGTCGGCATCCGGGTCGACTTCAACAAGCAGAAATGGCCCGACCTGCTGAAGGCCGGGCGTGCGGGACAGTTGCAGATGTTCACGCTCGGCAACATCGCGGGGACGACCGACGGCTTCAACTATTTCGGGCTGCTGTGGGGCAAGCAGGCGGGATTCTCCAATCTCTCCCGCTTTGCCCTGCCCGAATACGACCGCCTGTACGAGCAGGGCTTGCCGCTGCCGAACGGCCCCGAGCGCCTCAAGCTCATGCACCAGATGTCGGATCTCGTCACTGCGTACGCGCCGTGGAAGTTCGGCATCTATCGCTACGAGAACATCGTCGTCCATCCGTGGGTGCTCGGGTACAAGCACAACGTGTTCAATTCGCATCACTGGAAGTACTACGACCTCGACCTCGCGCGGCGCGCCGCCGCGAAGTGAGCGGCCGGATCGCGGCATGATTCCGGCCGTGGCCTGCCTGCGCTCGATCGTGGCCGCGGCGACGGCCGCCGTGGCGCTCGCGCTTTGCGCGCCGGCGGTGGCGGCCGACATGAACAAGACGCTGCGCGTCGCGTTCGTCGCCGCCGAGACGGGATTCGATCCGCAGGCGATCAGCGACCTCTACTCGGGGTATGTCGCCCGCGTGATCTTCGATCCGCTCTACCGCTACGACTATCTCGCGCGGCCGTTTCGGATCGTCCCGAACACCGCGGCCGCGATGCCCGAGATCTCCGCCGACGGCAGGACCTGGACGATCAAGCTCCGGCCGGGCATCCACTTCGCCGACGATCCCGCCTTCAAGGGCAGGAAGCGCGAGCTGACCGCCGCGGACTACGTCTATTCGTGGAAGCGCCTGCTCGATCCCAGGGTGCGCGCGCCGAATATCGAGGCCATGACCGACCGCTTCGTCGGCGACGACGCGGTGCTGGCGGCCGCGAAGGCGGCGGGCAGGCTCGATTACGACATGCCGTTCGAAGGCGTCCGCGCGCTCGATCGCTACACCATCCAGCTGAAGCTCAAGCACCCCGATTACGACCTGCTGGACGATCTCGCGAGCACCGTGATGGCGGCGGTGGCGCGGGAAGTCGTCGAGACGTACGGCGATGCCGGCAATCGCGTCATGGCCAATCCGGTGGGCACCGGCCCCTACCTGCTGAAGGAGTGGCGGCGCGGGCAGAAGATCGTCCTGGAAGCGAGCCCGTCCTTTCGCGAGGAGTACTTCCCCGACAGCAGCGACCCCGCCGACAAGGCGATCCTGGCCGTGATGAAGGGCAGGAAGCTGCCCGCCATCGGCCGCATCGAGATCAGCATCATCGAGGAGTCGAACCCGCGGCTGCTCGCGTTCCAGAAGCGCGAGCTCGACATCGCGAACCCGGTTCCGGCCGATCTCATCAGCAACGTGCTGGATCCCGGGAACAGGCTCAAGCCCGAGCTCGCGGCGCAGGGGATCACGCTGGTGCGCGGGATCCAGCCGTCGATCACGTTCGAGTACTTCAACATGGACGACCCGGTGGTCGGCGGGTACGGGAAGGAAAGGATCGCGCTGCGGCGCGCGATCAGCATGGCGTACAACACCGACGAGGAGGTCCGGATCGTGCGGCAGGGGCAGGCGCTGCCGGCCACGCAGATGATCGCGCCCAACCTGATCGGCCACGACCCGACGTTCGACGGCCATGCGAAGTTCGATCTTCCGGCCGCGAAGGCGCTGCTGGACAAGTTCGGTTATGTCGACAGGGACGGCGATGGCTGGCGCGACCTGCCGGACGGCAAGCCGCTCACGCTGCAGATAGCCTCGAGTCCGTCGGCTTTCGATCGGCAGTTGGACGAGCTGTGGAAGAAGAGCATGACGGCACTCGGCCTCCGGATCGATTTCGTGAAGCAGAAATTTCCCGATCTGCTGAAGCAGGCGCGCGCGGGTCAGCTGCAGATGTGGGGTCTTGCCAACACCGCCGGTTCTCCACCCGGATTCGGCGTGATGGGCCTCCTGTACGGTCCGAACGCCGGGTTGTCCAACCTCGCCCGGTTCAACCTCCCGGAATTCAACCAGCTCTACGAAAAGGGCAGGCGGCTCCCGGACGGCCCCGAGCGCAATCGGTTGCTGCGGCAGATGTCCGAGCTCGTCAGCGTATATGCGCCGTGGAAGCTGCAAGCCTATCGCATCGAGAACGTTCTCGTGCAGCCGTGGCTAGTCGGTTACAAGCACAGTCCCTTCAACCCCAATCCCTGGCGGTATTGGGACATCGATCTTGCCAGGCGCGCGGCGGCGCGCTGAGGATGTCTTGAGTGTGGCGCGATGAAGTTGCCAGCCGAACGATTGCAGAGGATTTCGCGGAGCGCGTTTCGCGGTCTCTGGCGCAACCCCCAGTTCATGAAGCTCTGGGCGTCGCTGACGATCAGCTCGTTCGGCGCGCAGATCACGAACCTTGCGCTGCCGCTCACCGGCGCGGTGCTGCTGCAGGCGACACCCTGGCAGATGGGCGTGCTGGTCGCGCTGGAAACGCTCCCGTTCGCGCTGGTGAGCCTGCATGCGGGCGTGCTCATCGATCGCATGCGCAAGCTGCCGATCGTGATCGCTCGCGGACATCGGGCGCGGTGTTGCCCTGCTCGCGATCCCGGTCGCCGCCTACACGGGCACGCTGTCGATTGAAGTCCTCTACGTGGTCGGGTTCCTGTGCGGCGTGCAGAACGTCGTGGGCGGGGCGGCCTACCAGGTGCTGCTTGCGCAATTGGCGGGACGCGAGCGCCTGGTCGAGGCGAATGCCAAGGTGGCGCTCGGCGAGACGTCGGCCGCGCTCGTCGGCCCGGGGCTTGCCGGCGGGTTGATCCAGCTTGTCACCGCGCCGTTCGCGATCGTGCTCGACGCGCTCGCTTTCTTCGCTTCCGCGGTGATGCTCGGCGAGTCTCGCGCGCAGCACGACGTGCCGCACCCGCGCGCCAGGGCCTCGGTGACGTCCGAGATCCGCGAGGGCCTGCGCTCGTGCGGAACAACCGGACGCTCTTTGCGCTCGCCGTGGCTGGCAGGGCTCTGGCAGATCCTGCACCACATGCAGCTCGCCGTGCTCATCCTGTTCGCGACGCGCGAACTCGGGCTCTCGGCCGGCGCCATCGGCCTGGCTTATTTTGGCGGTGGCCTGGGCTGCGTGCTGGCCTCGGCGTTCGCGCAGCGTCTGTCCGCGCGCTTGGGCGTCGGGCCGGTCATCGTGCACGGGCTCGCGCTGACGGCGCTCGCCTGGCAGGCGTTCGGCCTGATCTCGGGCTCGGTCTGGTTCGCCACGATCGCCCTCGGCTGCGCGATGCTGGTCCTCGACTTCGGCGCCATCCTCTTCGGGATCAACTACCTTGCGCTGCGCCAGGCGATCACGCCCGACCGGCTGCTGGGGCGGATGACCGCGACGATGCGTTTCCTCGGCGTCGGACCGGTGATCGTGCACGGCCTTGCCCTGACGGCGCTCGGCTGGCAGGCGTTCGGCCTCATCTCGGGACCGGTCTGGCTTGCCACGCTCGGCCTTGGCTGCGCGATGCTCGTGTTCGACTTCGGCGCGGTCCTCTACGGCATCAACTATCTGTCGCTGCGCCAGGCGATCACGCCAGATCGGTTGCTGGGGCGGATGACGGCGACGATGCGCTTCCTGACGGTGGCCGCGGCGCCGCTGGGATCGCTCGCCGGCGGCGCGCTGGCGACGGGGATCGGCTTGCGTGCGACCCTGCTGACGGTCGGCGTGCTCGCACTCGTGCTCGTCGCCGGGGCGGTCATCTGGTCGCCGGTGCGGCGGCATCGCGAGATGCCGGTGGCGGCAACCGACTGACCGGCGATCGGGGTTGCCGGCGCGCCGCTGCGCCGCCGGCGGAGGAGGCGCTAGTTCAGCGCGACGTTGAGCGCGGTCTCGAGGCGCGCGAGGCCCTCGAGGATCTCGTCGAGGCTGATCACGAGCGACGGCGCGATGCGCACGACGTCGGGGCCGGCGAGGAGCACCAGCAGTCCGGCGCCGCCGGCGGCCTTGACGACGTCCATCGCCTTGCCCTTCCACGGCGCGTCGAGCTCGGCGCCGATCCAGACGCCCTCGCCACGGAGATCGGAGAAGACGCGGCGCCGGACGTTGATCGCCTTCAGTCCTTCCATGAACAGCGCGTGCCGCGCCTTCACGCCGTCCAGCACCTCGGTCGTGTTGATCACGTCGAACACGGCGCCCGCCACCGCGCAGGCGAGCGGGTTGCCGCCGTAGGTCGTGCCGTGCACGCCGACCGAGAACACGCTCGCGATATCGTTCGTGGTCAGCATCGCGCCGATCGGGAAGCCGCCGCCGAGGCCCTTCGCGCTCGTCAGGATGTCCGGGACGATGCCCTTCTGCATGTACGAGAACAGCGTGCCCGTGCGCCCCATGCCGCTCTGGATCTCGTCGAGGATCAGCAGCGCGCCGTGCGCCGTGCAGAGGCGCCGGGCCGCCTGCAGGTATTCGGGGGTGCCCGGCGTCATGCCGCCTTCGCCCTGCATCGGCTCGAGCAGCACCGCGCAGATCTCGGCGCCGTGCGCGGCGAACTCGCGCTCGAGCGCCGCGGTGTCGTTGAACGGGAGGTGCGTGATGCCGGCGGGGTTCGGTCCGAATCCGCTCGAGTACTTCGGCTGGCCGCCGGCCGTGACCGTGAACAGCGTCCGGCCGTGGAACGCGTTGACCGCCGCGATCACGCGGATCTTTCCCTCGCCGTGCCGGTCGTGCGCGTAGCGGCGGGCGAGCTTCAGCGCGGCCTCGTTGGCCTCGGCGCCCGAGTTGCAGAAGAACACGCGCTCGGCGAACGTCGCGTCGATCAGGCGCTTGGCGAGCCGCAGCGCCGGCTCGTTGGTGAGCCAGTTGGACACGTGCCAGAGCTTGCCCGCCTGCTCCGTCAGCGCCTTCACCAGCACCGGGTGGCAGTGGCCGAGCGCGGTGACGGCGACGCCGCTCGCGAAGTCGATGTACATGCGGCCGTCCTGGTCCCAGACGCGCGAGCCTTCGCCGCGGACCGGGACGAACGACGCCGGCGCGTAGCACGGGACCATCCACTGGTCGAACATCTCGCGCGTGACGGGCATCGACGCGGCGCTGCCCGTCACCGAGCGCGACGTCGCGGCGCGACGTCGCGGCGACGATGGCCTTCGCGGCGGAGGAAAGCGGTGACATGAAAGGCCGTCAGGACTGGGCCGGGACTGCCGCGATCACCTGGATCTCGACGCGGAGCTCGGGCGCGGCAAGCTTGGCCTCGACGGTGGCCCGCGCGGGCGTCTGCCCCGGCACGACCCACTGCTCCCACACCGCGTTCATCGCGGCGAAGTCGCCGATGTCGGGCAGGAAGATGGTCGCCGACAGGATCTTCGTCTTGTCGGAGCCGGCTTCGGCGAGCAGCGAGTCGATCAGCGCCAGCACCTGCCGCGTCTGGCCCGAGATGTCCGCCGTCGGGTCGTCGGCGACCTGCCCCGCGAGATAGGCGGTGCCGGAAGCACGATGGATCACGAGACCCGAAAGGCGCTTGCCGACGTGCCGGCGTTCGATGTTCATGGTGTTGTCCTTATGGGGGGCGCGCCGCCTCCGGCGCTTGCCGTGCATTGTAATCCGTCCCGAATCGAATGCCACGTCACGAACGATGGCCGATCGTGTCCGGCCGCGACAGGCTCGGCGGCCGGGTTTGGCGGCGCTGCCCGGGGAGGTACACCTTGGCGCCGATACTCGTTACACTCACGAACGCCGCGAGAACGATCTCGCGTCGTGCGAACGATGGATGACAGGAGTCTGCAATGCCGAAAGCGCTGAACATCGTGCCCGACAAGTGCACGGGCTGCATGCAATGCGAGCTGGCCTGCGCGTGGGTCCAGACGGGCACGTTTGCGCCGTCGCAGAGCCTGATCCGCGTCAGCGTGTTCGACGAGGAGGCCAGCTATGCGCCGTACACCTGCGTGCAATGCGACGAGGCGTGGTGCATGAATGCCTGTCCGGTGAACGCGATCGCGCTGGATACGCGAGACAGGCGCCAAGGTGGTCATCGGCGAGCTGTGCATCGGCTGCCACCTGTGCACGATCGCGTGTCCGTTCGGCACGGTGTTCACGCTGCCGCAGTCCGACCATGCCGCGAAGTGCAACCTGTGCGGCGGGCAGCCGGCGTGCGCCAGCGGCGTGTCCCGACGCAGGCCATCGTGTACGGCGAGTCGACGCAGCCAGGGCAGTGGCTCGAGTCCTGGGGTGCGAAGGTCCATCGCAACCATGTCGACGCGTTCGGCGGGTAGCGGGCAAGGCACGACGAGCGCAGGTTCACGCCACGCAACACGGAAGGAGCGAACGATGTCGGCACCCACGGGCAAGTTGCTGCGAGTCGACCTGACGAGCGGGCGGATCGCAGTCGAGGACATCCGGTCCGACTGGCTGCGCGACTACGTCGGCGGGCGCGGCCTGGCGGCGCGCTATCTCTACGACGAGCTCGACCCGCAGGTGGACCCGCTGGCGCCCGCCAACAAGCTGATCTTCGCCACCGGCCCGCTGACCGGCACGCCGGTGCCCTGCGGCGCGCGTTACATGGTCGTGACCAAAGGCGCGCTGACCAACGCGATCACCACGTCGAACTCGGGCGGCCACTGGGGTCCCGAGCTGAAGTTCGCGGGCTACGACATGGTGATCCTCGAAGGGCGGGCGCCCAAGCCGGTCTACCTCTTCATCTACGATGACCACGTCGAGTTGCGGGATGCGTCGGCCTACTGGGGCCGGCTGGTCGGGGAGACCGAGGACGGGCTGCGGCGGGAGCTGGGGATTCCGGGCTTGCGGGTGGCGTGCATCGGCCCCGGCGGCGAGAAGCTGGTGCGCTTCGCCTGCATCATGAACGACAAGCACCGCGCGGCGGGGCGCAGCGGCGTCGGCGCGGTGATGGGCTCGAAGAACCTCAAGGCCATCGCGGTTCGCGGCACGGGCGGGGTCCGCGTGGCCGACCCGGCCGCGTTCATGAAGGCGGTCTGGAAGATGCGCGCCGACATGCAGGACAATCCGGGCCGCATGTCGTTCACGGACCTCGGAACGGCCGCCACGATCGACATGACGCAGGCCTTCGGCGGCCTGCCGACGCGCAACTTCCTCGAGGGACAGTTCGACCAGTACGAGAACCTGAACGGCACGACCGTCAAGGAAACCCGGATGGTCGCCAACAAGGCCTGCTTCGCCTGCACCATCGCCTGCGGCCGCGTGACTCGCCTGGGCGAGCATTCGGGCAAGTTTCTCGTCAACATGCACCCGCGCAACTGGAAGCCGGCGGGGGAGGGTCCCGAGTACGAAAACGCCTGGGCGCTCGGCGCCGACTGCGGCGTGGGCGACCTCGATGCGGTGCTCAAGGCGAACTGGCTGTGCAACGACCTCGGGATCGACCCGATCTCGATGGGCGCCTCGCTGGCCGCCGCGATGGAGCTCTACGAGCGGGGCGTGATCGGCGACGCGAGACGTCGAGGTGCCGTTGCGGTTCGGCTCCGCCGCAGCGCTCGTGCGGATGGTCGAAGCCACCGGCTATCGCGAGGGCTTCGGCAACGAAATCGCCGAAGGCTCGAAGCGGATGGGGGAAAAGTTCGCGCACCCGGAAGTGTTCATGGGCGTGAAAGGCCAGGAGTTCCCCGCGTACGATCCGCGCGGCTTCCAGGGCATGGGCGTGGCCTACGCCACCTGCAACCGCGGGGCATGCCACCTCCGCGCGTGGACGCCCGGCATCGAGACCTCGGGCGAGATGGACCCGCACACGCCGGTGGGGAAGAGCGAGTGGGTGGTCCACGAGCAGAACCGCACCACGGCGCACGACAACACGGGCATCTGCATGTTCGTCGGCGGCTCGGGCGGGCCGCTCGAATCGCTGGTGCCCTGCACCGCTGCCGCCCGCGGCGTCCCCTATACGATCGACGATTTCGTGCGCATCGGCGAGCGCACCTGGAACCTCGAACGCCTGTTCAATCTCAAGGCGGGACTCACCAAGGCGGACGACACGCTGCCGCAACGGCTGCTGAAGGACGCGCACAAGAGCGGCCCGTCGGCCGGCGTCGTCGTCGATCTGGACGCGATGCTCCCCGTGTATTACCGCGAACGCGGTTGGTCGGAGGAAGGCGTGCCGACGCGCGAGAAGCTGGCCGAGCTGGGCCTCGCCTCCGCCTGATCCGACGCAATCGACCCTCCCACGCGGGCGCACACAACTTTTCGGGACCGAGACCATGCATCACGTCATCATCGGCGGCGGACCGGCCGCGACCAACGCGATCGAGACGATCCGCGAGTTCGACGGCGGCCGGTCGACCATCACGCTGCTGTGCGACGAGCCGGCGCATTCGCGGATGGCGCTGCCGTACTGGCTGGCGGGAACCATCCCCGAGGCGCATACGCACACCGGGGACGCCGCCTACTTCGCGCGGCTCCATGTCGCGACCCGGTTCGGCGTTCGCGTTGCCGCCGTCGATCCGCGCGGCAAGACCGTGACGCTCGCCGATGGCGGCAAGCTCGATTTCGACAATCTGCTGATCGCCACCGGCTCGTCGCCGCTCGCCCCGTCGATCCCCGGCGCCGATCTGCCGGGTGTCGAGCCGCTCTGGTCGCTGGCGCACACGGAGCGCGTCCTGAAGTACGCCGCGTCGCTGCAGCCGGCGGGACGCACGCCGCGCGTGGTGCTCGTCGGCGCGGGCTTCATCGGCTTCATCGTGCTCAACGCGATGTTCAAGCGCAAATGGCAGCTGGCCGTGGTCGAGCGCGAGGGGCAGGTGCTCCCGCGGATGCTCGACGCGCCCGCCGCGGAGCACGTGCGCCGCTGGCTGGCGACGCGGGCCATTCCGGTCCACTGCGGGGCGACGGTCCAGCGCATCCGGCAGGAGGCCGACGGGGCGAAAGCGGTCGAGCTGTCCGACGGCCGGTCGCTTGCCGCCGACATCGTGATCCTGGCCACAGGCATCCGTCCGAACCTCGACCTGCTCCAGGGTTCGGGCATCGCCACCGGCGAGGCGATTCTGGTGAACGACCGGATGCAGACGAATTTCCCGCACGTCTACGCGGGTGGCGACGTGGCCCAGGGCCCGGTCCTGCACGGAACGCAGAGCGCGGTTCATCCGATCCAGCCGACGGCGGTCGACCACGGTCGGGTCGCCGGCGCCAACATGGCCGGCCAGGACGTGCGCTATCCGGGCAGCCTGCTGATGAACGTGGTCGACATCTGCGGCCTCCAGGGCGCGAGCTTCGGGCGCTGGGACGATGCGACCGCCGAGGCGATCACGATCGACAATCCCGCAGGATTCATCTATCGCAAGCTGCTCTGGAGCGACGACCGGATTTCCGGTGCCATCTTCGCGGGGCAGGCCAACGACCTGGGGATGCTCACCGATATCGGCATGGTCAAAGGCCTGATCCAGACGGGGGCCAGGCTGGGACCGTGGAAGAAATACCTGCGGGACAATCCATTCGACATCCGCCGCGCGTACGTCGCCAGTGGCGTGGCGGCGAAGCTCGCCGGCACGGCGTTGCTGGGCCGTCCGGCCAAGGCGCGTCAATATCGATTCGGAGCGGCCGAGCCGAAGGTGCCCGCCAACCCGGCGCACGCGGTGTTCGTCGCGAAGCGCTGACCGCCGATCGCTGTCCGCCGTACCACGTCCGCCGTCCGTGCGCCATGCAAGTCCGCCTGAAGCTGATGGGTACGCTCAAGGCCAGGACGCCTCCCGGAGGCGCGCTCGAGGTGGCCGACGGCGCGACCATCGACGACGTGCTGCACGCATTGGGGATCACCTCGCCGGCCATTCGCGTGTTCACGGTCAACGGGCAGTTCGAACGCGATCGCAGCCGCGTGCTGGCGGCGAACGACGAGCTCACGGCCATCCCGCCTGTCGGCGGCGGTTGAAGACGCCCCGGCACTGACCGGCCGGAACCGATGAACGCCCGCCTGGCCATCGGCAGCGCTGCCGCCTTGCTGTTCGTCGCCGTCGCCTTCGGAGCGTTCGGTGCGCATGCGTTGCGGTCGAAGCTCGCGCCGGACCTGATGGCGGTCTTTCAGACTGCGGTGCAATACCATTTCTGGCATGCGCTCGGATTGCTGGCCGTCGGCATCCTGCTCGCGCAGAAACCGGAGAGCGGCGCGCTGGCCGCGGCCGCCTGGCTGCTCGTCGCCGGCATCGTGATCTTCTGCGGCAGCCTCTACCTGCTCGCGCTGACCGGCACCCGCGGCTGGGGCGCGCTGGCCCCCGTCGGCGGCACGGCCTTCCTCGCGGCGTGGGCGGCGCTCGCGTGGGCGGCGTGGCGGTGGTGAAATCAGTCGACCTTCGCGCCCGACTCCTTCACCACCTTTGCCCATTTCGCGGTTTCGGCCGCGATGTGCCTGGCGAAATCCTCCGGCGTTCCGCCGGCGGCGTTGGCGCCGGCCGCCAGGAGCTTTTCCTTGGCCTCGGGGGTGGCGAGCCACTTCCCGACCTCGGCGTTGATCTTCGCGATGATCGCGGGTGACGTTCCCGCCGGCGCGAGCAGGCCGAACCACGAGGAGGCCTCGAAGCCGGGCAACCCCGACTCGGCGATCGTCGGCACGTCAGGCAGCGCGGGGGCGCGGGCGGCCGACGTGACCCCGAGTGCGCGGAGCTTGCCCGCCTTGATCTGCGGCAGCGACGGAGGCAGGTTGTCGAACATCAGCTGGACCTGGCCGCCCAGCAGGTCCTGCAGCGCCGGCGCGCTGCCCTTGTACGGGATGTGGGTCATCTGCACTCCCGCCATCACCTTGAACAGCTCGCCCGACAGGTGGATCGACGTGCCGCTGCCCGACGACGCGAAGTTGAGCTTGCCGGGATTCGCCTTCGCGTAGGCGATCAGTTCCTGCACGCTGTTTGCCGGCACGGCGGGATTGACGACCAGAACGTTCGGCACCCCGGCCACGAGGATCACCGGCGCGAAGTCCTTCACGTGGTCGTACGGCATCTTCGCGTACAGGCCGGGATTGATCGCGTGCGTGCCGACCGTGCCCATTTCCAGCGTGTAGCCGTCGGGCGCGGCCTTGGCCACCAGCTCGGAGCCGATGTTGCCGCCGGCGCCGGGCCGGTTGTCGACGACCACGCTCTGTCCCCACGCCTCGGTCATCTTCTGCGCGGCCGCGCGGGCGAGAATGTCGGTGGCGCCCCCCGCGGGGAACGGCACGACGATGCGGATGGGCTTCGTCGGGTAGTCCTGCGCCTGTGCCGCGGCGGGTGCGATGGCAATGGCGGCGGCAGCGAAGAATGCCGAAAGGACGTCCAGGGTTCGTACGGTCATCGTTCCTCCTCGTTGCTTGCGATGCGCGAGTTCGCCGCGAAGTGTCAGTCGACCTTCGCGCCGGACGCCTTGACGATCCGCGCGTACTTCGGAATCTCGCTCTGGATGAACGCGGCGAATTCGCCGGGAGTCGTCGGCGCCGGCTCCGCCCCCTGCGCGGTCAGCCGCTCGCGCATTTCCGGCGAATTCAGGATCTTCGTGACCCCGGCATTCCACTTGGCGATCGACGTCCGGCGGCGTGCCTGCAGGCGCGAGCAGGCCGAACCAGGTCGAGATGTCGAAGCCGGGCAGCCCGGCCTCCGCCATCGTCGGCAGGTCCGGGGCGAGCTTCGAGCGCTGCGCGGTCGTGACGGCGAGCGCCTTCAGCTTGCCGGCCTTCACCTGGGGCATCGCGTTGGCGAGGTTGTCGAACATGAACTGCGTGTCGCCCGCGAGCAGCGCCTGCGTCGCCGGCGCGCCGCCCTTGTACGGAACGTGAATGATATCGGTTGCGGTCTCGACCTTGAACAGCTCGCCGGCGAGGTGGCCGGCGCTGCCGTTGCTGCCGGACCCGAAGGCGAGCTTGCCGGAATTCGCCTTGGCGTAGGCGACGAATTCCCTGGCCGAATTGACCGGCAGCGACGCGTTGACGACCAGCACGTTCGGCGTGATCGCGACCAGCGTGATCGGCGCGAAGTCCTTGATCGCGTCGTATGGCATCTTCGCGTAGAGGCTCGGGTTGACCGCGTGGGTCGACAGCGCCCCCATCAGGATCGTGTAGCCGTCGGGCGGCGATTTCGCGACGAGGTCGGCGCCGATGTTGCCGCCGGCACCCGGGCGGTTGTCCACCACAACGCTCTGGCCCCAAGCCTCGGTCAGCTTCTGGGCGATGGTCCGGCCGACGATGTCGAGAGGACCGCCCGGCGGGAAGGGCACGACGAGGCGCACCGGACGGGACGGGTAGGCTGCGGGCGATTGCGCATCGGCAGGCAGCGCCAGCGCTGACGCGAGCAGGGTCACCCCGGCCATCGCGTGCAGAAATCGGCTTCGGGTGATCATCGTTGACAGGCCATGAAGTCTTCCGGGGTTGTTCCGTTGGCTGCGGGAGCCGCGTCGGCTCGCCGGCTGCCATCGGATTCTAGCAGCCGCAATCCCATCCGCCCGCGCCGCGATTCCAGGCGCGGGCGGCATCACGGATCCGATGCCGTTTCGTCGGCGCGGTTTGCTGCCCCGCGTGAGACCGGCGCATAATTGCCGCTTTTCACGCCTGCGACGCGGTTCTCCGTCGTCTTTCCCCAGCAATGAAAAAATCGATTGTCGCCGTGATCGCTGTGCTCGGTGTCGCCTTGGCGACCGGAGGCGGGTATTGGCTCGGCCAGCAGCGGGCCGGATTGCCGGGCGCGCCTGGCAAGACGACGCAGACCGGCGCCGGCGGTTCGCCCGGCGGAGAAAAAGGTCCGGGCGGACCCGTTCCTTCAGTCATTGTCGAAGCGATCACCGCCACGACCGCGCCGATGCCGCAGACCATCACGGCGGTCGGCAGCCTGCGCTCCGACGAATCGGTGACCGTGCGTCCCGAAGTTGCGGGCCGCGTCGTTGCGATCGGCTTCCAGGAAGGCCGGCCGGTCATCAAGGGAGCCACGCTGGTCAAGCTCGACCCCGCCGTCAACGAGGCCGAAGCCCAGCAGGCGAAGGCGAACCTGACGCTCGCCAAGGCCAAATACGAGCGCGCGATCGACCTGCAGAAGCAGGGCTTCATCTCCGGCCAGGCGCGCGACGAGGCGGAAAACAATCTGCGGCTGGCCGAGGCGGCGACGGCACTCTCCGCGGCGCGGCTCGCCAAGACCGAGATCCGCGCGCCGTTTTCCGGCGTCATCGGCCTGCGCTCGGTATCGGTCGGCGACTATGTCAAGGAAGGCCAGGACATGGTCAACCTCGAGTCGATCGACCCGCTGAAGGTCGACTTCCGGGTGCCGGAGGTCTACCTGAAGCAGGTGCAGGTCGGACAGACGCTGCAGGTGAGCCTCGATGCGCTGCCGGGGCGCAGCTACGAAGGATCGGTCTTTGCGATCAATCCGCTGGTGGACGCCGCCGGGAGGGCGATCGTGATCCGCGCGCAGGTCAGGAACGCCGATACCGCGCTGCGGCCCGGCATGTTCGCCCGCGTGCGTCTGCTGACGAAGGACGAACGCGAGGCGCTGGTCCTGCCCGAGCAGGCGCTGGTGCCGCAGGGTGAGGAGCAGTACGTCTTCCGCGTGCTGGACGGCAAGGTGGCGCGGACGAAGGTGGAGCTCGGCCAGCGCCGCGACGGTCGTGTCGAGATCCTGAAGGGCGTCGCGCCCGGCGAGACGATCGTCACCGCGGGCCAGCTGAAGCTTCGCGACGGCATGTCGGTGACGCTAGCCGCGACGGCGAAGGTCGCGGCGCCCAAAGGCGACGAGAACGGCGCTGCCCCGGCCAAGGCCGATGGCGGCTCGCCGCGACCGGCGCCGAAGTCCTGATCCGCGGAGGCCGGCCATGCAACTGCCCGAGATATGCATCAAGCGCCCCGTATTCGCGACGGTGTTGTCGCTGATCATCGTGCTGATCGGTCTCATTTCCTACACGCGGCTGTCGGTCCGGGAGTATCCGCGGATCGACGAGCCGGTGGTCAGCGTCGGGGTGACTTATCGCGGTGCGTCGGCCGAGGTCGTCGAGTCGCAGGTGACCAAGCCGCTCGAGGATTCGCTCGCCGGCATCGAGGGTGTCGAGGTAATGACATCGTCGAGCCGTTCCGAAACCGCCCGGATCAACGTCCGCTTCTCGCTGAAGCGCGATCCCGACTCGGCGGCGGCGGATGTCCGCGACAAGGTCGCCCGCGCGCGCGGCAAGCTGCCCGAAACCATCGACGAGCCGATCATCGCCAAGGTCGAGGCGGACTCGCAGCCGGTGATCTACATCGCCGTCGAGGCGGGCTCGCTCACGCCGCTGGAGGCCTCCGACTACGTGAAGCGCTACGTGCAGCCGCGGCTCTCGGTGCTGCCGGGCGCGGCCGACGTGCGGATCTTCGGCGAGCGTCAGGTGTCGATGCGGCTCAACATCGACCGCACGCGGCTCGCCGGCTACCGGCTGACCGTGCAGGATGTCGAGGATGCGCTGCGCCGCCAGAACGCCGAGATCCCGGCCGGACGCATCGAATCCCAGTCGCGCGAATTCACGGTCGTCGCGGAGACCGACCTGCGCACGCCGGAGCAATTCAGCAACATCATCATCGCCAATGTCGGCGGCTACCCGGTGCGCATCCGCGACATCGGCACCGCGGAGATCGGCGCCGTCGACGAGCGCACGATCTCGCGTTTCAACGGCAAGCCATCGCTCAACATCGGGGTGATCAAGCAGGCGGTCGCCAACCCGCTGGAGCTGTCCAAGGCGGTGCGCGCCGAAGTCGACCGGATGAACGTCGGCGTTCCGCCCGGAATGAAGCTCGTCGTCGCCTACGACACGTCGGTGTTCATCGACCGCTCGATCAAGTCCGTGTTCGAGACCGTCGCCGAGGCCATCCTGCTCGTCGTCCTGGTCATCTTCTTCTTCCTGCGCAGCGTCCGGGCGACGCTGATCCCGCTGGTCACGATCCCGGTCGCGCTGGTCGGCGCGTTCGGGCTCATGTACCTGTTCGGCTTCACGATCAATACGTTGACGCTGCTGGCGATGGTGCTGGCGATCGGCCTGGTCGTCGACGACGCGATCGTCGTGCTGGAGAACATCTTCCGGCACGTCGAGGAGGGCGTGCCGAGAAGGCAGGCGGCCATCCAGGGCGCGAAGGAAATCGGCTTCGCGGTGGTCGCGATGACGCTGACGCTGGCGTCGGTGTTCGCGCCGCTGGCCTTCGCGACGGGTCGCACAGGACGGCTCTTCATCGAGTTCGCGCTGACTCTCGCCGGTGCGGTGCTGGTGTCGGGCTTCGTCGCGCTGACACTGTCGCCGATGATGTGCTCGCTGCTGCTCCGGCATCAGGAGCGCCACTCGTGGATCTACAACCGGATCGAAAGCGGGATCGTGGGGATGACCCGCGGCTACCGCCGCTTGCTGACGTGGTCGCTGCACCATCGCTGGGTGGTCGTGTTGCTGTGGGCCGCGATCGCCGGCCTCGGCGCGCTGTTCTTCTCGCTGCTCAAGGCCGAGCTGGCGCCGACCGAGGACCGGGGCGTCGTGTTCGGCATCGTGAGCGCCCCGCAGGGCTCGACACCGCAGTACACGTCCGACCAGATCAAGCCGATCGAGCAGTTCTATGCGCAGATCCCCGAGGCGAGCGCCTTCACGGCGATTTCCGGCTTTCCGACCGTCGTCGACGGCAACGCGGTGCTGCGGCTGAAGCCGTGGGAGGAGCGCAAGAAGAAGCAGCAGCAGATCGCCGACGAGCTGCGCCCGAAGTTCGCGGCGATTCCCGGCGCGATCGCGTTTCCGATCAATCCGCCGTCGCTCGGCCAGGGGTTCCGCTCGACGCCCATCGAGTACGTCATCATGTCCCAGGTGCCGTACCCGGAGCTGCAGCGCATCGTCGACCGCTTCCTCGAGGAGGCGCGCAAGTACCCGGGCGTGCAGAACCTGCAGACCGACCTGCGGCTGAACACGCCCGAGGTGCGCGTCACGATCAACCGCGACAAGCTGTCCGACGTCGGCGTCGCGGTGGACAACGTCGGCCGCACGCTGGAGACGATGCTCGGCGGGCGGCAGGTCACGCGGTTCAAGAAGGACGGCGAGCAGTACGACGTGATCGTCCAGGTCACCCCGCTCGACCGTTCGACGCCGGCGGACATTCGCGACGCCTACGTCCGCTCGCGCGATGGCGGCATGGTGCAGTTGTCCAACCTGGTCGAGGTGCGGGAGGGCGTGGCGCCGCAGTCGCTCAACCACTTCAACCGGCTCCGGTCGGTCAAGGTGACGGGCACGCTCGCGCCCGGCTACGCGATCGGCGAGGCGCTGACGGCGATGAACGAAGCCGCGAAGCGCGCGCTGCCGGCCACGGCGCAGACGGATCTCGACGGGCAGTCGCGCGAGTTCCGGTCGTCGGGCGGCGAGATCTACTTCACGTTCGTGCTGGCGCTGATGTTCATCTATCTCGTCCTGTCGGCGCAGTTCGAGAGCTTCCGTCATCCGTTCGTCATCATGCTGTCGGTGCCGCTGTCGATGACGGGCGCGCTGTTCACGCTCTGGCTCACCGGGGGCACGCTCAACATCTACAGCCAGGTCGGGCTCGTGACGCTGGTCGGCCTCATCACCAAGCACGGGATCCTGATCGTGGAGTTCTCCAATCAGCTGCGCGCCAAGGGCGAGGACATGATGCAGGCGGTCATCGACTCCGCGACGCTGCGCTTGCGGCCGATCCTGATGACGACCGGCGCGATGGTGCTGGGGGCTCTGCCGCTGGCGCTGGCGACCGGGGCCGGCGCCGAGTCGCGCACGCAGATCGGCTGGGTGATCGTCGGCGGGATGACCTTCGGCACGCTGCTCACGCTGTTCGTCGTGCCGACCGCCTACACGCTGCTCGCCGGCCGTCGCACCGCGCTGCCGCAAGGCGAGGTGCCGCTGGGGACGCTGCCAGCGCGCGCCGGCGCCGCGGACTGACGGCGCCCCGCCACTGTGAACGGCGGACGGGCCCTGTTTCCCCTCGGGGAATGGGGCCTGTCCCCTGGGCGCTAGGTGTCCAGGCGCGCGCCCGTCGCGGCGTCGAAATAGTGCCGGTTCTCCGGCTGGAAGCGCAGCGGCATGCGGCCCTCGACGGTGTTCAGCGCCGCGTGCAGGCGGGCGATGATCCGCTCGCCGTCCACCTTGCCGTGCGCCAGCGTGTCGGCGCCCAGCGGCTCGACCAGATCGACCTCGGCGATGAAGCTCGCCTCGGACTCCCCGCAGGGCTCGAGGTGCTCCGGCCGCACCCCCAGCAGGACGTCGCGCCCGTCGAGCTTTCGACGGAATCAGGTTCATCGGCGGCGAGCCGATGAAACCGGCGACGAAGGTCGTGGCCGGTCTCGCGTAAACCTCGAGCGGCGCGCCGATCTGCTCGGCGCGACCGGCGTTCATCACGATCATCCGGTGCGCGAGCGTCATCGCCTCGACCTGGTCGTGGGTGACGTAGAGGCTGGTCGTGCCCAGCCGCCGGTGCAGCGCCTGCAGCTCCACGCGCATCTGCACGCGCAGCTTCGCATCGAGATTCGACAGCGGCTCGTCGAACAGGAACACCGCCGGCTCGCGGACGATCGCGCGGCCCATCGCGACGCGCTGGCGCTGGCCGCCGGACAGCGCGCGCGGCTTGCGGTCGAGGAACGGGCCCGAGCTCGAGGATCTCGGCTGCCCGCTTGACGCGCGCCTCGATGTCGGCGGTCGACATGCGGCGGATCTTGAGTCCGTAGGCCATGTTCTCGCGCACCGACATGTGCGGGTAGAGCGCGTAGTTCTGGAACACCATCGCGATGTCGCGGTCCTTGGGCTCGAGCTCGTTGACGACCCGCGCGCCGATCGCGATCTCGCCGGAGGTGATGCGCTCGAGCCCCGCCACCATGCGCAGCAGCGTCGACTTGCCGCAGCCGGAAGGCCCGACGATCACGACGAACTCGCCGTCGGCGACGTCGGTCGTGACGCCGTGGATGATCTCGGTCGCGCCGTAGCTCTTTCTGACGTCGCGGAAGGAAACGCCTGCCATTGTTCTATTTCTCCGTTTCGACCAGGCCCTTGACGAACCACTTCTGCATCAGCAGCACCACCGCCGCGGGCGGCAGCATCGCCAGCATCGCCGTCGCCATGATGAGATGCCACTCGTTCGCCGCGTCGCCGCCGACGATCATCCGCCGGATGCCGATCACCGTCGTGTACATCGATTCCTGGCTCGTGATGAGCAGGGGCCAGAGGTACTGGTTCCAGCCGTAGATGAACTGGAGCACGAACAGCGCCGCGATGCTGGTCTTCGACAGCGGCAGCACCACGTCCCAGAAGAAGCGCATCGGCCCGGCGCCGTCGATGCGCGCGGCCTCGGCCAGCTCCTCGGGAATCGTCAGGAAGAATTGCCGGAACAGGAACGTCGCGGTGGCGGAGGCGATCAGCGGCAGCGTCAGGCCGGCATACGAGTCGAGCATCCCGAGGTCGGCCACCACCTTGAACGTCGGGATGATGCGCACCTCCACGGGCAGCATCAGCGTGACGAAGATCATCCAGAAGAAGAAGTTGCGCAAGGGGAAGCGGAAGTAGACGATCGCGAACGACGCGATGATCGAGATCGCGATCTTGCCGATGGCGATCGACGAGCGCCATGATCAGGCTGTTCTTGAGCATCGTCGACACGGCGGCGCCGGAGCCCTTGGTGGATCCGGCGGCCAGCACCTGCGAGTAGTTCTGCAGGAACTGGTCGCCCGGCAGGAGCGGCATCGGCACCGAGATGATCTGGTCGAGCGTCAGCGTGGAGGCG
The DNA here is from genome assembly GCA_963751405.1 of uncultured beta proteobacterium. Lineage (GTDB taxonomy): Bacteria > Pseudomonadota > Gammaproteobacteria > Burkholderiales > Casimicrobiaceae > CAIWHR01. The sequence continues at coordinate 51,885 of CAVVUJ010000001.1, read as the reverse complement.
ACGAAGGTCACGTAGACCGGAAACGCCACGACGACGACGCCGAGAATCAGCACCGCGTGCGAGAACAGCGTGAGCCAGGGGCGGTGTTCTACCATGGCATGGCCATCAGTACTGGACCTTCTTCTCGATGAAGCGGAACTGCACGACCGTCAACGCGATCACGATGATCATCAGCACCACCGACTGCGCCGACGAGCCGCCGAGATCGCCGGACTTGATGCCGTCGTGGTAGACCTTGTAGACGAGGATCTGCGTCGCGCCGGCCGGCCCGCCCTGGGTGGTGGCGTCGATGACGCCGAAGGTGCTGAAGAACGCATAGACGATGTTCACCACCAGCAGGAAGAACGTGGTGGGCGAAAGCAGCGGAAAGACGATCGTCCAGAAGCGGCGCGCGGGACCCGCGCCGTCGATCGCGGCCGCCTCGAGCAGCGACTTGGGAATCGATTGCAGCCCGGCGAGGAAGAACAGGAAGTTGTAGCTGATCTGGTTCCACACCGACGCGATCACGACCAGCAGCATCGCCTGGTCGCCCTGGATGATCCAGTTCCAGTCGATCCCCCAGCCCTTCAGCACGTAGGTCAGGATGCCGATCGACGGCGCGAACAGGAAGGCCCACAGCACGCCCGCGACCGCGGGTGCCACCGCGTAGGGCCAGATCAGCAGCGTCTTGTACGCCAGCGCGCCGCGCACGATGCGGTCCGCCATCGTGGCGAGCACCAGCGATATGGCGATGCCGAAGCCGGCGACGAGGACGCTGAAGACCGCCGTCACCCTGAACGAGTCGAGATAGTGGCTGTCCCGGAACAGCTCGATGAAGTTCTGCAGCCCGACGAACTCGGTCTTCAGGCCGAAGGCATCCTGCAGCAGGAACGAGAACCAGATCGCCTGCGCCGCGGGCCAGAAGAAGAAGACGATCGTGATCGCGATCTGCGGCGCGAGCAGCGCGTAGGGCAGCCACGCCGAGCGGAAGACGACGCGCTTTTCCATCCCGTGGGTGGGAATCCGGAAGCAGGGGGCGGCGGCGCTCCGCCGGCGCCCCCTGCGAGTCTCTACTTGTTGGCCGCCTCGAACTTGCGCAGGATCTCGTTGCCGCGCTTCACGGCGTCGTCGAGCGCCGTCTTGGCGTCCTTCTTGCCGGCGAACACGTTCTCCATCTCCTCCTCGATCACCTCGCGCCCCTGCACGAAATTGCCGAAGCGCAGGCCCTTGGAGTTCGCGGTGGGCGGCTTGTTGGTCAGCTGCTTCACGGCGATGTCCGCGCCGGGATTCTTCTCGTAGAAGCCCGACTTGCGCGTCATGTCGTACGCCGCCATCGTGATCGGCACGTAGCCGGTGCCGGTGTGCCATTCCATCTGGATCTCGGGCTTCGACAGGAAGGCGAAGAACTTGGCGACACCCTTGTAGTCGTTGGGCTTCTTGCCGGACATCACCCACACCGACGCGCCGCCGATGATCGAGTTCTGCGGCGCACCCTTCACGTCGTCGTGGTAGGGGATGAAGTTCACCGACCAGTCGAACTTGGCGTTCTGCCGGAGGTTCGCCTGCGCGCCGGTGGAGGAGGTGAGCATCGCGCATTCGCCGCTCGCGAACTTGGCTTCCGCCTGGTTGGTGCGCCCGGCGTAGGTGAAGAGGCCCTTCTTGGACATGTCGCCCAGCATCGTCAGGTGCTTCACGTGCAGCGGCGAATTGATCGTGAACACCGTATCCATGCCGGCCATGCCGTTCTCCTTGGTGCCGATCGGAACGTTGTGCCAGGCGCTGAAATTCTCGATGTGCATCCAGGAGGGCCAGCCCGAGGTGTAGACGCAATCCTGGCCGCGCACCTTGAGCTGCAGCACGGCCGCGTTCATCTCCTTCCAGGTCTTCGGCACCTGGTCGGGATTGAGGCCGGCCTTCTTGAAGGCGTCGCGGTTGATGTAGAGGACGACCGTCGAGCTGTTGAACGGGAACGACAGCATGTTGCCCTTCGGGTCCGTGTAATAGCCGGCGATGGCCGGCAGGTAGGACTTGGGATTGAAGGGCTCCTTCGCGTCCGCCATCACCTTGGTGACCGGGACGATGGCGCCCTTGGCCGCCATCATCGTCGCGGTGCCGACCTCGAACACCTGCAGCAGATGCGGCGCGTTGCCCGCCCGGAAGGCGGCGATCGCGGCGGTCATCGACTCGGGATAGCTGCCCTTGTAGACCGGCACGACCTTGTATTCCTTCTGGCTCGCGTTGAACCGGGTCGCGAGGGCGTTGAGCTTTTCGCCCAGCGCGCCGCCCATCGAATGCCACCACTGGATCTCGGTCTGCGCCTGCGCGGCGGATGCGCCCAGGATGCCGGCGGCGAACAACGCCGCGCCAAATACTTTGAAACGCATGATGCCCTCCTGTAATCTTCCCGGATGCGGGTTCGCTGCTCTGCCCGCGGCCAAGGACCACTCTGCCCGGGGCCAATGAGAAGTATACCCGTGAATCGGTTACCGTTCCGTGGCGGGCGCCGAGCGGGCAGGGGTGCAATTGCTCGACGTCGCCACCGAACCAAGGATCCGCTCCAATGACTGCAATCAGCACCAGGTTCTGGCCCTATCCGCGCCTTGTCGCACATCGCGGCGCCGGCAAGCTCGCGCCCGAAAACACGCTGACGGCGATGCGCGTCGGCCACGCGCACGGCTACCGGATGGTCGAGTTCGACGTCAAGCTCGCCGCGGACAACGTATCGTTCCTGCTGCACGACGCGACGCTGGAGCGCACGACGAGCGGCCGCGGCCGCGCCGACGCCTTGCTCTGGCGCGAGCTGTCGCGGCTCGACGCGGGGGGCTGGCACTCCGCGAAGTACGCAGGCGAGCCCCTGCCCACGCTGGCGTCGATCGCCCGCTGGGCGCGCGCGCACGGCGTGGCCTGCAACATCGAGATCAAGCCGACGCCCGGCCGCGAGCGCGAGACGGGCGCGGCCGTGGCACTGGATGCGGCCACGCTCTGGCGCGACGCCGACGTGCCGCCGCTGCTGTCGTCGTTCTCCGAGGCCGCGCTCGACGCCGCGCGCGATGCGGTCGCGGTGCTGCCGCGGGCGCTGCTGCTGGAGACGATACCCGCCGATTGGCCGGATCGCCTCGCGCGGCTCGAATGCGTGGCGCTGGTCGCGGACCACGAGGCGCTCACGCCCGAAATCGTGAAGGCGGTGCGTGCCCTCGGGCATCGCGTGCTCTGCTACACACCGAACGAGGCCGCGCGCATCGGCGAGCTCGCGGGGTGGAACGTCGACGGCATCATCACCGACGCCGTCGATCACATCGTCGCCGATTCGCTGCCGCCCGCGCCGCCGCTGTAGCGCTGCAGGGGACAGGCCACGCCATGGCATGGTCCGTCCCCTTGGTTACGCCATGACCGGCCGCCTGATCTCGCGCTCGTCGATCGGAAGATTGATGAGGCCGGCGGCGATGCCCAGCGCGATGGCGAGCCACCAGACGACATCGTAGCTGCCCGTCGTGTCGTAGAGGCGGCCGCCGAGCCACGCGCCGAGGAAGCTGCCGATCTGGTGGCTGAAGAACGTGAACCCCGAGAGCATCGCCAGGTAGCGGACCCCGAAGATCTCCGCCACTATGCTGTTGGTCGGCGGCACCGTCGACAGCCACAGCAGCCCCAGTGCCACCGCGAACGCGTACACGGACGCGGGCGAGATCGGCAGCAGGAAGAACAGCGCGAACACGATGGCCCGGGCGAAGTAGATCGCCGAAAGAATGTAGCGCCGCGGCATCCGGCTTCCCAGCCAGCCGGTGGTGTAGGTGCCGACGATGTTGAACAGCCCGACGAGGGCGAGCGCGGTCACCGCGACGTGCGGCTGCATGCCCTTGTCTGCGAGATAGGCGGGCAGGTGCACGCCGACGAACACGACCTGGAAGCCGCACACGAAGAAGCCGAGCGTCAGCAGCATGTAGCCGCGATGCCGCAGCGCCTCGCGCATCGCCGCGCCCGCCGATTGCTGGAAGGCGTGCGCCGCGGAAAGGTGCTTCTCGTAGATCGCCGCCGACAGCGGCACCATCAGCAGCGCGACACACGCCAGCGTCAGCAGCGCCGCGTGCCAGCCCAGGCTCGACAGCAGCCACTGCGTCAGCGGCAGCACCGCAAACTGGCCGAACGATCCGGCGGCCGCGGAGATGCCGAGCGCCATGCTGCGCTTCTCGGGCGGGTACTTGCGCCCGAGCACGCCGGCGACGACCGAAAAGGTGACGCCGGCGAGACCGGTCCCGATCAGGACACCGGCGGTCAGCACGAACGTCAGCGGCGAAGTCGCGTACGCCATCGTCGCCAGCCCCGCGACGTAGAGCAAGCCGCACACGAACGCGACCCGGTGGCTGCCGAAGCGGTCGGCGAACATGCCCGCGAAAGGCGTTGCGAGGCCCCACATCAGGTTCTGGACGGCGATCGCCAGCGCGAACGTCTCGCGGCCCCAGCCGTGGTCGCTGGTCATCGGCTGCAGGAACAGGCCGAAGCCGTGCCGGATGCCCATCGACAGCATCAGGATGAGGCCCGTCGCGACGAGCACGACGGTGGGCGTGCGCCAGTCGGCGCGGAGCGGTGGTCGACGTCATTGCGGGTTGCCTCGCGAAGGTTTCAGCGGCCGCCGGGATCGGGGTGCAGCGTCTCGATTTCGCGCAGCGTCGCGATGGCACGAGGTCCCCTTTCAGCGGAAAGTCACCAGCTGCCGGCGTCGCGGTGTCAGGCCCAGCCCTTGGCGCGCTCGACCGCCTTGTTCCAGCCGGCGGACAGCTCGAGCGCGCGGTCGCGGGCCATGGCGGGTTCGAAGACGCGGTCGACCCGCCAGTTCGCGGCGACGTCCGCGGCGTCCTGCCAGTAACCGACCGCGAGCCCGGCGAGGTAGCCGGCGCCGAGCGCGGTGGTTTCCAGCACCTTGGGGCGCACGACGGGTACGCCGAGGACATCCGCCTGGATTTGCATCAGCAGGTTGTTCGCCGTCGCGCCGCCATCGACGCGCAGCTCGGTCAACGTGATCCCGGCGTCCTTCTGCATCGCGGTCAGCACGTCGACGTTCTGGAACGCGATCGCCTCGAGGGCCGAGCGCGCGATGTGCGCGGAAGTCGCGCCGCGCGTCAACCCGAACATCGCGCCGCGGGCGTAAGCGTCCCAGTGCGGGGCGCCGAGGCCGGCGAACGCCGGAACGAGGTAGACGCCGCCGTTGTCCGGCACGCTCGCAGCGAGCGCCTCGATTTCCGCGGCGGTCCGGATGATCTTCAGCCCGTCGCGCAGCCACTGCACCAGGGCGCCGCCGATGAACACGCTGCCTTCGAGCGCGTAATCGGTCGTGCCGCCGCGCTGCCAGGCCACCGTCGTCAGCAGGTTGTTGGCGGACGCCACGGCTTCGTTGCCGGTGTTCATCAGCAGGAAGCAACCGGTGCCGTAGGTGTTCTTCGCGAGGCCGGGCGCGTGGCAGGCCTGGCCGAAGAGCGCGGCCTGCTGATCGCCCGCGATGCCGGCGATCGGCACGTCGATGCCGCCGACCTTCGCGTGCCCGCACACGCCGGACGAAGGCACGATGCGCGGCAGCACCGAGCGCGGGATGTCGAACAGCGCCAGCAGCTCGTCGTCCCAGTCGCCCTTGCGGATGTCGAACAGCAGCGTGCGGCTCGCGTTCGACGGATCGGTCACGTGCGCGGCCCCGCGCGTGAGGTTCCAGACGAGCCAGGCATCAATGGTGCCGAAAGCGAGTTCGCCACGCAGCGCGCGGTCCCGCGCGCCCTTGACGTGGTCGAGCAGCCACTTGAGCTTGGTGCCGGAGAAATAGGCGTCGAGCACGAGCCCGGTCTTGCGCGCGATCATCCCGGCGTGGCCGGCGGCGCGCAGCTCGTCGCAAAGCGCCGCCGTTCGCCGGTCCTGCCAGACGATGGCGTGGGCGACCGGCTGCCCCGTCGCGCGGTCCCACAGCACGGTCGTCTCGCGCTGGTTCGTGATGCCGATCGCCGCGACGTCGCGCGCGCCGATGCCGGCCCGGGCCAGCGCCTCGTGCATGACCCCCGATTGCGTCGCCCAGATCTCGCCGGCGTCGTGCTCGACCCAGCCCGGCTGCGGGAAAATCTGCCGGAATTCCTGTTGCGCGACCGCGCGGACGGTGCCGGCATGATCGAAGACGAGCGCACGGGAACTGGTCGTGCCCTGATCGAGTGCGAGAACGAATGACATCGGCAGGCCTCTTCCGGGACGGGCCGCGCCGCCGCCGTCGGTTGCGGCATCCGACGGCGCGGACGTAAAATACGCGCTTCCTGCGGTATTGTAGCCACATCCCCTTGCCCCGGCCCCGCCGGCATTGCCGGCGCTGCGCCGGCGTCTGACGCCCACTGTCCACCCGATGCCGCTACCGCCGAGCCCGAACCCGCGCCAGCGCCTGCACCTGCGCAGCATCGCCTATGAAGGCTTCATGCGCGCCGATGGCCTGTTCGACATCGACGCGCATCTCGTCGACGCCAAGGACCACGACTTCGAGCTACTGACCGGGGTGCGGCCGGCTCGCGAGGCGGTGCACGACATGTGGGCCCGGGTCACCATCGACCGCGCGTTCGTCATCCATGCGATCGACGTGCGGACGGACGCGATGCCCTACCCGGATGCCTGCGATCGCATCGAGCCCACCTATTCGAAGCTGATCGGCGCGAGCCTCGCGCAGGGCTTCCGGAAGCGCCTGCACGATGACATGGGCGGCGTTCGCGGCTGCACCCACGTCACCGAGTTGCTGGGGTCGCTGCCGACTGCCGCGGTGCAGATGTTCGCCGGCCTGCGGCGCGAGGACGAAGGCGACGGCAAGCCGTTCCAGCTGGACCACTGCCACGCGCTGGAGACGACCACCGACACGGTGCGCAACTATTACCCGAAGTGGTATCGGGGAACCCATTTGCATCCGACGCAGGAGCCAGCGTGAAAATCCACGAGTACCAGGGCAAGGAAATCTTCCGCAAGTTCGGGATGTCGACGCCGCGCGGCATACCGGCGTTCACCGTCGACGAGGCCGTCGCCGCGGCCGGCTCGCTCGGCGGCAGCGTGTGGGTCGTCAAGGCGCAGATCCACGCGGGCGGCCGCGGCAAGGGCGGCGGCGTGAAGGTCGCGCGATCGATGGACGAGGTGCGCGATCTCGCCGGCAGGATTCTCGGCATGCAGCTCGTCACGCACCAGACGGGTCCGGCGGGGCAGAAAGTGCGCCGGCTGCTGATCGAGGAAGGCGCCGACATCCGGCAGGAGCTCTACGTCGCGATGGTCGTGGACCGCGTGTCGCAGCGCGTGTGCCTGATGGCGAGCTCCGAAGGCGGCATGGATATCGAGGCGGTCGCCGCGAAGACGCCGGAGAAGATACACCGCGTGCTCATCGATCCGCTCAAGGGTCTCACCGACGCCGATGCCGACGACGTCGCGCGCAGGATAGGCATTCCCGCAGGCAGCATCCCGCAGGGCCGCGCGATGCTGCAGGGCCTGTACCGCGCGTTCGACGAAACCGACGCGTCGCTCGCCGAGATCAACCCGCTGGTCGTCACCGGCGACGGCCGCGTGATCGCGCTCGATGCCAAGCTCAACTTCGATTCGAACGCGCTCTTCCGGCATCCCGACATCGTCGCCATGCGCGACCTCGACGAGGAGGACCCCGCCGAGGTCGAGGCGTCGAAGTTCGACCTCTCCTACATCTCGCTCGACGGCAACATCGGCTGCCTCGTGAACGGCGCGGGGCTCGCGATGGCGACCATGGACACCATCAAGCTGTTCGGCGCCGAGCCCGCGAACTTCCTCGACGTCGGCGGCGGCGCGACCGCCGAGAAGGTCACCGAGGCGTTCAAGATCATGCTGCGCAATCCGAAGGTGAAGGGCATCCTGGTCAACATCTTCGGCGGCATCATGCAGTGCGACACCATCGCCAATGGCATCGTCGCGGCGGTACGCGAAACGCACCTGGCGGTGCCGCTGGTCGTGCGGATGAAGGGCACGAACGAGGACATCGGCCGGAAGATCCTCGCGGACTCCGGCCTGCCGATCATCACCGCCGACAACATGGCCGATGCCGCGCAGAAGATCGTCGCGGCGGTCGGGGGCAAGTGATCGAACGCTCATGTTCTAGGCGGCGGCACTCCCCGCCGTCCCCGCGCAGGCGGGGACCATCGGCGTTTGCCGAACGACACTGGGCCCCCGCCTTCGCGGGGGCGACGACAGCGAGAAACGCGACCACGGGAAAGCAAAAATGAGCATCCTGATCAACAAGGACACCAAGGTGATCACGCAGGGGATCACCGGCAAGACGGGCCAGTTCCACACCCGGATGTGCCGCGATTACGCCAACGGGCGGAGCTGCTTTGTGGCCGGCGTCAATCCGAAGAAGGCCGGCGAGGACTTCGAGGGCATCCCGATCTATGCGACCGTGAAGGAGGCGAAAGAGGCCACCGGCGCCACCGTCAGCGTGATCTACGTGCCGCCGCCGTTCGCTGCCGCGGCGATCGACGAGGCGGTGGACGCGGGTCTCGATTTCGTCGTCTGCATCACCGAGGGCATCCCGGTGCGGGACATGATCCGTACCCGCTATCGGATGCAGGGGAAGAAGACGCTCTGCTGGGCCCCAACTGCCCCGGCGTCATCACGCCCGACGAACTGAAGATCGGCATCATGCCGGGACACATCCACAGGAAGGGCCGCATCGGCGTCATTTCGCGGTCGGGCACGCTGACCTACGAGGCCGTCGGGCAACTGACCGAGATCGGGCTGGGGCAATCGACCGCGGTGGGCATCGGCGGCGACCCGGTGAACGGCTTGAAGCACATCGACGTGCTCCGGCTCTTCAACGACGATCCCGAAACCGACGCGGTGGTGATGATCGGCGAGATCGGCGGCACCGACGAGGAGACCGCCGCGCGCTGGGTGAAGGAGCACATGAAGAAGCCGGTCGTGGGCTTCATCGCGGGCGTGACGGCGCCGCCCGGCAAGCGGATGGGTCACGCCGGCGCGATCATTTCCGGGGGCAAGGGCACGGCGCAGGAGAAGCTCGAGGTCATGGAGGCATGCGGCATTCGCGTCACCCGCAATCCGGCCGAGATGGGAAAGCTGCTGCAGTCGGCGCTCTAGGCTTGCCGTCACCGGCGCCATAGAAAGGGGAGCCACGTGGAGTTCGCATCGCCGCAGTTCTGGGTCGCCGGACTCGAGATCATCGTCATCAACATCCTGTTGTCGGGCGACAACGCGGTGGTGATCGCGCTCGCCTGCCGCAACCTGCCGCCGAAGCAGCGGCGACTCGGGATCTTCTGGGGCGTGATCGGCGCCGTCGTGCTGCGGATCATTCTCACGTTTTTCGCGGTGCAGCTCCTGCTGCTGCCGTACCTGCAGCTCGTGGGCGCCGCGCTGCTGGTCTGGATCGGCATCAAGCTGATCGCCGAGGACGAAGGCGACGGCCACGAAATCCAGGCGAGCGACCGGCTCGTCTCGGCGGTGAAGACCGTGATCGTGGCGGACCTCGTGATGAGCATCGACAACGTGATCGGCGTCGCCGGCGCCGCCAAAGGCAGCCTGCCACTCCTGGTGTTCGGGCTCGTCGTGAGCATTCCGCTGGTCGTCGTCGGCAGCCAGATCATCATGAAGCTGATCGAGCGCTTTCACTGGCTCGTGGTCGCGGGCGGCGGCCTGCTGGGCTACATCGCCGGCGAGATCGCGATCGAAGATGCTGCGGTGAAGCCGTGGATCGACGCCAACGCCCCGGTGCTGCACTATCTTGCGCCGGCGGCGGGCATCGTCATCGTGGTTACCGTCGGCGTTTGGCTCACGCGCCGGAACCGACCGGCTGCAACCCACTGAATTCGCGCGCTTTGCCGGGTGGCCGCCGCGAAGGGCTCGAGTGCCCGCGGCGCTCCCGGAAAACGCGGCACCGCTCGCCACAATCGCGGCCTGCCGTTAAACTCGCACGTTGACGCGCCCGAGCCACCGCTCCCTCCAACGCCGAACCCGCCCGATGCCCGAACGCCCGCCACTCGATTGCGCCGTGCTCTCCCACAAGGGGATGGTCCGCACTCACAACGAGGATGCGGTATTCGTCGACGCCGCGGCCGGCATCGCGGTGCTCGCCGACGGCATGGGCGGCTACAACGCGGGCGAGGTCGCGAGCGGCATCGCGGTCGATGCCGTCAGCAACGGCATGCTGCCGGAGCTCAAGTCCGACCGCGAGCTGTCGAAGGTGGACATCGCGAGCGGCCTCACCCATGCGGCGCTGCTGCTGCAGCAGAAGATCGCCGTGGCGAACAAGGGGATCTACGAGGCGGCGCAGGCGCGCCCCGAGTGCGCCGGGATGGGGACGACGCTCGTCAGCCTCGTGTTCTGCGGCAACCGGGTCAGCATCGGCCACATCGGCGACTCGCGCTGCTACCGGCTGCGCGGCGACAAGTTCGAGCAGCTGACGCGCGACCACTCGCTGCTGCAGGAACAGATCGACGGTGGGCAGCTGACGCCGGAGCAGGCCCGATTCTCGCTCAACAAGAACCTCGTCACCCGCGCCCTCGGCATCGAGGCCATCGTGCCGGCGGACATCGTCGAGTATCGGGCCGAGGCCGACGACATCTATCTGCTCAATTCCGACGGCCTGACGGACATGGTCGAGCCCGCCGTCGTCCAGTCGATCATCGTGAAGAACCGCGAGAACCTGGCTGCGGCGGCGAAGGAACTGGTCGATACGGCCAACCAGAACGGCGGGCGCGACAACATCTCCGTCGTGCTGGTCAGGGTGCCGAAGGCGTTCCTGCCGAGCCCCGCGTGGGCGCAGCGCTACCTCGCGAAGAAGCGGGCGGGTTAGCCCTGGCCGTGGGAAAGCTCGTCCACTTTCATGCCGACGGCAAGGCGGCCGAGATCAGGCTCGATCGGCAGCGGATCACGATCGGGCGTCGTCCGGACAACGACATCTGCCTCGCTTACCCGGCCGTGAGCGGCGAGCATGCCGCGGTAGTGACGATCCTCGCCGATTCGTTCCTGGAGGACCTCGGCAGCACCAACGGCACGCTCGTCAACGGGGCCCCGGTCACCAAGCACTTCCTGCGCGACCGCGACGAGATCGACATCGGACAGGAGCTCCTCGTCTACGTGGTCGACGATGCAGCCACGCTCGAGGCGCCGCCGGCACCGGTCCGCCCGCCTCGTGGCGCCAGGCAGGGCGGCAGCGCTGCCGCTGCCGATGGCCCAGGCCGGGGCCCGCGTCGTCACCGGCGCGCAACGTGCGCAGCGCCGCTCGGACCCCGTGGCTCCGGAACCCGCCGCGGCTGCGCCCGATTCGCTCGAGCGGTCCTTCGTCGCCGATTTCGAAGGCGCTGCGGCGCAGACCCCGGCCGCGGCACCCGCTGCCGGCATCGCTGCCGCGCCGGCACCGCCACCCGAGCGGCAGACCGGACCCGTGCCCGCGCTCAAGGTCGTCGATGGCGCCAAGGCGGGGCGCATCGTCGCGCTGGTCAAGGACGAGACGCTCATCGGCCGGACCGGGGTTCAGGTGGCAGCACTCCGGCGCACGGCGGAGGAGGTTCGCGTGGTGCCGGTCGAAGGTGCGCATCCGCCCTCCGTCAACGGCGCGCCGGTCGCGCCGGAGGGGCAGCCGCTCGCGGCGGGCGACATCCTGGAGATCGCGGGCACGAGGCTCGAGGTCGTCGCCCCCGCGCGGGGTCCTTCGGCCTGACGGCTTATTGGATGGCCCTGGCGGTGCGGCGTATGATGTTTGCATGAGGCCAGGCAAGCGGAGCGGTGAATCGGGGGTGACGGCGCTACGCCCCGCGCGACGCGAAGGTGGATCTGCGCATTGCGCCGATGGGCGGGGTGGAACTGCCGCTTAGCGGCACGGTCGAGTGGCCTGCCGCGTCGCATTATGCTGTGGTCAACAAATGCCGTTTGCCACAGATTTTCCGGAATTGGCGGTTTTGCCGCAGTTGAACGATGGAAAATAAATAAAAAAACAAACAGTTAGTAATTTTCCCTAAAGTGTCCTCTGGAGATTGACGAGGCTGGCACACCGATTGCTCAAATGGATCACAGCATCGCTGGGTGCTCGGTTCACGGGGTTTTCTCAAACGACCAAGGAGACAGGAAATGAAGCGGATCCAACAAGGTTTCACGTTGATCGAACTGATGATCGTGGTTGCGATCATCGGCATTCTGGCGGCGGTCGCGCTGCCGGCGTATCAGGACTACACGATCCGGGCGCGGGTTTCGGAAGCGATCCTGGCGCTTCGTCGGCCAAGACCGGTATTGCCGAATATCGTCAACACCTACGGCGTTTGCCGTCCCGGCAAGCGTCTGGCATCGAAAGCCAAGCTTCCGATTATGTCGCCAGCGTCGCGGTACGCTTCGGCGGCTGTCATCACCGTGACGGCAACTGCCAAGGAACCCGCGATCTCCGGTGCTACCATCACGCTTGTCGGAGCCCTCAGCTGGTGGCCAAGTTACCTGGGCATGCTCGGGGGCTGTCGACGCGAAGTACCGTCCCTCGAGCTGCAAGTAACATCTGACGGTCACCCGTACGCAGAAAAAGCCTCACGACGTGGGGCTTTTTTTGCGTCCTCCTCGATCCCAACGGGCGACACGCCTACCCATGAGACCTTCTCCGCGGCGTGCGTCGACCTGGGGGCAACGATGATCTCGACCCCGCTCCAGGCATCGCCACATCACCGCATGCTGGACGCCGCCGGCCTCCACGGCGCACGCCAGGCTGCCGTCTTGTTTTCGTTGTTCCTGGCGGCGCTGGCGGCGAGTGCCGCCCTGGGCCTCAACTGCTTGGCCGGGGGACAGTCTGTTGCCCTTGAAATCCCCTTCGTTCAAGAATTTCTACGCCGCTCTGGATGGCTATTCGATCCTCGTCGCGGTGTTGTTCTGGGGGTCCATGCCGCGGCCTCGCGAACAGGCCTGGGTCATGGCAGCCTGGCTGCCGACTACGGCGGCGCTGTGGTGGTGGTTGCGCGACAGCTCGAGCATCGGCTGGTCTGGAACCGAAGACTTTCAGGCGCCGGCCCTGCTGGCCAGCGGGATGGCCCTGCCGGGCCTGGCAGCGATGCTGTGGCGCGCGCTGCGACCGCCGCGACAGGCCGATGCAGCGGTCGAGGCCGAGTTCCGCTGGATATTGCTGCTGATGTTCATGGCGATGCTGGTGCCCAAGGCCGCGCTGAGCTTTACGACCTCGCTGCATCCGCAGACGTTCGATCTCTTCGCGCTCAGGTTCGATCACGCGGCAGGCCTGGGCGTGACGCCGGCGCTGATCGATGCGGTCGATGCCGTTCCGGGCTTGCGCGAATTGCTGGCAACGGCCTACGGATTGACGCCCTTGGGAATCGCCGCGCTGGCGCTGCGCCATTTGCGTGGCCGCGTGCCCCACTTGCCGCATCCGCTGCTGATCTGGATCGGACTCACCTGCTGCGCATTCCTGGCCTACCATCTGTTTCCGATCACCGGGCCGAAGTACGTGTTCGGCAGCGATCACTTCGGGGCGGCGCTGCGCGACGCTGCCACGATACCTCCGGACCTGATCCTCGTCCGTCCCTTCCCGCGCAATGGCATGCCATCGATGCACTTCGGGTGGATGTTCGCGGTGACCGTCCTCTGGTTCCAGATGGGAACGCGGCTCTGGTCACGCGCGCTGCTGACGTTCATGACGACGTGCGTCGCGTTGGCGACCCTGTACCTGGGCGAGCACTATGTGATCGACCTGGTCGTCGCGGTGCCGTTCGTGCTCGGCGCCATCGCGTTGTTCACGACCAGCGTGCCCTGGAGCGCTGCCGAGCGCTGGCGCACCGCGGCGCTGGGCTTCGGTTGCTGGCTCGCGTGGGTGCTGCTGCTGCGCACGCAGATCGCGTTCTTCATCGAGCACCCGTGGGCCTGCTGGGTGCTGTTGACAGCCACCGTCGCGGTGGTGGCGCTGCAGGCGCGCGCGCTGTCGCGCTTTCGGATGCTGGCGGCATTCCAGGTGGCGGTGCCCGTGGCGGTCGAGCGCACGCCGGATGCGGCGCTGACGGCGCGCCTGACCCGCCGCATGGGCCTCATGTTCTTCGCCTCCGGCGCCGCGGCGCTGGTTTACCAGGTGCTTTTCGCCAAGGAGCTGGCGCTGGTATTCGGCAGCACCGCGACGGCTGCCTTCACCGTGCTGGCCACGTTTCTGGGGGGCATGGCGATCGGCTCGCTGATCGGCGGCGCGCTGGCGGCCCGCGTGGCGCGTCCGGTCATCGCCTATGCCTACGTCGAGCTCCTGATCGGCGCGTTCTGCGTGGCCACCCCGCTGTTGTTCGCGGCGATCCAGGGCGCCTACGTGTTCCTGGCGGCCGATCTGCCGCCCGCGTCGCCTGCGCTCCTGGTGTTGCGCGTGGCCCTGGGCGCCGGCGTCCTGCTGGTGCCGACCGTGCTGATGGGCATCACCTTGCCGCTGCTGGCCCAGGCACTCAACCCGCGCGGCGACCGGCTGGGCGGCCCGGTGGCATTGCTCTACGCGTGCAACACCGCGGGCGCCGCGCTTGGGGCGCTCCTGGCGAGCTACGCGGTGATACCGTTTCTCGGCGTCCGTTCGACGACGCTGGTTGCGGCAATGATGAATCTGATGGTGGCGCTGCTGGCGCTGGAGCTGGCGAAGGCGCTCGGGGCTGTCCCGGCCGGTTCGCGCCTCGATGGGCGCGCGGTGCACGCCGGTCCGGCGGGCGTGCGAGCGAATGCCGGCGGGCCGCGCGTGCTCGCCGGGGCGTGGCTGGCGCTGGGCCTGGGCGGCTTGCTGTCGCTGGGACTGGAGGTCGTGTATGTGCACCTTCTGTCCGTCGTGGCCGGGAACAGCGTTTATGCGTTCGGCTTGATGCTGGCCACCTTCCTGGTCGGCCTGGCCCTGGGCGGCGAAGCCGGACGGCGCCTCATCGAGCGGCCCGGAATCGATCGTGCCGCCTGGCTGGCGGCCACGCAGGTGGCGTTGGCGGCTTCGGTGGCGGTGGGCGCGTGGGGGTGGGACACGATCCCGGCGTACTTCGCCAGCTTCGCCGAGTATCCGCTGGTCACCACGTTCGGCGCGCGGGAGGCGGTGCGCGGTCTGGTTTGCGCGCTGGTGATGGTGCCGCCCACGGTGTGCATCGGCGCCAGTTACACGCTGGCCATGGACCTGGCCACCACGGCCACCACTCGGCGCGGCATCACGATGCTGGGTGCGAGCGCGGCATTGAACACCCTGGGCAACATTGTCGGCGTGTTGCTCTTCGGGTTCCTGCTGCTGCCCTGGCTGGGCGGACTGCTTGTCCGGCAAGATCGTCGCCGCCATTGCGCTGGTGGTGGCTGCGGCCGTCACCGCGTCGGTCGCCGCGCAGCGTGTGCGGTGGCGGCTCGGTGCGGCGCTGGCCACGGTGCTGGCGCTGGTGGTCGTGAGCCCGACCCGCCTCGACTACGAAATGCTGAGCAGCGGCGCGAACGTCTACTTCGCTCCGCAGAAATGGGGAACGGTGATCGACCATGCCGAAAGCATCGATGGCGGGTTGACCACGGTGACGACCAGTCCGCTCGAGGGCGGCATGGTGAAGACGTTGCTGACCAATGGCAAGTTCCAGGGCAACGATGCAAAACACGGCGAAGTGCAGGCGCAGATCGGTTTTGCGGCGCTGCCGCTGTTGCACCAGGGGCGGCGCGAGAATGCGCTCGTGCTGGGCTATGGCACCGGTGCCTCCAGCCGGGTGCTGTACGACGCCGGCTTTGCGCACCTCGAGATTGCCGATCTCAGCCGTGGACTGGTCACGATGGCGGACGCGCATTTCGCCGGCATCAACGGCAGGGTGTCACAGCAGCCCGGCGTGCAGACCCACATCACCGACGGGCGCAACCTGCTGCTGCTGACCAAGCGGCAGTACGACGTGATCAGCATCGAGATCACCTCGATCTGGTTCGCCGGCGCGGCATCGCTCTACAACCGCGAGTTCTACCAGCTGGCACGCGCCAAGCTGCGCCCGGACGGCGTGCTGCAGCAATGGGTGCAGCTGCATCACATGGCGACGACCGACCTGTTGACGATCATCGGCACCCTGCGCGCCGAGTTCGCGTACGTGTCTCTCTACGTGGTCGGAGGGCAGGGCATTCTGATTGCCACCAACGACGCCGCCCATGCGGAACCGTTGCCCGCCGTCGTGGCCGCACTCGATGCGTCGCCGCGTCTGCAGGCCGTGCGCGAATTGGCCGGCCGCAGCTTCGCCGACATCGCCGGCGACCTGCTGCTGTCGCCCACGGGCGTGGATCAGTTCCTCGAGCGCATCGGACTCGTCCCCGACTTCTGGATATCGACCGACAACAACCTGCGTCTCGAATACAGCACTCCGAAGGCGAATGCCAACCGGCCCGACCGCTCTTTCCAGAACAACATGGGTCTGATGCAGTCGGCGCAGGTGGCGCCACCACAAGCTGGCGAGGTTTCGGGAAAACTGGCGGTGGCGGACGCCAACGGGCAACCCGATGGAGGGACCCCTCGCTGAGAGAGGGTCCGCTCTGTTCGCTCAGCGCCCGGTACTGCCGAATCCGCCCGCTGCCCGCTCGCTGGCCGCGAAATCGGCGACGACGTCGAACTCGGCCTGCACGACCGGAACGATGACGAGCTGCGCCAGCCGCTCCAGCGGTTGCAGCGAATACGAAGCGGCGCCGCGGTTCCAGCAGCTCACCATCAGCTGTCCCTGATAGTCGGAGTCGATCAACCCGACGAGATTGCCGAGCACGATGCCGTGCTTGTGGCCGAGTCCCGAGCGGGGCAGGATCACGGCCGCCAGACCGGGATCGGCGACATGGATCGCCATGCCGGTCGGAACGAGCTCGACGTGCCCGGGTGCGAGCGTGATCGGCGCGTCGATGCACGCGCGCAGGTCCATGCCTGCCGAGCCCGGCGTCGCATAGGCGGGCAGATGCGGGCGAATGCGCTCGTCGAGAACCTTGAGCGCGATCCTTGCGGTCCGCGCCGTCATTGCGCGCGCTTTGGCGGCGATGCGTTGCGGCAGGCGCCGCGCGATTTCCGCGACCAGGCGCCGCGCGAGCGGGAGCTTGCCCATCCGCGGCAGCGGGTGCGCGCCGGCATCGTCGAACAGGACAACCTCGTTGTCGTCGCTGCCGAAGGCGTCCTGCGCCCGATTGGCGACGATCAGCGGCAGCCGCTTGCGCCGGCGCTTTTCGTCCGCGTTGCGTTCGACGTCGTTCGTCTCCGCGGCGAAGCCGACGCAGTAGGGCGCGCCGGGCCGCGCGGCGACGGTCGCCAGGATGTCGACCGTCGGCTGCAGGGTGATCGTCATTGGCGCGCCGCTCTTCTTGATCTTGGTTTCCGCTGGCGCGACAGGCGTGTAATCGGCGACCGCCGCGACCGCGATGAAGGCATCGACGCCGTCCAGGCTCGAATCGACGGCCGCGGCCATCTCGGCCGCGCTGGTGACGTCGATACGCGCAACGCCCGCCGGCGTCGCGAGCGACGTCGGACCGCTGACGAGCGTCACCATCGCACCCGCCTCGGCGGCGGCCTGCGCGAGCGCATAGCCCATCTTGCCGGAGCTCGTGTTGGTGATGCCGCGCACCGGATCGATCGCCTCGAACGTCGGCCCGGCGGTGAGCAGCACGCGCCGTCCCGCGAGCAACTTCGGCTGCCCCTGGGCGATGACGGCGTCGAAGATCTCCTGCGGCTCCAGCATTCGTCCCTCGCCGGTCTCGCCGCACGCCTGGTCGCCGCTGCCGGGACCCAGCACGACGACGCCGTCGGCAATGAGCTGCGCGATGTTGCGCTGGTTGGCCGCGTTCGACCACATCTGCCGGTTCATCGCGGGCGCCACGAACAGCGTGCAGTCGCGCGCGAGCGTCAGCGTGGACAGCAGATCGTCGGCGTGACCGTTGGCGATCTTGGCGAGAAAGTCGGCCGACGCCGGTGCGATGACGATCGCGTCGGCGCCGCGGGACAGGTCGATGTGGCCCATCCCGTTGTCCGCGCCGGACTGCCACAGATCGGTGAGCACCGGCCGGCCGGAGAGCGCCTGCAGCGTCAGTGGCGCGATGAAGCGGCAAGCGGCCGCCGTCATGCAGACGTCCACCGCGATGTCCGCCTTGACGAAAAGCCGCGTGAGCTCGGCGGCCTTGTACGCAGCGATGCCGCCGGTCAGGCCCAGCACGATGCGTGCGGGCGGCTTCGATTGCGGATTCACGGCGTTTTCGATGTGACGGATGGGTTGGCGCGAGGCACCAAGTTTACACGGCGCAGAACGGGGTGCGCTGTTGACGCGATTCCTGGCATGGCAAGCGTCGGCATCGCATGTGGACATCGCGATGCCTGCGATCGCGTGGACTCGCGTGGGTCAGCCCGGGACGATCCGCGAGGGCACGCAGGTGTCCATCATCCCAATGGCGAATTGAGCGTGTGACGGCGCGCAGTCCACACTGCTCCGACTCCGTTGCCGCGCGAGCGTCCGCGCGCAGCGTTGCGGATGACCCGGTGCCAATCCCATGCGCATCTTTCGCCATTCGCAGGACGAGCGCCCGCGCGAGCGACTGCTCAGGCACGGCGCCGCGGCGCTGTCGGACGCCGAGCTCGTTGCGCTGCTGTTGCGCACCGGCACCGCCAGGCAAAGCGCGCTCGAGGTTGCCCGCTCGCTGATCGCCCGCTTCGACGGGCTCTCCGGGCTGCTGGCGGCGCCGGTCGCGGAAGTCGTCGCGGTCCACGGCGTCGGCCCGGCAAAGGGCGCGGAGCTCGCCGCCGATCGTCGAGCTCTCCCGGCGCTCGCTGTCGCAGCAAGCACGCCGGCGCGATGCGCTGGCCTCGCCGCAGGCCGTCCGCGATTACCTCCGGCTGTTGCTCGCGGCGCGCCCGTACGAAGTCTTCGTGGGCCTGTTTCTCGACAGCCAGAACCGGCTGCTGGCCGCGGACGAGCTCTTTCGCGGCACCCTCGCGCAGACGTCCGTTTACCCGCGCGAGGTCGTCAAGGCGGCGCTCGCGCGGAACGCCGGGGCGATGATCTTCGCGCACAACCATCCCGTCCGGCGTCGCCGAACCCAGCCGCGCCGACGAGCTCCTCACCCAGGCGCTGAAACAGGCGCTCGCGCTGGTGGACATCCGCACGCTCGACCACTTCGTCGTTGCCGACGGCCAGCTCACGTCCTTCGCCGAGCGCGGGCTGCTCTGACCGGGCCGTGGCCGGCGCGCCGGGCGTCCCGCGCCGGCCCGGCCTGAACGCTTGAATGCTGGCCCGAAATCCGGGTATAATCATCGACTTTGCGCAAGCGCGGTTCCGTGCAATTCCCGCATACGAAGGAGCGAGCCATGGCTCGAGTCTGTCAGATCACCGGCAAGGCCCCGATGGTGGGCAACAACGTTTCACACGCCAACAACAAGACCAAGCGGCGCTTCCTGCCCAACCTGCAGCGGCGCAAGTTCTGGCTGGAGAGCGAGAACCGCTGGATCCGGCTGCGGCTGACCAACGCCGCGTTGCGGACGATCGACAAGAACGGCATCGAAGTCGTGCTCGCCGACCTGCGCGCGCGCGGCGAACGCATCTGACCCGCTGAAGGACCCCGACCATGCGCGAAAAGATCAAACTCGAATCGTCGGCCGGCACCGGCCACTTCTACACGACGATGAAGAACAAGAAGCTGATGCCGGAGAAGATGGAGATCAAGAAGTTCGATCCCGTCGCCCGCAAGCACGTCGCGTACAAGGAAACGAAGCTCAAGTAACCGCGACGGACCCGCCATGCAAAAGGCCCGCCGATCGGCGGGCCTTTTGCTGGTGCGGCCCCTCCCGCCGTCGCGGGAAGGCGTACGCGTAGCGCTTGAGCTGCAGCGAGAACTGGGCGAGTGGCGCAATGCCCGAGGCTTCGGCGCGCTGACACCAGTCCTGCAGCCGGGCGAGCAGCTGCTCGCGCGATTCGGTCGAGCGTTCCCAGAGCACGTTGAGCTCCTGGCGCATCGCGTAGATCGTCGAAAGGGCGCGGCTCTTCTCCATGGCCTGGTCGAGCCATGGCGCTACACGAGACTACGCGGCCTCGACCGAACGCTGAAGAACGCCACGGACGACTGGCAGAAGAGACTGATGCGGGTCATGCAGCCGCATATGGACGCCGGCCTTGGCCGGCGAGACGCGCGACGCCCATCGCTCGCGGGTGCGCGTGCTCATTCGCGACAAGCTCGCCGGGGCTCGATACGTCCCGTTCGCATGTTCGCGCCTTCGTCAGCACCGTGTGGGCCGACTACCTCACGACGGCTCCGCCAGACCGAACGGAACGCGCAGCGAATCCTATCGCTGCCGCAGTCGGGCACGCTCGGCGACATGCTGTGGTCGATTAGCTGCCAAGGGTCGCACTGCGGCAGAAAGCCGCGCTTTCGGCGATGATCCCGAATCTCGTGCGCCGGCCTGCGCGCCGGCGCCGCCGCGGTGCAGGTGGACGGAGGAGCGGATGCACGAGTTTTCTCGAGCGTCCTCTATGACTTGCATATTGCCGCGATCAAGCCGGACGAGGCCGGCCATGGCACCGCCCGCCTCGACAGCCGGCAGTCGCGCCGCGCCGGCGCTGACTCGCGGCCGAGCAGATCGGCAATGTGCATGATTTCGTCGCGGATCTGGTGCTGGGCACGTGGCTCGCGTTCGACAAGGACGGCACGCGCGTCAAGGCACGTCTGACCTGGATCAGCCCGTGGCGCACCACCTATATCTTCACGAACCGCTCCGGTTCGGCGCTGACGGTGTTTACGCCCGAGGAGCTCGCCTGGGAGTTGGGCGTCGGCAGCGTGACGCTGATCCATGGAACCCGTGCCGCTGTTCGAGCGCGCCGTGAGCGCCACCCTCGAATATCTGGCCGAACAGAAGGCGAAGCATGGGCCGATTGCACAGCACGCTGGTGCCGGTTCGCCCTCCGCCCGCACACGCAGTCCCGTTGTCGCGACGGGCTGATCCCTGCGACAACAACGACGCACCGGTTCGCGTGCGACCTACGCGTAGCGCTTGAGCTGCAGCGAGAACTGCGCGAGCGGGGTGATGCCCGAGGCCTCGGCACGCTGGCACCAGTCCTGCAGCCGGGCGAGCAACTGCTCGCGCGATTCGGTCGAGCGTTCCCAGAGCACGTTCAACTCCTGGCGCATCGCGTAGATCGTCGAAAGAGCGCGGCTCTTCTCCATCGCCAGGGCCAGCGTAGCGCGCTCACGCTCGCGCAGGGCGCTTGCCGTATCGCCCGTCAGCCAGCGCTTCAGGCCGCGCATGCTGGGCACGTCGGCGAACTCGCTGCGCCCGGCGCGCTCGCGCAGGCGGGCGAGCTCGGCGGCGCAGGTTTCCTTCAGCGTGCGCGCATAGGCCGTCGCCACCGCGTAGCGGTTCGCGATCACCGCCTGCAGCGTCGCGAAATCCGGCGCCGGCTTGGCAATCGGCGCGACCCGAAGCGTCGGGGCGACCTTGCGCACCTGGGCGAGGCCCAGCATTTCGAGGATCCGGATGTAGGCCCAGCCCAGATCGAACTCGTACCAGCGCGACGAGAGCTTCGCCGACGTTCCGTATGCATGGTGGTTGTTGTGCAGCTCCTCGCCGCCGATCAGGATGCCCCAGGGCACGATGTTGGTCGACGCGTCGGCGGACGCGAAATTGCGATAGCCCCAGTAATGGCCGATGCCGTTGATGATGCCCGCCGCCGTGATCGGAATCCACGCCATCTGGACCGCCCAGATCGTGAGCCCGGCGCCGCCGAACAGCATCAGATTCACCACGAGCATCAGGCCGACGCCTTCCCACGAGAAGCGCGTGTAGACGTTGCGCTCCATCCAGTCGTCGGGCGTGCCGCGGCCATATTTCTCGATCGTCTCGGCGTTCTTCGCCTCGGCGCGATAGAGCTCGGTGCCGCGCCAGAAGACCGTCTTGATGCCGCGCGTCTGGGGGCTGTGCGGGTCGTCCGGCGTTTCCACCTTGGCGTGGTGCTTGCGATGGATGGCGACCCACTCCTTGGTGACCATGCCGGTCGTCAGCCAGAGCCAGAACCGGAAGAAGTGGCTGGCGGCGGGCCCGAGGTCGAGCGCCCGGTGCGCCTGCGCGCGGTGCAGGAAGATCGTGACGCAGGCGATGGTGACGTGCGTCAGCGCCAGCGCGACGACGAAATAGCCCCACCACGGGAGCGGCAACAGGCCGTGCGCGGCAAAGCCGAGAAGATCGAAGGGCATCGGGGAGTTCCTCTATTGGGTTGCGGCGTCTGGCTTCGAACCCGTTGTTGTAATTGATTATTTCAACTGATCAATTATACGTGAAAGCGGCCGGAATCTCGAATGACCGAAGAGATATCTCTTATCAATCAAAATGTTACTGAAACGATGACAAGTCAGGCCAACGGACCTCAACCTGCCGGATCGGCACGGAGAGCCTCTGCGGGCGTGCCGCCCGACCCGTTCGGAAGCCCGACGACGCGCAGCTCGCGTTGCGGAAACGGAACCCGGATGCCGTTGGCTTGAAACGATCGCCAGATCGCGCGGTGAAGCGCGCTGCGCAAGTCGAGCTGGCCGCTGTCGGGATCGTTGATCCAGACTCCGAGCTCGAGATCGATCCCGCTCTCGGCAAACCGGACCAGGAGCGCGGCCGGCGCGTTCGGCGCGTTCGTCAGCACGCGCGGCTCGGTCAGGGCCGCGGCCTCCATCAGCCTCAGCGCCAGGTCGATATCGGTGTCGTAGGCCACCTGCACGGACAGGCCCAGCCGGACTTCGCGCTTTGCGCGCGCGTGGTTCAGCACGATCGTCGTCACCAGGGTCTCGTTCGGCACGACCGCCTCGACACCGTCCAGGCTGCGCACGATGACGTAGCGCGATGTCAGCCGGGCCACGATGCCGGAGTATTTGTCCACGGTGATCCTGTCGCCCAGGCGGATCGAACGGTCGAGCAGGATCGTGAAGCCGGCGATGTAGTTGCTCGCCAGCTTCTGCAGGCCGAGACCGATGCCCACGCCCAGCGCGCCGCCGAACACCGTGAGCAGCGTGAGGTCGATGCCGACCGCCTGCAGCGCGAACAGTCCGCCGACCGCCAGCAGCAACGCGCGCACGAGCTTGGAGATGACGACGCGAACGCTGCTGTCGACTTGCGCCGCATTTTGCAGTCTTTGCTCGACGAGGCCGGACAGCCAGAGACAGGCCGAGACCGTCAGGATCAGCACGACGGCACCCTTGAGCAGCTCGAACACCGAGACCTGCTTGCTGCCGACGGGGATCACCATCGCGTCGAGCTCGGCCCACAGCTCGGGCAGCACGCCGGTGAAATGGAGCGCCACGATGCCCCAGATCGCGAACGAAACCACACGCTCCGAGGACGGCAGCCACGCCGGGGTGCCGAAGATCTCGCGCATCGCGTAGACGAGGAGGCGGATGAGCGCCAGCGCGACGATCAGCGGAATGGCGAGGGGCAGAAAGAACGGTGGATGCCAACGACCGAAGACGATGGTCGCGACGACCATCAGCACGAGCGTGATGAGCGGCAGGAGCAGCCGGTTCACGCTGCCGAGGCCCAGGCGCACGACCTCCGCCTCGGAGGCGGACTGGATGCGCCAGCGCCGATCGAGGATCCAGCCGATCGCGAAGCAGCCGGCAGCGATGGCGAGCTCGATCCAGCCAGCGTATGACGTGAGCGCAGCCTCGATGTGGGTGAGCAGAGTCGGCGGCATTATCCGGAAAGTCTACCGGATTTCACTGGCGCCCGAGATCGGCGCCGCCGCCCCATCGTTGCGCGTCACGCGGTGCGCGTGAGCACCGCGGCGTAGAAACCGTCGCAGCCATGCCGATGCGGATAGAGCTGCAACGCCGGCCCGGTGTCGAGTCCGATGCCGGCGCGCGCGAGCTCGGCCGCTGCGTCGCCGCGCGCGAAGGCGGGATTCGCGGCGAGGAACGCGCCCACCACCGCCTCGTTTTCGTCCGGCAGCACGCTGCATGTCGCATAGACGAGGCGGCCGCCGGGCTTCACCAGCGTTGCCGCGGCCGCGAGTATCGCGCGTTGCTTGGCCGCGAGCTCCGCGAGCGCCGACTCCGGCTGCCGCCACTTGAGGTCGGGATTTCGCCGCAGCGTGCCGAACCCCGTGCACGGTGCGTCGACCAGCACGCGGTCGATCTTGCCGGCGAGGCGCTTGATCTTCGTGTCGCGCTCGTGCGCCAGCAATTGCGGATGCACGTTCGAAAGCCCGGACCGCGCGAGCCGCGGCTTCAGGTTCGCGAGGCGCCGATCGTGCGTGTCGAACGCGTAGAGCCGGCCCTGCGAGCGCATCAGCGCGCCGAGGAGCAGCGTCTTGCCGCCGGCGCCCGCGCAGAAATCCACGACCATGTCCGTGCGCTTCGGCGCGACGAGGAAGCCGACGAGCTGGCTGCCTTCGTCCTGCACTTCGATCGCGCCCGTCGTGAACAGCGGGTGCCGTGCCAGCGCCGGACGGCCGGCGACGCGCAAGCCCAGCGGCGAGTACGGTGTCGGTTCCGCCGCGATGCCGGACGCGGCCAGTGCGGCACGGGCCCCGTCGCGCGTCGTCTTGAGCGGGTTGACGCGCAGATCGAGCGGCGCGGCAGAGAGCCACGCGTGGGCGAGCGCCGCGCGCTCGGCATCGCCATACGCTGTGCCCAGACGCTCCCAGAGCCAGTCCGGCAGGTCGGCGGCAACGGCCGGCAGAAGCGGCGTGGCGAGGCGCGATTTGAACGCGCGCAGCCAGAGCGCATCGTCGGCGGACAGGGCCCCCTCGCATTCGCGCACGCCGATCCCGAGCTCGCGCACGAGCACGGCCAACGCCATGTGCCGCGGGCTTTGCGTCTGCGCGATGGCCTCCAGCGAGCGCCGCCGGCGGAGGTACGCGAAGACGCCGTCGGCGACGAACGCCCGGTCGTGCTGGCCCATCGCCTTGTGCTGCCGGAAGAACTGGTGCAGCAGCGTGTCGGCCGGCTGCGTGAGCGGCCGGATCGCGGCGATGGCTGCCGCCAGTCCCGCGACCTGGTTCGCCCGCACCGCCGCGCGCGGCGTCATTGGCGGGCGAGCGTTTCGTCGACGCGGATCGAGTCGAGCGTGGCCTCCAGCGTGGCCTCCAGCATGCCGCGGTACGAGCCGGTCACCCGCATCTTCACCGGGACGTAGTGCAGCGACGGCGCGAGCCAGATGGTCGCGTGCACGCTGCCGTCCTCGCTCACGCGCCGCCAGCGCTCGGTCGCGATCTCGCCCTGCGCCCAGGCGATCGTCTCCTCCGCCTCGCGCGTGAGCGTGTAGCGGGCGACGCGGCGGGTCGTCGCGATGCTGATGTCCTGGACGTCGTCGACGGGCGGCGAGAAATAGGCCTGCCACATCAGCGTGAGGGGATCGAACGTCGCCATCTCGAGCGCCTCGGATTTCTGCTCGAAGAGCGTCACCATTCCGATTTCCCAGTCGAAGACAGCGGTTTCACGCCGTTCCCTGCTCCCCCGTTCGACCGCGAACTCGTGCGGTCGCAGGCCCGCGGCGGTGATCAGGCCCCGGCTCTCCATTTTCCCCTGCCCGCGCAGGAACAGCGCGGCGAGCCCCTTCGCCTCGCCGATCGTCGTGATCTGGTATTCGTTCCCGGTGTGCTCGAAACGGTAGACGGCCTCGCCGACGAGGAAGCCTTGCGTGCCGAGGAACGCCTTGTAGACGAGGTCGACGCGGCTGGGAAGCGTCTTCGCGGGTGGATTGGGAAGGGCGCTCGCGGGTTCCGCCGCGACGGTTTCGGTCGGCGGCTGCGGCCCGGCGGCCATCGCCTCGGCGGTGGGCTCGGCAACGGTAGCTTCGGGCTCCGTCACGGCGACGGGCTCGAGGGTCTCGACCGGTTCGGTCGGCGGGCGGGTTGCCGTTGCCCGCTGCGGCTTCGGGCGCGGCTTCGGCGGAGCCACCGCCGCAGGCGCGGGCGGTGGCGGCAGCTGTGTGATCGATGCCTGCAGCGGGACGGTGTCGGGCGGGGCCTCGATGTCCGTCGGCCAGAACGAGAAAGCAGCGTGCACGGCGATCGACAACGCGAGCCCGGCGATCAGGCCGCGTCGCGGCGCGTGTGCGACGACGGCGCGGATCAACGCGGGAATGGCGGGCGGATGCGTGGAGGCGGCCATCGCGAGCATGGGGCAACGGAGAAGCCGGCAGGGACGGCGTCAGGTGCCGGGCGATGGCACTTCGAGCGCCGCAGCGGGGACAAGTTCACCCTTGACGCGCACCCGATTGCCGGAGATGACGAGGCGGCCCGCGCAGAACGCACGCACGGCCGCCGGCAGCAACCGGTGTTCGACCGCGAGCACTCTGGCGGCGAGCGTGGCTTCATCGTCGTCGTCCCGCACGGGCACGGCGCCCTGCGCGACGATCGGCCCGTGATCCAGCGCCACGGTCACGAAGTGCACGGTGCAGCCGTGGATGCGCACGCCGTCGGCCAGCGCGCGGCGATGCGTGTGGAGCCCGGGATACGCCGGCAGCAGCGACGGATGGATGTTCAGCATCCGGCCCTCGTAACGTCCGACCAGCGCCGGGCCGAGGATGCGCATGAACCCGGCGAGCACGACGAGATCCGGCTCGCTCGCATCGATCGCCGCGGCGAGCGCGGCGTCGAACGTGTCGCGGTCCGGATACGCGTCGTGCGGAACGACGATGCCCGGAACACCGTGCGCCTCGGCGATTGCCAGCGCGGGGATGGCGGCCCGGTTGGCGATGACCGCGGTGATCGCCCCGCCGAGGCGGCCGGCGCGTTCGGCGGCAAGCAGTGCCGCCAGGTTCGAGCCGCGACCGGAGGTCAGGACGGTAATGCGGGGAACGGCCATGGCCGGCGGCGCGGGGGGCAGTGAACGGAGTGAGCGCGGGGGGCGTTCATCTAGACGACGACGGTGCCGGACGCGCCGGGAACACGCGGCACGACCGAGCCGATGTGGTAGACGCTTTCCCCCGCTTCCCCGAGGACTTCCGCCGCCCGCCCGGCCTCCGCGGCGGCGACCACGACGACCATGCCGATCCCGCAGTTGAACACTCTGTGCATTTCCGCGTCGGCCACGTTGCCCGCGCGCTGCAGCCAATCGAAGATCGCGGGTCGCGGCCAGCGCGCGCGCTCCAGGCGCGCGGCCAGATGATCCGGGAACATCCGATGGGTGTTCTCGACCAGCCCGCCGCCGGTGATGTGCGCCATGCCCTTGACGTCGATCTTCTGCATCGCCGCGAGCATCGGTTTCACGTAGATCCGCGTCGGCTCCAGCAATGCCTCGCCCAGCGTGCGCGTCCCCGCGGCGCCGGAGACAGGCGCGGCGAGGTCGGCGCCCGCGACCGCGAGGATGCGGCGGATGAGCGAGAAGCCGTTGGAGTGCGGCCCGCTCGACGCCAGGCCGAGCAGCACGTCGCCTTCGCGGATCCGGGTGCCGTCGATGGCCTTCGACTTTTCCACGACGCCGACGGCGAAGCCGGCGAGGTCGTATTCGCCGGGCACGAACGCATCGGGGTGCTCGGCCGTCTCGCCGCCGATCAGCGCGCAGCCCGCGAGTTCGCAGCCGGCGGCGATGCCCTTGACGACGTCGGCGGCCACGCCAACGTCCAGTCGCTCGCACACGTAGTAATCGAGGAAGAACAGCGGCTCCGCGCCCTGGACGAGGATGTCGTTGACGCTCATCGCGACGAGATCGATGCCGATCGTGTCGTGGCGGTTCAGCGCGAACGCGAGTTTCAGCTTCGTGCCCACGCCGTCGGTGCTCGAAACGAGCACCGGCTCCCGATAGCGCTTCGGCAGCTCCACCAGCGCCCCGAATCCGCCGATCCCGGTCAGCACTTCGGGGCGCATCGTCCGTGCGGCGAACGGTTTGATGCGCTCGACGAGCGCGTCGCCGGCGTCGATGTCGACGCCGGCGTCGCGGTAGGAGAGCGGGGACGGCGGGGTGGGGGCGGGCGATGTCATGGGTGGCGGGGAATGGTGGCCTCGGTCCGGCGCGCGGGGCCGAACGAGCCGGATTGAGCCAACCGTCGGCGACGGGGTAAAGTGCAACGCTGCGGCGATTTTACCGGATTCGAGGCGGTGCCTGCCGCCCATCCTGACCGCGCATGGCTGCGGCAGGCCGACAAGCGAATTTCCGACTCGCGACACAAGTGACCGAACAACTCGTCTTCGAACTGGCGGCACCCGAGCCGCCGTCGTTCGCCAATTTCCTGCCCGGCGACAATGCCGAGGCCTTTGCCGCGGTGAAGGCACTGGCGGCGGGCGATGCGGCGGAAACCGGCGTGATGCTCTGGGGATCGCCCGGCGCCGGCAAGACGCACCTGCTGCGTGCCGCCGTTGATGCCGTCCGGGCGCGTGACGGCGCGGCCGTGTTCGTGGCGGAGCCGGGAGAGCTGCTCGCGCAGGATCCGACGACGCTTTCCCGGCGGGCTGTCGTCGCGATCGACGGCATCGAACACGCCACGCCCGAGGCGCAGGCGCGGATGTTCACGCTCTTCAACGGCCTGCGCGAACACGGCGGGCATCTGCTCGTGGCGAGCCGGTTGCCGCTGGCGGCACTGCCGCTGCGCGAAGACCTCCGCACGCGCCTGGGTTGGGGTCTCGTCTACGAGCTCACGCCGCTCGCCGATGCCGACAAGCCTGCCGCATTGGCCGCCTATGCGCAGGCACGCGGCTTTCGCCTGGCGGACGAGGTCATCGGGTACCTGCTGGCTCACGGCCGTCGTGACATGGGCGCGCTGATCGGCGTGCTCGTCGCCCTGGACCGGCATTCGCTCGCCACCAAGCGGCCCATCACGGTGCCGATGCTCCGGGCCTGGCTCCAGCAGGACATGGATCTCGAGCGGTAGTTGACGGCCCCCACGCTCACTGTGTGCGGCATAGCCGCATCCCGCTGCGCGGGACCAGCCTTCGGCTGTCCTGCGGCCTTCGGCCTTGTGTTCGCTGCCCCGGGGGCCGCAGCGCCCTTCGGGCGGCCGGGTGCGCTGAGAGGGGTCAGCCGATCCTCGAAGGCGGTCATTTCTTGACCCGGATGTCAACCGCGCGGCGGAGAAGACCGTTAACGGCGGCAACGGCTCGCGATCGGTCGCCTGAAAGCAGGGATCCCGGTTGCAAGACGAGGGGAAAGTGTTTATAATTCAAAGGTTTTGTCAATATTTTCTGCAGCACGTCTCACCCAAACCAACCACCGAGGAAACGAAGATGAGCAAGCTTATCGTTGCATTGATCGCCGCCGCAGTTGCCGCCACCGCCGCCGCCCAGGCGCCCGCCCCGGCAGCTACTCCCGCCACGCCGCCCGCCAAGGCGATGGCGCCCGCGGCAACGCCCGCGCCGGCCGCCGCTCCGGCGATGGCTGCCCCGGCCAAGTCCGATGTGAAGAAGGACGACGCATGTCTGCGGCGGACCAAAAGAAGGCGGACGCCAAGGCCGCTTCCGACAAGAAGGCCGCTGACAAGAAGGCCGCCGCCGACAAGAAGGCGGCCGACAAGAAGGCCGCCGCCGACAAGAAGGCCGCCGACAAGAAGGCCGCGGCCGACAAGTCCTCTGCCGATGCGAAGGCCGCTTCCGACAAGGCCGCTTCGCGACAAGAAGGCTGCCGCCGACAAGGCTGCGGCGGACAAGGCTGCCGCACCGAAGAAGTAGGCGTGCCGGGATGAAGCCGGGCACTTGGCCGGCTTCGCCCGTTCCTGAACAAGAAGGCAGGGTCTCGACCCTGCCTTTTTGCCGTCCGGACGGACACAATGCGCAATCCGACGCCATGCGTGAAAACCAGCTGACCCGACCGGCCGTGACCGTCGCGACGATTGTCGTCCGCGACGGCGCGTTCCTGCTGGTCGAGGAAGAGACGCGGGACGGTGTCCGCCTCAATCAGCCGGCGGGTCATCTGGAGGCCGGCGAAACGCTGGTGGACGCGGCGGTGCGCGAGACGCTCGAGGAGACGGGATACCGCGTCGCGCCCACGGCGCTCGTGGGCATCTATCGCTGGCAGGCGACGGCGACCGGGGCCACGTTCATTCGCTTTGCCTTTGCCGGTGACGTCGTCGCGCACGAGGCGCACCGCACGCTCGACCAGGGCATTCTGCGGGCGCTGTGGCTTCCCTACGACGATCTGGTCGCGCATCGCGACCGGCACCGGAGCCCGCTCGTGCTCCGCTGCGTCGACGACTACCGCGCCGGGTTGCGGCGGCCGCTCGACCTCGTCACGGAAATGTGATGCCGCGCAAGGCCCGCGTGATCGTCGGCATGTCGGGCGGCGTCGATTCGTCGGTCGCGGCCTGGCTGCTGAAGCAGCAGGGGTACGACGTCGTCGGCCTGTTCATGAAGAACTGGGAGGACGACGACACCGACGAATACTGCACGTCGCGCGCGGATCTGGTCGACGCGGCCTCCGTCGCCGACGTTGATCGGCATCGAGCTCGAGGCGGTCAACTTCGCGCGCGAGTACCGCGAGCGCGTGTTCGCGCATTTCCTGCGCGAATACGGCGCCGGCCGCACGCCGAACCCGGACGTGCTGTGCAACAGCGAGATCAAGTTCCGCGCGTTCCTCGACCATGCGCGCTCGCTGGGTGCCGACCACATCGCGACCGGTCACTACGCGCGGGTGCGCCGGAGCGGCGCGCGAGTCGAGTTGCTCAAGGCTCTCGACGCGACCAAAGACCAGAGCTACTTCCTGCACCAGCTGACGCAGGAGCAGCTCGCGCCGGTGCTGTTTCCGCTCGGGGAAATGGCGAAGCGGGAAGTGCGCGCGATCGCGCGACGCGAAGGCATTCCCACCTGGGCCAAGAAGGACTCGACGGGCATCTGCTTCATCGGCGAGCGGCCCTTTCGCGACTTCCTGGCGAAGTATCTGCCAAGGACACCGGGGCCGATCGAAACGCCGGGCGGCGCGGTTGTCGGGCGCCATCACGGTCTCGCCTACTACACGCTCGGCCAGCGGCAGGGGCTGGGGATCGGCGGGACGAAGGAAGGCAGCGACCTGCCGTGGTTCGTCGCGGGCAAGGATCGCGCGCGCAATGCGCTCGTCGTCGTGCAGGGCCACGATCATCCGCTGCTCTATCGGCCGGAGGTCGATGCGCAGGAACTGCATTGGATCGCGGGAGCGCCGCCGGATGCCACGGCGCTGCTCGCGCCTTGGCGCGAAGACGCGCTACCGGATGCCCGACGCGACGTGCCGCGTCGAACTCGCGGGCAGACCGGCGCTGCCGCGCGATGCTTCGACACGCCGCAATGGGCGCCGACGCCGGGGCAGTACCTCGTGCTCTACGACGGCGACGTCTGCCTGGGCGGTGGCGTGATCGCCGCGCCGTCGCGCGCCGAAGCGAACGCGCCTTCCATGATGGCGACGTGCCGGCGGCTGAACGGCGCCCGCCGCGCGTCCTGCGCTGCCGGAGGACCGCCAGGAGGCCGTCAGAACGGGATGTCGTCGTCGAGGTCGTCGGGGTTGGACCGCTTGGCGGCCGCCGCCCGGCTTTGCCGCCGCTGCCACCGCCGCCACCGCCGCCACCGCCGCGCCGCTGCGCGCGCGAGCCGCCGCGCCGCCGCCGCCGAACTCGGCGTCGCCGCCGCCGCCGCCTTCACGGCTGCCGAGCAGCTGCATCCGGTCGCCGACGATTTCGGTCGAGTACTTCTCGACACCGTCCTTGTCGGTGTACTTGCGCGTCTGCAGCCTGCCCTCGATGTAGACCGAGCGGCCCTTCTTCAGATACTCGCCGGCGATTTCGGCCTGCCGGCCGAACAGCACCACGCGGTGCCATTCGGTCTTCTCCTGCTTTTCGCCGTTCTTGTCCTTCCACTGCTCGGTAGTGGCGATGTTGAGGTTGGCGATGGCGTCGCCGCCGGTCGTGTAGCGCGTCTCCGGATCGCGCCCGAGATTGCCGATCAGGATCACTTTGTTTACCGAGGCCATATCACGTTTCTCCCATCGAATAGTTGCCCTGTTTGAAAGTCGGCGGCGCCGACATCGTCGCGCTGACGGCCAGCCAGATCGCGGTCAGCACGAGCCCGAACCCGAACACCGCCGCCGCGCCGTGCCACTGCGAAAGCCAGCCGCCGGCGGCGGCTCCGACGAAGGCGCCGAGGAACTGCACGCTGGAATAGACGCCGGTGGCGGTGCCCTTGACTGCCGGTGGCGCGAATTTGGAAACGAGCGAGGGCAGCGTGGCCTCCAGCAGGTTGAACCCGGTGAAGAACACGACGAGCGCGACGAGCGTCACCGGCAGCGATGCGCCCGCCAGGGCCAGCAGGACCTGCCCGGCGAACAGCACGGCCACCGCGCCGACGAACACCGGCTTGCCGCGACCCGGTCGATCCGCCTGCCAGAGCGCCGGCATCATCAGCGCGACCGACGCCGCCAGCACCGGCAGATAGACGAGCCAGTGCCGGGCCGCGGCGACGCCGTTGTCGCGCAGCATGAACGGCACTTGCACGAACAGGGCCATCAGCGCCGCGTGCAGCGCGAAGATGCCGTAGTTGAGCCGGAGGAGATCGCGGTCGATCAGCACGCGCCGCCATTGCGCCGGCGTGTCCTGGGGCCGCGACGGTGCGTCGGGGTCGGGCACCGTGCGCAGCAGCAGCACGATCGCGCCCAGCGCGAGCACGCCGGTCAGCACGAAGATGCCGGGCACGCCGATGAGCGGCGTGAGCGCGGGCGCGACGACAAGGGAAAGCGCGAACGTCGCGCCGATCGTCATGCCGATCGCGGCCATCGCGCGCGAGCGGACGGTGTCGCGCGTCAGGTCGGCCGTCAAGCGCGATCACCGCCGCGGAGATCGCGCCCGCGCCCTGCACGGTGCGGCCGACGATGGTCCAGAGGATGGTCGGGGCCCAGGCGGCGATGAAGCTGCCCAGCGCGAAGACCACGAGCCCGGCGACGATGACGGGTTTCCTGCCCCAGCGATCGGAGGCCCAGCCGAACGGAACCTGCAGCACGGCCTGCGTGAGCCCGTAGGCGCCGAGCGCGAGACCGACCAGCGTGTGGTCACGGCCGCCGGGGAGCGTCTCTGCGTACAGCGCGAGCACCGGCAGGACGATGAACATGCCCAGCATCCGCAGGCCGAAGATCCCGGCGAGGCCGGCGGTGGCGCGACGCTCGGTGGGCGTCATGCGCACCGTCGCGGCAGTCGCGACGGCAGGGGGCGCGCGGTCGTGCGGCATGGGGCGAACGAAAGGGGCGATGGAGGAGGGTGACGCCGAACGCGGCAACGCAGCTTAGAGATGACTGCGGAATGGCGGTATAGTAGCAGGTTGCCCCCATGCCCGGCATGCGCCGGATGGCCTAAGACTCAAGCTATGGAATACATTCGCATCCGCGGCGCGCGCACGCACAACCTCAAGAACGTCAACCTCGACCTGCCGCGCCATCGGCTGATCGTCGTCACGGGCCTGTCCGGCTCCGGCAAGAGCTCGCTCGCGTTCGACACGCTCTACGCCGAGGGCCAGCGCCGCTACGTCGAGTCGCTGTCCGCCTACGCGCGGCAGTTCCTGCAGCTGATGGAAAAGCCGGACGTCGACCTGATCGAGGGCCTGTCGCCGGCGATCTCGATCGAGCAGAAGGCGACGTCGCACAACCCGCGCTCGACGGTGGGCACGGTCACCGAGATCCACGACTACCTGCGGCTGCTCTACGCGCGGGTCGGCGATCCGTACTGCCCCGAGCATCCGGAGCAGAAGCTCTCCGCGATGACCATTTCGCAGATGGTCGACGCGACGCTGGCGCTCCCCGAGGAGACGAAGCTGATGATCCTCGCGCCGGTCGTCGTCGGCCGGAAGGGCGAGCAGCTCGACCTCTTCGTCGAGCTCCGGGCCAAGGGTTTCGTCCGCGTGCGCGTCGACGGCAAGGTGCACGAGATCGACGCGGTCCCGCGGCTCGCCAAGAACAGCAAGCACACGATCGAGGTCGTCGTCGACCGGCTCCGCGTGCGCGCGGACCTGAAGCAGCGGCTCGCCGAATCCTACGAGACGGCGCTGCGCAACGGCGACGGCCGCGCGATCGCGGTCGAGATGGACAACGAAACGAGCGGCCGCGGGAGCACCTCTTTTCCGCCAAGTTCGCGTGCCCGATCTGCAGCTACGCGCTGGCGGAGCTCGAGCCGCGTCTGTTCTCGTTCAACAATCCGATGGGCGCCTGCCCGCGCTGCGACGGACTGGGCAGCATCAGCTTCTTCGATCCGAAGCGCGTCGTCGCGTTTCCGCAGCTCTCGCTCGCCTCGGGCGCGATCAAGGGCTGGGACCGCCGCAACCAGTTCTATTTCCAGATGCTCGGCAGCCTCGCCAAGCACGTCGGCTTCGACCTCGAGCGGCCGTTCGCCCGGTTGCCGGAGCGGGTGCAGCAGATCGTCCTGTCCGGGAGCGGGGACGAGAAGATCCCGTTTGCCTACCTGTCGGACCGCGGCAAGCCGATGGTGCGCGAGCACGTGTTCGAGGGCATCATCCCGAACCTCGAGCGCCGCTACCGCGAGACCGACTCGCTGATGGTGCGCGAGGAGCTCGCGAAGTACCTCAACTCGAAGCCCTGCCCGGAATGCAACGGCACGCGGCTGCGGCGCGAGGCCCGGCACGTCAAGGTCGGCACCGGGCGCGGAGGCCCGCGCGATCTACGAGATCTCGGGCCTGCCGTTGCGGGAGGCGGCCGACCACTTCGGCCGGCTGAAGCTCGACGGCCAGAAGCACGCGATCGCCGACCGGATCATCAAGGAGATCGTGAGCCGGCTCGAATTCCTCAACAACGTCGGGCTCGACTACCTGGCGCTCGACCGGTCGGCGGAGACGCTCTCCGGCGGCGAGGCGCAGCGCATCCGGCTCGCCTCGCAGATCGGCTCGGGGCTGACCGGCGTCATGTACGTGCTGGACGAGCCGTCGATCGGCCTGCACCAGCGCGACAACGACCGGCTGCTCGCGACGCTGAAGCACCTGCGCGATCTCGGCAACAGCGTGATCGTCGTCGAGCACGACCACGACGCGATCTGCGCGGCGGACTACATCGTCGACATGGGCCCCGGCGCGGGGGAGCACGGCGGCCAGGTCGTCGCGCAGGGCACGCCCGAGGAGATCCGCCTGGCGCCGCATTCGCTGACGGGCCAGTATCTCGCGGGTCACCGGCAGATTCCGATGCCGGCGCGCCGGCATCGTGCCGACCCGGGTCGCATGCTTACGCTTGAAGGCGCGCGCGGCAACAACCTCAAGCGCGTCACGCTGCGCCTGCCCGTGGGCGTCTTCGTCTGCGTCACGGGCGTGTCGGGCTCGGGCAAGTCGACGCTGATCAACGACACGCTCTACCACGCGGTGGCAAGGCATCTCTACGGCAGCACGACGGAGCCGGCGCCGTACGACGACATGCACGGCATCGAGTTCTTCGACAAGGTGATCAGCGTCGACCAGAGCCCGATCGGCCGGACGCCGCGCTCGAATCCGGCGACCTACACGGGCCTCTTCACGCCGATCCGCGAGCTCTTCGCGCAGGTCAAGGCGGCGCGCGAGCGCGGCTACGGCCCCGGACGCTTCTCGTTCAACGTCAAGGGCGGCCGGTGCGAGGCCTGCCAGGGCGACGGCCTCATCAAGGTCGAGATGCACTTCCTGCCCGACATCTACGTGCCCTGCGACGTCTGTCACGGCCAGCGCTACAACCGCGAGACGCTCGAGATCCGGTACAAGGACCGGAACATCCACGAAGTGCTGGCGATGACGGTCGAGCAGGCGTTCCCGTTCTTCGAGCCGGTGCCTTCCGTCGCGCGCAAGCTCTCGACGCTGCTCGACGTCGGGCTGGGCTACATCACGCTCGGCCAGTCGGCGACCACGCTGTCCGGCGGCGAGGCGCAGCGCGTGAAGCTGGCACTCGAGCTGTCCAAGCGCGACACCGGGCGCACGCTGTACATCCTCGACGAGCCGACGACGGGTCTGCACTTCCACGACATCGAGATGCTGCTGACCGTGCTGCACCGGCTGCGCGACCACGGCAACACGGTGGTCGTCATCGAGCACAATCTCGACGTGATCAAGACCGCCGACTGGATCATCGACCTGGGCCCGGAGGGCGGGGCGGGCGGCGGGTCGATCCTCGTCGAGGGCCCGCCGGACGAGGTGGCCAAGACCGCGGCGAGCTATACCGGTCGCTACCTGAAGCCGGTCCTCGACGCGCATTCCGGACGCCGGGCCCGCGGTGGCGCGGCGCGTGATGTCACTCTGCCTTTGGCGTCACGCCCCGGCCGCGGCCGCAAGGCGTCGGGCGACCTGCTGGGATGAGCGCGCAACGGGTCGTGCGGATCCGCCGGCCGCGTGCCGCCGATTTCGCGGCGGATGCCGACGCCACGGCGACCGTGTATCTCGCATCGCGCCGCGCGATGCTCCCCAACTTGCGCGATCCGCACTCGGAGGCGGAGACGCGCGCATGGATGCGCGACACCGCGTTCGCGCGCTATTCGGTGCGCCTGGCCGAGATCGACGGCGAAATCGTCGCGTTCGCCGCTCGGGACGGCGCCTGGCTGATGCAGCTGTATGTGAAGCCGGGGTGGACCGGGCGCGGCATCGGCTCGAAGCTGCTGGAGCTGATCCTGGCGGAAGCCGCCGCCGCGACGCCGATCCTCAGGCTGTACACGTTCGCGCGCAACGCGGGTGCCCGCCGCTTCTACGAACGGCACGGTTTCGTCGCCGTCGCGTTCGGCGACGGGACGGGCAACGAGGAAGGCGAGCCCGACGTCCGTTACGAGCGCTCGACGCGGGAGTGAGGTCGGTTCACCCCTGCGCTACTCGATGGCAGCGGCCTGCTTGCCGGCCTGCCCTTTGCAGGCCTGGAGCCTGGTGCGACAGCGGTTCGCGCACAGGAACTCGGCGTTGGCATCGGCGATCGGCGTTGGCATCGGTGTCGGCGCGCGGGCATGCGGCCAGGCAGCGGGCGTTCGCGGTGATGCAGGCGGTGGCTTTGGTCGGGTCAAGGGTGCTCCGCGTGCCGCTCCCGATTGCAGCGTCCGCCGTCTTGCGTTCGAGGCTGAAACTGCCCCTTGCAACAATCTTGCCCTGCTGGTTGCGCAGATTGTAATCACCCCTGAATGCTGCCGGCTCGCAGGGTCCGGAAAGGCGCAGCACGCCCGCGGGTTTCAGCGTGACGCTGAAACTGCACTGGCCGTACATGTTTCGGCCGTACTCGATCGCCGCGTTTCCCGCCATCGGGTCCGAGGTTTTCACCTTGCCGGTCAGGACCGTTCCCGATTCCTGCATTTCGACGACGATCGGGATCGGCGTTCCGCCGCCGGTCGGCACCAGCTGGCCGGCGTACGTTCCGCCCAACGCGAAGGCCGGTTCGGCGCATGCCGCCGCGAACAGCAAGGGTGCAAACCGGCGGATGAGTCTGCCGAGTGGCATCGAAAAGGCGCGGGGGGGCAGGAGTGCGCGACCGATCGCGATCCCTGCCTGCAGTTTAGCGAATCTTCGTCAGTCGGTGCGAGTCGACGCCGAGCCAGTCTCCGGCGCGGCCTTGCGGATCGCCGCGAGAATGCCTTGCAGCAGCGCCGTTGGCGTCGGCGGGCAACCCGGAATCTCGACGTCGACGGGGATGAGGTTGGCCACCCGGCCGAGGGACGCGTAGCTCTCGCCAAAGATGCCGCCGCTGCAGCCGCAGTCGCCCACGGCGACGACGAGCTTCGGATCGGGCGTGGCGTCGTAGGTCCGCTGCAGGGCGATCGCCATGTGCTTCGACACCGGGCCCGTCACCAGGAGCATGTCGGCGTGCCGCGGGCTCGCGACGAACTTGATGCCGAGACCCTCGATGTTGTAGTACGGGTTGCCCAGCGCATGGATTTCGAGCTCGCAGCCGTTGCAGGAACCGGCGTCGACCTGGCGGATGGTCAGCGCCCGCCCGAGCGTGCGCAGGATGTTCTCCTGCAACCGCGCGGCGACGACCATGCTGTCATCCGGCTCGGGCGACGGTTCGGTCTTGATGCCGGTTTTCGCGATCTGGCGGAGAATGTGGAGCATCAGAGGTCCTGCCCGCTGTAGGAGAGGTTGAACGACTTGTTGATCAGCGGAAAGTCGGGAACGATGTTGCCGATCACCGCATGCTCGAGCACCGGCCAGTTCGCCCACGAAGGGTCGTGCGGATGGCAGCGGCGGATGGTCCCGCCCGGCCCGCATTCGAGGGCGACCAGCACGGGCCCGCGCCAGCCTTCGACGTAACCCAGGCTCTTCTTGAATGCCGGTGGCTCCGGGAGATCGACCGCAGTGGGCCCGTCCGGGAGCGTGTCGACGATCGCGCGCAGCAGCCGCAGCGATTCCCGGATTTCGCCGAAGCGCACCGCGACCCGCGCAAGCACGTCGCCTCCGTCCGCCGTGATCTTGCGCGCGCCGAGCGCATCGTACGGCGGCGCCGGAAAATCGCAGCGCAGGTCGCGCGCCTGCCCGCTCGCGCGGCCCGCGAGGCCGGTCAGGCCGAGTTGTGCCGCGAGCGCGGGCGGCACGATGCCGCAGGCGCGGAAGCGATCCTGCAGGCCGTCGTGCTCGTCGTAGATGTCCTGCAGCGTGCGGACCTCGCGCTCCAGCATTGCACATTCCGCGCCGATCGCGGCAGCGGCCTCGGGCGACACGTCGCGCGCGACGCCGCCCGGCACGACGTAATCCATCGCGAGCCGATGGCCGAACAGCGCGGCGTTCGCGCGCAGGACCTGCTCCTTCAGGCGCGAGAACTGCGCGAGGCCGAACGCGAAACCGCCGTCGTTGCCGAGATAGCCGAGGTCGCCCAGGTGATTGGCGATGCGCTCCCGCTCGAGCGCGAGCGCGCGCAGCCAGAGGGCACGCGGCGGCGGCATCGTGTCGGTGATCGCCTCCAGCGCCTGCGAGTAGGCCCACGCATAGGCCACCGTGCTGTCGCCCGAGACCCGGCCCGCCAGCCGGTGGCCGGTGCCGGCGGCCATCGCCTCGAATCGCTTCTCGATGCCCTTGTGCACGAAGCCCAGGCGCTCCTCGAGGCGCAGCACCTTTTCCCCGACGATCTGGAAGCGGAAGTGGCCCGGCTCGATGATTCCCGCGTGGACCGGCCCGACGGGGATCTCGTGCACGCCGTCGCCTTCGACGCGGACGAAGGCATATTCCTCCTGGCCGGGTTCCCACTTTGGCAGCGCCTCGAAATCGCGGCGGAGCGGATAGCAGTCGATGGGCCAGCTCGCCTGCCATGCCCACGGCCGCTGATCCTCGGCTTCCGACGCGATGCCGACGAGATCGAACGCCGCGCGCTGCATCCGGTTCGCGGCGGGGAACACGACCGCGAGATCGGGATACGTCGAATCCCCGGTGGGCAGCGTGTGCTCGAACATGACGAGGCCGTCCGCGTCCTGCACCACGACGTTGAGCGTATAGCCGCGCTCGCGGTCGCGGTCGTCGCTCGCCCACAGCGCGACGAGGTGCGCGCCCTGCTCCCAGGCGACGCGGCAGGACGACAGCAGCCCCATCGCATTGACGGGACAGCGCCGCGCCGGCACGGCCGCGGGCAATGCGGCGGTGGCGAATCCGAGTCGGGAGAGGTCCACGGATTTCAGCCGATGAGGCGTGCCGCCTGCCGGTACCAGTCGGCGAGGAATGGCGGAATCCAGAGCCCCAGCATCAGCACGAGGCCCAGATGGATGTAGACCGGAATCATTGCCGGACGCACCGGCAGCCGCTTCGCCGTCGTTTCGCCGAAGACCATCGGCTGCACCTTGGAGAAGACCGCGGCAAACGCGAGCCCGAGCGACGCGAGCAGGAACGGCGTCGCCCACGGCTGTTCGCCCATCGCGGTGACCAGGATCAGGAACTCGCTCGCGAAGACGCCGAACGGCGGCATGCCGAGGATCGCGAGGGTTCCGAGCACGAGCCCCCAGCCCAGCATCGGGCTCGACGTGATCAGGCCGCGGATCTCGGCCATCATCTGGGTGCCGGTCTTTTGCGCCGCGTGACCGACGGTGAAGAATATCGCGGACTTGGTCAGCGAATGGACGGTCATGTGCAGCAACGCCGCGAAGTTGGCCACCGGACCGCCCATGCCGAACGCGAACGTGATGATGCCCATGTGCTCGATCGAGGAGTAGGCGAACAGGCGCTTGACGTCCTTCTGGCGCGACAGCAGCAAGGCCGCGACGACGACGGACAGCAGGCCGAAGCCCATCATCAGCTCGCGGGCGAAGGACGTGTGCAGCGAACCCTCGACCAGCACCTTGCAGCGGACGACGGCGTAGAGCGCGACGTTGAGCAGCAGTCCGGAGAGCACCGCCGACACCGGCGTGGGCCCCTCGGCGTGGGCGTCGGGCAGCCAGTTGTGCAGCGGCACGAGGCCGACCTTGGTTCCGTATCCGACCAGCAGGAACACGAAGGCGATCGACAGCACCGTCGGCTCGAGCTGCCCCTTGACGTGGTCGAGCTCGGTCCACAGCAGCGCGCCGCCGCCCGCGCCCAGCACCTTCTCGGCCGCGAAGTAGAGCAGGATCGTGCCGAACAGCGCCTGGGCAATGCCGACGCCGCAGAGAATGAAGTACTTCCATGCCGCCTCGAGGCTCGCCGGGGTGCGGTAGAGCGAGACCAGCAACACGGTCGTGAGCGTTGCCGCCTCCATCGCCACCCAGAGGATGCCCATGTTGTTCGTCAGCAGCGCGACCAGCATCGTGCCGTTGAAGAGCTGGTACATGCTGTGGTAGAGCCGCAGCCTGCCCGCGGTGAGGCGCCCGTGCTCCTGCTCGATCCGCATGTACGGGCGCGAGAAGATCGCCGTGGTGAAGCCGACGAAGGCGGTGAGCGCCACCAGGAAGACGTTGAAGGGGTCGACGAAGAACTGGCGGTCGAGGACGAGCAGCGGCCCGTCGACGAACACGCGCGCGGTCAGCGCCACAGCGGCGGCGAACGTGAGGAAGCTGACGGCGACATTGACGGCCGGCGCTTCCCGCCGCTCGCCGATGAGGGCGAGCACCGCCGCGCCGGCGAGCGGAAAGCCGAGGACGGCGAGGATTTCAATCACTCGCGCCCTCCTTGCACCGGCCGTGGCCCGCGAACGTTGGCGCGTCGGTCGCGCTCGGTCGCGCGGCGACGCGCCCTTCGGGCCTTGGCTTTGCCCGCCGCGCTCACTCGCCCTCCCTCAGTTTTTCGAGGTGCTTCAAGTCGAGGCTGTCGAACTGCTCGCGGATCTGGAAGAAGAAGACGCCCAGGATCAGCATGCCGACGAGCACGTCGAGCGCGATGCCCAGCTCGACGACCATCGGCATGCCGTAGGTGGCGCTGGTGGCCGCGAAGAAGAGGCCGTTCTCCATCGCGAGGAAGCCGATCACCTGCGGCAGCGCCTTGCGGCGCGTGATCATCATCAGGAAGGACAGCATCACGCTCGCCATCGCGATGCCGAGCGTCGCGCGCGTGACCGTGCTCGCGAGCTGCGAGATCGGGTAGGCGAGGTTGAACGAGAACACGACCAGCACGATGCCGATCAGCATCGTCGTCGGCACGTTGATGAGCCCCTCGACGTCCCACTTCACGTCGAGCTTGCGGATCAGACGGTGCAGCAGCCACGGCAGGAGCACGACCTTCAGCGCCAGGGTCAGGCCCGCCGACGCGTAGAGATGCGCTTGGTTCGTGCCGTAGGCGACAATCGCCGTCGAGACCGCGAGCGCCAGCCCCTGCGCGGCGAACAGATTGACGAGCGACAGCACCCGTCGCTGCGTCAGCATCGCGAATGCCAGCAGCAGCAGGATTGCCGCCAGCAGGTTGATGAACTGCGCGTAGAGAGGGGGGCCGGTCATGGCGGGAACGGCGCTTCAGCTGCCGAGCATCTGGTTGACGAGCATCGCCAGCACGGCCAGCAGGAACGCGGTGCCGAGGAACTCGGGGGCGCGGAAGATCCGCATCTTCGCCGACAGCGTCTCGATCAGTGCCAGCAGGAACCCGCCGACCATGAGCTTCACGATCAGCGCGGGAGCGGCGCCGAGGATCGCGAACCAGTCGCCGCCGGCGGCGGCGATGCCATACGGGAAAGAAGAGGGCGATGCCGATGCACGAATAGTTGAAGAGCTTGAGCGCCGCGGCCCATTCGATCAGCGCGAGATGCCGGGCCGAGTATTCGAGCACCATCGCCTCGTGGATCATCGTCAGCTCGAGGTGGGTGGCGGGGTTGT
Organism: uncultured beta proteobacterium; assembly: GCA_963751405.1. Taxonomy (GTDB): domain Bacteria; phylum Pseudomonadota; class Gammaproteobacteria; order Burkholderiales; family Casimicrobiaceae; genus CAIWHR01. The sequence continues at coordinate 9,884 of CAVVUJ010000001.1, read as the reverse complement.
CGATGGGAATGCGGGCGTTCTCCGCGAGCGAGACCATCGTGAACGCGACGCCGGCGAACGCGAGGCTGGGATAGATCGCGAGCTCGCGATGCGCGAGCGTGTCGACGATGGTCGGCAACGACGTGGAGCCGGAGATCAGCGAGGCTGTGAACAGCACCATCAGCAGCGCCGGCTCGGCCAGGAAGCCGACCAGCATCTCGCGCCGCGCGCCCAGCGAGCCGAATGCGGTGCCGATGTCCATCGCCGCCAGCGCGATGAACACGCGGGCGAGCGCGAACAGGCCGACCAGCGCGATGGCGTCGGCGGCGCGCGCGAACGGAAGGTCGGTGGCGAGCGACGGGACGATCGCCGCGGCGCAGCACATTGCCGCGAACACGATGTACGGCGTCATCCGGAAGATGGGCGACGCGCTCTCGGCGACGACTGCGTCCTTCACGAACAGCTTGCGGATCGTCCGGTAGGGGAGCAGCAGCGACGGCGCGCTCCGGTTCGAGAGCCACGCCCGGCACTGGTTGACCCAGCCGACCAGCAGCGGCGCCAGCGCCAGCGCGATGCCGAGCTGCAGCAGCTGGGAGGCGACGGCGGTGGCCGTCATGAGTGCATGCTCACGCTCATCGCACGAAGAACAGCAGGGCCAGCAGCGTGCAGAAGCTGTAGGTGAGGTAGACGGAGATCCGGCCCTGCTGGATCAGGCCGGCGATCCGGCCCAGGAAATCCGCGCCCTTCGCGATCGGCAGGTAGAGTCCGTGCCAGAAGTGATCGTCGACCTTGACCGAGTAGCGCGGCGCCGCATCGAACGGCGACGGCAGATGGCGCTCCATCCGGAAGAACGGCTCGAAGATCTGGCGTATGGGCTGGCCGAAGCCCTCCGCGGTGTCCTGCATCCGCGGCGTCTGCAGCGCAAAGCCGCAGTCCCACGGCGGCGCGCGGCGCACGCGTCCGTGGTAGAGCCGGTGCACGATCTGCACCGTCAGCAGCACCGCGCCGACGATCACCGCCAGAACGATGAGCGGGCTGTAGCTCGACCGGTCGGCATTGATCGGGGCGAGCAGCAGCCAGTGGTCGGCGATCTGGTGCGTCGCCTTCGAGCCGATCAGCAGGACGTTGACGGGGTCGATGAGCGCGATCACGTTGACCGGAAGGACCCCGAGCAGGACGCACGCCTGCCGCGAGCCAGACGAGCGCCGCGCGCTCGAACGGGCCCGCGTCCTTCGCGTAGGCGAGGTTCGCTTCGCGCGGCCGGCCGAGGAAGATGATGCCGAAGAACTTGACCATCACGTAGGCCGCCAGCGCGGCGGACAGCACGAGCGCCGCCGCGGCCAGCGGCACCAGCATGTTGACGAACGACTGCGGCAGGCTCGGCGTGAACAGGAAGGCCTGCAAGCAGCAGCCATTCCGAGACGAAACCGTTGAGTGGAGGTATGCCCGCGGCAGCCAGCACGCCGACGAGCGCGAGCCACGCCACCCACGGCATCCGGTGGATGAGGCCGCCGAGCTTGCCGAGGCTCCGCTCCTTCGTCGCGTGCAGCACCGAGCCGGTGGCGAGAAACAGCAGGCTCTTGAAGAACGCGTGATTGAGGCAGTGGTAGAGCACCGCCGTCATCGTGACCGCGGCGAGCAGGGTCTTGCCGTACGCCTTGAACAGGATCGCGAGGCCAATGCCCGCGACGATGATGCCGATGTTCTCGATCGATGAATACGCGAGCAGCCGCTTCATGTCCGATTGCACCGCGGCGAAGACGACGCCGAACAGCGCGGTCGCGAGTCCCAACGCCAGCGCGACCACGCCCCACCACCACAGCTGGGCATGGAGGAGATCGAACGTCACGCGCAGCAAGCCGTAGATCGCCGTCTTCAGCATCACGCCGCTCATCAGCGCCGAGACCGGCGACGGGGCCGCCGGGTGCGCCTCCGGCAGCCAGATGTGCAGCGGCAGCAGCCCCGCCTTGGCGCCGAAGCCCGCGAGCGCCAGAAAGAAGGCAGCGGTGGGCCATGCTCCGCCCGGCGTGAGGGAGCGCATCGAGCCAAAGGTGTAGTCGCCGCTGCCGCCCTGCAGCACGCCGAAGCACAGGAGAATGGCGATCGCACCGACGTGCGCGATCAGCAGGTACAGGAAACCGGCGCGGCGAATCTCCGGTATGCGGTGCTCGGTGGTGACGAGGAAGAACGATGCGAGCGCCATCGTTTCCCACGCCACCATGAACACGTACGCGTCGTCGGCGACCAGGACCAGCGCCATCGCCGCGAGGAACGCGTGGTACTGGAAGCAGATGACGCCGGGCGCGGTGCCCTCGCTCGTGCGGAAATAACCGGCGGAGAACAGGGAGATGGCCACGGAAGCGCCGCCCAGCAGCAACAGAAAGACCGCGGACAGCGCGTCGAGGCGCACGTGGAACGGCAGATCCGGCAGGCCGAGCGGCAACACCATCGCCGCCGGCGGCGCGTCGATGGCGTATCCGGCCACGATGGCCAACGCCAGCGCCACGGCGGCGCCGACCGGAAAGAGCGCGCGGCTGATGAAGCGAAGATCTCTTGGGCGCACGAGTCCAAGTGCGCCGATGGCAAGCCACGCCACGATCGCGGCGATGACCAGGGACAGCGGCGTTGCGCTCATCGGGGCGCGCGCGCGTCAGCGTCCGCGCGGCGGGCGGAGGGCCTTGCGTGCGCGGTCACTTGACCCGCATTCCGGGCTGCGCGCCGGCATCGGGTGAGAGCAGGAAGACACCGGGACCATCGCCGGACGCCGCGAGCACCATGCCCTCGGAGACGCCGAATTTCATCTTGCGCGGCGCGAGGTTCGCGACCATGGGCGTCAGCCGCCCGATCAGATCTTCGGGTCGGTAGGCGGACTTGATGCCCGCGAATACCGTGCGGTGGCGGCCTTCGCCGACGTCAAGGGTCAGCTTCAGCAGCTTGTCGGCGCCCTCGACGTGCTCGGCATGAACGATCTTCGCGATGCGCAGGTCGATCTTCGCGAAATCGTCGACGGCAATCGTGCCGTCGGCGGGCGTGGCGGCGCTGCCGGCGGCCGTTGCGGGCTGGGTCGCGTTTCGCGGGGCGGGCGCGGCCTGCGCCCGGCTCGCGGCGGACGGTGCCGCGCCGACCGGGACACTGGCCGGGCCTTCGATCAGCGCGTCGATCTGCTTCGCCTCGACGCGGCTCATCAGATGCGAATACGGGGCGAGCTTCTCCGGCTGCCGCCCGGCCCGTTCGGGCGTCGCCGCCAGATCGGCCCAGACGAGATCCGGCGTGCCGACCCACTTCTCGACGGCCAGCGCGAGGCTCGGCAGGACCGGCTTCAGCAGGATCGTCATGCGGAAGAACGCGGTGATGCAATCGCTGCAGACGCGATGCAGCTCGGCGTGCCGGGACGAGTCCCGGGCGAGCTCCCACGGCTTGCGCGCGTCGAAGTGCTCGTTGACCTTGTCGGCAAGGCCCATCACGAGCCGCAACGCGCGCCCGAACTCGCGCTTCTCGTAGGCTTCGGCGACGTCGTCGGCGATCCGGTCGGCGGCGAGCGTTGCCATGCCCGTCTCGTGGCTCGCGGCGGCGGGCGGGAGGATCCGGCCGCCGAAGTGCCTGGTCAGGAACGGCGCCGCGCGGCTCGCGATGTTGACGTACTTGCCGATGAGGTCGCTGTTGACCCGCGCGATGAAGTCATCCGGATTGAAGTCGATGTCCTCGACCTTGGCGTTGAGCTTGGCGGCGATGTAATAGCGCAGCCACTCGGGATTGAGGCCGAGATCCAGGTAGACGTCGGGGCTGACCCCGGTGCCGCGCGATTTCGACATCTTCTCGCCGGACGCCGTCAGGAAGCCGTGGACGAACACGTTGTCCGGCACCTTGTACGGGGCGCCGGCGAACTTCAGCATCGCGGGCCAGAACAGCGTGTGGAAGTAGACGATGTCCTTGCCGATGAAGTGGTACTGGTCGACGTCGGGGCTCTGCAGGAACGCCGCGAAGTCGATGCCGCGCTTCGCCAGATGCGCCTTGAGGCTCGCGAGATAGCCGATGGGGGCGTCGAGCCAGACGTAGAAATACTTGCCCGGCGCGTCCGGAATCGGGATGCCGAAGTACGGCGCATCGCGCGAGATGTCCCAGTCGGCCAGCCCCTTGCCGCCCTCGGCGGCACCGTCGCCCAGCCATTCGAGCGCCTTGTTCGCCACTTCGGGCTGCAGGCGCCCCGGCTGCTGGGTCCACTCCTTCAGGAACGCGACGCACGCGGGGTCGGACAGCCGGAAGAAGAAATGATCCGACGTCTTGCGCACGGGCGTCGCGCCGGAAACCGTCGAGTACGGATTCTTGAGGTCCATCGGCGAGTTGAAGGCGCCGCAGGATTCGCAGGCGTCGCCGTACTGGTCCTTCGCCGCCGCATTTCGGGCATTCGCCCTTGATGTAGCGGTCCGGCAGGAAGATCGCCTTCACCGGGTCGTAGAATTGCTCGACCGGCCTGGTCGAGATCAGCGACGGCGCCCGGTCGCGCAGCCGGCGGTAGATGTCCTGCGACAGCTCGACGTTCTCCGGCGAGTCGGTCGAATGCCAGTGGTCGAAGCTGATGTGGAAGCCGTCCAGATGCTTCGGACGCGTCGCGGCGACCTTCGCGACCAGCGCCTGCGGCGTGATCCCCTCGGCGTCGGCTTTGAGCATGATCGCCGCGCCGTGCGAGTCGTCGGCGCAGACGAAGTGCACCTCGTGCCCGCGCATCCGCTGGAACCGCACCCAGATGTCGGCCTGGATGTACTCCATGATGTGGCCGATGTGGAACGGCGCGTTCGTGTAGGGCAGCGCCGTCGTGACGAAGAGCCGGCGGCGGCCGGACGAGGCGGCGGGGATCGCGGACATCGGGGAAAACCTTGCGCTTGGCAGGGGAAACGAAGATTCTAGCAAAGGACCCCCGCCACGAATATCGAAAGCGGCCGTTTTTCGCTAATATCGGATACTTTTCACCGTTTCTCATCCATTTTCCAACGGAGCACCCGATGGCCATCACCGAGGCCGACGTCCAGACCCGCCTCCGCGCGTTGATCGATCCCAACACCGGGAAGGATTTCGTCACCGGCAAGGCGGTCAAGAAGATCCAGATCGGCGCCGGCGACATCGTCGTCGACATCCAGCTCGCCTATCCCGCGAAGACCCAGCACGGGATCCTGAAGAAGCTGATCGCGGAGGACATCGCCAAACTGCCCGGCGCCCCGCGCGTCACCGTCAACATGACGCAGAAGATCACGTCGCACTCCGTCCAGCGCGGCGTGAAGCTGATCCCGGGCGTGAAGAACATCATCGCCGTCGCGTCGGGCAAGGGCGGCGTCGGCAAGTCGACCACGGCCGTCAACCTCGCGCTGGCGCTCGCCGCGGAGGGCGCCAACGTCGGCGTGCTCGATGCCGACATCTACGGCCCGTCGCAGCCGATGATGCTGGGGCTCGCCGGCCGGCCGGAATCCAAGGACGGCAAGACGCTCGAGCCCCTCGAGGCCTACGGGCTGCAGGCGATGTCGATCGGCTTCCTGATCGACGCCGACACCCCGATGGTGTGGCGCGGGCCGATGGTCACGCAGGCGCTCGAGCAGCTGCTCAAGGACACGAACTGGCGCGACCTCGACTACATGATCGTCGACATGCCGCCCGGCACCGGCGACATCCAGCTGACGCTCGCCCAGAAGGTCCCGGTCACGGGCGCCGTCATCGTCACGACGCCGCAGGACATCGCGCTGATCGACGCGCGCAAGGGGCTCAAGATGTTCGAGAAGGTCGGCGTGCCGATCGTCGGCATCGTCGAGAACATGAGCACGCACATCTGCTCGAAATGCGGGCACGCCGAGGCGATCTTCGGCGAGGGCGGGGCGATGAAGATGTGCGCCGACTACAAGGTGCCGTTCCTGGGCGGCCTGCCGCTCGACATCAAGATTCGCGAGCAGACCGACGCCGGCCGGCCGACGGTGATCGCCGACCCCGACGGCCCGGTCGCGCATGCCTATCGCGAGATCGCGCGCAAGACCGCAGTGTTCGTCGCGCAGAAGGCCGAGGACTTCTCGGCCAAGTTCCCCAGCATCGTCATCCAGAACACCTGAGCGAGGCGGGGACAGACCACGTTTCCGGCCGGTCGGACAACGCGGTCTGCCCCCGAACTGAATTGATCAAGTCGGACAAATGGATCCGCCGGATGGCGGCGGCAACGCGGATGATCGAGCCCTTCGAGCCCGGGCAGGTGCGCGAGGTCGACGGCCGCAAGATCGTGTCCTACGGCACGTCGAGCTACGGCTACGACATCCGCTGCTCGCGCGAATTCAAGATCTTCACCAACATCAACTCGACGATCGTCGACCCCAAGGCGTTCGACGCCGGGTCGTTCGTCGACTTCACGGGCGACGTCTGCATCATCCCGCCCAATTCGTTCGCGCTGGCGCGCACGGTCGAGTATTTCCGGATTCCGCGCAACTGCCTCACCATCTGCCTCGGCAAGTCCACGTACGCCCGTTGCGGCATCATCGTCAACGTGACCCCGTTCGAGCCCGAGTGGGAAGGCTACGTGACGCTGGAGTTCTCCAACACGACGCCGCTGCCGGCCAAGATCTACGCCAACGAGGGCGTCGCCCAGGTGATCTTCTTCGAGGCCGACGAGGTCTGCGAGACGTCCTACAAGGACCGCGGCGGCAAGTACCAGGGGCAGCAGGGGGTCACCCTGCCCAAGATCTGACGCCGGCTGTCGCGGCGGCGCAACGCCCGCTGCCCGGCGCATGCACTTTTCGTAGCCAGCGGGGGCGAATCGTCCCATAATTCGCGCCTTTCCATCCCGGCGGCCGCGCTTGCACCCGGAAGCGCTGTTCCGGCCCCCGTGCGGACCCGCGTGCGCACACTTGAGGCAAGACTGGACAGGGACCCGGCCCCATGAAATTCCGCTTTCCGATCGTCATCATCGACGAAGACTTCCGCTCCGAGAACACGTCGGGGCTCGGCATACGCGCGCTCGCCGACGCGATCGAGAAGGAAGGCATGGAGGTGCTGGGCGTCACGAGCTACGGCGACCTCTCGCAATTCGCCCAGCAGCAGAGCCGCGCCTCGGCCTTCATCCTGTCGATCGACGACGAGGAGTTCACGCCGGGACCGGAGGTCGACCCGGCGGTGCTCAACCTGCGCAAGTTCATCGAGGAAATCCGGTTCAAGAACGCGGAGATCCCGATCTACCTCTACGGCGAGACGCGCACGTCCCGGCACATTCCGAACGACGTGCTGCGCGAGCTGCACGGCTTCATCCACATGTTCGAGGACACGCCGGAGTTCGTCGCGCGCCACATCATCCGCGAGACGAAGGCGTACATGGATTCGCTGGCGCCGCCGTTCTTCCGCGCGCTGGTCGAGTACGCGCAGGACGGCTCGTACTCGTGGCACTGCCCGGGGCATTCGGGCGGCGTCGCGTTCCTGAAGAGCCCGGTCGGCCAGATGTTCCACCAGTTCTTCGGGGAGAACATGCTGCGCGCCGACGTCTGCAACTCCGTCGACGAGCTGGGCCAGCTGCTCGACCACACAGGCCCGGTCGCTGCGGCCGAGCGCAACGCGGCGCGGATCTTCAACGCCGACCACTGCTTCTTCGTCACCAACGGCACGTCCACCTCGAACAAGATGGTCTGGCACGCGAACGTCGCGCCCGACGACATCGTCGTCGTCGACCGCAATTGCCACGTGTCGGTGCTGCACGCGATCACGATGACCGGGGCGATCCCGGTGTTCCTGACGCCGACGCGCAATCACCTCGGCATCATCGGCCCGATTCCGCTGGAGGAGTTCGCTCCCGAGAACATCCAGAAGAAGATCGAGGCCAACCCGTTCGCGCGCGCGGCGAAGAACAAGAAGCCGCGGATCCTGACGCTGACGCAGAGCACCTACGACGGCGTCGCCTACAACGTCGAGATGCTGAAGCAGACGCTGAACGGCAGCATCGACACGCTGCACTTCGACGAAGCCTGGCTGCCGCACGCGACGTTCCACGAGTTCTACAAGGACATGCACGCGATCGGCAAGGACCGGCCGCGCAGCAAGGACGCCCTGATCTTCGCGACCCACTCCACGCACAAGCTGCTGGCGGGCATCTCGCAGGCGTCGCAGATCATCGTGCAGGAGTCAGAGACGCGCAAGCTCGACCGACACATCTTCAACGAGGCGTACCTGATGCACACGTCGACCTCGCCGCAGTACGCGATCATCGCGTCCTGCGACGTCTCGGCGGCGATGATGGAGCCGCCGGGCGGCACGGCGCTGGTCGAGGAGTCGATCATCGAGGCGCTCGATTTCCGGCGCGCGATGCGCAAGGTCGACGACGAGTGGGGCAAGGACTGGTGGTTCAAGGTCTGGGGCCCCGAGCGGCTGGCGCCGGAGGGCATGGGCAAGCGCGACGACTGGTTGCTCCGCGCGAACGAGAAGTGGCACGGCTTCGGCAACCTCGCCGCGGGCTTCAACATCCTCGACCCGATCAAGGCGACGATCATCAACCCGGGGCTCGACGTGTCGGGCAAGTTCGCGAAGACGGGGATCCCGGCGTCGATCGTCACCCGGTTCCTCGCCGAGCACGGCGTGATCGTAGAGAAGACCGGCCTCTACTCGTTCTTCATCATGTTCACGATCGGCATCACCAAGGGCCGCTGGAACACGCTGGTGACCGCGCTGCAGCAGTTCAAGGACGATTACGACAAGAACCAGCCGCTGTGGCGGATCCTGCCGGAGTTCGTCGCCAAGCATCCGCAGTACGAGCGCGTGGGCCTGCGCGACCTTTGCCAGCAGATCCACGACATGTACAAGGCGAACGACGTGGCGCGGGTGACGACGGAGATGTATCTCTCGGACATGGAGCCGGCGATGAAGCCGTCCGACGCGTTCGCGTGCATGGCGCACCGCGAGATCGACCGCGTCGAGATCGACGAGCTCGAAGGCCGGGTGACCAGCGTGCTGCTGACCCCCTATCCGCCGGGCATTCCGCTGCTGATCCCCGGCGAGCGGTTCAACCGGACGATCGTCGAGTACCTCAAGTTCGCCCGCAGCTTCAACGCACAGTTCCCCGGCTTCGACACCGACATCCACGGCCTGGTCGAGGAGCCGGATGCGAGCGGCAAGGTTCGCTACTACATGGATTGCGTGCGGCAGCGCTGACGCGCATCAACTCAGTTTCACCGCGAAGCCGCGCCGGACGCCGGGGCGAGCCATCATCGCTTCGTACCACCGCCGGACGTGCGGATACTCGGCGAGATCGACCTTGTGCCGGGGGTGGCGCCAGGCCCACCCCAGGATGGCGAAGTCGGCAATCGACGGCTCGTCCGCGAAGAACTCGCGCGCGGCCAGCCGGCGGTCCATCACGCCGTACAGTCGCCGGGTTTCCTTCGAGAAGCGCTCGAGTGCATAGCGACGGTCCGCTTCGCTGTCGACCGTCAGGAAATGGTGGACCTGCCCGGGGATCGGCCCGAAGCCGCCCTGCTGGAACATCAGCCACTCCAGGACCGGAATGCGTGCCGCCAGATCCCGCGGCCAGAACTTGCCCGTCTTTTCGCCGAGGTAGATGAGGATCGCGCCTGACTCGAACACGCTGACGGGCTTGCCGCCGGGTCCGTCCGGGTCGACGATCGCCGGGATCTTGCCGTTCGGACTGATTTCCAGGAAATCCGGGAGCGTGCTGCTCGCCGTTGCGGATATCGACGATCTTGACGGTGTACGGGAGCGCCATCTCCTCCAGGGCGACGCTGATCTTGCGGCCGTTCGGCGTGTCGAAGGCGTGCAGTTCAATGGGCATCGAGTGTCCGCATGCATGGCCGCCCGTTCGAACCTGCGCCAGGCAGTGGACGATGGCGCACCCGCGAATGGCAAGGTAGCATCGCACGCGGACCTCGAAACCGCAATGCAAG